>CAZGKV010000068.1:0-24340 GCA_964526305.1 uncultured Planctomycetales bacterium | reverse complement strand
TTTGTCGAGCCCCTTCCGTGCCGTGGCGCGACCACAGTAGGCGGGGCCGTGGTCGGGAAGCAACTCGATCACCCGAGTGTAATCGGCTTCCGCCAGGGCGAATTGCCGGAGGGCCAGATGGGCGCACGCGCGATTCTGAATCGCCGGCGTTAAGTCGGGCTTGAGGGTCAAGGCCTTCGTGAAATCCGAAATCGCCTGAGGGTATCGGCGGCTGGAGAACAGACTGAGACCGCGGCTGAAGTGTCCCCAGTACCGATCCTCGAGACTGCGCCCGAATTCGATATAGCGCGTGTAGTCTCGGATCGAGCTCTCCCACTCCTTCTTTTTCGCGTGGGCGTTTCCTCGAACCAGATAGGCGTCCGCATGGTTGGGGTTTCGTTGAAGAGCTTCCGTCGCGTCCATGACGGCGTCATCGAGTCGATCCAACGCACCCCAAGATCGGGCGCGCCCGTAATACGGCGACGCGGCACCGGGAGCAAGTCGGATCGCGTTCGTGAAATCCTCGACTGCGGCCTCATAGCGACCGAGCTCATGGCGTAGGAATCCGCGGAGGTTGTACAAGAACACGTCATGGGCATTCCCTTCGATGGCCCGACTTAGGTCCGCTTCCGCTTCTCCGAGTCTCCCGAGATGGTAGAGCGCATGACCTCGCGAGCCTCGGGCGTGGGTGTCCGTAGGGATCTCCCGCAGGTATTCGTCGAAGAGAAGGAGCGATTCCGCATATCGCCCCGAAGTGCAGGTGAGGATTGCCCGAGCCATCAAGACCTCCCGCCGATCCCGGCTGATCTGCGCGACGCGGTTCAGGTCTTCCTCGATGCGGCGGCGAAGATCCTCCGACGCCGCCGTGTGAACGATCTCGCTCATCTGGTGCGAGGCGGATTCCAACTGCTCGGCTCGAATTCGAGCCCGATCCAGATACGCGGTGGCCAAACCGGGCGCGATCCGGATCGCTTCGTTCAAGGCCTGAAGCGCCTTCTCCTGATACCCGACCCACGCGAGAGCCCGGGCCATTCCCAGATGCGCCTCGGGAAGATCGGGACAAAGGGCGAGCGCTTTTCGATACTCCCGCAAGGACGCCTGAATAAGTCGGCCGAACTCCTCCCGACTCGTCGAGGGATCGGCCAGAGCTCGACGCAGGAGTTCCGCGTGTCGTCGGGCGGAATCCAGATGGAGAAGGGCTTCTCCTCGCGCTTGCACTGCCTCGCTCGTCTGCGTCCGGCGCGCGGCCAGCTCTCGCTCTCGTTCGCGACGGAGCTCTCTCTCTTTCTTCCATCGAGGGACTCCGATTGCGGCGAGTCCTCCGAAGATCGCCAGAAGGATGACGGTGGTCACCGACCATCGGCGCTTGGAGATTCTTCTCCCCAACGTCCGGAGGGCCGACGGAGACCGTGCGAGGACCGGTTCCCCTTCCAGCCATCGCGTCAGGTCTTCCGCCAGGAGCCGGGCGCTCGAATACCTTCGACGCGGCTCCTTCTCCAGGCATTTGAGCAAGATCGATTCGAGATCCCGGTCGAGGTTCGGATCGATCGATCTCGGAGAGGGCGGGTTTCCCTCCATCACCTCGGAGAGGAGTTTGTAGAGGTCCTTGCCTACGAACGGCGTCCGGCCCGTGACGAGCTCGTAAAGCGTCGCCCCGAGGGAATAGACGTCGGAGTGAGGCCCCAGCTGCGAGAGCAGCCCCGACGCCTGCTCCGGGGCCATATAGGCCGGCGTGCCCAAGATGTTTCCGGAAGCGGTGAGGGAACTTGCGACGTCGATCCGTCTGGCGAGACCGAAGTCGGTGACGACGATGCGGCCGTCTTCGACGAGGAGATTGCTCGGCTTGATGTCGCGGTGTAGGAGGCCCTTCTGGTGAGCGAAGTGGAGGGCAAGAGCGGCGTCGCGGATGAGGCGGACCGGGAGGCGAGGATCGCCGTGGGGGATGCGGTAGAGATCCGTTCCCTGGACGAGACGCATCGCGATGTAGGGCGTGCCGTCGACCTCGCCGGACTCGTAGACGGTGGCGATCGAAGGGTGCTCGAGACCGGCGGCGGCTTGGGCTTCCCGGCGAAAGCGGGCGAGATGCTGGGGATCGCCGTGCCGGAGGATCTTGAGCGCGACCGACCGGCGAAGCCGTACGTCGTAGGCCTCCCAGACTTCGCCCGTGGCGCCGGTGCCGAGGAGGCGAAGGCGGGCATACTTCCCGAACGCGTCGGAACCGGAGGACTCGACCACCAAGGGGAGTGTACCCCAGAACTACTCGCGCGGACCGGGGGGCGCGCCCAGCTTCTTGAGCAGTTCCTCCATCTCACGCCGCTGCAATTCGCCCAGGCCCGGGAGGGAGAGCGCGGTCCGCGCGTCCTCCGCCGCACCGCGGCGGTCGCCCGCCGCGAGGCGGGCTCGGGCGCGTCATCAGTATGCCATGGCCCACTTGGGACGAAGCTCGATCGCCCTAGTGAAATCGGCGAGAGCGAGACCGGCTTGGCGAACCAGGAGGTACTCGATGCCACGGAGCAGCCAACCATCCGGATAGTCGCGTCTGATCTCAAGACCGCACGTGTAGTCGGCGATCGCCGGACCGTGTTTCTCGAGGTTGGAATAACAGCGCCCTCGTTCGAAGTAGGCCGTTTCGGCATTGACGCCCCGCGGATATAACCGGATCGTCTCCGTGTAATCCGCGATCGCGGCCGGCCAGTTTTTCTTTTCCGCATGCGCCTTGGCTCGCACGGCGTACGCGCTGGACAATCTCGGATCCCGTTGGAGGGCCTCGGTGGCGTGCGCGATGGCATCGTCGTAGCGGGCGAGAGCCAGGGAGACCGACGCCTGCCCAAAATAGCCGCCGCTTTTGTGCGGGGCCAGGCGGATGCAGCGTGCGAAGTCTTCCCCCGCCTCCCGGAATCGTCCAAGGTCGTTCCGCGCCCATCCTCGGTGATAGTAAAGACTGGCTCGATGAGCAGTGTACGCGATTCCTCGCGTGAATTCTTCCTCAGCCTCGGACAGCCGTCGGAGGTGTTTCAGGGCGTGTCCGCGGAATTCTCGAGCGCGATAATCGGTCGGATGATCGGTCAAAACCTCTCCCAGGAATTGTGCCGCCCGCTCGTACTCCGCGTTCGAGAACGCGACGAGTCCTTCCGCATACTGAAGTTCGATCCGATCGCGATTGAGCTTCCGGATCCGATCTTGGTCCGCCGCCACTCTCTGGCTCAAGTCGACGGCCTGGGTATCGTTCTGAAGGGTTCTTTCGGAGGAGTGGGAAAAGTGCTCGAGCATTTCGGACAGGATACGAATCCTATCCAAATAGGCGGTGGCAAGGTCCGGGGAAAGTTCGATCGCCCGATCGAGTTCCTGTAAGGCGGCGTCCATTTCCGAGTTGATGGCCAGGAGCCGAGCCATTCCGAGGTGGGCCTCCGGCAACGCAGGGAAAAGCTTCACCGCGTTCGCGTATTCCGCATAGGCCCGATTCCCGATCTGTTGCAAGCTCTCCGGTGACAGATGGGGGTCCGCGAGACTTCGCTCGAACTCTCCGGCGAGTTGTCGTGCCGCCTCCAAGTGAGCCAGAGCCTCCGCCCGGATCCGATTCGCGGCCTCCGCCTTGGCTCGACGCTCGGCTAGGTCCCGTTCGCGCTCTCGCCGTAGCGTGCGCTCCTTCGGCCATCGGGGTACCACCACAATAGCGAGGGCGCTTAGCGTCACCAGGAGCGCCGCCGCTGCGACGATCCATCGGCGCCGGACCAGTCCTCGCGCCCACCGCCGAATCGAAGACGGCGGTCGCGCCGAGATGGGCTCTCCGTCGAACCACCGGGTCAGGTCCTCCGCCAGAAGTCGGGCGCTCGAGTACCTTCGGCGAGGCTCCTTCTCCAAACACTTGAGCAGGATCGTTTCCAGGCCGCGATCGATCTTGGGATTGATCGACCGGGGAGAGGGAGGGTGGCCGTCCATCACCTTCGAGAGGAGTTGGTACAGATCCCGAGATTCGAACGGCGTTCGGCCGGTGACGAGCTCGTAGAGCGTCGCGCCGAGGGAATAGATGTCGGAGCGGGGTCCGACGGCGGAGAGATCTCCGCGGGCCTGTTCGGGGGACATGTACGCGGGCGTGCCCATGATGTGGCCGGAAGCCGTGAGGGAGCTTGCGACGTCCATCCGCTTGGCGAGACCGAAGTCGGTGACGACGACCCGGCCCTCCTCCACCAGGAGGTTGAACGGCTTGACGTCGCGGTGGACGATGCCTCTTTCGTGGGCAAAGTGTAGGGCGAGAGCGGCGTCGCGCACGAGTCGGACGGGCAAGCGGGAATCGTCGCGAGGGATGCGGGAGAGATCCGTTCCCCGGACGAGCCGCATGGCGATGTAGGGAGCGCCGTCGACCTCGCCGAATTCGTAGACGGCGGCGATCGAAGGGTGATCGAGACCGACGGCGGCTTGGGCCTCGCGACGGAAACGGGCGGTCTCCCCGGGCTCGCGATGCTTGAGGATCTTGAGCGCGACCGAGCGGCGGAGCCGTGGGTCGTAGGCCTCCCAGACTTCGCCTGTGGCGCCGGTGCCGAGGAGGCGAAGGCGGGTATAGTCGCCAAACGCGTCAGAACCGGTCGATTCGGCCACCGAAGGGAGTGTACCCCCTTCGACGAGACGGCGGACGAACTCCTCTTTCATGGGGGCTCTCCCAGTTCTACGAGGAGTCGCTTCATCGTCTCGCGTTCCGACTCGGGCAGGGTTCCCGCCAGAGCGCGGCGCGCATCATCCGCGGCGCCTCGACGATCTCCCGAAAGGAATCGCGCCCGGGCGCGGCCCGCGCGCGCGTCGCCGGCATCGGGCTCCAGCTCGAGAACGCGGCTGAAGTCCCGAATCGCCTCCGGCCATCGCTTCATTCGGGCATGGATGAGCCCGCGGCCGTACGCCGCGTGGGCGAAGTCGGGCTTGAGCTCGAGAGACTTCGTGTAATCGGCGATCGCGAGCTCGAGCTCGTCGAGCATGACTTGGTATCGGGCGCGATGGGCATACATCTCGTAGAGATTGGGGTGACCGGGCACGAGCATCATCGCCTGGGTTTCGTCTTCCACGGCACCCTTCCAGTCCTTCTTCCACGCCCGCACATGGGCGCGCAAGTCGTACGCCTTCGCGTAGGACGGGTACCGTGCCAGTGCGGCCTCGGCGTCCTGGAGGGCCTCTTCGCCCTTGCCGAGCTCCAGATAGCACTCCCCCCGAATCTCGTAGGCGTATGGGGGATCGGAAAAGATCTCGATCGACCGAGTGCAATCCTCGATGGCCTCGTCGAACCGTTTCAGAACCTGACGCACGAGTCCGCGCATCTTGTACAAGGTCCAATCATGGAGATTCCCGGCGATGGCGCGGGTCAGTTCGGACTCCGCATCGGTCAATCGATTTACGTGATAGAGGGCGTGGCCCAGATAAAAGCGGGCCCTCCAGTCCGAGGAAGAGCTCTTGAGATAGGTCCGAAGAAGGTCCGCGGATCCCGCATAGTCCAAGGTGGCGAAGGCAAGGAGCGCGCGGGCATAGAGGGTTTCCTTCGAATCGACGCTCAGGGCTTTGACTCGGGCGAGATCCTCCTCGATCTGGCGGCGAAGGAGCGGGCCCTCCGAAGGTCCCTCGCGGCTGTTTGCGGGATCGTGGGCGATCTCTTCCAGGATCTCCGCCCGGATTCTCGCTCGATCCAGATACGCCGTGGCGAGTCGCGGGGCAAGCCGGATGGATTGGTTCAAGTGCTCCAAGGCGGACGAGAAGTTCCGGACCATGGAGTAGGCTCGCGCCATCGCCAGGTACGCCTCCGGAAGCTGAGGATAGAGCGCGACCGCCGTCCGAAGCTCCGCCAGCGATCCTTGGACAGCGGCTTCCAATTCCTTCGGGGTGAGCGCGGGGTCGGTCAGGCGCTGATGCGTCTCTTCCAGCCGGCGCCGACCGGACTCGAGATGGAATAGAGCGCGTTCCCGCGCCTTGACGGCGGCCTCGTCCCGCTTCTTCGTCTCCACCAACTCTTGTTCCCGCTTTCGTCGGAGAGTCACCTCTTCTCTCCACTTCGGAATCACCACCGCCGCCGTCGCGACCAAGAGGGCCAGGGCGACAATCGCTCCGATCAGCCGCGGGCGCTTCGAGATCTTGCGCGCCCACCGCCGGGCCGTCGACGGAGGTCGCGCGACGACGGGTTCGCCCTCCAGCCAGCGCGTCAGATCTTCCGCGAGCTTCTCGGCGGTGGCGTACCGCCGTCGCGGCTCCTTCTCCAGACACTTGAGGAGGATCGTCTCCAGGTCCGCGTCGATCCGGGGATTGAGCGATCGCGGCGCCGGGGGTTCCTTTTCAAGGAGCTTCCCCAGGAGATCGTAGAGGTCTTTCGATTCGAACGGCGGTCGCCCGGTGGCCAGATCGAACAGGGTGGCGCCGAGGGAGTAGACGTCCGATCGGGCCGAGACCTCGCCTACTCGGCCCAACGCCTGTTCCGGAGCCATGTAGGCGGGCGTCCCCATGATGTTCCCGGAAACGGTGAGAGAGCTGGCGACGTCCGTGCGCTTGGCCAGGCCGAAGTCGGTGACGACGATGCGGGGGGGATCGCCGTCTTCGACCAGGAGGTTCGTGGGCTTGATGTCCCGATGGACGATGCCCTTCCCGTGGGCGAAGTGGAGGGCGAGAGCGGCGTCCCGAACGAGACGGACGGGAAGGCGAAGGTCGTCGCGGGGAATGGAGAGAAGTTCCTTCCCGCGAACGAGGCGCATGGCGATGTACGGCGTTTCGTCGACCTCGCCCGACTCGAAGACGGTGGCGATGGAAGGATGGTCGAGTCGCGCCGCGGCCTGGGCCTCGCGACGGAAGCGGGCGATTTCTTCGGGGTCGCGATGCTTGAGGATCTTGAGGGCGACCCAGCGGCGCAGGTGCCAATCGTACGCCTTCCACACTTCGCCGGCCGCGCCCGTGCCGAGGAGAACGAGCCGCAGATACTTCCCGAAGGCGCGGGGAAGCTCGCGCTGGGGCGGAGCGATGGCGCGGAGCTTGTCGCGGGTGAGGAAGCCCTGTTGCACCAGGATCTCGCCGAGATCGGGAGGCGGCCCGTCGTGGCCGGCGGTCAGCTCGTCGAGGAGCCGGAGGGAGTCCCGAACGGCCTCAGGACGGACAAGGCCCTCGGCGACGAGACGCTGAGCCAACTCGGTCCTGGCGCCGGGACGGGACGGCCCACTCACTGAGCTTCATTATATCGCCGGAAACCAATAATCGATGGGTGCGGACGATCATTTCGGCGCCGCGAGGACGAGGGGAATCTCCGTCTCCTTCTCCCCGCGCAGGACGGTCAGCTTGATCGTGTCGCCGGGCTTCTTCTCCGCCAGCGTCTCCTTGAACTCGTCGAAGTTCCGGACCCGCCGGCCGTCGACCTTCTTGACGACGTCTCCCGACTTGAGGCCCGCCTTCGCTGCGGGACCGTCCGCCGCGACCTCGTCCACCTCGACGCCGAGATCGTCGAAGTCGAAGCTCGGGCGGAATCCGGTCTCAACCTTTCCCGTCGAGGCGTCCCGCATCCGGATCTGTTCGGGATCTCCGAGGAAGACGCGAAGCTCGTGGACTTCCCGCTCCTTTTTCTCGTTGAGGCGCTTCACCTTGATTCGGATCGTCTCCCCTTGAGGCCAATTGCCCATGACGCCGTGGAATCGATTCGAGTTGACGATGCGGTAGCCCTCGGACTCGAAGAGGATGTCCCCGAGCTTCATGCCGGCCCTGTCCGCCGGGCATCCCTCTTCGAGCGCGGCGGCGAAGACCCCGTCGCCGTACTCTCCCACGTTCTCGTACCGATCGTCCCCGCACTCGCCGATCGTAACGCCGTGGAGGTATCCCTCGAAGACGCGGCCGCCCGCCTGAAAACGAGGAAGATAGCGGCGGATCTGGTTGGCGGGGATCGCATACCCGATTCCGGTGTTCACCCGGTTCATGAAGCGCTTGATGTCGATGCGGCCGTTGATGCCGACCACCCGGCCGTCGAGATCGATGAGCGGCCCCCCGGAGTTGCCGGGATTGATTTGCGCGTCGGTCTGGATCGCATCGAAGTATCCGGGATTGTCCATATACCGGTGGAGCGCGGAGACGATCCCGAACGTGATCGTCGGCTCCCAGGAGTCGTTTCCCAGGAGGAAGGGATTGCCGACGGCGATGACGTAGTGACCGACGCGGAGGGCGTCCGAGTCGCCCAGTTCGCAATGGGGCAGGTCTTTCCCCCCGCGGATCTTGAGCACGCTGATGTCGCCGTGGGGGTCGAAGCCGACGACGTCGGCGGTGTGCTGCTTCCCGCCCGCGAAGCGCACCGGCCAGGATCGGTTGTCTCCCGCGACGTGGTGGTTCGTCAGGATCCATCCGTCGGCGGTGATGCAGACGCCGGAGCCGCCGCCGATGAAAACGTAGGCCGGCTTGACTTTGGCCACGCAGGCGTGGAGCTTCTTTTGGAGCGCCTCGATTTCGCGGAGATCTCGATCTTCTTGCGCGCGCGCCGCGGTCGCCCCTGCGAAAACGACCCACACGGCAAGGAGAGAATTCAGACTCCGGGATCTAGGACTAGTCCCCATCCCGCCCCCCTCCTCCGAGGGAGAGGCCGGGCGGAAGGCTGAATTCTGAATTCCGAATTTTGGATTCTGGATACCGAGTGCTGGATTCTGAATTCTGGGATTCTGGATTCTGGGATTCTCTTTACCCACGCGGCCGCTCCTCGAGCTTCACCTTGACCTCTTTCTCCTCCCACTTCCCCTTCTCCTTGCGCTTGAACTTGACCTTCACCTCTTCGCCGATGCGCTTCTCGAGAATCTTCTGACGGAGCTCATCGAAATCCGCGACCTTCGAGCCGTCGATCTCGACGATGACGTCGCCGCTCTGAAGTCCCGCCTTCTCCGCCGGGCTTCCGGGAACGACCTGCCCTACCTCGATTCCCTGAACCTCCGCCGTCCCGGCGCCGGGTCCGATGCCCAGCCACGGCTGCTTCGCCTCGACGATGTTCTTTTTCTCCTTGAGGTCGGAGAGAATCTTCCGGATCTCGGAGAATTTCGTCGCGAAGCCGACGCCTCCGGATTGGCCCCACGGTTCGCGCGGGCGGATGTGGCCGGCGACGCCCACGAGCTCCCCTCGGAGAGTGACGAGCGGTCCTCCGACGTTGCCGTAGTTGAGCTCGGCGTCCGTCTGGAAAGCCGTCCCCTTCTGACGCATCGTGGCGCTCACGATTCCGTGGTTGATCGTCGGCGTCGACTTGTCGGGACTCCGGCCGACGACCGCCACGAAATCTCCCTGCCGAATCTCCTTGGCGGCAGGGAGAGTGGGCAGGTCCTTCCGATCGATTTTCAAGAGCGCGACGTCGCGGGACTGGTCGAAGCCCAGGAGTTCGGCGTCGTGCTCCTTTCCGTCCCATGCGGTGACGACGATCCGGCGCAGCTTTCCGGAGACGTTGAAGTAGGAGGTTAGAATAAATCCGCCCTCGTCGATCACGGTCCCGCTCGTCGGACCCTTCGGGCGATTGTAGTAGTCCTTGTGGGTTCCGAACGATCCCCCGCCGGTGCGTCCCTCGGGGTCGGTCTCGCGGTCCACCTCGATGGCGACGACGGACTTCCCGACCTTCTCGCGCAACGCCTGGAGCACGCGTGCCACGGCCGCGGCGGAGGGGCCGTCGTCCTGAACGAGGAGCAAAGCCAGAAGCAGAGTCATTTTCCCGTAAGCTCGATCTTGACCTCGTAGCGATCGCCTTCGGCCTCGACGGTGAGGATCACCACATCGCCGGCCTTAAGTCCCTCGACGCGCTTCCAAAGTTCCTCGCAGGTTCGGATCTTCGCGCGGCCGATGGCAAGGAGGACGTCGCCGGGACGAATCCCCGCGCGATCGGCCGCTCCACCGCGCGTCGTTTCCGTTACGACGACGCGGCCCTTGTCGTCGCGCGCCTTGAGGCCGAGGGTCCCTTCGCCCTTCGGCGGGTCGTTCGTGGTGGATTTCTGCCGGAGGATGCTCTGAATTGCGTACTTCTGGCTGTCGATCGGGATCGCGGCGCCGAGGAAGCGATGGGGCGAGTAGTTCTGGGTCACGAAGCCGATCATTCTCCCCTCGGAATCCAGGAGGGGAGCGCCCTCCATTCCGACGTTGACGGCCGCCGTCGTCTCGATCACCAGACCGGCGTACGTGGAATTCGCGCGTTTTTCGGTCAACTTGTAGAGGCCGCTGACGACTCCGACGTTGAGCGAAGGCTGATCGTCGAGGATGATGGAGTTCGCCGCGTTCCCGATGGTGTAGGCGATCTGTCCGATTCTCGCTCGGCCGGACTCCCCGTATTCGATCGCCGGAAGCGGCTCCTTGGGCTTGATCCGAAGGAGAGAGACCTCGTCGCGCTCGGAGGTTCCGACAAGCTCCGCGTCGTAGCGGCGCGGCCCCGCCGTCCAGACGCGGATGCGGGTCGATCCCGCGGGGACGACCGAGTACGAGGTGAGGATGAGTCCGTCGGCCGAGACGATGGATCCGGTGCCGGAGCGTTCTCCGAGCGGCGCCAGCGCGCGGAGGGCGACGACGGAGCGACGCACCTTCTCGTAGACGCGGCGATGGGCTTCGTCCGATCCCTGCAGCGCACACAGGACGAGGAGAGCCGCGGCCATGCCTTCTATTATATACGGACCACCGAACCTCTTTGGTGGGGTGCTTGTCGGAAGTCGGACGCGAAAGGAGAACGGATGAGAATTGCGGGACTCTTGACGGCCGTTTTGGCCCTGGGCGCGCAGGACAAGGTGGAGCTACGCTCCCGATTCAAGAAGGGCGAGAAGGTCAGCCCGAAATTGGAACAGAAGATCGTCTTGAGCTTGGAACAGATTCCCGATCAGTTCAAAGAAATGTTCGGGAACAAGCCGCTCGACCTCAAGGTCTGGGGCACCCTCGATCTCGAGGTGAAAGACGTCGCCGCAGACGGCACGGCCAAGCTCGAGGGAAGGTTCAAAACCCTCCAGGGCAAGGGCAACTTCCTTCAGAACGAGGTGGACTACACCTACGATTCCTCCAAGCCTCCGCCCGACAGGAAGGACGAAGAGGAGGACGATGAGTCGCAGGGCCCGGCCGGGATGGATCCGGTGGTCCTCTTGAAGAGGCTCTCGACGCAGGTGATCACGCTGAAGATTTCCGAGCTGGGCAAGGTCGAGCTCGAGGGCGATTTCGGGCGCGGCGGTGCGATCGCCGGTCAGCTCTTCCAACTGAACGGTCTCGTGGGCGTGCTCCCGAAGGAGAAGGTCGGGGCCGGGGAGAAGTGGACCTCGGCGGATACCCTGTCCATCCCAGGGGCGCCGTTCAAGATCGCGCTCAAGTCGGAAAACGTCGTGGAGAAGATTTTGGCGGAGAAGTCCGGCGAGGTGGCCGTGATCAGGACGAAGACCTCCGTGGCCACGAGCGAATCGGATTCCTCCGACGACGAGAACAACATGTTCAACATCAAGGCCACGATGACCGGGGGAGGCGAAGGGACGACGCACTTCTCCGTATCGTCCGGCCGTCCGACGAAGGCCCAGAGCGATCTCAAGATCAAGATTAAGGCTACGCTGGACGATCCCCAAGGCGGGGATCCGCTCGAATTCAAAGCCACGCTCGAACGGACGCAGAAGATCGAGATGGAATAGACGAATCGGACGGAGTCCGGGGGTTTTGTGAATTCCTCGGACTCCGAGCCCCCCGTAGGCTAGACTTTCCTGGGATGGCCGGTTGGGAAACGTCGATGGGCGGGGCGGAGGAGCACTTCCCCACCACCCATTGGACGCAGCTCCTGCGACTCCGGAATCCCCACGATCCCCAGTATCAGCACCACCTAAACCGCCTGCTCCACGATTACTGGAAGCCCTGCTACTATTACATCCGCCGATGCTGGCACATGTCGGTCGAGGATGCGAAGGATCTGACGCAGGAGTTCTTCTCGAAGCTTCTGGAGAAGGAATACCTGCAGGAAATGTCGCCCGAGAAGGGATCGTTCCGAGGGTACATCCGCACGGCGCTTTTCCATTTCATGAGCAAGGCGAAGCGGCACGAGCGGGTCCGTCGACCCCGCGACGGCGCGCAGCTCATCCACTTCCAGGCCGACGACGATCTCTCCCGCGCGGATCCTCCGGCCGGGGACGCCTCGCCGGACGAGACCTTCGAGCGTGCGTGGGTGGAGCAGGTCTTGCGCCAGTCGATGGAGGAACTTCGGTCGATGCTCGAGGCTATGGGGAAGACCGCGTATCTCCAGGTCTTCGATAAGTACTACGGCATCCGGCCGAGCGACGCTCCCCCCGCGCCTCCCGGTCCTCGGCCCACGTACGGGCAGGTCGCAGCGGATCTCAACCTGAAGGAAACGGACGTTCGAAACTATCTCACCTTCACGCGAAACCTCCTGCGGAAGTTGATCGTGGGTCGGGTGCGGCAGTACGTATCGACGGAGGAAGAACTCCAGTCGGAGGTGGCGCACATCCTCGGGGAGTCATGAGCCTGTTCGAATGGCTCCAGGAAGACCTGCGGGGGGAGACTCCCCGGACGCCGCCGACGTCGGGGCCGACGCTCCGGGCCATCGACAAGTACGTACTCGTCCGCCAGATCGGCCGGGGCGGAATGGGGATCGTCTTCGAGGCGGAGGATCCCCTTCTCAAGCGCCGCGTCGCGCTCAAGATCATCCGGGACGAATTCGCGGAGCCGTCGGCGATCAAGCGGCTGCATCGAGAGGCCTCGATCGCGGCGCAGCTGCAGCATCCGAACATCGTGGGGGTGCATGAGGTCGGGCTGGGGCCGGACTCGATGGGGGAGCCGCGGCACTACATCGTGATGGACTACGTGGAAGGCCGGACGATGGCCCAGCTGGTGAAGGAGGGGGAGACGCCGCAGGCGGAGCTGATTCGGATGATGGAGGAGGTAGCGTCGGCGGTGGCGTTCGCGCACGGGAAAGGGATCGTCCATCGGGATCTGAAGCTGGAGAACGTGCTGGTGGACGGGAACGGGAGGCCGGTGTTGACGGACTTCGGATTGGCGAGGGCGGAGGTGTTTCAGACGCCGCTGACGCAGACGGACGCGATGCTGGGGACGCCGCACTACATGGCGCCGGAGCAGATCGATCGGAAGTGGGGGCCGGTGGGGGTGAAGTCGGACGTGTACGCGCTGGGGTGCATGCTGTACGAGATCTTGACGGGGAGGCCGCCGTTCCACGGGCCGTCGGTGGCGGAGCTGTTCGATCACATTCTGTTCCGAGATCCGGTGAGGCCGAGCCAGTTCGGGAGGAGAGTGGCGCCGGATCTGGAGATCATCTGCATCAAGGCGTTGGAGAAGGAGCAGGCGCGGCGGTACATGGGGGCGAGGGAGTTCGGGGAGGACATCGCGAGGTACCGGCGAGGGGAGCCGATCGAGGCGAGGGCGCCGAGCTGGTTGTATCGGACCGGGAAGAGGTTCGCGAAGCGCAAGGCGGTGGTGGGGATCGGGGGGGTGGCTCTGGTCGTGGTCGCGGGGATCGTGGCGCTGCTGCTTCCGAGATGGCTCGAGGAGAGGGGGAAGAGGGAGGGGGCGCAGAAGAAGATTGAGGAGGAGCGGGAGAGGAGGGAGGCGCTCGCGGAGTTGGGGACACTGTGGATGAGGGTGGTATTGGCGAAGAGGAATCTGCACAACGAGGCGAACGATCCGGGGAAGGTGAACGGGCAGATCCGGGAAGCGGTGGGGGCGGTGGGGGCGTACGTGGCGGGCCATCCGAGGCATCCGGAGGGGTATTACATCCAGGCGTGGGGGCTGTTGTATTTGGGGGAGCTGGAGGAGGCGGAGAGGTTGCTGAGGAAGGCGTTGGCGTTGCCGGAGCCGTTTCCGCCGGCCGAGAGGCTCCTGGCGCGGGTGAGGATCGAACAGTACGGAGACGCGCTCCTGGGGGATCCTACGACGGCGGAAGAGCGACACCGGGCCGCGAGGGGGATTCTCGAAGAAGCGACGATTCTTCTTCGGCGCGCGCACGGAGCTACGGAGCGCTGGCCCTTTCCGCCGGTGGATGAGGATCAGGTGGGACTGACGCTGGCGGAGGGCTATTCCCTGCACTTCGTGGAGCGAAAGTCGAAACAGGCGGCGGAGTATCTTCGGGAGCGCTTCGAGACTACGGGCGCAGCGGAGTACGCGAATCTCCTGGGATTCATTACCCCGATCGCCGAGGAGGTCATCGCTTGGCAGACCCAGGCCCTGAAACGAATGCCGCTGTACGCCAAGGCGTACGTGGACCGCGCTCGAGGTTACGGGATGAGCGAGCAGCTTCCCCGAGCGATCGAGGACTGTACTCGCGCATTGGCCATTCAACCCTCCTGCCACATCGCGCTCATCCAGAGAGCTCTCATGCATCGGGGAACGGCGAGCCGGCTCGAACGGTCGGGGCGGATGGAAGAGGCGCGGCGAGAGCTGGCGGAAGCGATGAAGGACGTCGAGAGGGTAATCAAGCTCCGACCGAATCGGCCATATGGATATCAAGAACGCGCGATCTTGCGGAAGTATCTGGGCGACTACAACGGCGCCCTGGACGATCTGAAGCGGGTGTTGGAGATCGAACCCGGAAGTCCGACCGCATTCCTCCAGATTGGCTGGGTCCATCGGAAAGCGGGGAATTCGAAGGCCGCGCTCGAGATTTTCGGCAAGCTCATCGAGCGAGATCCGAACTACGCGCAGCCCTACTACGATCGGGGATGCACATACATGGACTTGAAGCGATACGACGAGGCGATCCGCGATTTCGACAAGACCTTGGCGCTCGATCTGAAATTGGCGGAGATCTACAACAACCGCGGCGGGGCCTACCGAAAGCGCGGGGAACAACATCTTTCGGCCGATCGAGTGAAGGAGGCCTCCGAGGATTGGGAACGCGCCATCGAAGATCTCACGCAGGCGATCGGAATGGAGCCTCGGAACTTGGATTTCCTCCAGAACCGCGCCAGCCTCTACGCCGTTATCGGGGAACGGTATTCCAAAGAAGAGAGGGTTACCCAGGCGATCTCCCTGTTCTCGCTCGCGCTGGAGGACTACTCGAAAGTCCTATCGGTAGATCCCCAACGCCTGTTCGCGCTCTTCTACCGCGCGAAGATGTACGCCTTTCTGGGCGAACTCGATCCGAGTCGAGCGAAGGAACTGTGGCCGAAGGCGAAGGCCGACCTCGAGAAAGTCCGCGCGATCGCCCCGCCCGACTGGCCGGACCGGGAGCCGGTGGAGAAGTTCCTCCGCCGATTGGAGGAACTCTCGAAGCAGGATTCTTGAGCGCGAACCCCTCCGCTCACGGCCATTCGGCCATGAATACCGTCCGCTTCTCATCCCAGGTTGCCTGATGCGGAGGATTTGTGTTGTCGTAAAGCACCCTAGAGGCGCTCGTTCTCTGATCCCACACCGCGATGGCCGAGCCGCTCTCTGCGACGCTCAACGCGATTTGTGCGGCGTCTTTTTGTCCGGTCTCGGCGATCGTGGCGACGGTGTTCCAGCCTGTACCCGGCAGATACCGAGCCGACCGGACTGCATGCGATCCATTCGGGTGTTGATCGGCCATGGATTCGGACCAGACGGCAAGATGGCCCCCTTGGCCGTAGCTCCGGAGCCGCAGCTTCGGGATTCCGGCGGAGCTGGGACTCGCGATGTCCCCAGCCTCGAGTGGGGCACCCGCGAGGTCAAGGCGCTGGAATCGGACCGTGCTGGCCACCGGATAGTTCATTCCATTTTGCTCGACGCCGAACTCGCTTTCCAGCCACACCAACATCGCTTCAGGGCTCCCGGGGGGAGAGGAACTCTGAAGATCGTGGATGACGTTCGGTCCGTTCGTTGCATACGTCCACAAGTTGCTGACGGAGGACGGCCCGTCGATTCTCGCCAGTCCGATCGTAGTGTTGGTGAACCATGCCAGGAAACGGTTCGCGCTGGTCCCGAAGAGCCGCAGCCCCTTGATGTTGTCGGCACTCAAGGAAAGCGGCGAGGAGGAGGTGCCGTTGTACCACAGAACCGTGTTGTTTCGGAGATAGGCAATGGAAAGCACATCGTCGACATCGTGCGCAACTCCGGACCTGGCGCCGGAGGATTCCACGGGAGTGACCACCTGCAAGGAGTTCGGATTTGTCAGATCGAAGGTCACGGTGCCGAGCGCATCTTCCCGGCGGTAGAAGACGGTAGCCTTGTCGCCGGCCGTGTTCAGAAAGAGGGGGAGTTGCCAGGACAAGTACCCTGAGGAACCGACGGCCACGCTGGTCTTGTACTGGACCGAGGACCACGCATCGGTATCCGAGATTCCCAGAGTGATCAGCCCCACGGATTCGCCGTTCTGGCGGTAGGCGATGACGGGTCTCTTGGAAACGGGATTCCAGCGCAAGCTAGGTTGGCAGTTATTGGCAAGATCGGTTGCCACGACGACCGGGTTGCTCCAGCCGTCGGTGGGAGCGAATCGTTTCACCAGGAGCTTGTCCGGGGAACCGGCCGGGGAATTCGGATCGGGATCCTCCACCCATCCGTAGAGAACAATCCCATTCTCGCCGCGAACGATGGCGGGAAAACGTCCGCTCGCGGCCAACTCCGACCAGAGTCCCCACTTCGAGCTGGGCGCGGGCTCGCCCGGAGTGGAGATCGTCTCTCCCCCGTCTCCTCCTCCGTTCCTTCCCCCTCCGCAACCCGAGAGCGTAAGGATGGCCAGGAAGCCGGCTGTCCAGCGTTTCATCTGCGTCCTCCACTGCAAGAGTGTCCCCACCCAATCGGGTTGATTACCAGGATCAGTACGCACGAAAACCGAGGCGAACATCCCATCATGGGCCGGCCCCCCGGGGTGGAGCGAGGGGCCGGCGTAATGGATCGGCTGCTAATCGCAGATCAGATGTCGAGGATCCAGGTATCGCCAAGAACATAGGGCGAACTGGGAATATTGCCTCCAAAGAGGACCGCTCGCTGATTTGCAGCATCATAAATCATGGCGTGCGACTCCCTTACTGGGGTGGTGGAGGAAACGGGCAGAATGCTCCACTGCGGAGTCCCTGAGCCCAGCTCGAATGCCCACAGATCGCCACTACTCAGGCCCGTGGAGCCACCGCTTCCTCCAAACACCAACATCCTCTGATTCGCAGCATCAAAAACAGCCGCATGGGACCGTCGAAAAGAAGGGCTAGTCGCAGAGTTGTCTGGGGGGGCCAATAGTACCCATTGATTGGCAGATAGAGAGAATCCCCAGACGTCGTTGGTGTCTCCTGTAGAGACGAGGCCCCCGAAGACGACCATCCGGTTCTGGGCGGCATCATATACCGCCGTGTGAGACCGTCGGGCAGGGCATCCACCCGCCGACAGTTTCGTCCACGTGTTCGAAGAAAGGCTGAATGCCCAGACATCGCTTGCCAAACCCGATGTGGCACCTGTGGCATATCCTCCGAACACGAGCATTCTCTGGCCGATCGGATCGTGGATCGCGCTAGAGAACCGAACGGGGGGAGGGGCTGATGTTCCAGCTCCACCAGGATCCAATTGAGTCCACGTGTTCGAATACAAACTGAATCCCCAGACGTCGTTCAAATTACTGGAGGTGGCATGATCGAGGCCACCAAAGACAATCAGCCTATTTCCCGACACATCGTAGATCGTGGTATGTCCATGCCGGCGAGACGGAAACAACACGTTATCTCCGCCTGGATGGAGTTGGGCCCATGTTTTCAGCGAGAGATCGAATGCCCAAACATCATTAAATGTCCAGGTACCTCCGAAAATGATCATTCGTTTGCCAAGCGGGTCGTAGACCCCGGTGGACATCAAGTATCGTGCCGCGGGAGCAGACCCACTGACTTGGCTCCAGAGGCGGCTCCCGGTAATTGCGGAAGTCACAAGACTGTACGAACTCAGGTCGGAAGACCGAAATGCCCGAACGCGATAGTAGAATCGGGACACTGCTGGGAGACCGGAATCCGTATGGGATGTCGTGTTCGCCCCTGTCCTCGCGAGGGTGACAAAAGTCGCGCCATCGACGCTTCGATCGACCTCGAATCCGTCCTCATCGCTGGATAGATCCTGCCAGGTGAGGTCGATCCTCGAACTTCCCCGAGAAATCGCTTGCAACCCGGAGGGCGTTGCTGGCGCGGACACCACTGGAATGATCGTTGAACTGCCGGAGGTATCCCCCCCTCCGCCCCCGCCACCGCAACCCACACTTGTCCCCGAGGCCAGGGCCAAAACAACCCAGAATCGCTTCATCGCATACCTCACAAGAATCGAAGAAAGAAGGCTGCGAGTCCGAGGAGGATTCCCTCTCCGGCACCCAGTTCGCCGTTCGTCCATTCCGGTTTCATCGCAGTACTCCATGGCCAGAGTGCCCCGGCCCGAGTCCGTCGATTAGGCAAAAGCGGTACGCATGAAAATCGGAGTGTACGACCCATTATGGGACCGTCGAGAATCAGGGGGGGCCGCTTCCCGGCCTCGAAAGGTATGACCAAGATGACGACGGTCGTTACAACGGTCAGGCTTCGGCACTGATCAGATCAACGACACTCGTTAAAGAGGTCGGAATGAAGGCGCGCACGCTCGACTCCGCGCGCCGATTCGCTCTTCGAGTTTCGTGCTTGGGAACCTGTTTCGGCCCGGGAAGGGGTCGAGGACACACCTGGGCATCCTCGACCCTGTCGGGCGAATGAGGAGCTATCGGAACCGATCGACCTGGATCGTCGGGATACTTTCCTCTTCGGACTGCTGGAACCAGGCGACCAGCGCGGCGCCATCGGCCTCCACCGCTACGGAGGTGAGGAACAGGATGCGCGCACCGGTGTCTAGGGGAGCGGAGGCAGAGCCGTCTGGGATTCGCGTCGCCCAGAGTTTGGAGTTCTCCTTCCAGACAAGGACGAATCCGTCGGTGCCGGCGACCTTCAGAATCGGCTGAGGATCGTATGGAGAAGTCTGATCCTGCAAGGTCTGGAGGGAATCGACCACGCCGGTTCCGCGATTGAACTGGGCGATCAGGACCGATCCGTCTACGAGACCCTTGTCGGTCAATCGTCCCTCGGACCAAGCGAGACAGCCTCTTCCCGTCTCGGTCAGCGCGGCCCGCGGTCTTCCGAAGGCTCGGGCAGTCTCTCGAACCTCCACCATGACCTGCGACAAGCCGCTTGGAGTAAACTCCATGGCTCGGAGCAGATTCGTACTGCTACCGGCCGGCTTCTGCACCCAGGCGACGAACCCGTAGCCCGTCGAGGTCGAGGCGAGGGTCGCGAACGCCAGCGTACCCTCGGGCCCCCTGGCTGCATGCGACCGACTAGAACTGGAAGGCCCGAGCCGGTACAGCGCGATTTCTTCATATCGGCTGGCTTGGTCTCCCATCAGGGTCTCAGCGCTCGCCAACCACCCATTCCCAACGATGTCCACGCGGATTTCGTCGGGATTGATCGAAAGCGACAAGGGACGCATCGACTGAACGGTCGCCCGACTCTGCAGACTCACCCAGGAGAGACCGTAGAGATACTTGTACGTGTTGTCCTGAAACACCCAGGCGATGAAGCCCGCTCCGCTCGCGTTCGCGCCGATCCTGACGTTCGAGAGCGCGGAAGAGGAGGTTTGAATCTGTTCGGGGTCTTCCCATGCAGACGGCGTTCGGTGGCGGAGCCAGATCTCATCCTGGGCCTTCTCTCCGGAGGTCCTGGCCTTCCAGACCACGTGGAATCCGCCTTGTCCGTCCGCCGCAACCGCCGGGCCGATCTGAGAGAAATGGCCTGTTCCAATCCAGACTTCCTCGGGAGATCCCCACCCCAGACCCGGAGTCATGAGAGAACCCATGAGCCGGGTAGAGAGCATTCGCGTGGAGTACTCCACCCACACGGCAAGGGCATTTCCTGTCGGCGACGTCTGGAGCACGGGGAACGCGGCTCCCCATTCGCTCTGATCCAATCGTTGCGGGGTTTCCCACGGGCTCACGGCGGCTGCGGGGCTCTCTCCTCCCGAACTTTCGTTCCCGCCCCCGCCGCCTCCGCATCCCCCGCTGCAGCCGGACAGGGCAACGCAAGTCAAGATTGTCGGGATCAATCGGCTCATGGTTGTGTTCCTTAACTACTCGGCATTGAGGCTAGGAGGAAGAGAGCGCTCGCCGCGCTTCGGATCCGATTTTCGAGGCTCCTCCTTCACGAGACTCGAGAGAGTGGCCGCGCGCGGGCGGGGCGTTTAGCGGAAAACACGAAGGGCCCGAGACGCACGGGGCGCCCCCGGCCTTTGCCGGTCAGAGGACGAGTGTCGATTCGGTAGCCCGGCTTTCCATCCCGAACGACGGCTACCGGACGATCCCTCCCGCCCACAGCCTTTCGAGGAAGACTCTCCACGGCAGGATGGAGATGCCGTCGACGGTCCTGGGTCTGGGATCCATCGAAACCACGATCGACCGCTGGATCTTGTACTCCTCTCGAAACGCCTTGAGTCCTTTCAAGTGATGCGATGCGACCTGATCGACGCCTTTGACCTCGATCGCGACTTGGGGATCGCCCAAAATGAAATCCACCTCGATCTGCGAGGCGGTTCGCCAGTAGGCGACCGGATAGCGAAGGCCGGAATACCGGGAGTGAGCCGTCAGCTCTTGATAAACGAAATGTTCGAACGCCCTTCCGAAGGCCTCGCTCCGCAGGACAACCGGCGTGCGCTTGAGAAGGAAGTTCGCCAACCCGACGTCGAAGAAATAGAACCGGGGTGCCTGGACCACGCGCCGCTTGGGGCGCTTCCGGAAAGAGGGGAGGAATCGACCGACGAGAGTGTCCTCGAGGATCTGGAAATACTGTTTCGCCGTCGGCGCGCTGACCCCACACTCGGCGGCGATATTCTGGAAGTTGACGATCTCGCCGTTGCTGAAGGCCGCGACTTCCAGGAACCGCCCGAACGCGGGGAAATTCCGGGTAAGGGCTTCCGCCGCGATCTCCTCCTTCAGGTAATCGCCGACGTACGACTCCAGGAGTCCTCGGGGTCCGGCGGCCTGGTAGTGACGCGGGAGCAGGCCGCGATTGAGGGCGCGAAGGAGGTCGAAGTCCGGGATCTCCGCGGAAACCAAAGGGAAGAGATCGAAGCGGAGTGCGCGACCGCCCAACAGGTTGGCGCCCGCGCGCTTCAGCGTGCGAGCGCTGGAGCCGCAGAGAACGAACCGGATGTCGCGATTGACGATGAGCCATTGCACCTCGTCGAGCAGGTCCGGGACCTTTTGAATCTCGTCGATCACCACCGGCCTCTTTCCGGGAGGTCGCGCGAGGAGCTCTTCGCGAAGGAGTGCCGGACGCGTCCTCAAAAGCCGGTACGTATCGGAAAGCAGCAGGTCGTACTTGGGGGAGTCCGGAAAGAGCTGCGCGAGCAGGGTACTCTTCCCGGTTTGGCGGGCGCCCCAGAGGAAGCAGGATTCGCCGCCCAGATCCGCAAATGTACACATTCGTTTATACATGATAATATAAATATCATACTTGGAATTGCATGTCCACCCGATCGAGTCCCGTCTGGCTTGTGGACGCTGCGGCGTACGGTCCCCGGGATGATGCCGGCCCCCCGAGGTGGATCGAGGGGCCGGCGGGAACGGATCGGATTACTCGAATCGGGTCGAGTAGATACGGTTCTTCATAGGGCTTCCGGTGTCCTGCTGTGTCCATAGGACCAACGCCGCTCCGGACGGCTCGAAGGCTACGGAAAGGCCTCCCGCAGATCGCGCGCCTGGGTCGAGAGTCGCCGGCGACTGCCAACCCGATCCGACCTTGTATCGTGCGGAATGAATGGATGCCACGGAGTCGTCGATCTCCATTCGGGATTCAACCCAAGTCGCTACGACATCCCCACTTTGCGAGACGCGAAGAACGAAAGCCGTGGGAATCTCCATCGGCTTGGAGGAGATCGTCTCGATAGAGCCCAGAGTCGTCGCTTCCGGATCAAGCCTGGTCGCGTAGACCTGGTCGGCGTCCGACTTCCTCTCCATCCAAGCCAGGGTAATCCCACCGGAAACATCCACGGCAAGGAGGCAGCTGTGGATTCCCCTCGTTGTTCGAACCTTCAGCGATTCGGCGCTCATCCCCGTCGGATTCACGGAGCGCATTATCAAAGTTTCGCGATCCTCGATCCAGGCGACGGCTCCGAAGCCCGAGCCGTTCACCGCCAGGGAGGAGTAGAAGATCTTCTCCGCAGGGTCGATGCCCGTCTGAGCCATCGTCAACCGTTCGATTTGGAAATCCGCAAACTGCAACTTGGTGTGGAAGATCCCGGCCACGGGACTTTCCGAATACTCGTACTCTTCATTCGAGAGGAGCCGGGCATCCCCGTCATCCTCTACGGAAAGACCGACCAGGTTGAGCGAGGAAGCTCCGGTATCGTGAGTGAGGAGGACAGCTTTGCCTTCGGAGTCAACCTCGACGGTTCCACTCAAGATCCGAACGGCACGAATGCGATGATGGGGAACGAGTTCCACATCGGGGTATGCTCTTCCCCATACTACCCACCCGGTTCCGCTTGAGTTGATCCCCAAGAACGGACTGGACAGGCGATTCGAAATCTCCGGATCGTCATCGAGCTCGACGATGGGCGACCAAGAGTCGGCCGACCGGGAACGGAAGAGAATGCGTTCCGCGGACGAAGCGTCTCCGGCCAGGCGTCCCCGCCAACTTACGTGGAAGCGCCCATTCGATTCGTCTGCGGCGACTTGCGGACGGGACACCCTCAGCCCTTCGCCTACCGCCTCGGCGGGTTGCCATCCCTGGCCAGGAACGAGTATCCTCGCATGAATTTGATATGTCTTCGCGAGCGTCGCATCGATCGTCTCCTCCTGCCACACGGCCATTGCGAACCCGGAAGAGGCTGTGGCTACGCCGGGACTGAACGAGTTCGTACTCGTGTCGGGGGTGAGCGGTTCAGCCTTGTTCAAGGAGGGAGAACTGTCCGTTGAGGAGGTCGTGCTGATGTTGCCGTCCTCCCCGCCCCCCCCTCCGCCCCCGCCACCGCAACCCACACTTGTCCCCGAGGCCAGGGCCAAAACAACCCAGAATCGCTTCATCGCATACCTCACAAGAATCGAAGAAAGAAGGCTGCGAGTCCGAGGAGGATTCCCTCTCCGGCACCCAGTTCGCCGTTCGTCCATTCCGGTTTCATCGCAGTACTCCATGGCCAGAGTGCCCCGGCCCGAGTCCGTCGATTAGGCAAAAGGGGTACGCATGAAAACCGGAGTGTGCACCGAGGAAACCAAGGACGAAATTCACGGCGCAATCAGTTGCCGTTCAACAGGGGAATGGTCCATTCGTGGCTTCCGGGTTTCCTTATCGATCCCATCCGTACAGGTGCGAGGAGCGTTTGCGGTGGTACCCGGTGATGAGAGGCCGGGGTTTTTCTACAGAAACTCCGGCAGCCGCCGGAGGCCCTCTTCGTACGACAGGATCTCGATGCGTCCCTCCCGGTAGGAGCGTTCGCCGCCATAGAGTAGCCGACCCTCTGCCATAGGGTAATCGTCGAGGAATTCCGACAGCCCGCGGAGATCCTCATCCCGAATTCGAGAGGAGCGCTTCACCTCGAAGGCCTTGAGGCGCCGCTCGCCGTAGTCGACTTCGCGGCCGGCCCGGGTCTGCCGGTAGTAGAGGCGATACCCGAGCGAGCGGAGATCGTTGTAGGCCCGTACGTGTTGGAAGAGGGGCGTTTCCAATCACACAAATCGCAGAAAGAACGCCGCGAGCCCGAGGGCGAAGAGAATCAGTCCCTCGCCGCCTCCGACCTCTCCGCGCGTCAGTTCCGGCCTCATCGTGGCCTCCTTCACACTCTGGTGAACCTCCGGCGCCTTCGGAGTTGCGAAAACGAGAAGGGGCACGGCGGAAGACGTTAGGGGAGCGGAACTTCGTTGATGCGGATCTTATCGCTTTCGACCACCACGATGCGATTGCGCCATTCCTGCGTGCCGAGGCGCTCCAGCGTTTCGCGCACTCGAAGAATGCTCTCGTCCGCCGATGGGACCTTGAGCCGGAGAAGAAGAAGACCTGGGAACTCGTTCCGAGCCAAATAGACCAAGCGAGGAACGTCGTGATCCGCCGTAACGACGACGGCATCATCGGTTCGTGCCCGTTTCAGGATCTCATCGTCCGGGGAGCGTTCCAATCCCAGATCGTAACCGCTCACGCTCCCCTTGCACCGCAGAGTCGCAAAGGCGCGGTGAACCCCGGTAGAGTCTCAGAAGACTCTAACGGGGTGAAAGAGACCCCGTGAACGCATACCCCACATCTTTGCAATGCACCGCCTCATGTCCCAACTGTCGTAACGCGGTTCCCAGCTTGGGAGAGACGTTCATGTTGAGGAGGAATCTCACGGCGCGTGGATTTTGTCGGCACCGACGTAAAGGGGAGCCAAATTCACCGATGAGCGGTGGCGGCGCCGAGGGTGCAGATGCCAGGCGCGACGACGAGGCGAGCCTTGA
>CAZGKV010000067.1:0-24366 GCA_964526305.1 uncultured Planctomycetales bacterium | reverse complement strand
CACTCGTACGGTTCCGTGAGAAGGGGGATGGCGCAAGCCATCCCCTTTACTCGAGGTGACGCCGGATGGCGACGGTTATCGGCGCGTCCCCTCCAGGGGGGATGGCGGCGGCGAGGGCGCATCTGCGGCGTTGCTCCTCCTCGACAGCCCTCTGCGAGGCTCGTCTCGTCGTCGCGCCTTGCATCTGCACCCTCGGCGCCGCCACCGCGGCCACGATGATTCGTCAGACAGAGCCTAACCTCCACCACGCCGTACGGAGCCTCCTTCGGCGGCTCGGGGAGGAGCCGGCATGAACCCGCATCCCGTCGAGCAGATCGCGCTCTGGGTCGAAGGAGTCCTCGATGGGGAAGAGGCGCGCGAAGTTGAATTGCATGTGACGGCGTGTCCTTCTTGTCGTGAGGTAGCCGAGAATTGCCGGGGGATCGGCGAACGCGTGGCCAATCTCGGGAGATCGGAAGCGACATTCCTGGACCTCCAGGCGCGGCTGGTCGCGAGAAGCGAGTGCGATTCTCTGGAGCCATCGTTGCTGGTTGGCGAACTCATCGGCGGGCATCTGGAGACGTGCCAGTGCTGCCGGGAGCGCTCCCATCGAGTGCGAGAATTGGGAGAGGATCTTCGCACGCTGTGCGTTTCTCGTGCGACCTTCGCGGAGCTCCGTCGTCGCTTGCGCCCGAAGGTGAAAGTGCGGACCCAGGTCGCTGCCGCGGCGGCGGCCGCGCTCATCGTCTTCGGTCTGACCTTGCCTCCGCGGCGGAGCGCACGTCCGCCGGCGCGACCCGTCTCCATTGTCCGTCGCATCGATACCCTCGACGAGGGAGTTCTCCGGGACACCGGGCTCAGGGTTCGGGGCGAAGGGTTGATCGCGACCGTCCGAATCGGGGAGATTCTCGTTGACCCGGTCGATTCCGCGGAGGCCTATGCGGCGATCCGAGTTCTCCGCCACGTGGGAACCCCGTCCGCAGAAGACCTGCTCCATCGCGCACTCGGGCGGGTGCCGGGAATGGATGGGGCCCTGCTCCGCGCGCTCGTGGAGCTTCGATCGCGGAGGACTACGCCGATTCTGGTGCGACGTCTAGAGCGGCAAGAGGCCCGAATCTCCGCACTTGGATACTTGGCGGCGGTAGGAGATCCTGCCGCCATCCCCGCGATCGCAACGGTGTTGGACGATTCGGAGCACGGGGGAAGGGCAGGGGAGATTCTGGCGCTGTATGGATCGGAAGCCGTACTCCAAGAGTGGCGTCGGAGCCCGAAGTCGGCCTGGTTCCTTCGAGTCTCGAATCCGCGCGTTCGTGAGGTCCTGATCTTGAGAGCCCGGAACGACTCGGAGTATCGCGCCGATTCGATTCGGGTTGCACTTCGATGCGACGATGCGGGTGCGGAGTTCCTGATGGAGGCCTGCGAGTGGGAGGAGTTGAAGCGCCTGCCTCCGAGGTGTGTTCTCGCGGCGGTGCGACGCGGTTTGGAGTCCGACCGGCTTCAGACGGCGGCGATCCGGGCGGTCGGGGAATGTGAGCTTCGCTCCCTGTCGCCGAGTCTGATGCGGGGCGTGCTTTCCGAAGGATTCGAAGTTCGTGCTTCGTTGATGGCTCTGGCACGGGGGGGCGGAGGAGACTCCATTGGATTCTTGCTCGATCTGCTCGCCTATCCGAAGCTGGCGTTCGAGGCCGAGCGGGCTCTGGCACGAGTTCCGGCCGCGTCGATTCGTGAGGTCGCGATTCGGAAGATCGGGCGCTCCGGTTCCGAGGACGCGATGATCGAATCCTTGTCCCGGTGGGACGCTCCGGAACTGGGTCCGTTCTTTGTGAAGGCCCTAAGGCTTTCCAGGTCCTGGCGAAAGGCCTGCGAGGCGCTCGGGCGGTGGCGATATCGGCCCGCGGTGCCTGCGCTGATCGCGCTCGTGGAGCGGGGGAGCGAGGCGCGCGACGCATTGCGCGAAATCACCGGGGAGGACTTCGGCTCGGATCGCGGGCGGTGGAACCGATGGTGGAAAAAACACTCCTAACGCGGAGGATACGATAAACGTCCTGCTGGTGGCGGCTTTTGGTTTCTTTGCCCAACAGAATCCCCAGGAGCTGGACAAGAAGGTCACGATTAGTCTCTCCGGGAAATTCTCGGATTTCGTCGCGCTGCTTCGCCAGAAACTCGGAGTGAACATCTTCGTCGACCCGCGGTGCGAGAAGGAGGTCGACCTCGAGGCGACGAAGGAACTCCGTCTCAAGGACGTTCGAGGGTCGAGCGCCCTGCGCTGGGTGACGTATCTCTACGGTCTGGATTTCGCGGTTCAGGCCGGAACCGTCGTGATAGGAAGGACGGCGTGGGTGAATCCACCGGTGCTCCGAAGCTACGATGTCCGTTCCCTGATGACCACCCGGAGCGATTCCCCGGGACCTCGGGTTTCCATCGGAGGTTCGCGATTGATCGGGTACATCGTGTCGACCGATGAACCGAAATCCGTTATCCCGAACGGGGACACCGTTGTCGACCTCATCAAGGGTAATGTGTCTCCCGGCCTGTGGGAAGAATCCGATGTCTCGATCGAATTCGCCCCACAGGGTTGGCTGGTGGTGCAGCAGACCCCACAGGTCCACGAGGAGATCTCGCGCTTTCTCTCGCTTCTGGGGGCGATATCGGAGCCGACAATCACCGTAAGTGCAGGGATAGTCGAGGCGGACGAGACTTCCTCGAACCTCATCAAGCCCGGTGAAATCGGGTTGTTTGGTCCGGCGGAGATCGAGAAGCTGGCGGAGAAGCTCCCGCGCGGGAAGGCGAGATCGCTTCAGGTGACCAGCGGCGTCACCCAGCGGGCGCATGTGGTCATGACCGAGGAGAGTACCGCGATCGTGGACTGGGACAAGGATGACGTGGTGGTGTCCACGGGAGTGACGGAAGTCGTCGTCCTCGATTGCCGGCCGGTGCTGGACGCGCCTCGACGGTACATTACTTTGGAATTGCGGATGAGTCTGGGCCAAACGACACCGATCCCGCCGACCCTGAAGCACCGCGGACGCGATCTCGCCTTTCGGGAAGACACGCTTACCCGCCTGAGCACCACCCTTCGGATCCCGAACGGAGGCGGAGTGCTCTTCGCCCTGCCCGCAAAGAGCGCGTTTCGAGGGAAGACTCAGCTCTGTCTCCTCCGGGCCTCTTCCGTTCCGGGATCGGAGGAGACTCCCCGAGTAACGGGCGTCGACGAGCCATCGTCGCAAGAGCGGCTCCTGGAGCAACTTCGCAAGCTCCCCAAGGCCACGGTGAGCTTCGAAAACACCTTCGTCGAAGAGGCGCTGAAGTGGTTTGCGGAGGCGACCGCTACGAATGTGGTGATCCAGGTCGCTCCGGGAGAACATCGTCTCACGCTTACGGTGGCGAATCTCGAGTTGGACAAAGTCCTAAAGTTGATGTTGGCGCCGCTGGGACTGGATTGGGTCGTGAGGGACGAAGCCCTGCTGGTTCTTCCCCGCGATCGGAGTTCGGACATTCGCACTCGAACGCGCGTGGAGATCTTCGACGTCCGCGACACCACCCTCCGTGTGCAGGATTTTCCCGGTCCCGAGGAAGATGATGGACCGCGATCCTCCTTCACTGGCGAGGACTTGGCCCAGGTCATCAAGAATCGCGTTCACCGGGACCGATGGGAGGAATCAGAGGGCGCTGCGATTCAATACCACGAGGGGATGCTCGTCGTACGGAATACGCCCGAGGTGCTCGGGGCCGTACGCAGTTACTTGGCCGAGATGCGGCGGACGCTGCTCAGGATTGTCTCCATGCGCGCCGAAACGATGCTGGTCCCTGCGGCCGCCGCCGACTCCATACTCGGGCGCGCGGGAACGGATAGCCATCTCCTCCTCCCGGCCCAGTACGAGAGGCTCGTCCAGATCGGAACCTTTCAGGAGCAGGTAGGCTGGCACAGTCTGGAGAGTCAAAAGACTTGCGTCGCCTGGGACCGGTCCGTGGGATTTCTCCGCGATCTGGACAATGGCGACGATCCCATACCGGATGCGGTGCAGACCCGATCCTATCTTACGACAAGGTCCGTCCTCTCCCGGGACCAGAAATCGATCCTCGTCGACCTGGTATTCCAAGATCAGCGCATCTTGGAAATCCGGAACGTGGCGGTGTCGAAGGATGTTTCCATTCAGACTCCCCTCATGCATGGGGCAAGTACGCGCGCCACGCTCTACGTGCCCGAGGATCGGATCGCCGTGTTCAAGTGGAGCGTCCCCGCCAGAGAAGGGGCGGAGCGATACTACCGCCTGCTCCTCCTGAAGCCGGTGCTTTGGAAGCAGGAGTAGTCTACACCGCCTCGCGGACGAGGAGCGCGGCCTTCTTCTCCTCGACCCGCTGGACTCGAGCGCCGAGCGCGTTCAGCCGGCGCTCGAGGTGGTCGTATCCCCGGTCGAGGTGGTACACGCGGTGGATTTCGGTGGATCCCTCGGCCGCCAGCGCCGCAACGACGAGGCTCGCGCTGGCGCGCAAGTCGCTCGCCATCACCTCGGCACCGTGAAGGGACTTCACCCCTTCGATGATCGCGCAGCTTCCCTCCTTGCGGATGCGTGCGCCCATCCGGCCGAGCTCCGCCACGTGCATGAATCGATCCGGGTAGATCTTTTCGGTGATGACGGTGATCCCGTCGCCGAGGGTCATGAGGGCCATGAATTGCGCCTGCATGTCCGTCGGGAATCCGGGGTAGGGCAAGGTGGCGACGTCGACGGGCTTGAAAAGTCCGTTCGACATCACGCGGATCCAGTCGGGCCCCGTCTCTATGTGGATGCCCGCGGCGCGAAAGTGCTCGACGACGCCGACGAGGTGATCGGCGCGCGCGTTCTCGATGCGGACGTCGCCGCCCGTGATCGCCGCCGCGGCCATGAAGGTGCCGGCTTCGACGCGGTCGGGAATGACATCGGCCTCGGCGCCGCGAAGTCGGCGCACCCCGTGGACGACAAGGCGTGGGGATCCGATGCCCTGGATCTTGGCGCCCATCTCGTTGAGGAGGAGGGCGAGCGCCTGCACCTCGGGTTCGCACGCGGCGCATTCGATGACGGTGATTCCCTGCGCGAGGACGGCGGCCATGAGGACATTCTCGGTCCCGGTCACCGTGGAGCCGAAAGCGCCCCCAAGATAGAGGGTTCGTCCCACGAGTCGGCGCGCCTGGGCGAGAAGGTATCCGTGCTCCTGGGCGACGGCGGCCCCGAGTTGTTGGAGTCCCCGGACGTGAAGATCGACGGGGCGCACGCCGATGACGCACCCGCCGGGCTGGGAGACGCGAGCGGCGCGGCGGCGCCCTACGAGCGGTCCGAGGACGCAGATGCTCGCGCGCATCTGGCGCACGATCTCGTACGGGGCCTCGATCCGCGAGTCGTCCAGCACCTTCAGGGTCAGGGTTTCGCCGGCGCGTTCCACGCGGACGCCGAGCTTGCCGAGGAGGAGCGACATCGTCTTGATGTCGCTGAGGGCCGGGACGCCGCGCAAGAGGAGTCGCTCGCCCGGATCCAGAAGCAGAGAGGCGGCCATCATCGGGAGGGCGGCGTTCTTCGACCCCTTGACTCGGACGGTACCGCGAAGCGCCCGTCCACCCTCGATCACGAACTTGTCCATGGTGCCCCCTCCCTTCGTTCGCGGTGCCTCTTCTTATTATAAATTATAAATCATAATTTACGATTGGCAAGGGGGATTCCGGGACGGAAGCCGGCTATACTCTCGAGGTGATGACCGCCGTCCTCGTGCTCGCGATAGTGGACTTCGACTTTCAGCGGACTGGAGGACGCACCGGAGGGGGAAGCTTCGGGGGATCGAGCAGGTCGTCGTCTTCAAGCTCGCGCTCCTCGTCTTCAAGTTCGCGCTCTTCGTCGGGAGGGTATTCTCGAAGCTCCGGCGGCAGTTCCTCCCGAGGGAGCTCCTCATGGAGCAGGGGAGGCGAATCGTTCGGGGACGGTACCGATCCCATCCCTTGGGAGATGGTGTGCCTAACCATAGTCGTACTCTTGGCCATATTCGCAGGGCTTCCGCTTCTTGCGAGCTACCTCTCCGCTCGGGAGACGATCGGAGAGAGTCGGGGGCGGATTCCTCGGCCGAAGAACCGCCGGCATCGCGGTGTTCGAGAGCAGATGGATGTCTCCGTCCTTGCGCTTGGATTGGACTGGCGGGCGCGGCGGGCCATTCAAGGTGAGCTCAGGGGACTTGCGATCTCCTCGGAAACATCACGAAAGCGAGGGTTGGTCCATCTGACCCGCAGGGTCGCGCGACTCCTCTTGCGCGCCAAGCCCTCTTGGGTCTACGGAGGCGCCCTGAACTACTCGCGTCGGCTCTCGGCGCGCGAGGCGGAAGCGGCGTTCCGGCGAGCTACCACGGACGCCGCCAGCCGGTATCGGGAGGAAGTACTCCGAAATCTCCGAGGCCAGAGATCTCATCAGCCCGCCTCCGAGAGCCGGGCACGCTCCGAGGAAGGTCCGGGACTTCTCGTCGTCACGCTTGCGGTGGCGGCGCGGAGAGAGCTTCCGGACGTGCGGGACGTACGGGATGCCTTCTGCTTGAGCGCGGCACTCTCCTCGATCGCTCAGCTTCGTTGGGAGGAACTCGTGGCCGTAGAGGTGATTTGGTCTCCGGCCGTGGAGGACGATCGAATGTCCAGCGCGGAGCTCGAAATCCTCTATCCCGAGCTCCGGAAAATCGAGGATTCCTCGATGGTCGGACGGGTTTTCTGCCGGTCGTGTGGCGGGCCGTACGCCGCAGAGCTGCGCCGGTGTCCTTACTGCGCCAGCGCTCTTTGATCGGAAGCGAGCTTCTTGAGGGCCTCGTCGTTCGAAGTCTCCAGCGCCTTGTCGTACCACGCGATCGATTTGGAACGCTCGCCGAGGCGTCGGTAGGTTTCCGCAAGAACGTAGGCCAGTTCTCCGGCCGCCCGCTTTTCGAGCTTGGAGCCGGTGGAGGCCGATTCGAAGAGGGGGAGGGCTCGCCGCTGGTGCGCGCGCTCCTCCTCGATCGACGTCGTCATTCTCTTCGCCGCGTCGTCCAGGACGGAGTTTTCTCCCTTGGACCTTGCGACTTCTCCGAGCCATCGGAGGGCCTCGACGTTTTCGCCGTGACGCCGACAGAGATAGGCGGCGAGGTATTGCGCGAGGAGCAGCGTCAACCCCTTGTGGCGACCGGCTGCGATGTCCTTCTCGACCCGCTTGGCGATCTCGAGGTCGTGGTCGGTTCGGTTGCGCTTGCCGAGTTCGAGGGGCGTCTTGTGGAGGTTATACGAGGACCAGAGGCGTTCCCACTCGTCGAAGTCTTCGAGGAAGACGGCCCCCTCCTGGCGGCGGCACCAGGCGGCGGACAGATGGGCCTTCGCGATCTCCTCGGGAGGCGCGCCGAGGATCGAGCGCGTTTGGGCCAAAAGGTCGTACTTGACCCACCCGGGGATGTCGGGCTGTTTCATCGCGGGGCGGATGGGAACTCCCGGTTTCAGGCCTTCCTTGAGTTTCGCTTTGAGCTCGGAGGCGATACTCGTCTCGAAGTCTTTTTTCCGGCCCGCGAACCGGCACTGGGGGCAGACCCAAATGTAGAGCTCCATCGGGCGGGTCTTGTAGGCGTGGCGGCAGAAGTCGCGGTCAACCCCGCCCCATTCGTTGGTGGATAGGATTTCGATTGCGGTGAACTTGTGACCGTCGACGGGGCAGGAGACTTCGACGTTCTTGCGTTCGTCTCCGGGGAGAATGGCGGCGAATAGAAGCGCGATCATCTGGCCTCCAGGACCCGGTCGATTCCGAGGAGATCCTTCCACCATTGGATGTCGCGGAATCCTGCACGTAAAGCCAAATCGGTGACCGCGCGGGACTGGCCGGCGCCCACCTCCATGAGGAGGGGCCCCCGTCGTGCGTTCAAGAGGCGGCGAATGACGTCGAGTCCGTCGAGACCCCCGTCCAGCGCGAGAAGCGGCTCGTGACGGACCTCGGGAGAGAGATGGGGGATTTCCTCCGTCCGCACGTAGGGAGGATTGGCGGCGATGAGATCGAAGTCTCCGTCCACCAGGAGATCCGCCTTCCGAAACTCTACGTGGACGTCGTTGAGGCGCGCGTTTTCCGCGGCCAGTTCGAGGGCGGCCTCGCTTACGTCGATGGCGACGACATCGACGCCGTGCTTGGCCAAGGCGACGGCGATGGAGCCGCAGCCGGTGCCCACATCGAGCGCTGTCTTGGGGGAGATCTGGAGGGCGCGTTCCACGAGCGTCTCGGTAGCAGGCCGAGGGATGAGCGCAGCCGAAGAGACGAGGAAGGGGAGGCCGTAGAACTCCGCCCGGCCGAGTACATACGCGATGGGTTCACGCAAGCTACCTCGTCGGCGGATCCACTCTCGAAAGCGCTCCACCGCTCCCTCGGGCATTTCGTCCACCGTGGGCAGCCGTTCGCGCCGGATCCCCATCGCCGCGGCGGCGAGGATGTACACTTCAGGCCACGCCTCCTCGATGCCGCATTCCCGGAGGTAGTGAGCCGCCTCCGTGACCTCGTCCTCAAACCGCATGATATAGAAATAGCCAGGCTTCTTTTATATCATGATATAGAAATAGCCTGGCTATTTCTATATCATCGCTTGGACAGATTGCGAAGTTTCTCCTGGCGCTCGTATTCGAGGAGCTTTCCTACGAGTTCGTGGAGGTCGCCGGCCAGCACCTCGAGGAGGCGGTGCAGGGAGACACCGATCCGGTGATCCGTCACCCGGTTGTCGTGAAAGTTGTAGGTGCGGATCTTCTCGCTGCGGTCTCCCGTCCCGATGAGCGAGCGGCGCATTTCCCTGCGCTCCTTTGCGGCCTTCTCCTGGTAATGCTCGTAGAGGCGCGTCCGCAGCCAGCGCATCGCCAGCTCCCGGTTGCGGATCTGCGAGCGCTCGTTCTGGCACTGGACGACGATTCCCGTAGGAAGGTGCGTCAACCGCACGGCGCTCTGCGTTTTGTTCACGTGCTGGCCCCCCGGTCCCCCGGCGCTGTAGGTGTCGATCTGGAGATCCTTGGGATTGATCTCGACGTCGACGTCCTCCGCCTGCGGAAGAACCGCCACCGTAGCCGTGCTCGTATGGACCCGGCCGCTCGCCTCCGTCGCGGGCACCCGCTGGACCCGGTGCGTGCCGCTTTCGTAGCGAAGATGCTTGAAGGCATCCTCTCCCTCGATGGAGACATTGGCGTACTTCAGCCCGCCGAGATCGGAGTTCACGACGTCCAGATACTGGACCTTCCAGCCCTTCGCCGCCGCGTACCGCGAGTACATATCGAGGATCTCGCGCGCAAAGAGCGCCGCTTCGTCGCCCCCGACCCCGGGGCGGATCTCCAGGATCACGCTTCGCGAGGACTCCTGGTCGTCGGTGAGGAGAAACTCCTCGAGCTCGGAGAGCAGCTCCGCCTCGCGCTTCCCGAGCCTCTCTAACTCCTCGCGCGCCAGGCCCCGCATCTCGGGATCGCCGAGCATCGCCTCCGTTTCCGACTTGTCCTGGCGGATCGACTCGAGCTCGCGTTGCCGGCTTACGACCTTATCGAGGCGCCCGCGCTCCCGCATGAGCCTGGCGTACTGCTCCGGCGCCGCCGCGACGGAGGGATCTTGGATGAGGCGCTCGATTTCCTCGAATCGCGCGACCATCTCTTTGATTCTCTCGATCATGAACGGAGTATCTCCGCGATGATGGGGGATGGGAGACTAGGACTTCGGAGCGGGCGGTTGGGGTTCCGCCGGCTTGTTGGGAGCCAGCTGGGCAGCGATGGTCCCCGTCCGCGCGGACTCGGGCACCTTGGGCTTGGCGGGCGCCTTCTTCGCGGGTTTCCCCTGCTGGGCCTTCTTCTTCGCCTCGTCGCCCTGCCACCTCCGTTGGAACTTTTCGATCATCCCGGCGGTATCGACGAACTTCTGCTTCCCCGTATAGAACGGATGGCAGTTGGAGCAGATTTCGATCGCAATCCGCTCCTTGGTGCTGCGGGTCCGGAAGCTGTTTCCGCAACCGCACGTGACCTGCACGTCCTTGTACTCGGGATGAATTCCCTTCTTCATGAGGGCGCCCACTATATCGGTCGGACTTCCGGGATTCAAGGGAAATCCGGGACTACGGGTTGTCCGACCTCCGCTCCTTTACCTTCTCCCACCATTCGCGCCATTGGGCATGGTCGTGCCCGAACGACTCCTTGCCGGTGATGTGCTGGAGCGCGCGGGCCGCCGCCTCGTCCACGTCCTGATTCTCGTCGCGTTCCATCAGGTCGATCAGTGCTTCGATCGCCCGCTTGCTCTGTAGGGTGTCGAAGGCGTTGCAGATCTGAACTTTGACCCACTGCACCGTCTCCTCGGATAGGCGCACGATCAGGGCATCGACCGACTCCTCGGCTCGCAGGGTCCCGCAGGCCCGTGCCACGCTCGCCCGCACGTCCGAGTCGGGGTCGTTCAGATACTCCAGCACGGCATCCGCCGCATCCTTCCGTCCCATCTTTCCGATGGCGTCCACCACTTCGGCGCGGGATTTCCCCTTTGCCTTGGGGAGCAAATCCTTAAGGATACCGACAACGTCATCGACTTTTTGGAATCGGGGGGCGAGCATCGCGATCGCGGCCGTCGCCGTCTTGCCCACGTTCGGATCCGGATCCGCCGTCATCCGAGCGATCGTTTCGACGGAGTCCTCATCCTCGAGCTTTTGCAGTGCCGTGATGGCCGTCGCGCGCGCATTCGAGTCGGCGTCCTTGAGGAATTCGCGGAATCGCGGAGTGGACTCCTTTTCCGCCACCGAGAGGAGCACCTGGAGGACGGCCACGCGAATCGGGGGATGCTTGGACTTCATCTTGTCGAAAAGGATGGCGGCGGCCCGCGGGTCTTTCTTCCCGTGAAGAGCAGAGAGCACGGCGGCCGCGGAGACGTCGTCGACACGGTCCACCAAATCGGCGAGATACTCCAACGCTCCGACCCCCAACGTGGGGAGTTCGAGGGCCAGGCGATCCCGCTCCTCCGTAGGAGCCGATCGGATCTTTCGGAGGTGTTCGTCGATTCGCCGCCGGACCTCCGCGGATGTCGAGGGTGGAGTCGTGGGCTCGATCGGGCCGTTAGGATCGACCGGATCCGTCTTGGTTGTTTTCTCGCTATCCGTTTTCGTTGTCTTGTCTTTGGGGGGGAGCGTCGTGTCGCGTTCCGCGTCCTTTTTCTTGTCTTCCCGCGGTCGATCGATCTCGGTCAGGATCGCCTTCTCGCCCTTCGTCTTGGTCCTGATGGGGTGGACTCGAAACTCTCCCGCCGGGAGCCCCTCGCAGCATTTTTCCTTCACCCGCTCCGGCATTCGCGCCACGTCGGCGTAGCGGATCGAGATGACTCCGATGGCGAGGCGAAACGCGATCAAGGCGCGTTTGCCGTCGGAATGGAGGAGAATCCCGTCCAGCGTGTTGCCGTTTCTCAGATGGACTCGGTGGGTCGGCTCCTGTTGTTGCAGGAGAAACGCTAGAGCCATCGTCGCAATCATGGCACGACTCTATCCTCGATTCGACGCGGGAGCCAACTCTTATTTCAGCTTCCGGACGTTCTTCACGGCGACCGCGGAGGTCGGATTCACGAGCACCGTTTGCAAGCCGCCTTCATAGTTCACCGTCATCGTGCCGCCGAACTGGCTGTCGGGATCGATGGAACTTCCGGCGCTGACGAGGGAATAGGTGTCCTGGGCGTTCTTGGCCAAGAGCACCCCTTGGTGGGTGAACGTCCCCATCGTCTTGATCTGTTCCTTCGCCGCCACCAGGCCCATGAAGGACGCGCCCGCCGTGCCCCCCAGCTTGATGTCCCCGCCCGCCAGGAAGAGCGTGCCCGTGAGGACCGGAGTGAGCATGACGTTGCCCGTCGTTTCGATGCACTTCTCCGCTACGACCGACATGGTGCGGCTCGGCACGTTCCCGGAGCCGGAGATTTTCACGTTCGATTCCGCGTAATACGTGCCGGACGGGGGAACGGAATTCCCGGAGAGGGACCATTCCATTCCAGCTGCGCTCCATTTCCATCCGTTCCAACCCTGGCCTCCCGGGGTGATGATCTGGCCGGTCGAGACGACCTTGATCGTTCCGTCCGCCTGCAGAACATAGTCCGCCATGCTCTTGTACGTCGCCGGCTCCACGTCTGGCACCACGATCGCCGCCACCCCCTCGTTGAACCCCTGCGGCGGCACCGGCGCCGTCCCCTCGTTGATCACCCCCGTCGCGTTCGCCGAGACCGAAAAACTCGGGTTCCCCGACATCGTGATGTCCCCGTTCGCGTGCGCGCTCCCCTTCGCCCCCGTCACGTTCGGCGTCCCGTTGAACAAGATCGACCCGTCCACGATGATCGCGTCGTCCGGCGTGTACGTCGGCGAACTGTACTGCACCATCGCCACGATCTGCCGCTGCGTCCCGTCCGGCAACGACGCCGTCACGTACACCAGCACCTGATTGTCCGCATCCACCACCGTGTTCCCGTCCCCGTCGTCGTTGTCCTTCACCACGCAGTAAAACCCGCCCTCCGCGAACGGCTGCGTCACCCCCAAAAAGTGGTTCGTATCCCCCGGCAGCGGCGCTTCGTTCGCCGTGTTCACCCCCGGCTGATAATACATGTAATAGTAATACTGGAACTGCCCCGCCTCCCGCTTCGCCACGTAGTCCGCCAGGTGCTCGTCCGCATTCGTCGACAGGCTCGCATGCGCCGCCAAGATCTGGTCCCACGGATACGTCCCGTTCGTCTTGTACACCCACAGCGCCCGCCGCACCTTCTCCAGCGCCGCGTCCACGATCATCTGCGCCACGTCCGACTCCACCGCGTAGTTCTGCATCTTCGTGCGGAACACCGTGTCCGCCAAGAACGCCCCCCCGATCCCCACCGCGATGATCACCACCACCAACGCCACGATCAGGGCCGATCCGCGATTCCTCTTCATGGCTCGCTCCGCACTACTGGTCGTTCTTCAGTACCCACTCGTCCGACATCCGCCTCAGCACGAAGCGCGTCTTCAGGTCGCTCAGCGCCCCGTGCCACACCGTCATCCGAAACTTCACCCCCGACGACGCAATCATCCCCGCCGCCACCACGTTCCCCGACGCGTCCAACACCGTGAACAGCCGGTCCGCCGCCCCGTCGTTGTCCACGTCCACCGCGTACGACCCCCCCGAATATCCCAGCGCCACCTGGTCGCTTACCGCCGCACTGTCCAACAGCGCCGCCCCCGACCAGATCCGCTTCACCACCGTTCCCACCGCGATCACGTCCGACAGGTCCCCGTCCGCGTTCGCGTCGATCCCCCCCAACGCCACCGACGTCGCCCCCGCCGGCGGCGGAGGCGCCGTCGTCCCCTCCGCGTACAACACCGTCGGAACGAACGCCAGCTCGCATTCCGCCCCCACGATCGCGACCCCCTGATTCGCGTACCCGTAGTCCAGATCCCCCGACGCCTGGCTCGACAACGGTACTTGGTATCGCACCGAACTCCCGTCCGCCGCGATCGTCGTCACCCGCGCAAACGACAGGTCCTTCTTGTACGCGTCCACGAACGTCCGACCTCGCGCCTCCAGGTCCTGCGCGATCGCCGCCTCGTTGTACGCCGACTGCGTCGACCACAGCACGCTGAAGGCGATCAACAGCACCGCCGCCAGGATGGCGGTCGCGATCACCACCTCGATGAGCGTCAGACCGAGATTCTTCTTCATCGAGTCAAGAGACTCCGGACCTCGTACCGCGAATCCCCCCGCACCCCGGCCCAGGTGATCAGGACGCGCACGTCCAGGAGGTTGGAGTTGGACGAATCGATCAGGACCGTGCCCAGCCCGCGCTTGTCGGCGGTCGCAGGATTGGAAAGCTCGGAGATGCTGAAGGTCGTGTTGGCGTAGGTGGTCGCGACGGTGCCGAAGTCGGTCTGCGCGGCGGTGCGAATCTCCTCCAGCCGCCGCGTCGCCGCGGTCTTGGCGATCTGCTGCTCGCGATTCGCTTCCTTCACCGAGAGGGTGTTCAAAAACACCCCCACGATCCCCAAAAGCGCGATCGCGATGACCGCCAACGCGATCATCAGCTCGACCAGCGAGACGCCTGCGGATCTACGGCTCATCGTGCGTCGTAAACGATCCATAAATAATACATATTAGACATAAACAATGTCAAGGATGAAACCGAGAATCGGAGGGGACCTACTTAATTCGGCGGACGTTCTTGACGGCGACCGCGGAGGTCGGATTGACCAGCACCGTCTGCAAGCCGCCTTCATAGTTCACCGTCATCGTCCCGCCGAACTGGCTGTCGGGATCGACGGTCGATCCGGCCGTCACCAGGGAATACGTGTCCTGGGCGTTCTTGGCCAGGAGCACGCCTTGGTGGGTGAACGTCCCCATCGTCTTGATCTGCTCCTTCGCCGCCACCAGGCCCATGAAGGACGCGCCCGCCGTGCCCCCCAGCTTGATGTCCCCGCCCGCCAGGAAGAGCGTGCCCGTGAGGACCGGAGTGAGCATGACGTTGCCCGTCGTTTCGATGCACTTCTCCGCTACGACCGACATGGTGCGGCTCGGCACGTTCCCGGAGCCGGAGATTTTCACGTTCGATTCCGCGTAATACGTGCCGGACGGGGGAACGGAATTCCCGGAGAGGGACCATTCCATTCCAGCTGCGCTCCATTTCCATCCGTTCCAACCCTGGCCTCCCGGGGTGATGATCTGGCCGGTCGAGACGACCTTGATCGTTCCGTCCGCCTGCAGAACATAGTCCGCCATGCTCTTGTACGTCGCCGGCTCCACGTCTGGCACCACGATCGCCGCCACCCCCTCGTTGAACCCCTGCGGCGGCACCGGCGCCGTCCCCTCGTTGATCACCCCCGTCGCGTTCGCCGAGACCGAAAAACTCGGGTTCCCCGACATCGTGATGTCCCCGTTCGCGTGCGCGCTCCCCTTCGCCCCCGTCACGTTCGGCGTCCCGTTGAACAAGATCGACCCGTCCACGATGATCGCGTCGTCCGGCGTGTACGTCGGCGAACTGTACTGCACCATCGCCACGATCTGCCGCTGCGTCCCGTCCGGCAACGACGCCGTCACGTACACCAGCACCTGATTGTCCGCATCCACCACCGTGTTCCCGTCCCCGTCGTCGTTGTCCTTCACCACGCAGTAAAACCCGCCCTCCGCGAACGGCTGCGTCACCCCCAAAAAGTGGTTCGTATCCCCCGGCAGCGGCGCTTCGTTCGCCGTGTTCACCCCCGGCTGATAATACATGTAATAGTAATACTGGAACTGCCCCGCCTCCCGCTTCGCCACGTAGTCCGCCAGGTGCTCGTCCGCATTCGTCGACAGGCTCGCATGCGCCGCCAAGATCTGGTCCCACGGATACGTCCCGTTCGTCTTGTACACCCACAGCGCCCGCCGCACCTTCTCCAGCGCCGCGTCCACGATCATCTGCGCCACGTCCGACTCCACCGCGTAGTTCTGCATCTTCGTGCGGAACACCGTGTCCGCCAAGAACGCCCCCCCGATCCCCACCGCGATGATCACCACCACCAACGCCACGATCAGGGCCGATCCGCGATTCCTCTTCATGGCTCGCTCCGCACTACTGGTCGTTCTTCAGTACCCACTCGTCCGACATCCGCCTCAGCACGAAGCGCGTCTTCAGGTCGCTCAGCGCCCCGTGCCACACCGTCATCCGAAACTTCACCCCCGACGACGCAATCATCCCCGCCGCCACCACGTTCCCCGACGCGTCCAACACCGTGAACAGCCGGTCCGCCGCCCCGTCGTTGTCCACGTCCACCGCGTACGACCCCCCCGAATATCCCAGCGCCACCTGGTCGCTTACCGCCGCACTGTCCAACAGCGCCGCCCCCGACCAGATCCGCTTCACCACCGTTCCCACCGCGATCACGTCCGACAGGTCCCCGTCCGCGTTCGCGTCGATCCCCCCCAACGCCACCGACGTCGCCCCCGCCGGCGGCGGAGGCGCCGTCGTCCCCTCCGCGTACAACACCGTCGGAACGAACGCCAGCTCGCATTCCGCCCCCACGATCGCGACCCCCTGATTCGCGTACCCGTAGTCCAGATCCCCCGACGCCTGGCTCGACAACGGTACTTGGTATCGCACCGAACTCCCGTCCGCCGCGATCGTCGTCACCCGCGCAAACGACAGGTCCTTCTTGTACGCGTCCACGAACGTCCGACCTCGCGCCTCCAGGTCCTGCGCGATCGCCGCCTCGTTGTACGCCGACTGCGTCGACCACAGCACGCTGAAGGCGATCAACAGCACCGCCGCCAGGATGGCGGTCGCGATCACCACCTCGATGAGCGTCAGACCGAGATTCTTCTTCATCGAGTCAAGAGACTCCGGACCTCGTACCGCGAATCCCCCCGCACCCCGGCCCAGGTGATCAGGACGCGCACGTCCAGGAGGTTGGAGTTGGACGAATCGATCAGGACCGTGCCCAGCCCGCGCTTGTCGGCGGTCGCAGGATTGGAAAGCTCGGAGATGCTGAAGGTCGTGTTGGCGTAGGTGGTCGCGACGGTGCCGAAGTCGGTCTGCGCGGCGGTGCGAATCTCCTCCAGCCGCCGCGTCGCCGCGGTCTTGGCGATCTGCTGCTCGCGATTCGCTTCCTTCACCGAGAGGGTGTTCAAAAACACCCCCACGATCCCCAAAAGCGCGATCGCGATGACCGCCAACGCGATCATCAGCTCGACCAGCGAGACGCCTCGCGTCGAGTGCATAGCCCTCCCGCGCCGCTCGGATCCGCCTCCGGATCCCCGTCCGCATAAATTATATCGTATCCCGGACGGAATGGTGTCGGGAAATGCGGAGGCGCGCCCGCTCGAATTCGAGGAGGTCCGCCAGGGTGCGACGGAGGGGAATGGTGGGCCTCCACCCGGTCGCTTCGCGGAATCGCGTGGAGTCGCCGATCCGGACGTCGGGCTCGCCTCGACGATGGAGTGCGCGATCGTGGCAGACTCTGATCGGGATTCGCGCGAGCCCCAAGAGCATTCGGAGGAGATCGCCGATCGAGACACGTTCGCCCGAGGCGATGTTGTAGATCCCGGGGGAGAGGTCCAGGGCGGCGAGGAGGTAGGCTCGCACTACGTCGCGGACGTCGAGGAAATCGCGCACGGGCGAGAGGCGGCCCACGCGAATGGTGGGAGACCGGCGGCGCGCCTCGGCGAGTGCGACTTGGGATGCAAAATCGGCGGCCACAAAGCCGGGAGACTGGCCGGGCCCGATATGGTTGAAGGGACGGAGAATCACGACATCGTCGCGCTCGGCGAGAAGCATCGACTCGGCGCAAAGCTTGGAGGCGCCGTAGGCGTTTGCGGGGCGCAGCGGTTCGCTTTCGGATGTGGGCACCGTCTGCGGTCGGCCGTACACATCTCCCGAACTGATGTGGATAAAGCGACATCGCTTTGGAAGGGCTCGGAGAACCCGCAGCGAACCCGCCGCATTCACCCGGAACGCGGTCGGGGGATCCGCATCGCATTGAACCGGTCGGGCGATGGAGGCGAGGTGAAAGGTTACGTCGGGTCGAAGGCCGCGGAGCCTTTCCACCCGTGCCAGATCCGTAACGATGGCCCGGACACCCTTGGGATGGGGGCGAGGCCGCGCGTCCAGAGTCGTGACGTTCCAACGCGCGTCGAGAAGGGCACGGACAAGATGGCGCCCCACGAAACCCGAGGCTCCGGTGACGAGGGCGTTCACGACCGAATCCGGGCCACGTCGGCGCGGACCATCAACTCCACGAGTTCCGAGAAGCGTACCTGCGGGCTCCAACCCAGCTTGCGGCGAGCCTTGGCCGCGTCGCCGCAGAGCGTGTTGACCTCCGCCGGACGGAAGAGCTTCCGGTCCACCTTCACGTATTTTTTCCAATCGAGTCCGACGCAATCGAAGGCGATCTCGCAGAACTCGCGGACGGTGTGCGACTCGCCGGTCGCGATGACGTAGTCCTCGGGCCGCGGTTGGCGGAGCATCAGCCACATGGCCCGGACGTAATCCCCGGCGTATCCCCAGTCGCGCTTTGCCTCCAGGTTTCCGAGCCGTAATTCCTTCTTCCGGCCGGCCCGAATCAGGCCGACGCCGTGGGAGATTTTCCGGGTGACGAATTCCTTGCCGCGCCGGGGCGACTCGTGGTTGAAGAGGATGCCCGAAACCGCGTGGATCCCGTAGCTTTCCCGGTAGTTGACCGTAATGAAGTGTCCGTACGCCTTGGCCACGCCGTAGGGGCTTCGGGGGTGGAAGGGCGTCTCCTCGGATTGAGGACTCTCTTTCACTTTGCCGTACATCTCGCTCGACGACGCCTGATAGAAACGAATCGACCGGTCGACGAGGCGGATGGCTTCGAGGACGCGGGTGACGCCGAGCGCGGTGAACTCCCCCGTGAGGACCGGTTGGACCCAGGAAGTGGGCACAAAAGACTGGGCCGCGAGATTGTATACTTCGTGCGGCCGAACCTCTTCGAGGATATCGATGATCGAGAGCTGATCGAGAAGATCGGCCTGGTGGAGCCCGATTCGCTCGGTCAAGTGCGCGATGCGTTCGAAGTTCTCCGTGCTCGAGCGGCGGACGACTCCGTGCACTTCGTATCCCTCCTCGAGGAGGAACTCGGCGAGGTACGAGCCGTCTTGGCCGGTAACGCCGGTGATGAGGGCGCGCTTCATGAGGCTGCGACCTTACGGGGGCGGCGGGAAAAGGTCAATGAATCGGTGACGGAGGAAACAGATGAGGCGACTCTGGCTTTGCGTTCTGATTGTCTCCGCCGGATGCCGGCAGAGTTTTGACGAGATGTGGAAGAAGCGAGGAGGCATCGAGATCGAGTACCGCCTTCTTTGCCCCGAGTCCGCACGTCACCAATCTTCTTGCGCCGACGTGCTTCGCCGCCGGTTCGAGATGGCGGAGTTCAAGTACGTTCAGGTGAGTGCCTCCGGGCCCGACCGCCTCCTCCTTCGATTGGTGGAGGAAAAGCCGGAGCGGATAGAGTTATTCCGTGAACTCGCACGCAGAGTTGGACGAGTGGAGTTCTTTCGGGTAGCAGATAAGGCCACCCATGAAGCGTGGTCGAAGGACTGGTCCGGGGGGAGCGCGCCCCCGGAGCCTCCCGTGGGCTTTCTTGTCCTCCCGAACGACAAGCCGATGTCCGGGGAGTACGGGTATCTTTCGCGCGAGTACCTTCTTGTAGGCAGGGAGCCGGTGCTGGTTTCTTCGGACATCCGCATGGCGGTTGCGGAGGATTCGAAATTCGATCAAAGATGGGTCGTCTCCGTAAAATTCACGGACGACGGAGAACGGCGGATCGATTCTGCGACTCAGGAGCTCTATCGACAAACTCCGAGGGGATTGATCGCCGTCGTGATCGATGGGGTGATCCTGAGCAAGCCGACGATCCAGAGCGAGAAACTCGGAGGGCAAGCTTCGATCTCGGGGAGGTGGGGTCGTCAGGAGGCGGAGGCCTTCGCTATCGTCATTCGGAGCGGCTATTTGCCCTGTACTCTGGGGACGCTTGAAAAGGGGAACCCGATGCCGGGGCGACCCGTGGCGGAGCGGATGGTCCCTCCGTCGGGAAAGTAGGGGATTCCGCTTGCAGCCCAGGTACGGCGACCTATAATCGCTTTCCGCTACCCTCGTGGGCGCGTGGCGGAACTGGCAGACGCGCTAGGTTCAGGACCTAGTGGGTTCACCCCCGTGGAGGTTCGATTCCTCTCGCGCCCATCCGCTCGGGAATTCGGCGATCCGCCGATTCCCCAAAGACTTGCGCCCAGGTCTCGGCACCCGCAGCGAGCGCCGGCGGCTCGAATTTGACTGCCTTTCGACTGTTTCGCGAACAGTTTTCCACTTGTACCGCCTCCGTGATCGCCGCCCGGAGATGCTGGAGCAGGAGGGTCTCGATCGCGGGACCGCGAATCTCATCCTCGGAGTCAAGCAGGCCCCGCGGACGGATAGCCTGGAAGACGCCGGCGTCGAAGAAATGCGACAAGCTCCCGGCGTCCAGGAACCGGCTGAAGGCGGAGTAGTATACCGCCAGCCATCGACGCGGAACCGGCGTGGAGGTGCGATTGACAACGTCGATCTCACATGTCACACCTAGACTGTTCGGCAATCCGGACGTGTCGAATCGGACGGATTCGACTGCCACGCTCCTATCCGCGGTCTGTTCGCCCGCGGCCAACCGCTGCGCGAGTTCTTGCGTGGAACACGAAGCGCCCGACAGCAAGCAGATCGCAAGTACGGCCCGAGTCACTGATTCCGCGTGCATGAAGCGTTCTTTCTCGACGAACCGTGATTCCGCCTCCCGCGGATCCCAGTCCCGAATCGCCCCCCTGAGTCGATCCACGCCCCGTTCTTGAACACGGATGAGAGGCCTGGGGTCAAGTCATCGTTCATCTGCACGACGCGAAAGTCCTGGGCGTGGGCCAGCCGCTTGGACACACATGGCGTCGCGTACACGACCTCTCCCGTCTCTGTGTTGACCATGACCGGATCCAGTTCCATCGCGGTCCCGTTGGTTCCTTCCACGTACAAGAACGAATTGTCGGTCCCTTTGGCCGTGAAGGCCAACGGCCGGTTCTCGACGACCGGCTTGTCCCCTGATGCCTCCACCGAGGTCGCGGCGTCGTCTACCGCCCGCTCCCCCGCGCCGGTGAAGATGTAGGCCGTCTGTGTGGTCGGCGCCGTCTCCACTTGGATGATCCGATCCTTCCCGACCACAGCCTAGGCGCAGGCCGGATTGTTCGGATGCATCCATGGATCTCGGGCATGTCGCGGTTTGTGGGAAACACGGGAGGGCAGCCTCCCAGGCTCGCCCGAAGAATCGAATGAGATCCTGAGGGCTCACTTCCGAGATACTGTGGCTGTTAGGGTCGCGACCAGCTTCTGCCGCACGCCAACCTGAAGCAGGGGAAGCTCTCCCCTTTCGGATGAGGCGGTAGCAGGGGTGCGATGCACGAAGATCGCCACCTCGTACAACTTGACGAGCGGATCCAATTCCTCTCTCGAGTACTTCCCGGTGTGGTCCGGCTTTTCATTCCCCTCCAGGTATTGCAGGGTATGAACTTTCTTGATCGAGAAGGAAAAGGAGAAGGGATGCTCCGGATGAGTTGGGTTGAGAAATGGGCCGAACGAGCGGAGTTCTTCCGGCTCATACCCGACGGGAACTCGAATTCCTCCCGGGTAATGGACCCGGTTCGAAAGATCCGTGTTCAGCTTGGGCAGTACGAAGGAGCATTGCCAGGGCGAGGAGCCGATCGGGCCTTCCTTGAAGTCAACGGTTGCGGTCCAAGTGCCCGCCTTCTCGTCAAGAACGGAGCGGGGAATGGCCTCCACGAACGATCGAAGAATGGACTCGGCAAGCTCACCGGCACGTTTCTCATCCTCGCGATCCGGCACAACCTCTGGAGGAGAGGATCGGCACCCCAGAAGCCCATAGACCACTGCTACCAAGGAAGACAGCTCAACGCGTTTCATCTTCGCTTATCCTAAGAGCCGGTAGGCGGCCACAAATTCCGACGAGCGGGCGACGTGGTGGGCGGAGAAACCGCGCGTGCCGTAGGCGTACGTGGCCGTGAGGATGCGAGGAGCCGTGCGTGGATAGAGTGGGAGCGCCCTGTCGGAGGCAATTCTACCCCTCGTAGAAGAAGTGCTTCCTCTTCTCGCCGTCCGGTTCCGGACGGGCGCGACCCGCGGCGATCATCCGGCAGACGTCCGCGATTCCTTGCGCGTCCAGATTCAGGTATTCGAGAAGCTCGCTTCGATCCGCATGCTGCAAGAAGCGGTCGGGGATGGCGTGAATCTTGATCTTCCTCGTGTCCTCGTTTCGGAGGGAGAGCTCTTCGAGCACCGCGGAGCCGAAACCGCCCTGGTAGGCGTGATCCTCCAACGTCAGCACCCACGGTTGGGTCCGAACCAGTTTCGACGCGAGGTCGACGTCCACGGGTTTCGCGAAGCGCGCGTTGGCGACGGCCACGTGGAGGCCTTCCCGAGCGAGCATGGCGCGCGCCTCCAAGGCCTTCGCGACCATCACGCCGTAGGCCAGAATGGCTCCGTCCGCGCCCTCGGCCAGGATCTCGCCCTTGCCGAGCAGGAGCGGCCGGCGCGGGAACTCCGAGAGGTCCGGCGTCTGTTCGCGCGGAATCCGGATGGCGCTCGGCCCGGGGAGCGTCAGCGACATCCGCAGCATTTCGCGCAGCTCGTGTTCGTCGCGCGGAGCGAAAAGCGAGATCTGCGGCAGCGTCCGGAGATAGGCGATGTCGAAATTCCCGTGATGCGTCGGGCCGTCCTCGCCGGCGATCCCGGCGCGATCCAGGAGAAGCGTCACGGGCAGATTGTTGAGGCACATCTCCTGGAAGATGATGTCGTAGGCCCGCTGATTGAAGCTGGAGTAGATCGCGCACACGGGACGCAGGCCGGCGTGCGCCAAACCCGCCGAAAACGCCACCGCGCACTGCTCGCTGATCCCCACATCGTACACGCGGTCCGGGAAGTGCTTGGCGTATTCCAGGAGACCCGTGCCGTCGGGCATCGCGGCCGTGACCGCGACGACGCGAGGATCCTCTTTCGAGATCTCCACGAGGGTGTCGACGAACGCGCGCGTGTACGACTTGGACTTCGCGGGCCGCGGCCTGCCGCCGGGCTCGAGCTTCCCGTCGTCCGGTTTGAGGAACGCTCCCTTCGGATCGACCGGCTTGTGAAGGCCGAAGGGATCCGTATCCGCGTCCGGATGACCCATGCCCTTTTTTGTGACCACGTGGAGGAGCACGGGCTTCTGCTGCGTCCGGACGTTTTGAAGGATGTGACACAGTCCCTTGACGTCGTGTCCGTCGATCGGACCGTAGTATTGGAACCCGAGCGCGGTGAAGATGTTGGGGAAGAGCGTCTGTTTCATTCCGCGACGGATCGCATCGAGCGCGGATTCGACGGACTTCCCGCCCGGGATCCGCTGGAGAAGGTTGTGGATCTCCTTCTTCGCCTCATCGTAGAGCGGCGCGCTCCGAAGCTCGTTGAAATACGTCGAGATGGCGCCGACCGTCTTCGCGATAGAAAACCCGTTGTCGTTGAGGATCACCAGGAGGGGGAGCTTCGAGTGGCCGATGTTGTTGATCGCCTCGAACGCCACGCCGCTGGTCATCGAGCCGTCGCCGATGATGCTGACGACTTTGCGCTTCGTCCCGGTGCGATGGTCCGCCATGGCGCAGCCGTAGGCGGTGGCGAGTCCCGTTCCGACATGGCCGAAGTTGAACGGATCGTAGGGGCTCTCCGGCTTCCATCCGAATCCGCAGAGGCCGCCGAATCGGCGGAGGGTGTGGAATCGGTCGCGGCGCCCCGTGAGGATCTTGTGCGTATACGTCTGGTAGCTGCCGTCCCAAACGATCAGATCCTTCGAGATGTCGAAGGTATGGTGGAGGGCGAGCGTCAAGTCCACGACGCCGAGATTGGATCCGAGATGGCCGCCGTTCTTTTGGACGACATCGAGGATCAGTCGCCGAATCTCCTCCGCGAGCGCCGGGAGGTCCTCGACCGGCAACTTGCGAAGATCCGCAGGACTTCGGACGGCGTCAAGGTGGCTCATTCGACCCTTCCCCATCAATGTGTTCGGGACGAAACCCAACGGGCGAGGTCTTTCAGAATCGCCCCTCTCTTCCCAAGGAATCCGACGGCCCGGAGGGCGTCCATTACGCACGAATCGGCACGCCGGCGCGATTCTTCCAGCCCGTAGCGAGCCGGATACGTTCTTTTTCCCTGGCGGGCGTCCTTGCCCGGAGTTTTCCCCAGGTCCCGGGCCGAACCGAGGACGTCGAGTATATCATCGACGATCTGGAATGCAAGGCCGAGGGAACGCCCGTACCGGGTGATCCTGGTCAGGGTACGAGGGGCGGCTCCCGCGGCAATGGCCCCCATTCGCGCCGAAGCCGTGAGGAGGGCGCCGGTTTTCCGGCGATGGATCTCCTCGACGTCGGCTTTCGGTGCCAAGTCGAGCTGCTGTCCGCCGCACATTCCGGCCGCTCCCGCCGCCGAAGCCAACTCGAATGTCAGCCGCGCCGCCACCGCGGCATCTCGGGTCCGCTTCGCGATGAGCTCGAACGCGGCGGCCTGAAGGGCGTCCCCGGCTAGGATGGCGGTCGCCTCGTCGAACGCTCGGTGATTCGAACGTTTCCCACGCCGGAAGTCGTCGTCGTCCATGGCGGGGAGGTCGTCGTGGATGAGGGAGTAGGTGTGGATCATTTCCACGGCGCAGGCGGCCGGCATCGCTTCGGTCGTTCGCCCCCCGAGAGCGTCGCACACGGAGAGAACGATCAGCGGCCGTAGACGCTTTCCGCCGTCGAGCAAGGAGTAGCGCATCGCCCGATCGAGTCGCTCGGGGATGTTTCGGGGGAGGGCCCGCGCCAGGGCGCGGTTGACGCGTTCGGTGAAGGCGTTCAGAAGGTGA
>CAZGKV010000066.1:0-24422 GCA_964526305.1 uncultured Planctomycetales bacterium | reverse complement strand
AGAGCCTCTTTTCCCCCGTCCGTTACCGTGGCCTCGTCCGGGATCGAAGGTTGGAGGGAGACCAGCTTCGCCCCGACTCGATATTCGTCGAGTTCGACCGAAAGCGCCGCTTGGCGCGCGTCCGCGCGATCGAGAACGATCCGCAGGGAGTGGATATTCGAGCCTTCCTTGATGACAAAGACGGCATTCGCGCCCGCCTTGAGCCCACCCCAGCCCGAGGTGACGGGAGAGAGACCGTATTGTCCCTTCCAGTCTCCATGAAGCGATTCCCACGCCCAGTCGGCCAGCTTGCGGTCGAGCGGTTCTCGGGGCACGCCGTATTCTTGCTCCTGTTCGATGGCGGTCATGGGGCGGTCGCGCGCGGGCGCGGCTTCGACCGTTCCGAAGAAAAGCGAAACCGCGGCGGCCGCGGAGACGAGCCAGGTCGCTCCGCAGAACGGGCAGCGATGTTCAGAGAGGTAGACGTGCCGACGGCACTTCGGACACGGTCCCATTTCCCGGTTCATACGATTCCTCCCGCAGTTCGAAAAGGCCGCTGTCGAACGGTCGTCCCGGCGGCGGCTTCGCCGGGACGAGGACCTCGCGCCGGCCGCGCTTGCGCAGTTCTTCCGCGCGATGATAGCAATAGGGCTGGTTTCCGGGCCGTCCAAGGATCGCGTGGGCGGTGAACGCGCATCCTCCCCGGCAAGTCTCGGCATAGTAGCAATCTCGGCAGCCGCCCCAAAGATCTTCGCGCGAGAAGGCTCGCTGCCGCTCGAAAACCGGGCTGGACTTCCACAGCACCGGGAGGGTCGACTCGCGCAGATTCCCCGCGGCGTAGGCGTCCGTTTGAAGCGAGGGACATCCCTTGAGTGTGCCGTCGGACTCGATCCCGATCGCGGTTCGGCCCGCTCCGCAGCCCTCCCAGTGAAAGGCGCGTCCGTAGTGGCGACGGAGGATCTCTTCGTGGGGGCCGAAATACCCGACGTTGTTTCCCGGCGAGAGCTCGACCCCGGCGATCTCGCATCGAATCTTGAGCGCCGCGAGTCGAGGAATGAGATCCAGGACGTCATAGGGCTGCAACAGCAATTCGGGACGGTCTGCCGCTCGTCCGAGAGCGGCCGTGATTTGGACTTGCCAGCCCGAGATCCCCCGGGAGACCAGTACGTCGCAGAGCGCCTCGAGATCTTGACGATTGACTCGGTTCACCTGAGTGTTGGACGTCGCCCGGACTCCCTCGGCTCGGACCAGGTCGATGGCCTCCATGGCCCACCGCCAGCTTCCGCGGACGCCGCGGAGCCGGTCGTGGGTCGCCTCCAGACCATCGACGGACACCCCCACGGTCTCGATTCCGGCTTCCCGCGCTCGCCGGACGCGCTCTCGAGTGAGGCCCCGGCCGCCGGTCGCGATGCTGGTGCGGATGCGTCTCTCTCCCAAGGCGCGAAGGATGGCGTCCCAATCCTCCCGGAGGTAGCTCTCGCCTCCCACCAGCGTGACCTCCTCGACCCCCGTCTCGGCGAGCTGATCGACGACACGGAGGGCCTCCTCGGTGGTGAGCTCGCGCTCCCGCGCGCGGCCGGCGCGGCTGCCGCAGTGGACGCAGGCGAGGTTGCACGCTAGGGTGATCTCCCAGACGGCGTACCGGGGTGGAAGCACATAGGATTGTACGCGGTGGAGGAGAATCTCATGAGGCGAATCGCCTGGATCCTTCTGGCGGCCGGCTGCGCGGCTCCTCGACCGCGCGTCGTCGATCTTACCCATGTTCTCGAGCCCGGGATTCCGATGTACCCAGGCGGCACCCCGCTCTCCCTCGAGAAAAAAGCGGATCTCGAGAAGGACGGGTATTACTTGAATGCATTTCGAATGGGGGAACACACCGGCACCCACGTCGACGCGCCGCTTCACTTCGTTCCCGGCACTTCGACGGTCGAGGCCATCGCGCCGGAAAAGTTGGTCGCTCCGGGTTTTGTATTGGACGTGGAATCGAAGTGCGGGAATCCGGACTATCGCTTGAGCGCGGAGGACGTGGCGGCATTCGAGCGGAAGCACGGGCGAATTCCGGCGGGTTCCATCGTCCTGGTGCGGACGGGATGGTCCAAGCGATGGTCGGATCCGAAATCGTACGTCAACCTCCTCCACTTCCCCGGCCTCTCGGTCGAAGCCGCGCGCGTGCTGGCGGATCGGGGAGTCGCGGGCGTGGGGATCGACACCCTGAGCGTCGACTACGGTCCCTCGCAGGACTACCCGGTCCACCGGATCCTCCACGGACGGGAGATCTACCACATCGAGAACGTCGCCGGGCTGGACCGGATTCCTGCGGTGGGCGCGACGATCGTCGTGGCGCCGCTTCCGATTCGGGGCGGATCGGGCGCGCCCTGCCGGGTGTTCGCGTTGGTCCCGTGACTGTGATACCATCCGCACCCATGTTGGCCGATCGAATCCGCTTGGGCTTGGCCGAGCTCCGCGCGAAGAAACTGCTCCGGGAGCCGCGCGTGGTGGAGGAGTTTCGCGGCCCCTACGCGGTCGTGGAAGGACGCAAGGTCCTGAACTTCGCGTCGAACGATTATCTCGGGCTCGCGAGGGATCCCCGTCTCGTCGAGGCGGCCCGACGAGTCCCGGGAGGCTGGGGGCCGGCGAGCTCGCGTCTCTTGGCGGGGACGACGCGCGCGCACCTCGAGCTCGAGGAGTCCGCCGCGGAATTCCTCGGGGTCGAGGCGACGCTCCTCTTTCCGTCCGGGTACATGGCGAACCTCGGAATGATCGGGGCGATCACGGGGGAGAGCACCACGGTTCTTTCGGACGAGCTCAATCACGCCAGTCTCATCGACGCCTGCCGGCTCTCGCGAGCGCGCATCGTCCGAATCCCGCACGGGGATTTGGAATTCCTCGAGCGAGAGTTGCGGAAACCGGGAGAGAAGCTCGTGCTGACGGATTCCGTCTTCAGCATGGACGGAGACGTGGCGCCGCTTCGTGCGATCTCCGATCTTGCGGATCGCCACGGTGCGGATCTCGTCGTGGACGACGCGCACGGCTTCGGCGTTTTCGGAGAGGGTAGGGGCGTCGTGGCGGAGGCGGGCGCCCGAGTCGCGCTCCGGTGCGTGACGTTCTCGAAAGCGGCGGGCGGAGTCGGCGGGTTGGTGGCCGGGAGCCAGGAGGCGATCGAATTCCTTCGGACCCGTGCGCGAACGTTCATGTTCACGACGGCGCCGCCGGCGGCCGTGTGTGCGGCGGCCTTGGAGGCGCTCCGGATTCTTCGCGATCCCGAGCGGCGCGATCGCCTGTGGCGAAACGTGCGGCGGTTTTCTCCGCGTGCCGCGTCCCCGATCGTGCCGGTGGTGGTCGGCGACAACGAGGAGGCCGTCGCGGAGTCCCGCCGGCTATGGGATCGAGGGTTCTGGGTCCCGGCGGTGCGCCCTCCCGCGGTGCCTCCGGGAACGGCGCGGTTGAGGATTTCCGTCACCGCGCTTCACGAGATCGAGCACCTCGACGCCTTGGCGGAGGCGGTGAATCTTCGGACGCGGGTGGAGAAGGGCTGAATCGCGCTGGGACCGGGAGAGGGCGCCCCAATTCCGGTTCCTTCCGCAAGGGCGCCCAGGAGCTTCGATCCGACGCCATCTCCGGCTTCTTTTCCCGGTGCAGGGCTCGATCCCCATTTTGGTGCGCTCCGAGTACCGGATTCGGACCGCCGGAAGGAGTTCGCCGAATAGCGCTCGGTTCGCGCGGGATTACTCCGCATTCAGCGTCTTTGTTCCTTGAGGATGTTGGTGCGGAGTGCACGTAAAATAGTAGTGGGCCAGGTGCAAGGGGCATTTACGATCATAGTTGGTGCCTCTGAGCCGTTTCGCCGCTTTCGGGATGCGATCAAAACACTGCTTGCATTGATTGCAGACGTAGCCCCACATGTCTCGGTACATCACGGGGCGCCAATTTGTATTCACCTGATCCATCAGGTTGTCCTTCGGGACATGGGCGAAGTGCACGAATTGGACGTGCCAGTTGTGTTTCCGGCTTGTGAAGAGGGCACGACTCCGGGGGCAGTTCGAAGGATCGTCGGGACTGGAGCATTCCTCGTTCGTTCGGTACCGCTTGTCGTAGTAGATCTCTCGGCATAGAGTAGGCCGAGTTCCGAGCGACCAATACTCCTCGATCCTCTCCGCCAAGGACTTCCCGAGTCCGTGTTTCACGAGGTCGTCGGAGAGTTGGTAGACCAGTTCTCTCACCCACGGATTTGCCGCTTCTCCGACTCCCCCATCCTCGGGCTCGGGGGGAGGCTCGGGACGGTTGGAATCCTGCGGAGATTGGGAACATCCCTGAGGCCCGACAAGGAGGACCAAGGATAGGATCGCAATTCCCCGTTTCATCATACCGCCTCCATTCGAATGCTGAGCTACCACGGGATACCGTTTGCCTTGAGAACCTTTGTTTTCCATCGTCGTAGGGTCCGGTCGTCACTCCGGATACGGGACCACGCCGCTCGGCACCGCCCCGCCGGGTTCCGGGACCTCCCATTCCATCGGAGGGAAGAGCGATTCCAATTCCTGCTTGTGTCCCCCATAGTCGTGAACGTACAGACACTTTGTCCCCAACCACACGGAGTAGTTGGGGTAGCCGTCGTGGCTTCCGCTCAGCCAGGCGCGGATTTCCCGTTTCTGGGTGTCGGGATTGGTAACGACCGCGAGTCGCACCGAGTACTCATAGTCGATGCTGGGGGCATGGGCCACGAGAGGGTTGCCCGCGGACCCTTTCATCTCCACCACGACGTGTCCGCCGTCGCTCTTCACGTGGGAGGACAGCCCCGAGTCGCCGGCCCGGTCCACGTTCGGCTTCGCCCACTTTCCGCCGGTCTTCCAATAGCCGTGGGTCAGTCCGATGCGCTTCACCTCGCCGAGCACTCGGAAGCCGCCGCCCGGCTTCAGCTCCAGAGACACCCAATGCCGGGTGCGGGCGTTGCCTCCCTTCTGGGTCCCCCGATTGTCGCCTCCGAAGGCTTGGTATCCGATCGTTCCTATGTAGAACTTCGCAGACTCGGCCGGTGAGGTCGGCATCAGGAACTTGTGCGGAATCCAGGAATCTACGTAGAGGTCCACGACTCCCTTGCCCCGCGCCGCCTTTCCGAAACCGTCGCCGTCCTCTTTCTCCTCTGTTCGAAGGCTATCGGGAGGGGTTTGGTCGTTCCCGGACGGAGAGGAACAACAGCCCAAGCAAACCGTCGTCACGAGCAGGAAAGGGATGTGGTGCGGTCCGGCTCTCCGTCCCATCGGTAGCCTCAGTTTTGTCGACGCTCCCTGCCTCCGTGAGTTCGAACTCGGCTCGCTGGAAACCGTTTTCATCGACCCACGAGGTGCGATGTCAGGCTACTGCCATCCGACCCGATGCCGGCAATTGGAGATCTGGAAATAATAGTGCGCGCTGTGGAACGAGTTGTCGCAAATGCTCGATGCCTGGTGTCCCTTCGACCCGCCCGCGGGGATCTCGTCGAAACACTGCCCGCACGTGCTGCACTCGTAGCCGGCGGCCGGGCGCGCGTACTGGCCCATCGAGGTGGCGCCTCCGATCGGGTGCTGTGAAGAGGCGCAGTGCCACGCGTGGAGGTACTGGAGGTGGACGGTATGACGGTGCTTGAAATTCATGGAGCATCGTCGCCTGGCCGGCAGGGTCGCGTCTCCTCCCGCGCAATTCTGGGTGTTCGCGACTTCTCGACATCGCACCACTTTCACCGCGGTGCCGCAACTTCGACACATCACCTTGAAATTCGGGGACGCCTCCTTGACGGCGTCTTCATCCTCGGTCTCGGTCTTCGTCCCGGAATCACTCGAACATCCGGTACTCGATAGGCAGAGTATCGCCGCCAGCGACAACGTTTTCATCTTCTCCTCCCAGACAGATTCGCTAGGGTCGCGGGACGCCGAACGTCATGTCTTGCTTACAGCTGAGACACTTCGCCGAGACTCTTCCTCCGCCTCTGCTGATAGCGATGCTGATCTTGTAATTGCTTCGTTTCTTGCAGTCAGACCGCGGGCAGGTGACGCAAACGACCATGTGAACTTCGAGCTGGCCCTTGCTGTACTTGACCGCCAGCAACGTCTGGCAATGTTCGCAGGCGTATTGGCCGGTCACCGTCCCCGCCGTAGACGCTTCGATCTTGAACTGGCAATTCTTGTCGCATCGGGGACACGTCCCGTTGACCGTGGTCCCCACGGTGATGGCGAACTTCTTCTTCTTGTGCTTCGCCTCTCCGACCCCGTCGTCTTCCCCTCCCTTGTCGATTTCTTCCTTCTCGACCGAAGGAGGGAGTTCCTTTTTCTCGAACTTCGCCTTCCCGACTCCGTCGTCTTCGTGCTTGACGAATTCGCAGGTCCCCGGCCCGCCGGCCGCGCCGCCCCCGCCGTCCTTCTTCCCGTTGGAAGAGCTGGAGCATCCCGCGAGGGTGAGAAGTACGGCGAACGCCAGCGCCCCCGGTCCATTCTTCATCCGATTCTCCCTTCTTCCGAGGTCCGTCCGAGCAGTCGTCGAAAAGTATATCCCCAGAATCCACGGCCGGACGGCAAAAAAAATGGGCCGAAGCGTCCGCTCCATTTTCGGTGCGGGAATCCCCCGAGCCGCACCCTGATCCGGACCTCCGGCAGGGCGCCACCAAATCCTGGCGTCCCCGGGACACCCGGGCTAGAGTGGCGCCCGCGTGAAGAAGGCCAAGTCGGGAGAGTGGCGGGAACGAGACCGCAAGGTCCTCTGGCATCCGTTTACGCAACATCGTACCTGGGCGACCGAAGAATTTCCCGTCATCGAACGCGGCGAGGGCTCGTACCTGGTTGATGTGGACGGAGGACGATATCTCGACGGGATTTCGTCGGTGTGGTGCAATGTCCACGGCCATGGCAAGAACGCGCTCGATCGGGCCCTGGGGGCACAACTCCGAAAGATGTCCCACGCCACGTTTCTCGGGCTTTCCCACCCGCCGGGGATCGAACTGGCCGAGAAACTCGTATCGATCGCGCCTCCCGGGCTCTCGAGGGTTTTCTATTCCGATAACGGGTCCACCGCGGTCGAGATCGCGCTCAAGATGGCCTATCAGTATTGGCATCAAACGGGCCATCCTCAGAAGGCAAAGTTCGTCTCCCTCGTCGAGGGCTATCACGGAGACACGATCGGCGCCATGAGCGTCGGGGGAATCGAGGCCTTTCACGGACGATTCCGCCCGCTCCTCTTCCAGACGATCAAGGCGCCGACTCCGTATGCCTACCGATGCCCCCGAAAGCACGGCGTCGAGGAGTGCGGGAAACACTGTCTGGAAGAGATCGAAGGAATTCTCCGGACGCATGCGCGGCAGGTGGCGGGCGTCCTCGTGGAGCCCCTGGTCCAGGGGGCGGGGGGAATGATTGTCCATCCTCCGGGATTTCTCGCCGCGCTGCGGAAGTTGTGCGACCAATACCAGGTGCTCCTGATCGCGGACGAGGTGATGACCGGATTCGGGCGCACGGGCCGGATGTTCGCCTGCGAGCACGAATCCGTGACCCCCGACTTGATGGCGGTCTCCAAGGGGATCACGGGCGGATACCTCCCGCTGGCCGCCACCCTGGCGACCGAGCGAATCTACGAGGCCTTCCTGGGCGATCGAGCGGAGCGAAAGTACCTTGCCCACGGGCATACCTATACGGGCAATCCGCTCGCCTGCGCGGCCGCACTGGCCTCGCTCAAGGTCTTCCAGAGGGAGAAGCTCCTCGAGAAGCTGCGTCGGAAGGTGCACTTCCTGGGAAACGCGCTTCAAGATTTCTACGAAATTCCGCAGGCCGGGGACATCCGTCTGTGCGGCTTCCTCGCAGGAATCGAACTCGTCCGGGATCCCGCGACGCGGGAGCCGTATCCCTATGAGACGGCGATGGGCCATCGAGTCGCGCTCGAAGCCCGAAAGCGGGGCGCAATCCTCCGTCCGCTCGGCGACGTGGTCGTCCTCATGCCGCCCCTCTCGATCTCGATGGGGGATCTCAAGAAGCTCATGTCGATCGCGCTGGAATCGATCCGGGCGGCGGTGGGGGAAACGACGTAGTCAGTTCGTGCCCAAGGGCTCCACCACGACCTGGGGGATCTCGAGAAAATGGGCGTCCGAGGTGACGATCCGAAGGCCGTGCTCCATGGCCGAGGCGGCGATCCAGATGTCGTTGGTCGGAATCGGTCGACCCCGGGCGAGTAGGCCGGTCACGATCGTCGAGTATCGCCTTCCCGTTTCCTCGACGAGGGGGACGACGAGAACTCGCGGTGAATCTAGAAATCGCCGGAGTTCCGACTCGTTTCTCGATCGGTGGCTCCCTCGAGAGAATCCGGACCAGAGTTCGCCGAGGACGATCGGGGTGAGAGCGATCTCTTCCGCAAGTTGGACGATTTCCAAAGCGCTTGGGTTTCCTCTCCGAAAAGCCGAATAGGCGGAGGTTTCCAGCAGGATCCGATTCATGGCCAGAGTTCGGAATCGATGCGTCTTTGTTCAGCGAGGGCCGCATCGAAGTCGTTCGCCTCGCGGGGAGTCCACGTGCCGAAGAGGGAGTCAAGATCATGATACCGCGCGCGCTTCCGCCCATTCGGCCGGAGACCCAACGACTCCTCGAGCATCGCGATCACCGCCCGATTCAGACTCAGGCCTTGTTCCCTCGCACGTTTTTGGATCGCACGGGCGATCTCCGGCGGCAGGTTGCGAAGGGTAATGGGCTTGGCGGGAAGCTTCATCTTCTGCATCATGATGATTCATTGTAGCATCAAGAATGGCGAGATCCAGTTTCGAAGTCCGGTGCCGGCTGGAGGAAATCCTCCGAGAGACTCTTGTCGCAGCGTGCCTTGGGCATTCGACGTCAGGACGTTTTCCGATCGACGTACTCCGCCAGCCCCAAGTCCCTCAACTCCGCCTTGGCGTCGTCGGTTGCCTCCGAAGCAAGCTCTACGAGGATTCCTCGGAACTTCTTGCGGGCCACAGATAGGTAGTTCCGGACGTCGAAGAGACTGAGACCCAGCTCCTTCGCGATGACGGCATACTCCTTCGGTTTCCCGCCCTCGAATCGCGTCCGCTGTTCGAAGACTCGGAAGTAGGCTTCCTTTCCCTCGGCCGTCAGAGTCTCCCGGAGCCGTTCCACACCGCGTTGGATGTATCCTTGCCGGAGCTCCTCGTCGAGGAGCTGGGACATCTGCGCCTCGGGGACGATCTCGCCGTCCTCGAGCGATACGATCTTGCGCCCGCCCGGCGCTTTTCTCACCCGCTCGGCGTCGAGCCAGTTGATGTAGTGGCGGCGGCAGGCCACCTTGAGGAAACTCCGGAAACTCTTCTCATGGTGGAGGTTTTTCAGAAAGTCTTTCTCGACGAACCGCGTGAAGAAGTCCTGGGTGACGTCCTTCAGGCGCTCGTCGCGGACGTCGAGGACCCGCTGGAAGAAGCGATAGACCGGCTTGTAATAGAGGAGAATGAGCTGGTCGAGGAGCGGGCGCTTCCCCTCCGGCGGGGCTTCCCGAATTCGATGGAGGAGCGACCAGCGCGAGGGCGGAAAGTGCTCCCCTCCCGCCGGCATCGGAAGACCTCCCAACGAGCTGTCTCGGCGGTCGCCCATGGGGAGGAGTGTACTCCCAAGCGGATCGTCGCGCTATTCGATCTTCGCGATCGTCGCGTACCGTTGCGGATTCGAGGGATCGTCGTGGACCACACGCCCGTCCACCTCGACCCACGCGTGGGCGAGGAAGGGGAAGAGTCGGACGCCGATTCGATGCTGCGCCGGGATTCCTGAGTTCCGGAGAAACCGGAAAAGGGCCAGGGAGCGGGGAAGACAGTCCTGGGGCGCGCGCTTGAGCGCATAGAAGTTCTCAGCCGCGGCGAACGCGTTCAAGGCGTCTTCGAGGTTTCCGCTCGACGCCGGACGGGCGATCCGGGCGTACGATCGGTACGTGCGTGCGAATCCGTCGCGGCGCAATCGGCGAGACGTCCGGAACAAGGACCACCAGGCACGAAAAGTCGGGAATCGCCGAGAGGCCTTCCCGGCGATGGGGTGGGCCTCCTCCTTGGACGGGGTTTCGCTCAGGAATCCGTCCTCGCAACACCGGCGGAGGAACGCGTCGTAGTCGACGGCCAGGCGCTCGAACTCCACGTCGTACCGTTCGCCGAGAGACCGAATCGCCTCCTCGCGCGGTTGTCCCGCGGTCACGGCTCCCCACATCTCCGTCGCCACGGGATCCAGCACGAAGTAGGCTTCGGATCGGAGATCGAGGAGGACGGCGCGGCCGTCCGATTCGACGTGCCGGACGTTTTCGCCGACGGTGAGCTGAGCCATGGGATTCCCCTTTCGAAAGAGGGGAAGGAGCCCGAGGGCTCCCTCCCCCAACGAGACTACTCCGCCTCGCCGTTTCCGAGAGGCTTGGACCAGCGAAGGTGGCACTTGCTGTCGTAGCGGTTTCCCCCGCGGGTCGAACCCGTCAGGCGGGAAGCCTTCCCGATCTTCGCGATCTCGGGCGTCCGGTACTTCGCGTTCTCCTGGGTCTTCATCGTCGTTCTCCTTTCACTCGTCGATTTCGGAAATGGACTTGGACCGCCGGTACTTGTTCTTGCAGTCCGCCTTGCACCCGCGGCCCGCTCCGGTGAGACGCACCGCGCGGCCCACCCGGGCGCACTCGGGGGCGGCATACGTCCGCCCTTTCGATTTCTCCATCCTGATCTCCTTTCTATTCGACCACGCCGACCTGATCAGTCCGTTCGGGCACGCGTTTGAGGATTTCGATCTGCCGCAGCCAGATTTCGAGCGTCGCCGTGGCGAGGAACGAAGGCAGGGCCTCCGCCTGGCCGAACCGGGCCGCCGCCACCGCGTCCGACCATGCGTCCGCGTCCACAAAGCCATGTTCCACGATTCGTGGGGATCGCGTGAGCGCCTCGATCCATGCGCTCCCGGTCCGCAGGCCCTCGTAGTAGGGCTGGTCCGCGTCCGTCTTGCTCCGGCGCACGCGGATTTTCTCCGGCAAGATTCCTCGCAACGCACGACGTTGCAGGTGCCGGTCTTCGCCCGGCCGCACCTTCTCCTCCCAGGGCACCGCGTGCATGAATTCCACCAGCGGCCGATAGAGAAGCGGCGACCGGTATTCGAAATTCAGAGGAACCTGATTCGTCAGGTAGTCCTGGTTGCAGTAGGAGTAGATCTCTTCGCACGACGCTTGGGAGCCGATCGTGCGGCAGCGCCGACCCAGGACCTGGGGTCCGCTTCTCGAACCGCGGTGAGCGCGGAGGAAATCCGGCCGGACCCAATCCGGAGCGGGGGGCGCTCCCTCGTGCCGGAGTCGCCGGCCCGTCAGGAAATCGATCGAGGGACGCACGACCGCCTGGAGAAGCCAGTGGAGCTGAGACCGTTCCGCGCGATCCTGAGTCCTCCAGCGCTCCAGTTCTCGACGGAGCCGATGCGGACGAAGGAGATGGTCGGCGAGAAAGTGGGGCGTGGGATGGTCCCCTGCGAAAACCTGATCCCCGCCCAGTCCGGTGAGGACCACGTCCGCCTTCACTTCCTCCTCATACCGGCTCAGCCAGCCCCAGTTGACGAATCCGAAGTGGGGCTCGGCGCAAAACCGATCGGGAACCACGGAGAAGGGAAGGGGATCGTCTCCGTCGATTCGATGCCAGGGCATCGGGTGGCGATCCAAAACCTCGCGCATCCAACGCGAATCGTCCGCTCGCCGGGATCGACCGAAGACGATGGAGATCGCCTCGAGCGGCACGCCCGCCTGAGCCGCGACGCACATCACCGTCGAAGAGTCGAGGCCTCCGGAGAGCTCGCCCCAGATCGGACCGTCGGCTCGGCAGGCCGTCAGGACTGCCTCACGAATCAGCTCGCGGAGGCGCTCCTCGACCTCCCCTGGATTCGAGAATCGGACGGGCGCGATGGAAGCCATGTCCCAGGTCCGACGCTCGCGGAGGCGGCCCTCCGTCCAGTGGAGCGTTCGTCCAAGCGGGAGCCGGTGCAGTCGCCGGTAGGGCGTGTGATCTCCCCAGTGTTGATCGTCGAGGAGGTGATCCGCGACGTAGGCGAGATCGATCCCGTTCTCTCCGGTCCGAAGGACCAGATCTTCGAGGTGCGAGGCGAACTCGATGGAGTCTGACGTAGGACGGTAGAAGAGAGGTCGGAGGCCGAGGGCGTCGTGGGTGAGAACCGCGGCTCGTCCGTCGGTCGCGACGACCGAGTACTCCCCCAACACGCGTTTCTGGAGATCGGGCCCCCACCATCGGAAGGCGGCGGCGAAGAGCTCTCCCTCGGCGGGACTCTCGAGGACCTCGCCGCGGCGCCTCGCTTCGGCGATGAGTTCGTTTCGATTGGCGACGAAGCCGCGCCACAGTACGCGGATCCCGCCGTGGCTTTCGGGAGAGGGAACTCCGGTCAGGCAGCCGTTCTCGATTCGTCCGTGAAATCGCTTCATGATGTCTCCTCCCCTCACGGATCAGCTCCGGGGGCCGCGCGTTTGACCGAATTCGAGACCGCTCGGCATCTGCCGTTTCCAGAGGGAGTAGTAAAGACCCCGTCGATCCATGAGGTCCCGAACCGTTCCGCTCTCGGCGATTCGGCCTTCGTGGAGGACCACGATGTGGTCCGCCCGGACCGTGCTGGCGAGTCGATGGGCGGCGAAAATCGTGGTGCGCCGCCCCTCTCCCTCCGCGAGGGCGGTCCAGACCGCCGCCTCCGTCGCCGCATCCAGATTGCTCGTCGCTTCATCCAGGAGGAGGACGCGAGGATCGCGGGCCAAGGCCCGCGCGATGGCGATGCGCTGGGCTTGACCGCCGGAGAAGTTCGCTCCATCGCGTCGGATCGGCGTCTCATATCCCTGCGGGCGGGAGAGGATGAACTCCTCCGCGCGGGCGATGCGGGCGGCGCGACGGACGGCTTCGGGGCCGGCCGCGCATCCGAGGCGGATATTCTCCTCGATCGTTCCCTCGAAGAGATGGGGCGACTGAAAGACGACGCCGATGCGGCGGCGCCACGCCTCGAGGGGAACGAGCCGCAGGTCCCGGCCGTCCACGAAGATCCGTCCCCGGTCCGGGACGAGGAGGCCCGAAAGCAGAGATAGGAGCGTGGACTTCCCCGCGCCGCTTTCGCCGACGATCGCCACGCACGCGCCGGCGGGGATGGTCAACGAGAGCTCTCGGAGTACCGGAGCGTCCGCCCGGTATCCGAAGGTCACTCCCTCGAATCGAATGTCGCCGCGGAAGTCTTCCTCCCCGCGGGCGGGGACGCGGCGTTCCTCCGGGAGCCGCAGGACGGATCGGACCCGCTCTAGCGCGATCTCCGCCTCGCCGAAGACCCACCAGAACCCGGCCAACTGCTCGATCGGCGCCGCCAAGATTCCCGACATGGCATAGACGAACATGAGTTGTCCGACCGTGAGCGATCCGGCGCCCACCATGCGCGCGCCCATCCAGAGGACCAGGAGAACGACGAGCGAGGTGAGAAGCGACGTCGCCGTTCCGACCGCGCCTTGCCAGAGCTCGTGCTTGCGACGCGCCTCCTGGAGTCGGGCGTACTCGTCTCCATGCCGAGCCTCCGCGGCTTCCTCTGCAGCCAGGACGCGAAGGTCGCGGATTCCTCGGAGATCGTCCATGCATCCGTGCGTGAGGCGCCCCTCCAGTTCTTGGGTCGTTTCGAAGTGACGGTCCACGCGGGAGCGGAGAGCCGCAAGGACGATCGCGGGAACCAAGGAGCCGGCGAGAGCGAGTAGGGCCAAAGGCACGCTCGTCGTGCAAAGAACGACCGTGGCGGCGACGAGGAGCACGGCGTCGAAGAGCACTCCGAGCAGTCGGTCCTGGACGACGTGTCGGACGAACTCGAGGGCTCCCAATCGGCGAACGAGGTCGCCGGCCTTGTGAGTATCGTAGAGCGGGAATTCGAGTCGGAGGATCCGGCGCAAATACTCGCCAGCGAGTTCGCCGTCCACGTCTTCCGCGAGCGCCACCTGGAGGCGGCGTCGGAGGGCGCACACACCGGCCCGCACGATCAGGAGGATCGCGAGGGCGCCCGCCATCGCGGTCAGACGGGGGAGATCTCGGACGTGGTCGACGACGGACTGGACGAAGACGGCCGTGCCCCAGCCCAGGACTCCCACCAAGGCCGCGCACCCTGCGGCGGCGAGGGCCCGGCGGGGCCGGGCCGCGACCAACGTCACGAGAAATCGGAATCCACTCATGGCTAGCTCCAGAATTCGAGGGGAGACTCGGGTCCCCGATACCCGACGAAGCAGGAAAGTGCGACTCGCGGAGAACCCTGTACCTTGCGCACGGCATGGAGGCGCGTGGCGTCGAAGAGGATCAGCTCGCCCACCTGGGGCTGAAGAAGCGCCTCGGAGGGCGGAAGTTCTTCCCGACGAACGCCGTAGGTGCTGTCGTCCATGTGGAAACGACCGTACGTCTCGGAGGTCAGGCGTTCCCGCCAAAGCTCCAGTTCCCCCCCTTCGCGCGAGGTCTGCAGATAAATGTTGCACGAGAGTTGGCCCAGGAACTCTTGAGCCTTGGGGGCGTCCGGGATCACGCGGCCGATCTTGTCGTCGTGGGGAAACGCCTCCGCGCCGTCCTCGAAAACGCGCGCCACTCCGACGAACATGGGGCGCCCTTCGACGTTGCCGAGATTCGCTCCGGCGGGCCAAGCCTCCTGGAGTTCGAGTCGGAGCTTGTCCATGGGCGACAGATAGGGCTCCAGGGCGCGCCGCATATCGCAAATCGCAGGTCGGGCTTCCTCGTAGTATCGGTCGCGGAGACGATCCGGGTTTTCCAGCAGCCAACTCTCCTCGTCCTTCCCGCACTTGCAGGGATCCCAGAAGTCCATGCCGATTCCGAGGACGTTCGGGTTTTCGGAGTAGCGGAAAAGACGATGATGGTTCAAGAGTCTCTGGCTCAGGATTTCGGACTGCGGCTCGGGGCAGTACCCGGGAACGCGGATGGCGAGAAGGCGGCCTTCCGCCAAGTCGAGAAGTTCCTCGCCTCTCAAGGTGTCGGTGGTACGAATCTCGGTTTCGTTCATGGTTGTCTCCTCTCGGAGGACGGATCCGCTTGCAAAGGGAGATGTCTGACCGAAAATCTAGTGAGTCCTTCCCCCCCTTTCGCCCGTATGGTTTAATGCGGGCGGCTGGAGCGGGTTGGATGGACTAGGTTGCCGGAGTTGGGTCAGGATGGGGCAGGTTCAAGCCGGCGAGTGGGAACACCGTGGGCCTCTAGCGTTTGGCATCTATGCCACACCCGGGGAAGTCCTTTGGTCTTATGAGGAAGCCAGGAAACCTGGAAGGGCTGTCACGGTGTCGGCTTGGCGGAGCCCACGCCGACGTTCGATGGGCCGGACCACGGGTACGCTCCCTTGACGCAGGAATGGGGTGTGCCGCGCTCAGGCCCTTGCTCTGTTGGCTTCCTGGTTTCTTTATGTTCGATCGGCAACAACCCACAGTGTTCTCCCGCAGCGAGTATGGCGTGTGTGACTCGGCCCTACTCGCCGGGTGCTTGCTAGATGCAGGATGCTAGATGCTGGATGCTTCTTCCGCGGCGGAGGATAAGGCCGAACGGACGTTCGGCCAGATCGCTCTCCGCGAGCGGTTGATTACCGAACCGCAGCTCAAGGAGTGCTTGGAGATTCAGCTCCGTCTTCGGACGGCGGGGTTCGATTCGAAACCGCTCGGCCAAGTCTTCATCGAAAAAGGGTATCTCTCCCTCGACCAGGTGGACCACGTCCGCCGGCTCCAGACCGCCGAGCCGGCGAACGCCAAACCGGCCACCTCGACGAATCTCCTGCGTATTCCCGGATACGAAATCCTGGGGAAAATCGGCGCGGGGGCCATGGGCACGGTCTTCAAGGCGCGCCAGATCTCGATGGATCGCCTCGTTGCCATCAAAGTCCTGGCCCCGAAGTACGGCAAGGATCGTGGGTATGTCGAGCGCTTTCTCCGCGAGGCCCGTGCCGTCGCCCGCCTCAACCATGAGAACATCATCGGGGGCATCGACGTCGGCGAGGCCGGGGGCTTCCATTACTTCGTGATGGAGCTCATCGACGGAGAGCCGGTGAATCGCATTCTTCGTCGCGAGGGTCGATTGGCGGAGGCTCGGTGCGTCCAGATCGGACTTCAGATTGCGCGAGCCCTCGATCACGCGGAGCGCCATGAGCTGGTGCATCGAGACGTCAAGCCCGAAAACATCATGATCACGAAGACGGGGATCGCAAAGTTGTGCGACCTCGGACTGGCCAAGCAGACGGAGGAGGGAGATGCCAATCTGACCCAGGAGGGTCTGAGCGTAGGCACGCCCAACTACATTTCTCCGGAACAGGCGCGCGGCGAGGCGGTGGATATTCGGGCCGACCTCTACTCGCTGGGCGCGAGCCTCTACCATCTGGCGACGGGGACGCCGCCCTTCGACGGGCCGAATCCAATGGCGATCATGACGAAGCACGTCACCGATCCCGTGGATCCGCCCCTTCAGCGGTGTCCCGCGATCTCGGAAAGCTTCAATCTGCTTCTTCTGAAGATGATGGCCAAGCGGCGGGAGGATCGACACCAGCACGCCTCGCTTCTGGTAACGGATTTCGAGACGCTCTCGAAGGGGGGGAAGCCCGTCGCCCGCCCGCCGAGCCGTCACAATACCCGGCGGGTGGAACGAAAAACGGACACCGCGCTTCGCCTGCGCGCGTCTCAGCGCCGGTCCTCGCTCGCTCCCTACGTGGCGGCGGTCTCGATCCTCGTCCTCCTTGGTGTCGGCGGATTCTTCCTTTTCCGCCCGAAGAAGGAAGCTCTCCCCACTCCGACGCTCGTGGATCGCCGGGATCCCCCCCCGAAAGATCCGGCCGAATCGCCCCGCGCGAAGGAGCATCGGGAGCGTGTCGAGGCCTACCGCGAATTCTGTCGAGCCCAGATGAGCACCATGGAGAAGGGGTGGATCAAGCGAATCCTGCAGCGCGGGGAAGAGGATACGCGAGAGTTCGCGAAGACCATTCACGAGGGAGAGTGGATCCGGCTGGTCGCCGAAATGCGGGCGAAGATCAACGAAACGGTGAAGGACCGGGTGTGGAGGGAGTTGAAATCGGAGGTTCAGAAGGCTCGGACCGAGGGACGATTCGCGGATGCGCTCCGCAGGGCGCGCGAGCTGGACCCCGAGTATGAATCGACGGAGGCGGGCAAAGATCAGAAAAACCTCATTCGGGAGCTCCTCGACATCGATATTCCGCGCGCCTACCTCGCGGACAAGAACCGGATCGCGGAGGCGAGGAGCGAAGGGCGATTCGACGAAGCCTATCGCGCCGTCCGGGACGTCTTGGATCGATACGGCCCCGACAAGGCCGAGGAGATGACCCGGCTTCGCGAGGAGATCTTGAAGGAGGATCTCGCCAAGATCCTCTCGGAGCCGCCGACTCCGGCGAAGGTTGGGCGGGCGCTCGAGCGGCTGAAGGGGTTGCAGGGGACATTCGCGGCCGACGCGGACTTCGTCGCGCTCCTGCGCCGTCGATCGGAGGAGATCCGTACGGGGGCCGAGGAGGCGAGGCGTCAGGCCGCAGCCCGGGCGCCCGAGGCGTACAAGACGGAGATTCTCCCCGCCTTCGAAAAGGCGCTGGCGAGGCGCGATCTCCTCGAAGGGCGCCACGCGCTCCGCGAATTCCGGAGCGGCGAAACGTATGCCTGGATGCGGCCCTCGGTGTTCGGCGAGGGGGAGCTTCCGCTCCTGGACGCCCTCCTCGATCCGAAGCGCATCGGTCCGCCCGATTCCAGGACCGTCGGAGCCGTCGAGTCGGCGGCACGGGAGGCGCAAGCGGCCGGGCGAAGGTTGGCCTATGAGTTCCTGATGGAGGCTCGGGCCCTCGCGCTCCTCGAAGAGCTCATCGAGCAGGCGTTGTCCGGGGCGGAGCTCCTGGCGAAGGACCCGGGGAAGTTCTCGAAGTGTTCGGCGGCGCTTCGAAACATCGTGGAAGCGAAGGCGCTCTCCCGGACTGCGGGCGATCCGTGGCGCTTGTCGGTGCGGAGGAACGCATCGCCGTCCCCGGAAGAATTGCTCGTGGCTCCCCGGAACTCCTCGGGGATCGCGGACGCCGATGTGGTGATCCTGGCCCGTCGCGGTTCCGCGGATGTCTACGCCCCTCTCCGATGCGCTCTGCTCTTCTTCTATTCCGGCGCTCTGGCCGATGCCGCGGGTTGGTTGGAGCAAGTGAAAGATCCCGCGCCGCGCTTCGGCATCGAGCGGTATCTGGATCGGGTCAAGAACATCGCCTCCCCGGCGAAGGAAGCGGAGGCGAAACAGAAGTTCAACAACGCCGTGTCGGCGTACACCAAGAAGAAGTACTCGGAGGCCCTGAAGATTCTCCGCGACTTGCGCGACAACTACGCCAATACCGAATACCTCACGACCCTCTTCGATGAAGACGGCAGCAAGATGGCGGAGCCGCGAATTCAGACCGTCCGGGAGCGAATCCAGGAGCTCGAGAAGAAGGAGAAAGACCCCAAGAAAAAGGCATCGGTCCAGGATCTGTTCAAAGGCGATGCCAAGCAGGCCGGCGGGCGTCTGGAGGTCGTGTACGATTTCGCGGCGGAAGACCAGCTGGCCGACTTCTCCATCACGGCCGCCGGCGCGCAATTGACCGCGGTCAAGGCGGAGAGGGGCGTGCGGTTGAAGGGAACGGGATTCTGGTACGGGAAAGCCCAGTTCCGCGGCAACGTGGAGGTCGAAGTGACGGTTCGCTCGCACGCGGACCAGGGAATCGGATTGGCCCTTCACGGCAAAGGATCGGATCAGGGCTATCTCGGCCTGCCCGAACTCGGCGGCGGGGGGCCGAGATTTCAAGGGGCCCTGATACTCAAGCTTCCGATCGGAGGCGGCAACTGGCAACAGGCCCTGCTCAAGTCCGGGAGCAAGGTCGATCTCAAACGAGACCAGGAATACCTCTTCCGGATGTTGCGCCAAGGCGCCGACATCGAGTTCTTCGTCAACCGAGCCAAGGTCGTGGATGCCAAGAACGCGGAGTTCACGTCGGGACTGGTCGGCATCGGACTGGTCAATTCGGAAGCCACCATCGAGAGAATCCGGGTAACCGGAGAAGTGGACCGGACCTGGCTGGACGAGGAGTTGAGAAAACTCGAGAAATAGTCGATAGAGATTGATAGAAGGGCCCGGAATTCCTACCATACGCCACCGGGTGGAGTCAGAGGGGGGAGGTTTGGGGGTATGGTGAAGATCACGACACTCGGCCTCGAGGAGCTTGAGCCCCGCGTCGCGCCGGCGCGTGCCGACATTGCGGTGCTCATGATCAACCTTCACGCCAAGGGATTTGGGATGTTCGACCCGCCCGCCCATGCTTACGCCTACGGCAAGCAATCCGACCCGGAGTTGGCCATCAGCACCGAAACTCCCTCTCCCATGAGCGGCGGGTAGTAGATTTCTCTAAATTAATCCCTCCCAAACCCGCTAGTAGGGTTGTGCTCCATCGCTTTCGGGAGAGACACTCTCTCTTCCGATTCGGCTAGACGGGTGGATCGCGCAGCCGCTTCGATCAGTGGGGAATCGAACCGGGAGGCAGGGATGAACAGGACGGGGATCTTCGCGGCCGGTATGGTGCTGTGGGCCGGGACTCCCGAACTTCTCGGACAGGATCCGGTCCAGGTCAAGACCAATGACGACCTATCCACCCCCCAGGTGAGACTCTCGTTCACCGGGCGTTCCGCGACCACGGACATCTACGTTCAGAAGGCGCGGTTGCGGTTCGACGGGGGGTCCGTGGGCTACTTTAACCTCTCGGGAGCCGGATCGAGCACCGCGGCAGGGGACTTGTGGTATTCGGGGGGGGTGCTCAGGTACTACGACGGTGCGGAACGGGTCGTCGTCAATCGCGATGCAGCGGAAACGCTCACGAACAAGACGATGGGATCGGGTTCGATCTGGAATGGGACGGCGATCGGGATCGCCTACGGAGGGACCAACGCCATCTCGTTCACCTCCAACCAATTCGTGTGGTACGACGGAAGCAAGCTGGCGGCCAGCACCTATTCCCAATCGAGTTTCATTCAGCGGAATATGCAGGATACGAGCTCGGCCTCGGTGGGGGGCGGGGGATATGTCTTGTCGATCACGAACACTTCGACGGGCGACCCCACAAGAGGCTTCCAGGGGAGCGTGAGTTCGGTAGGGGCGGAGGGAGTGTTCAACGGCGTGACAGGAACTTCGGCTCGCTGGGATACCTCCTCCCAGGGGTCTGCGTGTACGAATTACGGCGTGGAGGGGACCGCCTCCGGAAGCCCGACGGCCGGGAGCAACAACAACATCGGAGTGTACGGGAACGCGAACGGATCGGCCGCGAATAGTTCGGTCTATTGCACGGGGGTCTACGGCCTGGCGAATGGGACGAATGGGGCCAATAACACGGGAGTGGAGGGGAATGCGTCATCGGACGGAGGCCGAGGTGTGTATGGACACGTAAATGAGAGTGGAACAGGAACGTACACCGGGTGCTATGGCTGGGCCTCCACCTCGAGCACCGGTGCCGGGACGGTTCGCGGCCTATATGCGGAGGCCGATGCTTCCGGCGCCGGGAACACCGTTACCCTCTACGCGCTCTACGGCGACAGCACTGCGACGGGAACGGGCTCGGGCAGTGTCTACGGCATCTACTCGACAGCCGTGGCGGCCACCGGGGGGAATACCAAGAGTGTGTACGGTCTCTCCGTCACAGCCCAAGGGGGGGGAACACTCAACTTGGCAGGACAATTCCTGTCGGTAGATCCCTCCACGAGCACGCTCGTCGACGTCATGGAGCTTCAGCGGCAGACATCGGGCACGGCCCTGAACAATCTCGGCGGCGGCATTCTCTTCAAGATCGAGGATTCGAACAACGAGCAGGAGCAGGCGGCGAGGATCGGGGCGCTGCTTACGAATGCAGCCACTGGATCGGAGACCAGCGCGCTCGTGTTCCAGACCCGGACGAGCGGTGGAGCTCTTCTGGAACGCGTGCGGATCGCCGGCGACGGCGCGATTAGTGGAACCGGGAGCGCGGTAACCCACGTCAGCTTCATTACGGATTCCACGTCCAACGGGAGTAGAGCGATTTACGGGAAGCAATCCGCGACCACGACGAAGACGGCTTGGATTAGCGGAGGGGTCTTCGCCGGTGCCGCTGGGGTGTATGGGGAGGCGGGGAGCTCCGGCTCCGAGTATCACGCCGGGGTATTCGGATACGATTTGGGGAGCGGGAACAATTCCGGCGGAGTTGTGGGAGCGTATACCAACACGAATTTCGGAGGGCTTGGATTCAAGGACGGCACGGGAACGGTGTATGCCGGCTACTTCGCCGGGGATGTGAAGATCACGGGGAATCTGACGAAGGGCGGCGGTAGCTTCCTAATCGACCACCCCGACGATCCGTGGAATAAGACGCTCCGTCACTACTTCGTCGAGTCTCCCGAGAGTCTTTGCATTTACCGGGGGGTGGTGGACTTGAACGACGAAGGTGTCGGAGAGTTCGCGCTTCCCGGGTACTTCCCAGGACTTACGAAGGAAGATCAGGCCAGCGCCGTCCTCACTTCGGTGGGCAGGCCCTTCGAGGTCGGATATGAGTGGAACAAGGACTTCACGCGTCTCCGCGTGTTCGGAGCTCCGGGACGAAGAGTCAGCTACATCGTCCTCGCGGACCGCGACGATCCCACCATGAGGGCGATGAGGAAGCCCACAGAGCGGGAGAAGGGACCCGGGGCCGACTGCGAAAAGGGGAAGCTGCTCTATCCGAAGGCCTATGAGACCCAAGGGGAACCCGCAACCAATCCCGTAAGAAAAGAGTAACCCGAGGGAATCTCCCGGGAGATCTCACTACTCTTCGCCATCCCCGCGACGATCGCCCACCCGATGGGCGAAGAGGCGTGGTACCAGGTTCTTGCAGCATGGGAATAGGTTCCCACATCGCAAGGAGTCACTGACCGGATCCGGTCCCGCTGGCGAGGACCCGCCCGCGTGCGTGCGCCGAGAAATGGGTTCTTAGACACTCTCTCCCCTTCCGGCTATAGAACCTCGTTCCGTTGCCGGGAGGAAAAGATGCGACGACGATTGGCGTTCGGAGTCTTGGGTCTCGTGCTCGCAGGTTGTGGTGGCGGAGGCGGAGGGGGAGGCGGGGAAGATGAGGTCCCCGCAATACGCTCGGGCGAATTGCTCCTGAGCTTCGGAGTCGGAGGGGTGCTCACGGCCCCCCAGTCCGACTACTGGGCCGCAACCGTGGTCGCCGCGGGAGCGCTCTACCTCGGCGGAACGCGCCAATCCGGACAAACCGGCTATGGGTGGCTGATCGAGAAGCGCTCCCTTACAACCGGCGAGCGGATCGCGGACTTCGGGACCGACGGGGCGGTGGAGAATGATCCCAGCCCCTTCGACGACGAGATCACCGCCATGGCCACGGACGGCTCCTTCCTGTACCTCGCCGGATTCTTCTCCCTCGACGGGGCGGACAAAGGCTGGAGAATCGAAAAGCGCAGCCTGATGACCGGTGAGCTCGATCGCACCTTCGGGGGAGACGGGTTCAGGGCGCTTAACCCCAGCATGGACTACGACACCCCGCGCGCCATGGCGGTCGATGGGGCGAATCTGTACGTCGTCGGAATGGCTACGGTTGCCCCCCTCGACGAGGCCTGGCTCATCGTCAAACTGGATCGCGTCACTGGACAATTGGCGCCGGACTTCGGGAACGGTGGAGTCGTCTATTCCAGTCTGAGCCCGGGAGTCGAGTCGCCGCTCGGCATGGCCATCGACTCCGGCGTGCTCTACGTCGCGGGATACGACCAAACACGGCAGCAAGATCTCCAGTGGCGCATCGAGAAGCGACGCCTGGATACCGGAGAGTTCGTGAGGGAATTCGGAGAGCCCGAGCGCCCTGGTGTTGTGCGTGCCGATCTTGGACCGGGGGACGACAGCGCCGCCGGAGTCGTCGTAACCCCAGACGGACTGATCGTATTCGGAAGCGACTCGAGTCCCGGCGACGATCAGTGGCGGTTGGAATTCCGGGATTCGATTTCGGGGGCCCTCCTGGACCATCGTGCGTCGAATCCCACGAATGGTTCCGATCGTCCCCGCGCCGCGATCATGGATGGAGGCCGGCTCTATGTTGCGGGCTATGACTTCAGCGGGGAGAATGGGACGGTTCGATGGCGGATCGAGAAGTGGAACCGAGGCACCCTCGACGAAGGCTTCGGTACGGGAGGCGTGATCATCAGCGGCCCGGCCTTCGGGGGGGGCACTGCGGTGGCCTTGGCGCTCAGTCCCCAATCTCTTTTCATCGTGGGGACCGATGGAATGGGAATGAAGGCAGGACGGAGAGGGCGGGTCGAGGCACGGGCGAAGTAACGACGAGAGGAGAGGCAGATGGACCCGAAATCTCGGATGATCGAGGAAGGCAGCCCTGGAATGGCCGTCTCCGTTCGAGACTTCTGGATGACCCGCGACTTGGGCCGAACTCCGAAGTTCCATTGGGGGGCCCGCGCGATTCCGGTGAACTCGTCGTATGTCGACCGGTTGCTGCGTCAGACCGGCATGGAGGTGAGGGTGCACGAGACTTGCACCGTGGGTCCCGACGTCGCGTTGATCCTGCTCGAAGAGAGCCTTCGAAACCTTGGTCATGAACTCCTATCCCTAGAATCGATCAAGCGAGAACTGCTCCGGTATCACGCGCTCGCCGAGAAACTGGAATCGCAGAAATCCAAGGGAGGCGGATAGGGACGAACACTTGACGATTCACTTCGGGGCGCCAGGCACGCCGGACTTTTCTGAAGGGGAGGTTTGATTCCGCGGACTTCTCACTTTTCTTCGGCGGGAAGATCCGCGGCGAGGCGGAAGCCCACCGTGGAGAAAAACCGATCCCGCTGTAATTCTTGCTCCACCGCACACAGGCTCAGTCCTTCCCAGGCTTCCGTCGAGGCCCCTTTGACGACGATGAGCGTCTCACTCCCGAGTGTTCCCCCGAGGGTTTTCGTCCAAGAGCAAACTCCGCCAATACCATCTCGAACTCGGAACGGAGACTCGTCCGCAGGATAGGAGCCCACGACTTGCAAGAAGCACAACTCATCCTTGGGCGATCCCTTCTGGTTGGCGAACGAGCCATCGTATCGGTTTCCATAAGGGTACAGTCTCCCGTCTGCACCCCGGATTGCCTTTTCGTATTCCTTGCTCTCGGGTAGGCGTACGGTCCAATCTCTATTCCATTTCCTCTTCAGCGCTACGCGGAGCCAAGCGATATAGGCCAGGGCATCCGTTTGCGTAATGGACCCTACCGGTGCAAGAGCCAAGAATTCGGATGAAATGTGGAATTGCCCCTTGTCATCGACCACTGTCAAAGCGAGATCAGATCGGTTCTTGGGTTGGTACGCCGCCGCCTGCTCCATCGTGTGGTATTTCCGGTCGTTCAAGTGTCGTTTCCCGCGCTTGTTGATATGGCGATTCTCACGCACGTTGCGTGAGAACT
>CAZGKV010000065.1:0-24687 GCA_964526305.1 uncultured Planctomycetales bacterium | reverse complement strand
CTTCGGAAAAGGACCGAGTCGCGGCAACAGACGTGAGAAATCAGGTCGCAGTTCGTTGCAAATATCGCGGGAGGATACACCTGGGCTGGCTCGGTGTGGGGCTACGCCCCCTCGGCCCGCCGCGGCTCACGAGCCTACCGGGATGAGCTCTTACTTCCCCCTCACCCCTTCGTACCACCGCTTCCACTGCTCCACTTCCTCGTAGTGCTTCTTGATCCCCTCGAGCCCCGCTCGCGCGGCTCGTCGGACAGCGGCATCCTCATCTTCCAGACGGGGGATGAGGTGCGGCACCGCCTCGAGCGATTCGAGGCCGGCCAAGGCCGAAACGGCCGAGCGGCGTAGAGCCACGTTGTGCGACTGAGAGATGCGCGCGATCGGTCCGATGTACTCTTTCCTGGGATGGCGGAGGAAGTAGTCGGTAACGGTCGATCGTACCTTCGGATCGGAGTCCTCGATCAGCCCCACCAACACTCGGGCGGATTCGCCATCGGAGATCTTGGAGAGTCCGAAGACGGCGGATTGCCGAAGGTCGGGATCCCGATCCTTCACGAGAGCGGCCAGACTCTCTAGGTAGGGAGATGGGTCATCCAGATGGATGAGAGAATACAACGCCCTCCGGCGCAACCGGAAAGGCTGAGCGGAATCCGCCGCAAGCTTGGCGAAGACCTTGAACGCGTCGAAGTCTCTTATGGCGTACCAAGCATCGCAACAGCGGATTCGGTAATCCTCCTCGCCCGTCTGGATTTCCCGTGCCAGGAAGCGGAGGATCCTGGTCCTCCCTTCTTCGCTTCTTCTTTGGTAGTACCCTTCGAATTCCGACTCGGATTTCACGGACACCAAACCCCTCAGGAGCTCCTCCCAGCGAGGATCGGATTCCTTCACCACCTCGGCTAGAACGGAGAGTGTGGTATCGCGAACGTCGCTCCTTCGATCCGCGACTCTCCAGAGGAGCGCGACGATGGCGTTTCGAGTGGAAGCATCTCGAATCGCCTCGAGGTGTTGACCGAAGATCCCAAGGAGTTCCGACCGGGTGTCCAGATCTAGGTCGTCGGCATAGAGCGAAAGAGCGATCGCCATCCGATCGGCGTCGAGTTGGCTCAAGATCAGCTTTCGAACTTCTTTGTGAGGGCTCCGCAGCCACACGGGACCGGAAGTCTTCAGAAACGTCGGAAGGGTAACGACCGTGAGGAGCCTTCGTGCACGTGTGTTTGCCGAGTTGTGTCTCGCCATTTCATACTTTTCCTCAGGTAGGACAGTCCGGAGCGGGCACAGCCAAGTCAGCGCCTGACCGAGCGCTTCGTCGTCGACCCGCTCCACGCTCACGTCTTCGAGGAGAATGACCGCCCGCGCCTCGGCCTCGCGCGCCTTCTCGAGACGCTGAAGGATGGGGATCAGCTCGTTGGCCCGCCGAATCCTCAATGCATCGACAACACGTCCGCACGTCTTGACGCCGCTTCCCCCACACAGGAGATCGAGAAGAAGGTCCTTCAATTCCGGGATCCAGACGTGCTTGAGAACCAGCAGAAGAGCGGCCCGAACCTCTCCATTCTCGAGCTTCCGAAAGGTCTCCACGAAGTCCTTCCGATATCCCTCCTGCCTTTCGAGCAGCTTGGCAAGCCGTGCCGCGACGATCGGTCGGCGGTCCATGGAGGCCCGGTCCACCAAGCCCTCGCGAACACCGCGAATCAAGGGTTCATAGGTCCCGCTGTCCTGGCCCATCTCGACGAGAATCGAGGCCGCCATCGCGCTCAAAGTGACATCCTTGTGGCCCAGGGCCTGGCGGAGAGCAGGCACCGCCGGCTCGCCGATGAGCACCAACATCCTCGTGGCTTGATCGTGGACGTTCCCATCGGACGATCCGAGCTGAAGGATGAGCTCGGCGATCCGTTGATCCGGCGTCGTCGCCGATCCGCCGTTGCCGGAGACCAGGCGGTCCAGCCGCTCCCTCGCCTTTTGGACGACGTCCGGCTGGCCTGCATATCGCGTCGCGATGTCGCGGTAGGCACGCTCGGCGTCCACCTTCGAACCCTTCTTCTCGAGGCACCACGCGCGGCGAAAAGCCGCGCGGGCACGGAGCGTCTCCGGCGCGCGCGCGTCGCCCTCCACTTGCGCGAAGAGCTCGATCGCCCGGTCCAGCTCGCCCTTGTCCACCTCGTGGTAGAGCGCTTCCCGGTACCGCGTCTCGGCATCCTGCAGGGTCCCGCAGAGCAAGAGCATCGCCAGCATCGAATCCTCCTATTACTGTCTCCGCTGATACTACGGCAGACTCCGCGGAGACCCCGTCCGGGTTGGGTCAGGGTTTTGTCACGGTTGTGTCAAATCGATATCCCACGCTCCGGATCGAGGTGAGGAATCTCGGATTCGCGGGATCCTTCTCGATCTTCTTCCGGAGCTGTCCGATGTGGGTGTCTACCGTGCGCGTAGGCGGCGGCACCTCGTGGCCCCAAACGCCCGTCAAGAGTTCCTCGCGCGTCACCGGTTTTCCGCGACGGCGAATGAAGTACGCGAGGAGCGCGAATTCTCGGGCCGTGAGTCCCAAGGGCTTTCCGCGACGGACGGCACGGTGCCGCTCGAAATCGACCGTCACGTCGTCGAAGGAGAACTGCTTGAGGGCCGGATTCTCCTCCCGCTTCGTCCGCCGGAGCGCGGCTCGGACGCGGGCAAGGAGTTCGGCCACGCCGAACGGTTTCGTGATGTAGTCGTCCGCGCCCAACTCGAGACCCACGACCTTGTCCGACTCGCGCGTCCGGGCGCTCAAGAACAGAACGGGGATCGCGAGCCCGTCGGCGCGGATCCGCTTGCAGATTTCGTATCCGTCCAAGCCGGGCAGCATCACGTCGAGGATCGCGAGCTCGACGTCCTCGCGGAGCGCGAGCTCAAGTCCCTCGGGCCCGGCGCGGGCGCTTCGGACCTCGTGCTCGTCCTGCCGGAGCGCATCGACGAGTCCGCGAAGGATCGCGGGATCGTCTTCTACGACGAGGATTCGCGCCATTCGGGAAACCTCAACACGAATCGTGCCCCGTCGACCGACACGCTGCCGCCGTGCGCCTCCATCGTGTGGCGGACGAGAAAGAGCCCCAGTCCCGCGCCCCCGGAGGGACCGCCGGCCGCCGCCCCCCGATAGAATTTTTCGAAGACCCTTTCCCGTTCCTCCGGCAGGACCCCGGGGCCGTGGTCCTGGACCGAGATCTCTCCCCGAGCCGAGAGTTCCAGTTCGATGGGGCCTCGTCCGTATTTCACGGCGTTGTCGAGGAGATTCTGAACCGCCGAGACGACGGCATCCCGATCCACCTTCGCCCGTATCGCGTCCTTCGGGATCGTGCTGCGAATCTCGATCTCTCTCGACCGGAACGCCTGCGCCGCCTCTTGGACGAGCGGATTCAGAGCTTGAGGAGCGAGAGCGTATTGCTTTCGTCCGTCTTCGATTCGGGAAAAGTCGAGAACATTCTCGACCATCCTCGAGAGCCGAAGGCTTTCGCGATGGATTAGCCGAGGGTAGTCTCGCCGTGCCTCTTCGGTCGTGCGGCCGTCCGTGAGCATCTCGGCGAACATCCGGATGGAGGTGATCGGCGTCCGCAGGTCGTGCGAGACTCCCGCGACGAACTCGCTCTTGAGACGAGCGCTGCGAAGTTCTCCGCGGACGTTTCGGAACATCGCGAAGATCCCCAGTCCCAGGGCGGCGACCAAACAACCCAGGAGAGCTCCCGTCAGGAGGAGTCGGCCCTTGGGCACTCGCAACCGAGATGCGTCCGCGAGGCGAACGCCGAGCGCCAGGCCGGGGAATTCCGACGACGCGAGGCGCTCGCCGGATTCGCCGTCGATCTCGAAAACGAAGCCGTCGGCGCCGGCGAGTTTCAGTTCGTCCAGCCGAAGGGGGATCGCCGCCGGGGGCCGCACCGAAATGAGCCAGGGATGGCCGTCGATCCTCACGAATCGATCGGAAGGAACGCCCCGCGCGATCCCGTTTTCCGCCAGGGCGAGCGCCTTCGCTTCTTCGATGAGCGGGCGGAGAAACGGTCGGTCTTCGAGCAGCAGGAGGCGCAGGGAGGCGGAGAGTCCGGCTTCGTCGAACTCCCGCGCGATCCGGGCGGCGCGATCGGCGGATGGGTCGAGTTCGAAAAGCCGCACCGCAGCGAGAGCGCCCAAGGGAATCCCCGATTCGCCGGGGATGGAGCCGAATTCCACGGCGATTCGCTCGTAGATCGCCTTCGAGCGTCCGGCGCGCGCTTGTGCCCAGAGGAGGGCGGCTCTCGTGCCCTCCGTCTCGGCCTCCGCTTCGAGCGCCGCATAGAGGCCGCACGCTTCGGACGGCTTTCGAGCCTCGAACTCCAGCTTCACCGCGCGTTCGTACGACTCGGCCAGGGTCGGATTCTCTCGGGCCAGACGCTCGTCGAGCGGGATCGCCGGAGAGAGGGGACGTGTTTGCGGGGGGCGTGTCCGTTTCCATCCTCGTTCCCGCGCGTTTCGAAGCTGGGACTCGACATCCGCCAGCGTTGCCCGGAGAGCGATGGCGGATTGCCTGCGTACCTCCGAGGCCCGCTCCGCCTCCTCGCTCCGGTACGCGCGCCACGAGAAGACCGAGAGCGCCACGGCTGGAACGAGAACGACGCCCGCGAAAACGGCAAAGCGCATCGCCGGGATCTTACGCGGAGGGGGACACAGATGCCACTGAAGCACGTTCCTGATCGAACTCAGGAACCTGAAGAGAACAGAACGTGTACACGGAGGCCGCGCCCCGTCAGCCCATGTGGACTGGGTCCCTCGCGGGGCGCGCTTCTGTGGCATCGGAGGCCGCTCCTCTTGAGCCCATATCGAATGGAGACCGCCCGGGGCGCGTTTCTGTGACCTCGGTGAGGATTGGCGTGGTTGACATCTCCCCGCGGGACGGCGATGATACCCGCCGCGAGGAACGCGGGCGCGACGCCCGTCGTAATAGGGGAATGATCGAAGCGAAGGACATCGTCAAGCTCTACCCGGGGGTTGTGGCTCTCCAGGGGATCTCGTTCGAAGTCGGCAAGGGAGAAATCGTCGGCTTCCTCGGCCCCAACGGCGCCGGGAAGACGACCGCGATGAGGATCCTCGCCTGCTTTCTTCCCCCCACGAGCGGGTCGGCGTGCGTGGCCGGGTTCGACTGCCGGCGCGATTCCCTCTCCGTCCGCCGCCGGGTCGGGTACCTTCCCGAGTCCAATCCTCTCTACCCCGAGATGCGCGTCTCCGAATACTTGCACTTTCGCGCGTCCATCAAGGGGGTTCAGCGCCGCGAGCGTCGAATGCGAGTCGAAGAGGCCTGCGACCGATGCGGTCTCAAGAACCGCCAGCACTCGATCATCGCAACGCTGTCGAAGGGATATCGGCAGCGCGTGGGGCTCGCGGACGCCATTCTCCATCGCCCGGAAGTCCTGATCCTGGACGAGCCCACGATCGGACTCGATCCGAATCAGATGCGCGAGGTGCGTATCCTCATCCGCGAGCTGGGACGCGATCGGACCGTCCTTCTCTCTACGCACATCCTCTCCGAAGTCGAGAAGGTCTGCCGCCGCATCCTCATCGTCAATCTGGGCGCCATCGTCGCGGAGGGGACCCCGCAGCAGATTTCCGAGCAGCTCATGAAAACGGGACGGCTGTATCTGCAAGTGCGCGGGGACGGCAAAGGGGTCAAGGAGGTCCTCGACGCCATGCCCGGCATCATGAACGTCGTCTGGACCCAGCAGGGGGAACTGCACAGCTACATCATCGATCCGAGGGGACAGGAGATCGCGCCCGCGCTCCTGAGCGCCGCCGTGAAACACGAGTGGCAGATCGTCGAGTTCGGGCCGGAGAAGCTCTCGCTCGACGACGTCTTCACGCTCGTGACCGACGGAAGCCGGCTCGTCCGGCGCGAGCGGGAGGCGGCGCGTGGCTAGACTGGTGGTCCTCCTCGCCACGGCGCTCCTATTCCTGCTTCTCCTGTTCGTATCCTGGGGCGACGGGACCGTGACCGCGCGTTGGGTCGTGCTCGGCCTCCTCGTCGTCGAGCTGCACGAGTGGCTCCTCTACCGGTTTTTCCCCGGAACGCACGCGCTCATTCGCCGCGAACTGGCCGTGTACTTCGTTTCCCCCATGGCGTACGTCATCCTGACCGCCATGCTCTTCGTCTGCGGCTTCATGTTCACCACGAACGTGAAGATCTACAACGAGGCGCGCGTCCCCTTCACTTTCTTTCCGACGCTGAACTTGATGGTCTGGCTCATTGTTTTCATCTGCCCATGGATTACCGCGCGTCTGGTCGCGGAGGAGAAGAACCGCGGGACGATCGAGACGCTGATGACCGCGCCCGTCCGCGAGATCCAGGTGGTGCTGGCCAAGTACGTCGCCGCGATGGCCTTCATCGTCTACCTTCTGCTGCCGTCGCTCTTCTACGTCTTCCTCGTCATGCGGTACGCCGACGTCGATTGGGGAGCCGTCGCGACGGGGTACGTGGGCGTGTTGTGCGCGGGGGGGTGGATCGTTGCGGCGGGTCTGTTTATCTCGTCCCTCTGCAACAGCCAGATGACCGCCGGGGTGCTCACGCTTCTCCTGGCGCTCGGCCTCTCCCTCGTCAATTTCGTGCCTCAGGCCCTCCCGGAGGGCAATTGGCTCAGGAGTTTCCTTCAGGCGGTGAATCTCGTGGACTACATGGGGGACTTCCTCAAGGGAGTCCTCGACACGCGGCAGCTGACCCTCGCGCTGTCGATGATCGTGTTCTTCCTCTACGAGTCCGTCGTCGTGGTCGGCTCGCGGAGGTGGAGGTAAGCCGTGGCCCGGGAAGAAGCTCCGCGCAGTCGCATCTCGCTCTGGGCGCAGGTGCTCCTTTCCGGAGCGCTTCTGGCGTTCGTTCTGGTTGGGGTCAATGTCCTCGCGCGGAAATTCTACCTCCGAAAGGACCTCACGACCGAGCGCGCGTTCGAGCTCGACGATGCCACGCTCCAGCGACTTCGCGCACTCGACCGGGACGTTACGATCTACCTCGTCTTCCCCGGGCAGGAGGTGTCGTTCGACCGCTGCCTCCCGACCGTCTGGCAAAGAATCGGCGTTCTCTGCGAGGAGTTCCGGAAGCGATCTTCGCGCATCAAGGTCGAGATCGTGACCGAGGCGAACCCCTCCGCGCTCGAAGATCTTCGGAGGCACTTCGAGAGCCCGGTCTCGAATTCGATCTACGTCGTCGCCCATTTCGACAAGGAGCGATTCGGGAAAAAGGCCCTCGGCGTACGCGCGGGGTCCTTTTACGACGGAGATCCGACGACCGGGCGGGTGGACAATTTCTTCGGGGAGCGTTGGCTCTTGGCGGCTCTCGTCGCGTCGACTCAGGAAAAGAAGCGCGTCGTCTATTCCCTGATCGGGCACGAGGAGATGACGGTTCCCTCCGGCCTCACGGTGCTGGCGCGATTCTTGGAAGAACGGGAAGGCGTGGAACTTCGCCCGCTCCCGCTCAAGGATCTCCCCGGGGTGCCGGGCGATGCGGAAGGCGTCCTCGTCGCCGCCCCCCAATCGTCGCTGGAGCCTCGGGAAATCGATCTCCTCAAGGAATACATGAGTCGGGGAGGCGGCGTCTTCTTCGCCGTCGACCCGGGGTCGCGGGCCGATCTCCAGACCTTCCTCCGGGATTTCGGCGTCGAGGCGAGGCGGGGCGTCGTCCTGGACAACTACGAGAATCTCCGCCACGACCGACGCTTCCTCCGCGTCCAACGATACAGCGATCACGAGATCAATCGGGGCATGCAGAATCTGAACATGAGTTTCATCGTGCCGCTGACGTCGATCGTGCGTCCCGCAAACCAACGGGTCGCAGGATGCGTCGTCACGCCTCTCTTCTTCTCGGGGCCGCAGGCCTGGGAAGAAACCGGCCCCCTCAATCAGCCGAGGCCCGTGCGCGATCCGGGCGAATTGTCGGCGATGGAGACGGAGGAGAAGCAGTTTCCACTCGGGGTCGCCGTTTCGGTGGCGCTGGGACGCCACGATGCTCGAATGATCGTCTGGGGATCGGCGAGCGCGCTCTTCGACTACAACATCGGTCGCCTGAGCGTGATGAATCTCGAGTACATCCTCAACCACTTCCGTTGGCTCGTCGGGAGGGAGGAGCTCATCGCGGTTCCCCCCAAGCGGCCCGGCCAGCGCCCGATGGATCTTGCGCCGCCGACCCTGGCGCGAATCCAGTGGATCACCATCCTCGGATTCCCGATGTTGGGAATCGTCATGGGGTTCCTGGCATGGTTCCTGAGAAGGAAATAGTGCGTCGATGAGGTGGAGGTCGACCGTCGTCCTGGGGGCTCTGGCCGTCCTGGTCCTGGCGGGCCTCCTTCTGCTCCAGCCGCATTCCGGCACCGAGGACCAGAGGCGTGTCGACGTGCTGGCCGGTTGGACTCCGGACCGGGTGGAGACCCTCTCGATCGTGGCCCCCGGCGAGGTGGAGATCGTTCTCCGGAGACAACCTTCGGCGGGATCCCCCGCCTGGCATCTCGTGCGTCACCAACGGCGATGGCCGGCCAACGACTTCCTGGTCGACGAGATGCTCCGCTCGCTGTTCGCGGGGCGTCACTCCGCCGTGATCCGACCGGGGGAGAAGGAACATACGCCCGAGCCGTACGGACTGAACGCCCCGCGGCTTACCGTCACGCTGGAAGGGGCGGAGCGGAAAACGGTGATCCGATTCGGACGGGAGGGGCGCATCCGACCGGACGAGGTCTGGATTCAAGTCGAAGGGGATCCGAACATCTATTTCTCGGCGGTCGAGACGGTCGAGGCTTTCCGCCGCGACTTTCACCAACTCCGGAGCAAGCAGCTCACGTGGTTCGAGCCCGGCCGGGCGCGGAGGATCGTCCTGGTGGAGCGCTTCCTCGGGAAGGCCGAGAAGAAGGACGATCAAGGGAAGGTCATCCGCCCCCAGGAGTACATCTACGTGACGTCGGAGATGGTTCTGCGGACGGCGCCCCCTCCGGGATGGTACTTGTCGAAGCCCGAGGAACGGCTGGAAGACGCTCAAGTCAGCGGGCTCTTGTCCGGACTGCGAAACCTCGTGGCGGCCGACTTCGTTCCGATGACGGATCCGAAGGAGTTCGGCCTGGATGCGCCGCGCTTGCGCGTGCAGGTCGAGGGCGAGTCGGACTTGAGGCTGAACCTCAGGTTCGGCGCCGACGTGAAGAGCCGGAAGGGCCATCTGTATGCATGGCTCGAAGGAGCCGACGAGGTGGCGATCTTGGATCAGGCGAAGTACTTCGATCCGGTGCCGACGACGCGCTCGGCCTTTCGATCCCGACAGTTGATTCTGTGGACGGAGGAGCAGACGCGGCGAATCGAGATCGAGGTGCGAGGCCAGGGAACGCTGGCGCTCCTGCCGAAGAAGGAGACGCTTCCGACCGAGTCGATGCCTGCCGGCGCGTTGCGGTGGGTACCGGAGGGGATGGAGGAGAAGTCGTACGACCGCGACGCGGCCACCAACTTCGGTCGATTCCTGTTCTCCTTGAGCTTGGCGGGTCCCTCTTCCTTCATCGAGGCTCAAGGATTGGATCTCAAGACGGTCGGGCTCGATCCGCCGAACGTGGTCGTGCGATTCCAGTTGGAGGGACGCGAGCGCGCCTTCCTGTTCGGGACGCAGGGCAAAGACACGGCGGTGCAGGACGTCGTGATGAAGAAGTCCTGGGACGACCAGCTATATTGGGTCCCCGCGGGCTACGTACAAGTGCTCCGCCGCATGGACTTGAATTTCCGCCACCCGAAGGTTTGGGAGGTGCCGCGGGATCGGATCGTCGGCTTCTGGTTCGAAGACCGCATCGGGGATCGGCGCTGGCAGGTCGCTCGGGACGGCAAGGACCAGCCGTGGAAGTTCGTGGACGAAACGAGCCTCCGTCTTCGCCGGGAGGTGGAGGAAGACCGCATCACCCGGGTGCTCGATCGCTCGAACTACCTCCAGGCGAAGCAGTTTCTCGGCCGGGACGAGGAGACGCGAAAGCGGTTCCATCTCGAGCGGGATCCGGCCTACCGATTCTGGATCCTGACGGGGCGTGCGGAGACGGACCGGAAGATCCTGTGGATCACGGAGAACATCGGGGACAACCCGCGGGCGGCCATCTACTATGCGCGCTTCGAGGACGATTCGATCGTCTTCCGGCTCGACGAGGAACTCGTGGGCCTGCTCCTCGGCGGGGTGCACCAGCGTCCCAAGCCGGAGCGGGATCCGCATGACGGGCATCATGACTGACCGGCTCCTTGACGCGCGCTATCCCCGATCCTATGCTCAGTCCTTCATGAACCTCGACGAAATCCGGAAGATCCTCGAGCTCATGGAGTCGAACAAGCTGGTCGAATTCGAGTTCGAGGAGGGGGACAAGCGGATCAAGTTGCGTCGAGCGGAAGGGAATCCGGTTCCGATCGCGGTGATGGCCGCGCCGCCGGTGCCCGTTCCGGTCGTGCCGGCCGCGGAACCCGCGCGTCCCTCCAACGTCGTGGAATTTCGCTCGCCTCTAGTCGGGACGTTCTATCGCGCTCCCCGTCCTGACGCCGATCCCTACGTCAATGTGGGCGACGAGGTCGGCCCCGAGAAGGTGCTTTGCATCGTCGAGGCCATGAAGATGATGAACGAGATCAAAGCGGAGATGCAGGGGGTCGTCCGCGAGATCCTGGCCAAGAACGGCCAGCCGGTGGAATACGGCGAGCCGCTGTTCTTGATCGAGAAAAAGTAGCCGGTTCGCCTGGGGATCCCGACATCCGACAGCCTCGCGGCATATAATCTCCTCGGATGGCGGAATGCCCCCCACGTCTCGTCGAGCTGCTGAAAAAAACGCAAGGGCTTATCGGCGGCAACCGATCTCATTTCGACGGCGGTACCGTATTCACCGTCGAAGAACTCATCCGGTCGGCGATCTCGATGGACGAGAATCGCGAGAGGCGGGTTCAACTCAGTTTCCTCTTGACGGAATTCCGGGAGTTCTATCGCTCGATGGCCTCCACCAAGGCGGCCGCCGACGCGCAGGTCCTCCTGGAGGAAATGCCTGCGGCGGCCTTCCTGACGCTGGTTCCGGCGCACCCGGGCGGGAAAGACGCGGGAGGGAACGAGATTCGGCGCGCGATCCAGCTTTCGGGAGTGAGCTTCGGCCTCAACTACTCCGCCATCGAGGCCGCTGCGGAGAAATTCTCCAAGAAGGAGGAGACGATCTATGGCCTTCCGATCGCGCAGGGCGAGCCTTCCGAAAAGGGGGAGGACGCCTCCGTCGAGTTCGCCGTCCGCGTCTTCGACAAGAGCCGAATCTTCGGATCCGATCCTTCCTCGTACCAAGATCTTCCCTCCCGGATCGAGCCCGTGGTCGCCGGCCAACTCCTGGGACGGATCTGTCCCCCGGGGGCGGGTCGGGCCGGTCGGGGCATCCGAGGGCAGGAGTTGAAGCCGATCCGGGGAAACGAACTCGAATGGGCCTTCGGCGAAGGGATCGCATGCGCGCCCGGCACCGGCGAGGTCCGCGCGTCCTGCGCAGGGGCCGTGGTGTGCGAGGGACACCGGGCCGATGTGGTCCCGTTCTACGTGGTCTCGGGTGAACTGCGCTCGGGTCAGGACGTCACGTTCGCCGGGAACGTGCTCGTCGCGGGTCCCGTGCTCGGGCCGGTGACGATCCGGGCCGAGGACATCTACGTCGTCGGAAACGTGGAAGACGCGGAGGTTCACTCCTCCGGAGACGTCTGGGTCGGGGGGACGGTGTCGGGGAAGCGACAGGGGGTGATCGAGGTCGACGGCCGCCTCCACGCGAGGACGATCAACCACGGGGTCGTCGTCGCGTTCGGCGACGTCGTCGTGCGCCACTCGATCGCCTACAGCGACGTGACCTCGAACGGACGCGTCGTCGTGGCCGAGGAACGAGGGGCGATCGTCGGGGGACAGATCGCCGCGTTGCGGGAGATCGTGGCGCGTCACATCGGATCCGATTTCGCGACCGAGACCTCCACGACGGTGGGCTGCGACTTCCTGACCCCCCGCCGGCTCGAGAAGATCGAGGAGCGCATCCGCGAGCATGAGCAGAACCTCGCCAAGATCGATCTGCTCAAGCGCAAACTCGCCGAGGCGCACGTCGACATCGCCAAACTCGCCCCGGACAAGCAGGACATGTACATCGCGGTGCTGCAGAAGGAGAAAAAGGCACGGGAGGGATTGGCCAGTCTGCGACGAGGGCGGGAGCGGTTCGCGCAGGCGATGCGCGAGTTTCTCCAAGCGACCATTCGGGTGCTGGAGGAACTCCATCCGCCGGTGAAGGTGCGGATCGGGCAGACCGTCCGCGAGTTTCAGGAACGGTTGGAACGGGTCACCCTCGTGTTGGAATCGGGGAATCGGATTTCGGCGCGGAAGGAGCCATGAAAAAGAGAAGAGAACACACGGTCGTTTTGGTCTTGGCTCTCCTATTCGAAGTGGGACTGATCGTGCTCTTCGGGCTCAAGGCGGGGCGCGAGGGGCTCGAGGTCGTCGACTGGAAGCACTTGGCGGCGGCGGGTCTGGCGCTCTTTTTCCTCTACATCGTGTACGTGGAGATTCGGATCAAGCGCGCCGGGCAGATCCTGGTAGAGGAGAAGATCAAGACGCACACGCTCCTGGAGTCGCTGCCCCAACCGGTGGCCGTCGTAGATTCCGAGCGACGCATCGTTACGGCCAACGCCTCGGCATGCCGGCTCCTGGGCCTGGATCCGGTCGACGCGATCGGACGCGACTTCGCCGGACTCTTCGACCCCGCGGCCACGGGACGGCTCCGGAACGGATCGGCGGGAAAGCTGGAGGCCTCGGTCGGAGGTCGGTCGCTTCGCTTGACGGTCGAGCCGCTGCGCGGGGAGGCGGGGAGTTTGGTCCTCCTGGAAGAGCGGAAGGAGGCCGAGGCGGCGGCGCCGGAGCCGGCACGGCCGACGCTGTTCGACGGTTGGTGGGAGTCCATCGCGGGCCTCGAGGCCTCGCTCGAGAAGCTGGACGCGGAGAGCCGGCGGGGGTTGGCTGGCGCCCTCGTGCGGGCCCGGAAGGCGATGAACGCGCTCGAGGATCCGGCCGCGCTTCCCCGGCCGAACAAGGGACGGACGGACGTTGCGGAACTGGCGCGGGAGGCCCAGAAACGGTTCGCTACCATCGCGAAGGCGAAAAGCCTTCGGGTGGAGACGGATTCCAGCGGCGACACCACCGCCTACGTCGACCGCGACCAAGTACTGCGGGCCTTCGAGGAAATCGTGTTCAATGCCGTCAGCTACACCTCGCAAGGGTCGGTCGAGATCGGGTTGGAGGGCGGTCCGCGAGAGATCACCGTGCAAGTGACGGACTCCGGGATCGGGATTCCCGCCGAGGAGTTCGACCGGGTCTTCGACTTCGGATTCGTGGGGTCGAATCAACTTCCGGAAACGAAAGGGGGCAGCGGCTTCGGACTTGCGCTCGCGAAGCGCGTGATCGAATCGCACGGGGGATCGATCCTGGTCGAGTCGCGCGTGGGGAAGGGGACGCGCATTACCTTGAATATTCCCCGCGCGTAGCCTATTCTTCCCTCCTTCATGTTTTCACGGATTCTCATCGCCAACCGCGGCGAGATCGCGCTCCGAATCCTCCGCGCCTGTCGTGAACTTGGCATCGATACCGTCATCGTCTACTCGGAGGCGGACCGGAACGCCCGCTACGTCCGGCTTGCGGACTACGCGATCTGCATCGGCCCCGGTCCGAGCCTCAAGAGCTATCTCGACATCTCGCGGATCATCAGCGCCGCGGAGATCAGCGACGTCGACGCGATCCATCCGGGCTACGGCTTCCTTTCGGAGAATCCCCATTTCGCCGAGGTGTGCCAGTCCTGCAACATCGCCTTCATCGGACCTCCGCCCGATGCGATGCGCGTGACCGGCGACAAAGTATCCGCCCGCGAGCTGGCGAAGAAGCTCAAGATCCCCACGATCCCGGGAAGCGAGGGGGCCGTCAAGGACGACAAGGAGGCCGTGGAGGTGGCCCGGCGAATCGGGTATCCCGTGATCGTCAAGGCGGCGGGAGGGGGAGGCGGGCGGGGAATGCGCGTGGCCCACAACGACGTCTCCCTCGTCAACAACCTAATGGCCGCTCAGGCCGAGGCGGGCGCGGCGTTCAAGAACAGCACCGTCTATCTCGAGAAATTCGTCGAGCGGGCGCGCCATATCGAGATCCAAGTCCTCGCGGATCGCGAGGGAAACCTCGTGCATCTCGGCGAACGCGACTGCACGGTCCAGCGGCGGTTTCAGAAGCTCATCGAGGAGTCCCCGTCGCCCGCGATGACGCCGTCCCTCCGTAAGGAAATGGGAACGGCGGCGTTGACCTTCGCCAAGGGAGCGAAGTACGTCAACGCGGGCACGTGCGAGTTCCTCGTGGACGAGAGAGGAAAGTTCTATTTCATCGAGATGAATTCGAGGATTCAGGTCGAGCATCCCGTGACCGAGATGGTGACGGGAATCGACCTCATCAAAGAACAGATCCGCATCGCGGCCGGGGAGAAGCTCAAGCTCTCGCAACGGGACGTGACGTTACAGGGCGCCGCGATCGAGTGTCGGATCAACGCGGAGAATCCGGAGAACGGATTTCAGCCGGCGCCCGGGAGGGTGACCGCGCTCACCGTCCCCGGAGGCCCCGGCATCCGCTTCGATAGCCACATCTATTCGGGCTACGAGATCCCCCCCTTCTACGATTCCATGATCGGCAAGTTGATCGTCCACCGCAAGACGCGAGAGGAAGCCCTCCTCGCCATGAAACAGGCGCTCTCGGAATTCCAGATCGAGGGCGTGCCGACCACGATTCCGTTCCACCTGGCGGTCATGGACCACACCCAATTCATCCGCGGACAGGTCGATACGATGTTCGTGGAAAGCTATTTCGGGAAGTGACCTCCCGCGATCGCCGCGACCACGAGGGCCACCCCGAGGAATCCGAGCAAGATCAGGGCGGGCATGAAGAGCGCCAAGACGGCACGACCCCTCGAGAGCCCGTGCACGTAGCGGAACCCGAAGTACAGAAGCCGCGCGTGGACGATGCAATCGAGGATCGAGCCGATCCAGGGAACGAAACCCACGACCGACGCGCCCCAAGAGTAGGCCACCATTCGGACCGTAGTCCGATACGGCGCGCGACCTCCGGCGAGCTTGGCCATGAGGTGCCAGAAAGCGCCGACCCCGAAGGCGTAGAGGACCGAGCCCACGTATCCGAGGGGGATGGCCGCGACCACGATCAAGAGCCCCGTGAGAATTTTCTCGGGCGGCAGCCGCTCCCCGCTTACGGCGGCGGCGAATCCGCCCACGGCAAGTAGAATCGTGGCGACCAGAAGGGCCTGCGCGAATCCGGCATAGATGAAGGCGATCGGTTTGGCGAATCCGCCTTCGCGCGGAAGGTTTTTCATGAGGCGACGCGGCCGGAAGATCGATTGCAACGCCGTGCGCCACCATCGCGAGAATACGCCGCGCTTCGACTCCCAGGCGATCGAACCCGCGGGCTCCAAGAAGACGATCTCCGGTTGAGTTCGGGGACTCTCGGGTACCGTCCCGAACTCATGGCCGCAGTACTTGCATTCCTGAGCGCGAACGCTTACGAGTTCGTTGCAAGTGGGGCAATACCGGAGCATCTCCTGCGCGCAACTCGGGCAGGCTCGGTCCGTGGGCTGGACCGGCATCCGGCAGTGCGGGCATCGGAAGATCATCGTTGTGCCCTCCCTACGTTAGACGATTACCGCCTCCATTCCTCACGGGTTTTATCAAATCCCGTGCCGAAAACGCGCACGGCAACTCCTTGAGACCCAAGAGACTGCTCCGGCCGTTCCGCGTCGCCGCAAGAATGCTTCAATTCGGGATGCAAAGACCTTACAATCTGCCGCCCACATGGCCATCCTCAGCGTGAACGCCGTGGTGCTCCGGCAAGTCGAGGTCGCTCTTCGCTGCAAGAAGGTGACGCTCGCGGTCCCCGGGCGGGAAGGCGTACGGGCCGGGCAGTTCTGCCACCTCCTCTGCGAAGAGAGTACGGACCCGCTTCTTCGGCGGCCGTTCAGTTTCTGGGACGTTCGCGAGAGCACGCCCGACGAAATGGAAGTGGATCTGCTCTACACGGTGGTCGGAAAGGGAACCGAGGCGCTGGCGAACCGGAGATCGGGAGATCGAGTTCAGTTTCTGGGCCCTCTGGGATTCGGATTCAGGCCCTCCGAGCGGTCGACCTGGCTTTTCGTAGCGGGGGGAGTCGGGATCGTTCCTTTCTACCATTTCGCGAAGCAAGCCTTCGCGGCGGGTCTCCGACCCCGAATCCTCTTGCTCTTCGGAGGGCGGACCGCCGAGATGCTCTACGCCATCGAGGACTTCCCGCCGCTCGGGGTCGAAGCGGTCGCCGCGACCGAAGACGGTTCGCGAGGAACGCGGGGTCTCGTGACGAATCTGCTCGAGGAGCAACTCGTGGGGCTCGACCGGAAGGACGTGATGCTGTACACCTGCGGTCCGGACCGTATGATGGACGCGGTCGTGCGGATCGCGCGGCGGGAGCGGATCTCCTGCGAGGTGTCGATGGAGCGCCGCATGGGTTGCGCCCTCGGCGCGTGCGGCGCCTGCGTCGTCAAAGTCCGCGAGGGGGACGAATGGAGGTACTCCCGCATCTGCATCGAAGGACCGACGTACGACGGCGACCGACTGGTGCTGGAATGAGGCGATACCGGGATCTCATTCTCGACGAAATCGCGCGCGTTCTCCCGCGGATCGGGGAGGACGAGACTCGGGCGTTTTGCCGGGAGCTCCGTCGCGCGAAGCGGATCTACATCACCGGCGTCGGCCGGAGCGGACTGGTCGTGAAGGCGTTCGGACAGCGCCTGATGCATCTCGGATTCGAGGTGCATCTCGCGGACGAGATCACGGCTCCCGGGGCTGCGAGAGGGGATCTCCTCGTCGGATGTTCGGGCACGGGTACGACGCTCCTTCCTCTATACATGGCTCGCAAGGCGACGCGCATCGGATCCCGCATCGTCGCCATGACGGCGACGCCGCGCTCCGCCCTCGCGCGGCTGGCCGATCTGGTCATCGTGATCCCCGCACCCCTCGAGCGCAACGGACGGACCCGCCAGCCCGCGCGCTCGCTCTTCGAGCAGGTGCTCTTCCTCTATCTCGACTCCGTGATCCTCGCGCTCATGCACGAATTGGGCATTCCGCGCAAGAGGATCGAGCGGCGCCATGCCAACCTGGAGTGACCGCGCCTTCGATCTGGCGGTCTCGGTCGCCCACCGGGCCGGGCGGCTTCTGGATCGAAACCTCCTCGGCCGCCGGACGATCGAGCACAAGAGCGGCTTCGGCAATCTCGTCACGGAGATGGACCGCGCCAGCGAGGAGCTCATCGTTCGAGCGATTCGCCGGACCTTTCCCGACCACGCGATCGTGGCCGAGGAGAGCGGACGCCACGAGGGCGCCGGCGGTCGCTGGTTCGTCGATCCTCTCGACGGGACGATGAATTATGCACACGGACTTCCGATGTACGCGGTCTCGATCGCGTTCGAGCGGGAGGGACGCATGGAGGGGGGCGTCGTCTATCATCCCGCCCTCGACGAGCTCTGGTGGGCGCGACGGGGACGGGGGGCGTGGAGAAACCGGCGCCGGGTGCGGGTTTCCCGAACGGCCCGGCTCTCCGAGGCCTTCCTATGCACCGGATTCCCGTACGCCATGGCGCCCAAGGTAGAGAACCTGCGCTATTGGGACGCGTTCATTCGCCGCGCGTCGGCGGTCCGTCGCGTCGGCTCGGCCTCGCTCGATCTGTGCTACACCGCGGGGGGCATCTACGACGGCTTCTGGGAATTCCACCTCGGGCCGTGGGACATCGCTGCCGGCCTCCTGCTGTGCGAGGAGGCGGGAGCGAAAGTCTCGAACTACACGGGAAGGCCCGTCGATCTTTTCCGCGGGGAGGTGGTCGCCGCCAACCCTAGGCTTCACCAGGCGATGCTTGCGGTCCTCCGGAGGGCCCGGCTATACTGACGCCCCGCGCCATGTCTCCCGACCTCGAGAAAATCTGTTCGCTCCTCTCGACCGGCTCCGCGGAACTCCAGTGTGCCGCGGCCATGGTCGTGGGAGAACTTCGTCCCAAGGATGCAGGCGCGCGCCGCGCGCTCGTTCGGGCGCTCGAATCGGGCAACGACATGGTCCGCACCTACGCGATCGAGGCCCTCACGAAGATCGGTGCCGAGGAGGCCGTTCCGCATCTCATCCCGCTTCTCGGAGCGTCCCCTTCCGTCAAGGCGAGGGCGATGAAGGTCATCGCCGAGGCCGGCCGCGAGGTCGTGAACGCGCTCCGCGAGCGACTCAAGGACGCCGATCCCGAGGTGCGCAAGGGAATCGTCGAGGCGCTGGGGCGAGTGACGGAAAACGACTCCACGGACCTGCTGGTGCGGGCCCTTCGGGACAAGGACCCGGCGGTTCCGACTCAGGCGGCCGCCTCCTTTCTCGCGCGCATCGGAGCGATGACTCCGGCGCAGCGGAAGGCGGCGGCGAAGCAGGTGGCGGAGGCGCTCAAGAAGGGAGGCGCGGCGGTGCCGTGTCTCCAAGTTCTCGGGGCTCTCGCCGAGGGTTCCGCTACGGGGACGCTGCTGGCCTTCTCCGGACCAAAACATTCCGTCGAGGCGCGGGCGGCGGCGTTGCGAGCCCTCTCCCGCCTTCCCCTCGAAGCGAAAGCGGTCTTGGCGAAGCTGATTCCCCTCTTCGACGAGGCGGGCGAGATCGCGACGGCGGCCCTCGAGGTCGCGGGGAAGCTCCGCGTCGGCCGCGCCGAGGCGAAGAAGGTCCTCAAGCTCATCGCTCACCCCTCTCCCGCGGTGCGCGTGGCCGCCCTCCGCGCATTAGGGACGCTCGCGACGCCCGAATCCGCGGAGGCGTTGGCGAGCGCTTTGGGCGGCTCCGACCGCGAGATCTCGGAGGCCGCCTCCGCCTCGCTTCGGTCCAATGTCGCCTTCGCGGGACCCCTGGTGAAACTCCTGGAAACGGTGTCGGAACAGGCTTCGGCGTGGAAGATCGCCGACGCCGTCCGCGCGCATAAGGACGCGCTGGACTCCAAGGCGCGCCGCTCCCTCCTGACCAAGTGTCTAACGCTCTTCGAGAAGCGCGAGGAGCGGTATCGCCTGCTCTTCGAGATCTTGAGAACAGTCGGTTTGGACGACCTCCGAAAGGCGATCCTCAAGCGCGGACGCGATTTGCTTTCCAAGAAAAAGTTCGGCGAGGCGGAGGGGTGGCTGCGGCTCCTCGAGCCCGACGACTTGGCGGTGCCGGAGTCGATGTACGCCTTGGCGCTCGCCCGTCTCAAGCAGAGGAAGAACGACCCGGCCGTCGCCCTCTTCGCCCAACTTCTTCGGCGTCCCGAGTTCCCCGCGGTCAAGCTCCTCGAAAAGGATCGAGGGCTCCTCGGGGCGGGGGATCTCCTCCATCTCGGATTCCGCTTCATCGAGAAACAAGGAGCCGAGCGGGATTTCGGCGCGGAGGTGATGAAGCTGGTCGTCGGGCGATTCGGCCGGGCGCGCGAGGCCGTCGTGGCGAAACAAAAGCTCAAGACGCAGGGACTGGGGTAAGCCGTGGGGATCGTGACGCCCGGATATCAGCTCGTCGATGTACGCAACGAGCATGCGCTCACCTACGACGGTCTCGGGGTGGCCAAGCTCCACGAAACGGCGGATGCGGCGCTCTCCTTCATCCGGCTCCATCCCGGCCTCGAGATTCCACCGTACTTTCACGAGGACGTGGAGGAAAGCGCCGTCGTCCTTTCGGGGACGTTGACCTATCCGTACGGAGCGGCGCAAGTCCTGTCCGTGGCGGTGGGACAGTGGGTCGTCGCCGTCGCGGGAGACCGACACGGCTACGCCAATCGCGGCGATCGGCCGTTGACCCTTCTGCTCTTTTCCCCGGCAAGCACGCCGACCCCGGGCCGCCCCGGTACCCGCATGCTGTCCCGGATCTTCCGTCCGTTGGGGGAGCCGCGCCCGCGGCTTCTGGTGTACGAGACGGACGTGTCGCGGGGAGAACTCGTCGCGCTCCGGCCCGGGGAACGCGTCTCCCTGGCGCGCATCCGCTACTCGGCTGTCTACTGTTTCGACGGACGCATCATGTGTTTGATGCGGGGAGACCGGCTGGCCTTGGAAGCGGGCGAGGGCGTGACGCTCGTCCACACCGAGGCGGAGATCGTGGGGGCCAGCGGCCAGTCGACGGCGGCGGTGTTTTCGACCCTCTATTGATCACGCCTTGACGATCTTCCCGCGCCACCTCGGATCCACGTCCCGGAAGGCGTTCCGGCAGTCCACGATCCGCCGCGCGTGCTCCGCGATCCACGGATAGTTGAACGAGGAATGGTCCGTCGCCAGGATCGCGACGTCGGATTTCTCCAACGACTCTTCGGTGAGCGGCGCGAATTCGACCTTAAGGTGGCGATAGTGCCGCATCGCGGGGAGCGTCGGGAAATAGGGATCGTGATAGGCCACCGTCGCTCCCTTTTCGACCAGGAGCTCGATGATGCGGAAGGAGGGAGACTCGCGGGGATCGTCGATGTCCTTCTTGTAGGAGAGGCCCAGCACGAGAACCCGCGCGCCTTTGAGGGATTTCCCGAGCGCCTCTTGCGTTTTCTCCACGACGTAGTTCGGCATGCGAAGGTTGAGGCGTCCCGCCAGATTGATGAACTGGGTGTTGAATCCGGCCTTCCGCGCCTTCCAGGTGAGATAGAACGGATCGACGGGAATACAGTGACCGCCCATCCCGGGTCCCGGATAGAAGGGCTGGAATCCGAACGGCTTCGTCGACGCCGCGGCGATCACTTCCCACACGTCGACGCCGAGTCGTTCGAAGCACACCTTGAGCTCGTTCACGAGCGCGATGTTGATGCACCGGTAGATGTTCTCGAGGAGCTTCGCGGATTCGGCGACTTCCGGGCCGGAGACTTCGACGACGCGCGCGACCGCGGCGCCGTAGAGAGCGGAGGCCGCGCGGCGGGAAGGCTCGTCGATTCCGCCGACGATCTTGGGGATCGTCTCGTTGGTGAACTGCCGATTGCCCGGATCCTCGCGTTCCGGAGAGAAGGCGAGGAAGAAGTCCGAGCCGCACCGAAGGCCCCGCTTGGAGAGCGCCGGCAACAGGATGTCGCGCGTCGTCCCCGGGTAGGTCGTGCTCTCGAGCACCACGAGCTGGCCCGGCCGGAGCGACTTCGCGACCGTCTTCGCGGTGTTGCGGATGAAGGAGAGGTCGGGACGCCCGTTTTCCGATGCGAGCGGAGTCGGCACGCAGATGATGATGGCGTCCGCCGTGAGGAGTCGAGCCGGATCGTTCGTGGCTTCGAAACGACTCGTCCGAAGCGACGCGGGCGACACGGATCGGATGTACGATTCGCCTCGGCGCAACCTCTCGATTTTCTTCGGATCCACGTCGAACCCGAGGACCGGGAAGCCTTTGGAGAGAAAAAGACGAACCAGGGGAAGCCCGACGTAGCCCAGGCCGATGACGCAGACGCGCGCCTCGCGGGCCCGAATGCGCCGGAGAAGATTCTCCGCGGGGTCCGCCTCCTTCGGAAGGCCTCTCGTCTCCAGGAGAGCGGCGGACTTTCCCACGCTTCTTCTCCTCATGCGGACCGCGCGGCATTGTCAAAGACGGCGACGGCCGCATCGATCTCGCCCTTCCTCGCGTTCAGCGGCGGAAGGAACCGGATCGACCCTTCCCCGCATCCCAGGAGGAGGAGCCCACGATCGAACGCGGCGTCCACGATGCGATTCCTCCGCTCGCCGTCCAGCTCGCCGTTGGATCCTCGGATGATATCGACGGCCTGGAGGAGGCCGAGTCCATGGGGCGGTCCGATCTGGGATTGTCGGGCGGATACTTCGGCCAGCCGCCGGGCAAGATGCTCGCCCATCGTGCGGACGTTCTCGAGCAGGCCGTCGGAGAGGATCTCGATGGTCCGAAGCCCCGCGGCGCACGCGATCGGATTCCCGCCGAACGTATTGGCGTGCGCGCCGGTCGGCCACGACATGAGGTCGGCCCTCGCGATCATCGCTCCGAGTGGGAGCCCTCCTCCGACCGGCTTGGCGCAGGTGAGGATGTCGGGCACGATACCCCAGTGCTCGCACGCCCACCAATGGCCCGATCGTCCGAGTCCGGTCTGCACCTCGTCGACGACGAGGAGGATTCCGTGCTTGTCGCACCGTTCGCGGAGGCCCTGGAGGAATCCGTCGGGGGCGACGGCATATCCGCCTTCGCCCTGGATCGGTTCCACGAAAAGGGCGGCGACGTCCTCCGGAGGCGCGATCTTCCCGAAAAGATACTTGTCGAGGAACTTGAGATCGCCGTAGGGCGCGTGGGCCACGTCGAGAAGCGGGGCGAAGTGGCGCCGCTGCTGCGGTTTGGAGGCCGTGAGGGAAAGCGAGCCCATCGAGCGCCCGTGGAAACAGTTGTAGAAGGCGATCATCTTGGGCCGGCGCGTGACGTACCGAGCCAGCTTGATCGCGGCCTCGTTCGATTCCGTGCCGGAGTTGGTCAGGAAACAGTGCTTTTTGGACTTCCCGGGAACCAAGGAGCAGAGCCTCTCCGCGAAATCGACCATGATTTCGTAGTAAAAGTCCGTGCCCGCCATGTGGAGGAACTTCGCGGACTGTTCTCGAACGACCTTCACGATTTCGGGATGGGCATGGCCCAGGGCGTTCACCGCGACGCCGCTCGTGAAGTCCAGGAACTTGTTTCCGTCGACGTCCCAGGCGTAGGCTCCCTCTCCGCGCTCGATCACGAACGGATAGCCGCGCGTATAGGCGGAGGTGATGACCTTCCGGTCGCGCTCGATGACGCGGCGCGCCTTCGGGCCGGGGGGCGGGACCTTGATCTTGGGAGCGAAGTCCGGCACAGGGGTCTCCTGCGCCTCGGCGGCGCGTTGCCGCATTCTGAGCGCCATGGAGCACCTTTCAAAAGGGTTCGACGAAGTATAGCGGAGAGACTTGGAGAGCGGAAATGGATTCGGCGCGGGGCGCGGATGGGAACCGCGCCCCGCCGGCGGACGATCAACTTTCTGCGTTCCAGCGGAAACTCCGGAGGATCGCATCGCGCGACTCGTTCGAGGTGTCGTTGGTCACGAGGAAGACCTCATAGGTCGACCCTCGGTGCTCCAGAAAAAGGTAGTCGATCTCGTGCTCGGTCCCGCCCTCGTTGCGGCCGTGGAAGCGGAGGTGCCGGACCTCTCCCGCGGCCGTCGGGAGATTCTCCTGAACCACCAATCGGTACCCCTTCTTTCGCTCGCGGTTCTTCGCCGAGCGTTCCAAACCGCCCAAGCGGTGGCCCTCGTACATCGTGACGGCGATCGCCGCGTAGTTGCCTCCGTTTCCGTCTTCCCAGCAAAGGCTCAGGAGGTCCTCCGTGCGATCCTTCACGACCCAGTTCGAGGGGGCTTCGAAGCGGAGTCGGCCGTCCGGAGTGGAGTGGGGCGTCATCGAGGTCTCGGATCGGTTCAGGTTGCAGGCGCCCAACACGAGAAGGAACGCCGCGAATCTCAGGTTTCTCATGACGAAAGCTCCTAATTCTGGAGAGATCTATTGCCGTCGAGGGGAGTGTCTGTAGGAGAATCGAATCGAGGATGCGCATCTTCTTGCCACCGGGGGAGGACTCTGTCATCAATCGGCGAAGGATGATTCCGCATTCCGCCCCGACGCTCGGAGCCGAAGAGGCTCGCGCGGTGGCTCGAGTCCTGGCGGGAGCGCAACTCGCCGATCCTTCCGCGTTCGAGAGGGGGCTTTCTCGGCTGCTGGGCCGACCGACCCGCGCCGTGCAGAGCGGGAGCGCGGCCCTGCATGTGGCGCTCGTCTCCCTGGGAATCCGGCGAGGCGATCGAGTGGGAGTCCCTGCGTACGCGTGCGCCGCGGTGCTCCATGCGGTGAAACTGGCGGGGGCCGAGCCGATCTTCCTCGACTGCGACGAGAACGGGAACGTGACCGACGTCGCGGGGCGAGTGGCGATCGTCGCGCACATGTTCGGGCTTCCGGCGCCGTTCGGCGGTCCACGGATCGTCGAGGACTTCGCGATGGCGCTCGGCGCTCGGAAGGCCCGGGGACCCGCCATCGGTTCGTTCTACGCCACCAAGGTCATCACCACCGGCCACGGCGGATTCGTCGCGGGTTGCGACGTGGACGATCTCCTTTCGTACGACAACCGCGACGACTATCGCCTGCGGTTCAACTACCGAATGAGCGGAATCGCCGCCGCGATCGGGGAGGTACAGCTTCGGAGGCTTCCGGAATTCCTCCGGCGAAGACGGCGCATCGCCGATAGATACTTCCGAGAGCTTGCGGGTGCGCGGGTCGAACTTCCGCCGTGCCGCCCCGAGCACATCTACTATCGCTTCGTCGTGCGAGCCCGGGAGGCGGAAACGCTCGTTCGATTCCTCCGGGCCCGGGGCATCGAGGCCAAGCGGCCGGTCTACCGTTCGCTGCCCTCGTATTTTTCCAAGCTGAGGGGAAAGTACCGTGGAGCCGAAAACCTCTGGCGACGGGCCGTCTCCATCCCGATCCATCCTTCGCTTTCGGACCGCGATGCCGCGCGCGTGGTGGAGGCGGTTCGTGCGTTTCCTGGGTAGTCTGTCGGGGCTCTTTGTCTAAGAGCACATCCCGGTAGGCTCGTGAGCCGCGGCGGGCCGAGAAGCGAGTAGCGCAAGGAGCGAGGAGGAGGCCAACCCCATGGGTTGCCGACGACGATGCGACG
>CAZGKV010000064.1:11599-24950 GCA_964526305.1 uncultured Planctomycetales bacterium | reverse complement strand
CAGTGGCTGTCGGCGCCGGGGCACCGGAGGGTTCCTTCGAGAAGTCCGGGAACGAGATCGTGTGGTCGATCGGGGAGTACGTTCGCCCCGAAGAGATCTGGGCGGGATTCCAACTCGAGGGATCCCCGCCGGCGCAGGTTGGGATCGGCCCGAGCCAACCGTCGCCCTACGGAACGGCCCGGCGCCCGATGCGACGGATCTTCTGGATCCTGCTCCTCGCTCTGGTCGCCGGGCAGATCGGCATGCTCGCGTGTGCGAAGAACCGACAGGTCGAATTCCTGTCCTTTCAATTCGCCCCCGGCGAGACCGAACGCGCCAAGGTCAGTACGGTTTTCGAGCTGACGGGGGGAAGTTCGAACGTAGAGCTGACCCTGGACGCGAACCACCTCCAGAACAACTGGGCGTATCTCAAAATGGCTCTCCTGAACGCGGAGACGAACGAGGCCTTCGACCTCGGGAAGGAGTTTTCGCATTACTCGGGGATCGATGGAGGCGAGGCGTGGACCGAGAGCGAGATGAGCAAGACCGCCTTCCTTCCCTCCGTTCCCCCCGGCAAATACTACCTCTGGGTGGAACCGGAGTTCGGAACGCCCCCGACCGCCGGGGATTCCAACGCCGAAGCTCGACAGAAGGTTCAGAAGGAGCTCGAACTGCTCACCACGCGCGAAACGGCCGAAAGCATGGCGCTGTTGCGGTATCCGAAGTCGGCCTCCTTGTCGGCGCCGTTTCAGGTGAAGGTGGCGATCCGACGCGACGTCCCCCGTTGGGGCCCGTTCTTCCTGGCCTTGCCGCTCCTTCTCCTCCCCTACTGGTTCTATCTCTGGCGTCGACGAAGCTTCGAGTACCGGCGATGGCTGGAGAGCGATTATCCGATGCCGGGATTCCTCAACCTTCAAAAATCGGGAGACTCCAACGATGATGAGTAAGGTTTTCGCCGGGTTCGGCATCTTCGTGCTCGCGGGGTTCGCCGCGATGAACGTCTTCGGGTGGACGCTCAGCGACGAGCACGAGGAACACCAGATCCCCAAATCCATTCGGGACAATCCGGGCGCCTATCGCAGTCACTACATCGGAGGGAAATAGATGCTGGGACTATCGGTGGCCGTAAACTGGGGCGAGACGATTCGCGAGCTCGTCGGCAGCACGATCTTCTCGATCGTCGGAATCCTGATCCTCGTCGGGAGCTTCCTCATCATCGACAAGCTCACGCCGGGCAGCCTCTGGAAGGAGCTCATCGAGGAGCACAATACGGCGATCGCGATTCTCCTGGGCGCCGCGGCGATCGGCATCTCGATGATCATCTCCGCGGCGATGCTGGGCGACCTCAAGTGAGGCACGCCCTCCTCGTCTCGGTCTTCGTCGTGGCGACGTGCGGACTCGTGTACGAGCTCGTCGCGGGAACCGTCGCGAGCTATCTCCTCGGCGATACCGTGACGCAGTTCTCCACCATCATCGGGGCCTACCTCTTCTCGATGGGGATCGGTTCCTATCTCTCCCGATTCGTGGGAAAGGGGCTCGTCGCGAGGTTCATCCAGATCGAGATCATCGTGGGAATCCTCGGAGGGTTTTCGTCGGCGGTTCTCTTCGTCGCCTTCGGCACGATTCCCTCGTTCCGTCTCGTCCTCTACGCCATCGTCGCCCTCATCGGGATCGGAGTCGGGATGGAGATCCCGCTCCTCCTTCGCATTCTCAAAGACCAGCTCCAGTTCAAGGACTTGGTGTCGCAGGTCCTCTCCCTGGACTACATCGGCGCGCTGGCGGCCTCGCTCCTCTTTCCGCTCTGGCTCGTGCCGCACGTAGGGCTCGTCCGCACCTCGTTCCTCTTCGGGATGGCCAACGTGGCGGTGGCGCTCTGGGCGACATGGCTCTTCCGGGAACACGTCCCCTCGTGCCGATTCCTCCGCGTTCAGGCCGCCGCGGGGATGGCCTTCCTCGTCGGAGGATTCGCCTGGTCCGCCGCGATCTCGGACTTCGTCGAAGATCGCCTCTTCGCCGACGAGATCATCCTCTCCAAGACCACCCCGTATCAGAAGATCGTCGTGACGCGGGAGGGGGACGACATTCGGCTTTGGCTCAACGGACACCTCCAGTTCAGTTCTCTCGACGAATACCGCTACCACGAGGCGCTCGTCCATCCCGGACTGGCGGCGGTAGCCGATCCCAAACGCGTGCTCGTTCTCGGAGGCGGGGACGGCCTGGCCGTACGCGAGATCCTGAAAGATCCGCGCGTCGAACAGGTGCAGCTCGTCGATCTCGATCCGGCGATGACGCAGCTCTTCCGGGACCACCGCGAGCTTCATCGACTCAACGGCGGCTCGCTGCGTTCCGCCAAGGTCTCCATCGTGAATGCGGACGCGTTCGTGTGGCTCGACCGGAATCGAGAGGCGTTCGATTTCGTGGTGGTCGACTTTCCCGATCCGACGAATTTCTCCCTGAGCAAGCTCTACACGGTCGGATTCTACCGCGTGCTCCGCGCGCGCCTCGCGCCGGGGGGCCTCGCCGTCATCCAGAGCACCTCGCCCATGTTCGCGCGGAAGTCCTTCTGGTGCATCGAGGCGACTCTCCGGAGCGCCGGACTCCAACCCGCCCCCTACCATGCGTATGTCCCCTCGTTCGGGGAATGGGGATTCATCATCGCGTCCCGGGAACCGTTTCGGCTTCCCGATCGGTTCCCCGATGGGCTGCGATTCGTGAGCGCATCCTCGGTGAAGACGTTTTTCGAATTCCCGCCCGACATGGCCGCGGTCCCGGTTCAGCCGAACCGGCTCAATCACCAAGTGCTCGTCCAGTACTACGACTCCGAGTGGAAAGAGATCAATCCCTGATCACCCGCCGGGATTTCCTGCGCTGGTCCGCCGCGGGCGCCGCGCTGGCCGGCTGCGGTCGCCCCCGCCGGCGGATCGAGGGGCGAATCGTCGGCACCTCGCATCGCGTCGGCCATCTCCTGCGGGAAGCGCGAGGGCGAACGCCGTCCCGCACTCGGGAGGTCCCCATCGTGATCGCAGGCGGGGGAATCGCGGGCCTCTCCGCCGCCTGGAAGCTGCGAAAGTCCGGCGTCGAGGACTTCGTCGTTCTCGAGCTCGAATCCGAGGCGGGCGGGAACTCTCGATTCGGTTCGAACGCGGCGACCTCGTACCCTTGGGGCGCCCATTATGTGCCCCTCCCCTCGAAGGAATCGCGCGCCGTCCGCGAGCTCTTCCAAGACCTCGGCGTGATCACGGGCACCGACGCCCGCGGGGAGCCGATCTACGAGGAACGGCACCTGTGTTCTTCCCCGCAGGAGCGACTCTTCGAACGCGGAAGGTGGCATGAGGATCTCTTCCCCACCGCCGAGGCGACTCCGGACGACTTCGCTCAACTCCGGAGATTCCGCGAACGGATGGCTTCGTTTCGAGGGAAGTTCGCCATCCCCGTGGATCGCAGCCCGCGCGAGCCCGAGATCCTCTCCCTCGACGGCTTGACGATGCGAGCGTGGATGGAGCGCGAACGATTCACCTCCCGCCCGCTTTTCTGGTATGTCGATTACGCGTGTCGGGACGACTACGGCTGCACGCTCGAGACCACGTCCGCGTGGGCCGGGATCCACTACTACGCTTCTCGACCCGAGGACGAGGAAGCGGTGACGTGGCCCCCGGGAAACGGTTGGATCGTCGAGCGCCTGGCGGCCCCCCTCGAACAACGGCTCGTGACCCACGCTCTGGTCCTTCGAGTCGACGGCACGGACGTGGACTATCTCGATTCGCGTACGGAGGAACGGACTCGAATCCGCGCGAAGCGGGTGATCCTGGCCCTGCCTCGATTCGTCGCGCAGCGCGTCGTGGCGAAACCGCCGGCGGTCGACGGCTTCACCTACGCGCCGTGGGTCGTGGCGAACGTGACGGTCGACCGCGTCCCCGAGGGTCGCGGTGTCCCGCCTGCCTGGGACAACGTTATTCACGGGAGCCCCTCCCTGGGATACGTCACGGCGACCCATCAATCGTTGCGATCCCGATCCGGCCCGAGCGTGCTGACGTGGTATCTTCCTTGCACGGGGGATCCCTCGTCGGAGCGCACAGCGCTCTTGAACAGTTCTTGGGAGTATTGGCGCGACCGAGTCCTTGCGGACCTTCGACTCGCGCATCCCGACATCGATCGCATCGCGAGTCGAGTCGACGTCATGCTCTATGGGCACGCGATGATCCGACCTGTTCCGGGCTTCCTCTGGGGACCATCACGCGCCGCCGCGTGCGAGCCGGTGGGCCCGGTCTCCTTCGCCCACTCGGACCTGAGCGGGATCTCGATCTTCGAGGAGGCACAGTACCGCGGGGTCCGCGCGGCCGAATCCGTGCTCCGCGCGATGGGCCGGCGCTACGAGAGTTCCGTGGAGTAGGGCTACGCCATCTCCAGGACCGCCTTGACCACCTTCTCCGCCCCCGCGGCCACCTCGGAAATCCTCGTCGCGAGCATGTAGCAGGCGTTGGTGACGATCTTGTTCTTCCGATCGACGACGATGTCGCTCACCGCCGTCTTCACGTGCTTCGCTCCCATCTTCTCCAAGGCCCGAGCGGTCCCCTCGTCCGTTCCGATGGTGAGATCCGGGTGGAGGTCTCTCCCGAACACCGCCGCGAGCGCGGCCGGGGCGATGCAGAGCGCGCCGATCGGCTTCTTCGCGGCATGCATCTCGAGGAGAAGCGTCCGCACCCCGGGGTCCACCTTGCAGTCGGTGCCGTCCACCGCAAAGGTGCAAAGGTTCTTCGCCGCGCCGTAACCTCCCGGGAGAACCACGGCGTCCAGATCGGAGGCCTGGACGGTTGCGACATCCCGAATTCTCCCTCGCGCGATCCGGGCCGCCTCGACCATCACGTTGCGTTTTTCGCCTTGCGGCGTATTCGCAACATGGTTTACCACATCCAGCTGGTCCTTATTCGGCGCGAGGCACACGATCTCCGCCCCGGCGCGGTCGATGGCCAGCATCGTACACACGGCTTCATGGATTTCGGCGCCGTCCATGACGCCGCATCCCGAAAGAACGACGCCGATCTTCTTGGCCATGGTCACTTGTCCTTTTTTTTCGGCCCAAAGAGCTTCATGATTTCCGCCTGAAGCGTCTTGGAGATCTCGGACTTGGAGTCCTCGGGCAAGGAGCGGAAGAACTCTAGGCCCAGTTCGACGATCTCCCGCTTGTCGTCGTCGGAGATCTTCCGGATCTGTTTGCGGAGGAATCGAAAAACCTTCTTCTTGAGATCGTCGCTCGGCACCACTTGGGCGGGAGCCGGTGCGAAGCTCAATGAAACCAAGGCGACGAGTTCGAGCATGAGGCCCTCCACGAGAACGTCGAGGAGATTATAGCAGGGCGGGGAGGAGGGTCAACGGCCCTTCTGGAGAGACTTGGATTGTCGCGCGCAGTTCTTCGTCATCTCGCGCCAACGGATCCAGTACTCGCCGGGGGGAAGCCCCCGCAAGTCCTCCACTTCTTCCGGCAAGGAGCAGCGGTGCTTCTGGGCATGATGCGTCACACGCTTCTGGACCGTCTGGCGGAACTCCTCGGAGAGACGGCGGAATTCTCGGATCCGCTCCTCCTCCGGGAGCGCCTGGAGCCGTTCTTTTGCGCCCGACTCCTTCTGGTCGAGCCATACGAAGAACACGACGCGGGGAAACGCCTGGAGCGCGCGCCGATCCGAACGGGCGATGGCGCGGAAGAACCCCGAAGCGAGTTCCTGATAGCTCTTTCGATCCGCTTCGCTCAGATTCTTGGACTTCTCCCGAAGCTTCTTCTGCACCTCCGGCGGAAGGGTGCGGAACTTCTTCAAGTTCAGGCGAAGCCGCTCGCGCTCGTCCTCGCTCAGCTTGCGGTAGCGCTCCAGCCGCTCCTGAAGCCGCTTCCGCTGCTCCGGGCTCATCTTTCGGATGCGCTCCAACTTGGCGGGATCCACGTCGGTGGAAGACTGGGCTCCGAGGGGAGCCGCGAGAGCCACGACGAGAAGGAGCGCTCGCCTCATCGGTGATCCTCCCTCTCCAGGATCACTCGGCCGTCCGGGCTTGCCGATTCGTCGGCGACGACCTCGAGAGTCGTCAGGGTTTCGTAATTCTCCAGGAGTTCGAGGTTTTCGACGAGTTCGCGTTCCTCGTCGGTGGCGGGCGATTGCGGATTGGGCTTGGGGGGCGCCAGGAATACCGCGATGGAAATCGCCACGGCCGCGGCGGCCGCGAGAGCGGGGGCGACGATCTTCCATACGAGAGGACGTCGCATCCTCGACAGCACCTTCGCCAGAAGCGCCGGCGAGGGTTCCACCGACGGGTAGAGCTTGAGCAACTCCCAGCTCTTCCGCAGATCCTCTTCGTCCTTGCGGCAAGCGCCGCATTCGCCGAGGTGCTGTGTCAACGCGCGGCCGACCGGCCCCGCAAGCCGGCCGTCGATCCACTCGGAGAGCAGCGCGTTCGCCTTCTTGCAATCCATGGTCCCGCTCCCAGATTCACCCTTGGAACACGCGCGGACGGAGCGGAGTTACTCGAATTTGGTCTCGCCGCAGGCAAAGGTCGAGCAGACCCTTAGGTACTCCCAGCATTCGCGATGGTGCGGGGTCTTGCACTTTCGACAGCGGACCGGCTTGTCTCCGAGATCTTGACCGCACACCTGACACGCCCCCCGCTTTTCCAGGGAAGCGCTGATGATCTGAACCTCTTCGGGAGTTGCGGGACCTGCCAGAGCCGCAGCGAGATCGGAAGCGCGATTCAGGAATTCCACGACCTCGGACATCTCGCGGCAGTATCGTCCGATTCGGATCTCGCCGATCTGACCCGCGGTCGAAACCAGGATGGACCCTCCCCCCGCCAATGCGCGGACACCCTCCACGCGGGCCCGGTTGTCGGAGGTCAGGAATCGGCGCGCGTATTCTGCGGGTTGTGCTGCGATCGCGTACTCTCGATCGAACTCCGGCACTCCGATTTCGATGTCCTGGGCGCCGAAGAATTTCGCGATGCCGCTGAAGAGACCTTGCGGGGTCAGGCGGAGCACGGGCCCGGGCTTCTCGAGTTTCAGTTCCAATCGCGAGTAGGGCGGAGAATTCTTCGCACCGGCGAAGAAAGACACGATTCCACGCCAGCCCGGCCCGTGCCACCGGAGTCGAGGGCCTTGGAGCCATGCGCCTTCTTCGAGAATCATGCCGGGGAATCGTGCGGCGATTCCGCGCAGGAGTTCCGTGCGTCGTTCCATGGCCTTCGCCGCGAGCTGGAGGATCACGACCACGAGAATGATGGGTCCCACCAGGAAAAGGAACACCATGAGAACGACCAGGAGAGCTCCCCCGGGCGCGCTGGAGAGGACTAGTGGTGAGTCAACAGTAGAACAGTGGGTTGCGCAGCTTGCGAGCAACCCATGGAATGGAAGTTGTCGAACCCCTAATACACCGCCCATTCTTCCACCTTCGAAAAACCCGCCTCGAGATACAATCGATACGCCGCCTCGGAGACTTCCGGGATGGTCAGGACATCGCAGCGTCGCGCGCCGGCCTCCCGCATCCGTCGCAGGGCGACGGCCAGGAGCGTTCGACCGACCCCCTTCCCTCTCATCCGTTCCGCCACGAGCGCCTCAAAGATGGCGTACCGCCCCGGTTCGACTTCCGCGAGGGGATACCACGAGAGGACCCCGACCGTCCGGCCCTCCTGCAGCGCCGCGGCGCACTCGAACGCCCCCCCCGCCGCGTATCGCGCTCTCCCGGGATAGGGCGTGTCGAGGTCAGGATAGTGGGAATCGGACACCCGAACCTCCAGACCCGCCGCTTCCGGAGCCTCGAATCGAGCCTGATCGATCGCGATCTCCAACTGCAGGGCCTTGAACCTCGGCGCATACCCGCGGCGAGCGAAGAATCTTTTCGTCGCCGAGTCGGACCAGAGGACGCTGATCCCCTCGGGCGTTCCCCAGAAGGGAGTGAACGGTCCTTCGCTGTTCCCGTAGAACGGATTGAGGCACTGGCCGTCGAGGACGACTTGTTTCACCCCGGACAGGGCCGAGTGGGCTCGCCGCCAGAGTTCCGTCCCCACGCCCCGGTTCCGATGACCCTGTTGAACGAAGAAAAGCGCGATGTACCCTTGCGTCCCCCCGGGCCACTCGGGATGGAGAACGCGGCACAGTTCCTCCGGCCGGATTCCCGCATGGATCGCGCCCACGATCTCGTCTCCGTCCACCGCGACGAGGAAAAGCGAGGGCTCGAACCGTTCGACGGACGTCCGTTTCTCGATGACGCGCCGGCGTACGATCTCCTCGGTGACGGGGAAAAAATTGCGTCGATCGGAGAATCCGCGGTTCCAAAAGCGCACGAGGGCGGGAAGAAGCGAGGGAGAGTAGGATCGGACGTCCGTCATGGACTCTTCAAGAAGAAGACGGTGTCGATCTTGACGCGGGGCGCCACGCGCACGACGTCCTCTCGCGTCACGCGATCGAGCCGACCGATGAGCTCGACCGGGGTCATCGGTCGCCCGTGGAGGACCATCTCCGCGAAACTTCCGATTTTCGCGCCGGCGTTGTCCTCGCGCGAGCGGATCCGGTCCGCGATCGTCTGGCGCGTCTTCTCGAAGTCCTGGTCCGAGAATCGTCCGGCGCCGAGGTCGGCCATCTGCTCGTCGATGACCCGGATGCAATCGGCGTACTTGGCCGAATCGATTCCCGCGGTGACGAAGAGGAGTCCCTTGGAGTACTCGAGCGACGAGCTCGCGGAATAGGCCAGTCCCTCGCGTTCGCGCACGTTCACGAAAAGCTTCGAGTGGGGAAACGCGCCCAGGAGCCCGTTGTAGAAGACGAGCGGGAACACCGCATCGTCCCCCCAGGTGATCCCCGTCCGCGCTCCGAGCACGAGCTTCCCCTGCTCCACGTCCAGGGTCTCGACGATTTCCCGGCGCCCGTTCGACGGCCGGACCACCGCGGGAGGGGGCGATTCGGGCCGTCGCCCCCGGATCCGGAACGCCCGCTCCGCGATCTCCGCCGCCGCTCGCATCGAGACGTCCCCCACGATGAAGAGATCGATCGGCGCCGTTTCCAACACGCGCGCATGCTCTCTCGTCAATCCCTTCGGCGTGATCCCCGGGATCTCCTCGGCGCGTCCGTACTCGTACCTCTCGTAGGGTTCCCCTCGGCACATTTCCGCGATACACCGTTCGATCGAATACGCCATCCGGTCGTTGACGAGGGACTCGACCAGCCGGGCGAGATTGTCCTTCTCCTGCCGGACGCAGTCGGCCCGGAACGCGCCCTTCTCCAGGACCGGTCGCGTCAATAGGAGGCCGAGAAACTCCAGGGACTTCCGCAGGGCGTGGATCCTCTTCGGGGCGTACCGATCGTTCACGATCTCCATTCGGAAAAAGAGGATCTGTCTCTCCCCCAGCTTGAGGACATCCGCGGTCATGGAGGCGCCGTAGAGATCCTCCAGGAAGAGGACGATTTTCTTCTGCGTCTGGAAGCGCCGGCACCCGCGCCGCAGCACGAACGGCAGAAGGGCGAGAGAGGTGGCCCGAGGTCCGAGCGGTTGGTGGACGTAGGCCTTGATGGTGATGGTCTTGAATTTCTTCGTCGGGTGGACGTAGAGGTCGACGCCCGGCCCGACGCTCGCCTTTTCGAAATCCGCGACGGTCATCCCTTCCGCCGAAAGAGTCGTTCCAGATCCTCGAGCGTGAGCATGACGGCCGTAGGGCGCCCGTGGGCGCACGTCGCGGAATAGTCCAATCCCGCCGCGTCCGAAAGGAGCCGCTCCACCTCCTCCAAGGAGAGGCGCCGGCCGAACTTGACCGCGGCCCGACACGCGAGAAACTCCAGCGCCTCGTCCAAGAGCGGGATCGGCCGACCCTCGCGCCGTTCGCTCTCGCCGTGCTCGCGGAGGCGTTCGATCACGTCTCGAAGAAGCTCCGCGGGGTCCTCGTCCCCGACGATCGCCGGCACCGCACGAACGGCCACGGTCCGAGGACCGAAATCGTCGAACTCGATCCCGAGGGACTCCAGCACGGAGCGATGGTCTTCCAGCAAAGCACGGTCGGTCTCCGATACCTCGACCGACGCGGGCAGGAGCAGCCGCTGGCGGGCGACGTCCGCGGAATCGTACTCGCGGCGGTATCGATCGAGAAGATACCGTTCGTGAAGCGCGTGCTGGTCGATGAGTCGGATCCCGTCTTCCGCTTCTTCCACGATGTACCGATCGTGCACTTGGAAATACCGCCTTCCCGTCGTCAGCAGCGCGGGAGCCGTGGCGGTCTCGACCGGCGCGGGGCCCGAAAAGAACTCCACGATTTCGTGGACGGGCGAAGATTCCGCGGCCCGCTCCGCGTACCGCTCGACTCGAACCGATGGCGCGAGATCGCCTTCGAGCAAACGGCGCCGCACATGAGCGGCGAGGAGATCGTGCACCTTCCAGACTTGCCGAAACCGAACTTCGAGCTTCGTCGGATGAACGTTGACGTCGACCTCGCCGGGCGGAACTTCCAGGAAGAGAAAGATCACGGCGTAGCGACCGTGCGGCACCGTCTCCCGGTACGCCTCCTGAATCGCGTGCGACAGCACCCGATCGCGGATGAACCGGCCGTTGAGAAAAACGAACTGACTCCGGATGCTGGTGCGGGCGAAGCTCGGGGGCGCGAGATAGGCCTGGAACGAGAAGGGCTCCGCCTCCGCCCGGACCTCGAGGAGCGCCGCGCCGAGGTCGTCGCCGAAGAACTTCCGGATGCGATCCCGAACGTCCGACGGGGGCAAGGCCAGTCTCTGCTCCCCGTCGTGGAGGAGATCGAATCGGACTTCGGGATGTCCGATCGCAAAGCGCTGGACCATCTCGAAAATGTGATCGAACTCCACCTCGACCGATCGCAGGAATTTCCGGCGCACCGGGACGTTTTGGAAGAGGTTCCGCACCTCGACGCTCGTTCCCTCCGGCGACGCCGAGGGTCGGGTCTCTCCGAGCTGGCCGTTCTCGAGGACGATTTCGGCACCCTCGACCGCACCCCGCAGGCGCGAGAGGATTCGCGTCCGCGATACGGCGCCGATGGACGCGAGCGCCTCCCCGCGGAATCCGAAGCTCGCGACGCGGAAAAGATCCTCCGCCGAACCGAGCTTGCTGGTGGCATGCGGCGCGAAGGCGAGCGGCAAGTCCTCGGGCTCGATGCCGCACCCGTCGTCGCTCACGCGCACGAGCTTGCGGCCGCCCTCCTCGATGTCCACTCGTACCTGCGTCGCTCCCGCGTCGAGCGCGTTCTCGACCAGTTCCTTCACGACGGAAGCGGGACGCTCGATCACCTCGCCGGCGGCGATTTGGTTGACGACGTCGGAGCCGAGGACGCGGATGCGCGGCACCGGGCTAGACTAGCGAGTCCGGAGCCCCGAGTCCAGAGTCCGCTACCGAAGATTCCTGAGGATCGCTTCGACCGAGCCTCGATGGGGCCAATCCGAAGGCGCGATCCTCAAGGCTTGGACATCCTCGGGAATCGGCTGAGACAATCCTCCCGTACATCGGGGCCCCAAGGATTCATTCCCTGTTGCCCATTTTACAAGCGATGTGTCCGATTCTAACTGGAGCAGAACACTCTTGAGTGCATCCAAGAGGATCATGAGTGGACCACTGTCAAAAGCTAGAAGACATAGCCGAATGTGGGCCAAGTTCGGCGCTCTCCGATCCCAGGTCTCGGAATGGAGCTTTTCTTCAGCAACGACCTGGAGAGTGAATCTCCCCCGGCCCAATGCGCTTTCAGGATCCGCAAGGTCTCTCGCCTTTTCCCAATTCTCAAAGGCCCAATCCTCTACACCTGCCCGGAAGTCCGACTGCCGGGATCCGGTCCACGTTGCCGCCGCAATCACGATTGCGGAAAAGAGAAGAACCATCCATAACCTCATTACCGCCTCCCGTTTCAAGATTTTACCACGGATTGTTCCGCTTTCCGCGTAGATATACCCCATGATGACCTATCTCCTCCTCTGCCTCGCGCAAGACATCAGCCCCGACATGCCCAACGGCACCGTCCGGGGCCGGGCGTGCACCGCGGGGGTGATGTATGCCCTCGCCGGCGACGATTCGACCCTGGTCGGCGTCAGCATGAACGCGGGTGTGTGGAGATCGGATCGCGGAGGTCCGTGGAAGCAGCTCCCAAGATCTCCAAGATATGCGACTTCGATCGCGAGCCGCGACTCGCTCCTCCTGGTCGGCGAGCGATGGAGCGACGCGGTCCGACCGGAGCTCGATCGGACAGGCGTTTGGGAGTCGAGGGATGGGGGCGCGAACTGGGAGATCGTTCATCGGAGCGGCGCGGTCCCCGCCGTCCTCATCGCCGCGGGCGGTACCTCTTTCGCCGCCACCGCCGAGGGAGTCGCGCGCCGGTCCGCGAACGCGCGGTCGTTTCAGGTCGTCCATCGCGGCCGAATCTGGGCGCTGGCGGAGAGCGAGACGGCGGACGGAAAACGGTTCGTTTGGGCGCGCACGTCGCGCGAGTTGCTGAAGTCCGCCGACGACGGCAAGACATGGACGGTTTTCGAGATCCCCGCGACCGTCGATGGCTACGGAACTTCGGGCCGTTCTCGCGGCGATCTCTTCTCGCTCGCCGCCTTCGGAGAGACCGCCGTTCTTCTCTTCGTTCCCGACCCGCGGACGGAAAAAGCGAAGCTAAAGGCCTTCGGGAACCACAACGCGATTCTCGTCACGGACGGCCGGAAGTGGCGGGTACAGGTCCTCGACTCCGGAAACGGCACGGGGCTCGGCGGTCGGCGATCCCTTCGCGCCTTCGTCCTCGATCGCGCCGACCTTCGCCACGAGGTCGGGCAGCGAGTCGCTTTGTTCTTCAACGGAGGGCAGGACGTCTTGCGCGCGAAGGGACTCGACAAGAACGGCGACCTGATTTGGGAGCGGCTCGGACTCACCCAGTGCGGCGAGCCCGGGGCGGATCCCATTCATCCCGATCTCTGGGATACGCACGTTCCGCCGAGCGGTGAGCCTCTGCGCGTGGGAAGCGACGGCGGCGTGCACGTCCGGCTCGAGGGGAAGTGGCGGACCCACAACGAAGGCCTCCACACCCACCACATCCACACCCTCACCCTTCTCTCCGGCGGCCGAATGGTGTATTCGACCTCGGACAACAGCGAGTTCTTCCGCGATCCGTCGCGGGGGTGGCGGACGTGGGACATGACGGGAGACGCGAACTGGACGGCGGGCGACGCCGCGAATCCCGCTCTGGCGCTCGTCGTGCGCCATGCCTCTTGCGCGCACCTGACCGATTTCGAATTCGAGCCTCCGGCCGGAGCGCAGCGGACCCGCCATGCCTATAGCACGATTCACAAGGAGGCGGAGCTCTTCGGGCCGCGCTCGTTCCGCTTCATCCACTTCCTCATCCAGTTCATGTGGAGCCGCAAGTG
>CAZGKV010000064.1:0-11589 GCA_964526305.1 uncultured Planctomycetales bacterium | reverse complement strand
ATCCAGACGCCCGTCGGCGAAGAGGTGCCGCCTCTCCTCGACGCCGTGATGCTGGCCACGCGGGACGGGAAGCGTGTCCTCCTCCGGAACCGGAGATTCGCCGCGAGCCCGGACATCCATGCCGCGAAGCCCGAGGACTGGGAACCCGCCGAGTCGGATCTCCCGGCCGGAGCGACGGCGTTCTGGGTATCGGGGGGACACAAGAATCCCGTCTTCCTCGTTCAGGCCCAGGGTTCGCTTTTCCGGCGGGACGGGACGGATTGGAAAAAGCTCCCCGTCGGGGATCTCGTCGACGGCTACGCGGCGGGTCCCGCCCATGTCAATCCGTACGGTCCCGACATCTTCGTCCTCACCTCGAAGGGCGTCGTCGTCTCTCGCGACGGCGGAAAGAGCTTTCGCCCGGAGGAGGTCCTCACGGCTCTCATCACGGGCTCGGGAAAGTACCCGATCACGGGCCATTTCGGAGGCGGCAACCACCACGAGGTGGTACTCGCGAGTCGCGCCAACGCGATGCCGACTCTCTCCGACATCGCCTTCATTCGCGAGCGCCCGCGAGAGGCGGTCGCAGCCTCGCCGTTCACGGGAGTCTTCCACTTCGCCTCCGACGAAGTGTGGCGAGATTTGACCCCCTCGCTCCCCAAGCCCTTCACGCCGGTTTCCTCGGTCGCCTTCGACGCCGAGGCGGTGTACGTGGCGACGGAGGGACGCAGCCTATTCCGGATTCCCGGCTACCAGAAGGCATCGATGGCCTCGTATTTCTCGAAGGGCGTTCTGCGGAGTTCGGACGGGCACCCCCTTCCCAGGGCGGAGATCCGGTTGCGGTGGAGGGACGGAGAGCGACGCGAGAGGACCACTTCGGAGGGGCGGATTCCCCTCGGTGGAGTTCCTTCCGAGGCGCCCTTCGCGGTGGAGTTCACGGGAACCGACGCGGTTGCGGGATGCGAGGGGATGATCGGGCCTTAATGGATGTCGACCCGACGCACCTGAACTGCGGTCACCGCCGTGGGCCCGAACATGAACGATTCCGCTCCCGAGTAGACCAGGGTGTCCTCCACCGCGGCGGCGTCGGGGAGGAAGAAGATCTCCTCCGCATGGCTTACGGGGATTCGGGTCCCGCTCTCGAGGATCACTTCGAACGGGTAAAGAGAATCACACTGCGTCGCATGTTCATCCTCCCACCTCGCGGCTGCTTCTACTTCGTCCGCTTCTCGAACCGCCATCGGAGATTGCCGGGGACGGAGTCGTTTCCGCCGACATAGATGCCGGTCGAGTCCTGTGCGATCGTAAATGCCGAATCCGTTCCGGAGCTCGGATCATTCGTCACGGCACCGCTCGACCCGAAGGTATCGAAGGGAGCGAGTTCGTCCACCGTCCGCTTCTCGACCCTCCAGCGCGTGCCGGAGGCGGCTTCCGCGCCCGCGATGTACACGGCGGTGCCGTCTCCGACGACGGCGAACGCCTCGTTCGAGGCGCTTCCCGGCACACTGGCCTGAGAGAAGAGCATCTCGCCCGTCGTGGAGTTGCGCCTTTCGATCCTCCACTCCCCCCCATTGTCGGCATCCTTGCCTACGATGTACAGCCCGGTGGAATCCAGGAACATCCCGTTGGGGACGTCGGCCCCGGCACTGAAGTTGACGGAAAGCGCCGCTCCTCCGCCGAAGGTCCCGTCGGCCGTCCCTGTCGTGAGCGAACGCTTCTCGAGGCGCCACTGGCCGCCGTTCGTTCCCGCGTCCGTTCCCGCGATGAAGACCCCGGTCGAATCCACCGCCATCGCGCGAGGGACGTCCGCGCTTCCGCTGGGATCGGAGGTCGCCTCCCAGAGGAAGGCCCCGCCCGCCAATGGGTATTTTCGCATCCGCCATATCCCGTTCCCCGTCGCGTCCGTACCCGCAACGTACACCCCGGTGGAGTCCACGGCGACGGCCCGAAGCTCGTCCGGACTTGCGCCGACGAAGTCCACCGATATCGGAAAGCCCGCCTGGGACGCGCCCGTGCTGAGGCTCAGCTTGTCGATCCTCCATTGCCCCGCGCCGGTCCCAAGATCCATTCCGACGATGAACATGTCGGTGGAGTTGATGGCCAAGCCATAGGGTTGATCTGCGCCGGTGCTTGGATTGAGGGCCACGATCCCGTTCACGCCGAACCCGGTGTCCAAGTCTCCCGTCGAGAGGCTTCGTTTCTCCACCCGCCAGCGGATGTCGGCCGCCGTAGCCGAGTCCGTCCCCAGGAGATAGACGGCGCTCGCGTCCACGGCGAGCGCCCGGATCTCGTCCGCGAATTCTCCGGGATCGCTCGTTTGCGCTCCGGGTGATCCGAAGGAGGAGTCGCGAGCCCCCGTGGTGAGACTACGCTTATCGATCCGCCACTGGGGTTTGCCGGTCCCATGGATCTCGTCCGTGCCGGCGGTAATGAGCCCCGAGGAATCCACGACGGCCGCCTTGGCCTGATCGATCGTCGTGCTGGGATTGTCCGTGATGACGCCGCTCGTCCCGAAACCAGCCACGACCGCCCCGGCCGTCGTATCGCGCGCCTCGATTCTCCATCGATCGTTGGTCGCCGCGACCGACTTGTCCGCGCCGATCAGATAGAGCGTGGTCCCGCTGATGACAAGATCGAAAAGCTCGTCGCTCGCGACGGTGCTGAAATCCAAGGACAGGATTCCGTCCGTATCGAACGCCAACGTTGGCGCCCCTGTAATGGCGCTCCGCTTCTCGATTCTCCACTGACCTGAATTCGTTGCGGCGTCCAAGCCGCCGACGAAGATGCTGGAACCGTCCACCCGGAGGACTCTGGGGATGTCGTCTCCGCTGCCGGGGTCCACCGAAACAGTGGTAAACGTTGCGTCGGCGCCTCCGAGCAGGAGGTCGCGCTTCTCGATTCTCCACAGAGCGTTTGTCGCACCGTTGGTGCGGTCCGTCCCCGCGAGGTAGACGCTCGTCCCGTCGGTAGCCATGGCCGTCACTTCGTCCGCATTGGCGCTCGGATTGACCGTGACCTCCCAGTCGGTCGAGGGAGGAGTCCCCGTGAGGCCGCGCTTCTGGATCCTCCACTGCCCTCCTCCCGCACCGGTGTCGCTGCCGGCGATGACGATCGCCGTCGTGGTGAGGGCCATGGCGCGAATCTGGTCCGCTCCAGCACCCCAGTTGATCTGCAAGATCCCGTCCGTATCGAATCCGGTATCGAGCGCTCCCGTGAAGGCGGAGCGCTTTTCCACTCTCCACTGATCGTTGGTCGCCCCGAGCACGCGGTCCGCCCCGGCGACGAACACGGAAGTTCCATCCGTTGCGACCGCGAACGGAATATCGTCTTCGGTCGTGCTGGGATCGCTCACCACGGTCCAGATCACGGCCCCCGTCGTGAGATTCCGCTTCTCCAGACGCCACCGCGCGTCGACCTCGGTGGTATCGGTTCCCAAGATGTAGACCCCGGACGAGTCGCGCGCGACGGCCACGACGGTGTCGCCCCCCGCAGAGGGATTCTGGAAGAGGAGTCCGATCAAGCCGAACGTCGCGATCAGGGCGCCTCCGGGAGTCCCGTCGAAGGGTCGCGGCAGGTCCGATGAGGTGCATCCCTTGCCCAGCGAGACGATGCAAAGCAGACACAGCAGTTTGGCTCGAATCATCGCGATGTCCTCCCCCGAGAGTGTACCCCAGCTTGGTGCATTACCGCAGCCACAGCACGATTCCTGTTTCGATTTCCCACCTAGGAGATTCGTCCGTCAGCCCCCCGGAACCGGAGAGGGAAAACATCACGGAGTCGCCCGGAGGTCGCCACTGGATCGCTCCCCGGAGGGAAGCCACTCGTCGCCCCGCCCATCCTTGGGAGATGTCGAGCACCTTTTTCGCGCCCACGGTGCCGTCCAGCCCAAGCCACCCGGTCAGGCGCGGATGGAAGAGATACTCCGCCGCGAATCCCCAATGAAGCGCATCGGTTTGAGAGTTTCTCATGAACGGGAAATCGTTGACCGCAAGCCCCGCGTTCGCGTGGAGCAACAGGGCGGACGGGGCCCACGTGAAGAGGAGGCGGGTGAACCAATCGACCTGTCCCGTCGTCAGTCCGCGGCGACGACCTGCCAACGGAATCTTGCCCCCAAAGAGAACACCTCCGCGGAAGTCCCCGACTCGAACCGGAATCCACCGCGCCTCGGCGAAGAAATCTCCCAGACCGCCGCCTTCCTCGAACTCCGCACTTTCCTGGAGCCACCGCATCTCCGTGTCGATTCGAAGATCCCCGTTCTCCCCGAGGGGAGCGGCGATCGTCAACCTCGGGCTCGAGAGCAGCCGGCTCTCATCCGACTGCCCACGGGCGATGAACTGAACGCCCAGCGCGGCCAACCCGGGCGGAATCGAGTCGGCCCTCCGGGTCGGAAACGCATCGAGAAACCACGGCACCGAGTCGCGGGGACGAGGCGAGAATGCGTCCCATCCGCGCGCCACGAAGGCCATGATCTCCCACTCCGGCGATTCGTCCGTCAACCCCGCCTCGAATCCCAGTCCGACTTCCCAGACATCGAACGACCGTGCGACGCCGACCCGCGCTCCAACCCAGCCGTCTCCGACCCAGCCTTCCGCGACGCTGCCGGCGAAGCGTGGTCCCTCGGATCCGCGAAGCTCCGCCGCCAGCGTCCACATCCCCGGCCGCCAGCGCACCCACGCCGACCACACGAACATGGGATCCACGTTCGCGAGCTTGTCGCGATCTCCCAGCACGGCGAGTCCGAGAGTCGCCCCCACCGTCCAGTCGTCCCAGGTACGGGTCCCGAAGAGGCGGACGTGCGCGTCGCCGGTGTCCGTTCCCGTGCCGTGGAACTCCTCGGCCGAGGGTAGCTTGAAGGCGAGGAGACCTCCGACGGACCATCCGTCCTGCCGAAACGGCACGATCTTGACTCTCCAGATCGGATCCCCCGGACTCAGAATCCGATCGTCGAATTCGTCGCTCCCCACGAGAGTCCGAAGATCCCACTCGAGGCCAAGCTCCGCCCACTCGGAGAGTCCGACGTCGATTTGCATCCGCGGGCCGCTCGCGAAGATCGAGCCGTCCGGCTGGCGGCGGACGAATCCGCCCAGCGTCGTTCGGACGTGACCGGACGGAACCGTCTCGGGACTTTCCCCGATCGTCAGACCACGCTCTTGGACACAGAGCAACAAAGCCAGAATCACGGGCCTGGAGGATAGCACGCGAGGATTGCGATTCATCCCGTTGGTTGATATTGTCTCGGACCATGTCGCAGCCTCTGAAGGGAAAGGTCGCCCTCGTCACGGGGGGATCGCGAGGCATCGGGAGTGCGATCGTGCGTAAGCTCGCGCGCGCCGGATGCGACGTCGCGATCAACTACTTCAACAGCTCGGACGAGGCCGAAAAGCTGTCGCGCGAAGTGGCCGGCCTCGGGGTCCGTTCCGTCGCCCTGCAGGCCAACGTAAGCGATCCCGAATCCGTGAAGCAGCTTCTCGGAGGTTTTCGGCAGAGCTTCGACCGTCTCGACATTCTGGTGAACAACGCCGCCAGCGGCGTCCTCAAGCCGGCGGTCGAGATGACCGTAAAGCACTGGCGCTGGTGTCTGGAGACGAACGCGCTTTCTCTCAATCTCCTGGTGCAACAGGCGAAGCCGCTGATGCGCCCCGGGAGCCGGATCCTCGTCCTCTCGAGCATCGGATCGCGCCGGGCCGTGCCCAACTACGCCTTCATCGGAGCCTCGAAGGCGGCGCTTGAATCGCTGGTCCGGTCGCTCAGCCTGGAACTCGCGCCCGAGGGCATCTCGGTCAACACGATCTCGGCCGGTGTGGTAGACACGGACGCCCTGAAGTACTTCCCCAATCGCGACGGACTCCTCGCGGAATTCCGGAGGAAATCGCTCGCCGGTCGCGAGCTTCGACCCGAGGACGTCGCCGATGCGGCCTATCTGCTCTGCCTTCCCGAGGCCGAGATGATCCGGGGGCAGACCATCTTCGTCGACGCCGGGTACTCGATCGTAGGATGAGCATGATCTTCCAGGACTCGGGGCTGAAGGGAAAGACGGCCATCGTCACCGGAGGGAGCCGGGGGATCGGCCGGGAGATCGTGCGCGTCCTGGCGGAGGAGGGAGCCGACGTCACGTTTTTCTATCGAAAGAGTCGAGAGGCGGCCGAAGCCGCGCAGGCCGAATCGCACGATCGAGGCCTTCAGGTGACGGCGCTCGAGGTCGACGTCCGGGATCGCGAGGCGTGCGCCGCGGCCGCGAAGAGCGTTCACGAGCGGACCGGATCCGTCGACGTCCTGGTCAACAACAGCGGCGTGATTCGCGACAATCTCCTCGCCGGGATGTCCGCGGAAGAACTGGGCGACGTTCTGGACACCAACCTTGCCGGCGTCTTCCACGCGACGCAAGCGGTACTGCCGATGATGATGAGCCGGCGATCCGGGAAGATCATCAACATCAGCTCCGTGTCCGGGGAGAAGGGCGGGCGCGGACAGACGAACTACGCCGCTTCGAAGGGAGCGGTGAACGCGTTGACCCGGGCCCTCGCGGTCGAGCTCGCGCCGCGGAACATCCGCGTCAACGCGGTATCGCCCGGCGTCATCGAAACCGAGATGAGCAAGGACGTGCGGGAGATGGCGGGCGATCAGGTCCTCTCGCGAATCCTTCTCAAGAAGTACGGCACCGCGGCGGACGTGGCCCACGCGGTGGTTTTCCTGGCTTCGAAGTATGCGGACTACATCACGGGCGAAATCCTGCACGTGGACGGCGGATTCAAGATGGCGTGAAGGAGGAAGAAAGATGAGCGAGAACGACGCGGCCCAAACGATCTACCCTGAAGTGGCCAAGATCGTCGCGGACGTCCTGGGGATCGAGGAGTCGAAGGTTACCCTGACGTCGCGGCTCATTCAAGACCTTGGGGCCGAGTCCATCGACTTCCTCGACCTGATCTTCCGGCTCGAGCGGCAGTTCAACGTGAAGATCCCGCGCGGCCAGATCGAGAAGGAGGTCCGCGGAGCCCTTCAGAGCGAGGACTTTGAAAAGGCGGGTGTCGTGACGGACAAAGGCAGGGAGGTTCTTCGCTCGTACCTGGCCGAAGTTCCGGCCGAGCATTTCAAGCCCGGACTCAAGGTGCACGAGATTCCCACGCTCTTCACGGTCGAGACGTTCTGCAAGCTCGTGCTCCGGGCGAAGGCCCGGCAGCAGGAAGAGGCCAAGGCGGGAAGCGTGGCGCCGCAAGCCTGATGGAATTCTCCTTCGTCGACCGCATCCTCGAGCTGGAGCCCGGAGTCCGCGCCTTGGGCCTCAAGCACGTGACGCCCCACGACGAGTTCCTCCGGCAGGGCGAAAACGGCGAGCCCGCCCTCCTCTCGTGCATCGTCGGAGAGGCGCTCGGTCAACTCGGCGCCTGGTGCGTGATGGCCGCGAACGATTTCCGGCGGCGCCCGGTGGCGGGCGTCGTCGGCGAGGTGGGGCTCCTGGCCGAGGCGATGCTCGGGGACACCGTCCTCCTCGACACCCGGATCGATTCGCTCACGGAGGAGGCGGTCGTGTACCACGCCGTCGCCACCGTGCGCGGCCGGACGATCGCGACGCTGACCGACTCGCTGGGTCCGTTCCTGCCGATGGAGGAGTTCAGCGATCCGGACCAGATGCGCGCGCAGTTCGGTTGGATCCACCGTCCGGGTCGTCCCTCCGACCTCCCCGAAGGTATGCCGATCCGGGACGTCGACATTCCGACGGTCTGCCGCCACACGACCTTCGACCGCATCCTCTCGCACGACTCGGGGAAGTCGATCGCCGCGGTCAAGAGCATCCCGATCCTGGCGCCCTTTCTCGCGGACCATTTCGCGCGAAAGCCCGTCTTCCCGATGTCGCTTCTTCTGGAGTCGCAATTGCAACTCGCCCGAAGACTCCTCGGACCGACGTCGAGGCCGACTCGGATTCGAAACGTGAAGATGAACGATTTTGTCCTGCCCGGGAGTTCCGTCGTCGCGACGGCGACCGTCAAGGATCGCACGGCGGACCGGGCCTGGGTCGCCCTTCGCGGCGAAGTCGACGGCCGTCGCGTATCCCTCGCGGAAGCGGAGTTCGTCCATGAAGCTCCGCCGGCGTAGAAACGTCGCCGTCACCGGGATCGGGATGGTAACCCCGCTCGGCCACGACCGCGATTCCACCTGGGCCGCGTTGATGGCGGGTCGCTCCGGCCTCGCGGAAATTCGCTCCTTCGACGCTTCCGGATTTCCCGCGCGCATCGCGGCCGAAGTGAAGGGATTCGATCCCCGGCGCGCCTGCGACACGCGATCCCTCCGCTTCGCCGCGCGATTCACCCCTTTCGCCCTCGCGGCGGCCGAAGAGGCCTTCGTCGACGCGGGAATTCGACCGCTCCCCGCCGTCGCCGAGCGATGGGGACTCGTGACGGGAACGGGGATGATGACCTCGGAAGTCGATTTCCTCCACCGCGTCCAGAAGACGTACGCGCCCACGGGCGTTTTCGACACCGCCGAGATGGGGCGGGACGGCACGAGGGTCTTCTCCGCCGTGGAATTCGCACAGCAGCAGATGAACAGCACTCTCGCGCATCTTCTGCGGCGGTACGGCATAATGGGATACACGGCAAGCGTCCACACGGCCTGCGCCTCGGGCGGCCAGGCGCTCGGACTCGCGATGAAGGCGATCCGCCGGGGAGACGCCGACTTCGTCCTGGCAGGCGGTTTCGACTCCATGATCAACCCGATGGGCCTTGGGAGCTTCTGCCTCCTCGGGGCGTTGTCGACGGACAACGAGACGCCCGAGCGCGCGAGCCGGCCGTTCGACCTCACGCGCGCCGGATTCGTCTTGGGCGAGGGCGCGGCATTCCTCGTTCTCGAAGAATGGCGACACGCGCGGGACCGCGGCGCTCGGATCTACGCGGAATTGGCGGGCGAGGGGAATACGCTCAGCTCCTACCGGATCACCGATTCCCATCCCTCCGGGGACGGCGCGATCCAGGCATTGCGGATGTGCCTCGGGGACGCGAAGGAATCCATCGAGACCGTGGACTACATCAACGCTCATGGCACGTCGACGAAGATGAACGACATCAGCGAGACGAACGCGATCAAGGCGATCTTCGGCCCTCGCGCTCCGGAGATTCCCACGAGTTCCACCAAGAGCCAAATGGGCCATCTGATCGCGGCGGCGGGGGCGGTCGAAGGGGCGATCTGCGCGTTGGCGATCCAGCGATCGACGATTCCGATGACCGCGAATCGACGCGTCCCGGATCCCGAATGCGATCTCGATTACGTCGTCGAAGGACCGCGCGAGAAACCTCTGCGGACCGTGATCTCGAATTCCTTCGGATTCGGCGGGTCCAACAGTTGCATCCTCTTCCGGAGCCCGGCCCATGCGGAAGCGAGGATGGGCCATGCCTAGGACGGTCGTGACCGGTTTCGGCCTGCTGACCGCCGCGGGCGCGGACGCGGCCTCGACGTGGGAGTCCCTCGTCGCCGGCCGGAGCGGGATCGCGCCCATCACTCTGTGGAATACCGACGGTTGGACGTGGCGCCGCGCGGCGGAGGTGAAGGAGTCCGACCCGAGGAAGCTCGTCGCCGATCGAAAACTCCTGAAATTGATCTCGCGTGCCGACGTCTTCGGGCTGAACGCCGCGGCCCAGGCCGTCCGCCACAGCGGCGTCCTCCGGCATCGCGAGACGCTCCCGGACGCGACGGACTTCAACGAGCGCACGGGCGTCTTCGCGGGCGCTCCCGGACTCAAGTACGTTCAGCAGCACGACTTTTTCCCGCTCCTCTCGAAGTCCGGCGGAGACCGAAAGAAGTTCGGCGAAGAGATCTTCAGCGAAGTGCATCCGATGTGGCTCCTGCAAAACCTGCCGAACAACGTACTCGCCTACGCCGGGATCCAATTCGGATTCAAGGGTCCCAACGAGAACGTCACGAACCACGCCATCGGATCCGCCCAGGCGATCGCGGAGGCCCATCGGATGATCCAGGACGGCACCCTCGACCGCGCCCTCGTGGTCGGATACGAAAGCGCCGTAGAGCCCGAGGGGATCTCGTACTATGGGGCCATGGGCTTCCTCAGCCGAGAGGAAGTGCGCTCCTTCGACGAGGCGGCCGACGGGACGATCCTGGGCCAAGGCGCGGGAGCGCTCATGCTGGAGTCGTTGGAAAGCGCGCAAGCGCGCGGGGCGACGATCCACGGGGAAATCCTCGGCGCGGCCACGACGTCGGAGGCCCTGGGGGTTTTCACGCTCCGACCGGACGGCGAAGGCGTGGCACGGGCGATGGTGAGGGCGATGGAGGACGCCGAGGTGGTCCCCCGCGACATCGGGATGATCGCCGCTCACGCGAACGGGGTTCCCCTCTCCGACGGTGGGGAGGCTTCCGCCGTAGCCGCCGTATTCGGAGACCGCCCCGTGCCCGTCACCGGATTCAAGTGGTGCGTCGGCCACACCTTGGCCGCGGCCGGCGCGGTCGAGAGCATCCTCACCCTACTCTCGCTTCGAGAGGGCCGCGTGCCGGGCCTCGCATCCCTGCGCCATAAATCCTCGCTCGCCCGCGCGATCTCCGTTTCCGCCGAAGAGCAGAAAGCCCTCTCTCCTCGAGCTCTCGTCGTCACGCGCGGATTCGCCGGACTCAGTTCCTGCCTGGTGCTCTCCCATGAGGTGGCCTGAGGCCGAGCCCGACATGTGGGGTCGGCTCTTCTACTCGTGGTTCCCGATCCGGCGCCGCGTGGTGCTCGAAAACATGCGCCGGGTCTTCGAAGGACGGATCGACGCGCGCGGACTTCAGCGCCTGGCGCAACGCTTTTACGGCCACTTCTGCCGATCGATGTTCGACATGCTCCGAATGATCTGGATGACGGACGACGAGCTCCGCCGCCGGATGCGGATCCGAGGAGCGGAGCACCTTCGCCGGGCCTCGGAGGCGAACCGCGGCGTCCTGATTCTTACGGGCCATTTCGGAAGCTGGGAATTTGCCCCCGTAGCGGCGATCCTGGGATTCCAGCAGTATCGGGGACGGTTTCATTTCATCCGGAAGACGCTCGGGCCGGTTCTCGAGAGGATCCTCTTCGGGAGATTCGCCCGAGCGGGGTTGGGCGTCATCCCCAAGCACGGAGGGTCCGATCAAATCCTCGACGCGCTTTCGCGCAACGACGCGGTCGCGTTCCTCCTGGATCAGCACTCGAGCCCGGGATCGAAGAACGGAATCGCGGTGGAGTTCTTCGGCCGCCCGGCCGGGACGAATCGGAGTCTGGCGATGATCGCGGCTCTTACGGAGGCCCCCGTCGTTCCGGCCACGAGTTACCGGGAGGCGAACGGAATGCACGTCATGGAGTTCTTCCCCGCCGTGGAGCGAATCCGGTGCGAGGATCCGGAGCGCGAGATCTACGAAAACACGCGAAGGTACAACGAGGTCCTGGAGAGCTTCGTACTGGCCCACCCCGAGCAGTGGTTTTGGTTCCACCGCCGGTGGAAAGACGAACTGGAACCCCGAAGACCGGGATAAGAGCTCATCCCGGTAGGCTCGTGAGCCGCGGCGGGCCGAGAACCGAGCCAGCCCAGGAACGAGGAGGAGACCTAGCCTTGTAGAGGCTGTCGACGACGAGTGACGCCGGATGGCGACGGTTATCGG
>CAZGKV010000063.1:0-25126 GCA_964526305.1 uncultured Planctomycetales bacterium | reverse complement strand
TGGACCTGATGGGATTCGAACCCACGACCTCGGCAATGCGAGTGCCGCGCTCTCCCAGCTGAGCTACAGGCCCGTATCGGCGGTCGGGGATTGTAACGGTCCTCCGAGGCGATGTCCAGTCCGGGGCTTGACAGTCCCTCCGATCCCGCTATAGTGCCGCGGAAGCATGAAGCTCGTGGCGATCGCACTCGGGGGCGCGATCGGCGCCGTCGCGCGCTACGGCCTCTCCGGCCTCGTCCACCGGACCGCCAACGGGAACTTTCCCGCCGGTACGCTGGTGGTCAATGTCGTCGGTTGTCTCGCAATCGGGGCGTTCCTGTATTTCGTCGAAGACCGCGCCATGCTCGGACCTACGGCTCGTCTTTTCGTCGCCGTCGGAATCCTCGGCGGATTCACGACCTTCTCCTCCTTCGGCTACGAGACGATCGAACTCCTCCGTGACGGACGATGGGGAGCCGCGTCGGGAAGCGTCCTCGGGAACGTCATTCTGGGACTGGCCGCGGTATGGCTGGGGCGCGCGGCCATGAAGTGGATCGGAGTATAGGAAATCCCGATGAAGATCGAAGGCGAGGGACAGCTCCTGCGGATCTTCGTGGGGGAGAGCGACCGCTGGAAGGGGAAACCCCTCTACGAGGCGATCGTCCAGTCCGCCCGCGAGCACGGCATGGCCGGCGCCACGGTCCTGCGCGGGATGGAGGGCTTCGGGGCTTCCAGCCGCATCCATACCGCGAAAATCCTCCGCCTCTCCGAGGACCTTCCCATCGTCGTCGAGATCGTCGACAAGCCCGAACGTATCCAGGAGATCCTACCGATCTTGGATCAGATGGTCGGGGAAGGGCTCATCACGCTCGAGAAGGTCCACATCATCGCCTACCGCCATTCGACGTGATTTTTTGTCGCCCATCCCCGCGTCCGCATCGTACTATTCGCTACATCCAGTGAGGAGCTCCCCATGATCCTTGCCGCCCTCTTCGCCGCCTTCGTCCTTCAAGAGGAACCGACCTTCGATGGAGAGTCCTGGACCCATCCGAAAGAGAAGGTGAAGTTCCGCGTCCCCAAGGACAAGGGCTACACCGTCGTCCACGACCGGGAGCAGCTCAAGGAGTTGGGAGACTCGATGCTCTGCGTGGGGGCGAACGAGAGCCAGGAGATCATGATCTTCCTCTGGAAGGAGACCTCCGAAGAGCCGCTGGAGGAGAAGGCCTGGATCGAGAAGTGGGAAAAATCCTGGGAGGAGAGGCTGAAGAAGCAGAATCCCGACGTGAAGAAACCGTATTCGAAGTACGGACAATCGAAACGCAAAAGCGGCCTGACGTGCGCGGAGTACGACGTCTACCTCAAGGGGAAAGAGCACAAGGCGCTGACGAGCTATCTAAATCGGGGGAAGGAGCTCTATGTCTTCGCGGTCTTGGGAGGCACGGGCGACAACTGGCTCAGAGACCGGGACGAGTGCATTCCCCTCGCGGACGGTTTCCAAGGGCTCGGGAACGAGGGCGCGAGCGAGGAGGAAGAGGAATCGAAAGGCGGCGATCCCACCTTCGACGGAGAATCCTTCACTCATCCCCAGTACGGGCTTCGTTTTCGCGTACCCAAGGACAAGGGCTATGGGGTTCTCTCCGATCGGAAGAAACTTGCCGAGAAGGGCTTGGACGAACGCTTCTTATGTCTGGGCGCCAACGAACCCGCGGACATCATGTTCTACCTCAGTCGCGAGACCACCCAGAACGAACTCGAGGTGCCCAAGTTCATCGAAGCCTGGGAGGAATCCTGGCAGAAGAAACTCGACAAGTACCGGAAAGACGGAAGTTCCACGATGGACAATGGAATGACGACCGCGGAGTACACGATTCGAACGAAGGGCGACGAGCAGGAGCGCAAGGTCGTGGTCGTGTTCCACTCGAAGGGTAAAGTGCACTTCGTCTTCATGGTCCTCGGTCGTTCCGGAAACGACTGGCTCAAGGATCGGGACGACGCCCGGGCCATCGCGGGGAGCTTCGACACCGTGAAAAAATAGAAGGATGCGTTCACGGGGTGGGCAGGCCGTGCCGACCACAGATTTCGCAGAAGCGCGTCGCGAACGGCACGTGAGGCGCGATGGGCCCGTGGACGCGCCCCCAGATTGCGCAGAACGGCGTGCGCGGAGCCAGAGGCGCCATCGGTGCTAATCTACGAAGTCCTGGACGGATACAAGTAGAATTCTCCTCCGCCGTACCGGGGCTCTCTTCGATCCCCGATCGCGTATCGGCTCCCACGATTCGAATCCGCTAAACGCCTCCTCTTCCCTTCCGCTCGGACTCGTGGCAAAGACGTTAAGGAGGCTCGCCATGAGAGTGCTCGGAGTGACGGTGTGGGGTCTGTTCCTGATTTCTTGCGGCAGGGGTGGAGGAGGCGGCGGCGACGATGGCGGGGGCGGGGGCGGTTCGGAAGCGGAGCAATTCTGGGACGATCTCGGCGGAAGCGCATGGGGAGTCCAGCACACCGTGTTCACGAGCGATCCCCTCTCCCAGCCGGGAGGAGTGAGCCGGTCCGGCGGAGCGGAGTCTCCCCAACTCGCCTTCGATCCCTCGGGAAATCCGATCATCGCGTGGCGGGAGTTTCGCGGAAACAACAGCTTTGTCCACCTCAAGAAGTGGAACGGATCCGCGTGGACATCCATGAGCGGCAGCGATCAGGACTTGGTAGTCAACCCGGCGCCCGTCAGAGATACCCGCAGCTTCGCTTTAGCGTTGGATCATTCTGGAGCGCCCTTCGTAGCCTGGGAGGAGTTCGAAACGCCCGGGGACGTCAGCACGGCAGAAATCAAGCTCCTCTACTGGGACGGCCTCCTCTGGTCTCCGCTGATGGATCTTGGATGGACCGCACGAATCAATGTCAGCAACACTCACACGGATCCCTCGCGCACCCCATCGTTGAGCATCGATCGTGTTTCCGGGAAGCCGGTGGTCGCTTGGGTCGAAACCTCCTTTGGGTATCGCGTCGCCCACCTCAAACAATGGACGGGCGACGGCTGGGAGGCGATGGGAGGGGGAATGTCTCTTCCCTATGTAGCCGGAAGCACCGACATCGCGTCCGTTTCTCTTGCTCTCAAGTCGGATGGACGGCCCCTCGTCGCGTGGGCCAACGAAGCCGACGGCGAAGTATATGTTCGACTCTGGAATGGATCGGCGTGGACGGATGCTGCGGGAGGAGATCTCCATTACAACGTCAGTCAGTCCGGATACGCCTCGGTCACCCCCACCATGGTCGTCGATTCCAACGACGATCCAATCCTTGCCTATGAGGAAAGCGACGGCACGCCCACGGGTGGCGAGATTGTGGTCAAACGATTCGTGCCCCCCATGGGATGGACTCCCATGGGCTCCGACGACCAGCAGTTCAATCTGAGTAACTCGGTGAGCGTGATCTCGCGAACTCCGACGATGGCGATCGATTCCTCCGACCGTCCCCTCGTTGCGTGGAGCGAGTACGTGACGCAGGATTCGGTACGACCCGAGATCTATGTGAAGCGATGGAGCGGATCGCGGTGGGAGGAGCTGAACGCGCACTCGGCCTCCGGGAACGGGATGAGCAGCGCAGGGCGGCATTCGTTGAGCCCCTCCGTCGCGATCGGAAGCGGGTACGCGGGGGTCGCCTGGTCCGAGCAGATTCCGGGAACCGTGTCCGAGGTCTTCTTTCGACGAGCGTCGCTTCCCTAACGCCCGCGCGTCGGGGGCCGTCTCTTGCCCGGAGATCGGCCCCCGAACGCGCTCCTCGGGCAATTTCGCTTGCAATCCACCAGTCGTTGGATAGACTCCTCGCGACACCACCATCCGTTGGGGAGAGGAACGCATGTTCATCGGCATCGCGGGAGTCATCGGCGCCGGCAAGACCACCCTGACGCGGGATCTGGCCCAAATCCTCGGATACGAGGCCTTCTACGAACCGGTGAAGGAAAACGTCTACCTCGCGGACTTCTACCTGGACATGAAACGGTGGGGCGCCATGATGCAGCTCTACCTCCTGGCCAAGCGGTTCGAGCAGCACCAACGCGTGGTATGGGCCTCGCATCTGGGCGCCGTGCAGGACCGGACGATTTACGAGGACACCATCTTCGCCCGCATCCTCCACGAGCAGGACCTCATCGACGCGCGAGACTATGAGACGTACATCAGCCATTTCAACATCATGAAGCGGTTTCTCGTCTACCCCGACGTCCTCGTCTATCTGCAGGTCGACCCCAAGCGCGCCGTCGAACGGATCGGCCAGCGCGGCCGCGCCGTCGAGCGGGGAATCTCGCTCAAGTATCTGGAGCGTCTGGGACACGGGTACGAGGAGTTCGCCTCCGAGATGTCCCGGTACACGCGCGTCCTTACGATCGATTGGAACGAGTACCGGCCGCCCGCGGAGGTCGCCCGGCTCGTCCAAGAGGAGATGAGCACGCAACTTCATTTTCTCCGCGATTTGAAGCGAATCTAGCCATGAAACGTGCCCTCGTCCTAGCCATCCTCCTCTCGGGATGCTCCGAGAAGACGCCGACTCCTCCGCCGAATACCTCGTCCGCCGCGACGAAATTCCGAGTGAAGTTCGAGACCAGCAAGGGCGACTTCCTCGTGGAAGTGAATCGCGACTGGGCGCCGCGGGGCGCGGATCGGTTCGTCCAACTCGTCAAAGAAGGGTTCTACGACGGCGTCCGGTTCTTCCGCGTCCTCCCGGGTTTCGTCGCGCAATTCGGGATCCACGGGAACCCGGCTACCTCGCTCAAGTGGAGAAACGCCACGATCCAGGACGATCCGGTCGTCCAGAGCAACAAGCGCGGGACGTTGAGTTTCGCGACGGGCGGACCGAGCACTCGGACGACGCAGGTCTTCATCAATTTTTCGGACAACTCGAATCTGGACGGGACGGGCTTCTCTCCCTTCGGCGAGGTGGTCGAGGGAATGGAGATCGTCGATTCGCTCTACTCCGGATACGGCGAGGGGGCTCCTCGGGGGCGGGGTCCGGACCAGGGCCGGCTCCAGACGGAAGGAAACGCCTACCTCGACCGCGAGTTTCCGAAGCTCGACTACATCACCTCCGCGCGGATCGTCGAGAAGTAGTTCTTGACCCCGCCTCGGCGTTCGCTATACTCCGCCCGCGCTCTTTGACTTTTCTCGCTCCACAGGCGCCCGAAAGGGCCGAAGAGGGAAGGCCGTGAGAATCGGCCGCGGTCCCGCCGCTGTCACCGGGGACGAACCCCGCACTACGCCACTGTGCGAACGCATGGGAAGGCGCGGGGGGTAGATCGATCCGGAAGCCAGAAGACCTGCCTGGGGAGCCAAGGATCTCGCGCCTCGAGTGAGGGCGCGCCGTTCGGACCCAAGCGAAATCAGGGTGCAGGTCCCTTCGGGGGCGTGCACCCTTTTTTCTTTCTCTGGAGGTGGCGGATGAAAAAGCTCTGGCTCGCGATCCTGACAGGCGCCTTGACCGCCTGCGGTCATGACGGCTCGGACGACGACTCGCCCCAACCCGAGGTGCTGGGCGTCGTCGCTACCCTCCCCACGCCTCACGCCGGCCCGTTCGGCGCGAAGCTCACCCCGGACGGTTCGAAGCTCTTCGTTCCGCTCTTCGGCACCTACGGTTCCGAAGGCCCCGGCTCGACCCTCGCCGTCTTCGACACCGCCACGAATTCTCTCCTCGCAGAGATCCCCGTCGGCGAGCGTCCCGAAGACGTCGACTTCACCGAGGACGGGTTGTACGCGTACGTCACCAACTCCAACTCCGCCACCGTCACCGTCCTCCATGTCCCCAGCCTGAGCGTGGTCGACACGATCCCGCTCGGAAAAGCCTTCGATCCGAACACGTACGAGGGAACCTATCCGTACGGAATCGCGGTCCGGAACGGCCAGGCCTACGTTTTCTGCTCGGCCTACGGCGACGGCAACGACGAACATGTCAAAGTGGTCGATACGAATCCGGCGAGTCCGACCTTCCACCGGAAGACCGGGGGGATCGTCCTGTCCGGCGTGTACACGCGCGGGGCGTTCCGACCCGGAGCGAACGAGCTCGTCGTGGCGCGAGGGCAGGCGGACAACGACTGGGCCGCCACGCCGCAGATCGCCATCTTCTCCACGGATTCCGGGGAGGTCCTCTCCACGATCCCGATCCAGCAGGCTCCCGGCGGCTTCCACGGAATGGAGGATCTTTGCGTCACGCCGAACGGAAAGTACGCGTACGCGGCCTCCTACAACTCCGGAAGCGGCGAGGCCGAGGTCTATGTCGTCGATCTCGTGAGCCGCAAATTCCAGGATCTCGTCGTGCTCGACAACGGCGACATCACGACGCACGGCGTCGGCATGAGACCGGACGGCCTCCTCGTCGGCGTCACCAGTTGGAATCTCGGTCGCGTGAGCTTCCTCTTCACGCCGACGAATACGGTCGTCTACGAGTACGAGACGGGAAAGAACCCGAACGAAGTCGCCTTCTCGCCCGACGGGACTCGGGCGTACGTGACGAACCAGAACTCCCACACGGTCACGGTGGTGGCGCTCCGATCCACGAGCGACTTGGTGCATCGACTCGTCCTCGACGCGATCGAGCAGGGAAAGGCCTCCGCGGCGGCTGCGGGCGATCTTCGCCCCCGCATCGACGCCCTCAAGAATCCCATGGTGACGGGGAGTCAGTCGTCGCTCGACGAAACGGTGGAGCGTATCCGGTACTGGGCTTCGCGGGACGAGCTCTCGATCGGGAAGCCCAAGAAACTCGACGCCTCGGGAGCGGCGAGGAACGGATTTGCGGTCCCGCGAGAAGGAGTGAACGCGCGGTAGGATCGTGGGGTATGCTGGGGGCATGATCCTTACGCTGCTTCTCAGCCTTCAGCAATCCGCCGACGATCTCTACAAGAAGTGCGATTCCGAGATCCCGTGGATCGCGGACGGCACGGTTCTTCTGGACGCCGAGCAGCTCGGCCGGCGTCCGAAGAACTACCGAGTCGATCGCGCCGCCCTCCTGGCGCGCGCGAAGGAAAGAGCGGCCGAGTCGAAGCGGCTCATCCTGTGGTACTGCCCGCGAACCTCGGGCGGTCACATGAACCGCGCGCAGGTTCTCGATCAGTACATGAGGGTGGCCGTTTTTACGGACCCCGCAGTAGTCGCTATCGTTCGCGAACGGTTCGTGCCGCTTCGCATGTGTCTCGATCCGGAGATCGCACGGACCCTCGCCATCCGGCGGTTCGAGTTCATCGAGCCCGGATTCTTGATTCTCTCCGCGGAGGGACGCATCCTCCATCGGATCGATCGGATCCGTACGTTCAACGCCGAATGGGTCCGAGCGATCCTGGTCGAGGCCCTCCAGAAACATGATCCGACGGGAGCGCCCAAGGATTCCGACGAATCGCCGGAGGGACGCGCCCTGTCGCTCCGCCGAGCGGGGCGGTCGGCCGAAGCGTCGAGAGTGGAAGGCGCGATCGTCCAACGGGCGCTGGCGCTCCTCGATCTCGACAAGATCGAAGAGGCGAGATCCGTCTTGGAGAAAGCCGACTCTCCCGAGTCCCTCTATCATCTCGCCTATCTCGATTCGCTTTCGGCACGAGATCCCGCGCCGCGGTGGCGCGCCCTTGTCGAGAAGCATCCCGAGAGTCGATGGGCGTGGCGTGCCGCCTCCAATCTCAGCTTCGGCGCCGACACCCTGTCCGACGGTCCCATGGCGCACCGCTTCGAGGACTTCGCCCTTCGCCGGATCGAGGGGATGCCGACGACCACGAGGCTCCCCGCTCCCGATGCCGACGCCGCCGCGCGGCGCGCCCTCCGGTTTCTCGTCACGGCGCAGGCGGAGAACGGATCTTGGAACGATTCGCGATACGTCTACTGCCCCGATCCGGAGATCCTCCCCAATGTCCTCATGGCGGTGACCGCGCTCGCCGCGCTGGCGTTGGCGGAATGGCGGGATCTGGATCCGAAAGGGATCGATCCCGCGTTGGCGCGGGCCGACGCCTTCGTACGCGACGACCGGACTCTCCATCGGGGAAAAAACGAGGAATGCTATGCCGAGGCGTATCGCCTTCTCTACTTCGCGCATCGCAAGGACGCGAAGGCCATGAACGCTTCCGTGGAGCGTCTGGCCGCGATTCAGGACGCGGGCGGCCATTGGGCCCACGAGTATCCGAATCCGTTCGCCACCGCGGCCGTCGTTCATAGCTTGACGTTGGCGAAGCGCGCCGGGGCGGACGTCCCGGACAAGGTGTTTCGTCTCGCGGGGGAAGGACTCGCCCGGGACCGAAGTGCCAACGGCCTGCGTTGGGCCTACGCCCGAGGGCCGGCATCCAGCGAACGGAATTCCATGGCTCGGGCCGCTATGGGGGAACTCGCCTTCCACGAAGTCGGAAAGACCGGCCTGGAGTCCGTCGGCGCGGCCGTCGATTCCTACTGGAAGCACCTCGACCGTCTCGAGACGGTTCGCACCGCGGACTTCCACGCGGACGAAGAGCTGGGCGGATTCTTCTTTTTTCATGGCGTCTTCCACGCGTGCGAAGCGGCGCTCGCGCTCCCGGAGGAGAAGCGCCGCGAGCATCTACGGCGATTCCGCGAGCAGATGCTGGCGATTCCGGAGATCGACGGGAGCTACGTCGACAGTCACGAGCTGGGGAAGGGGTACGGAACGGCGATGGCGCTCCTGGTACTCCGGCGCGCGCGCTAGTCGAAGAGGATCCCCAGCGCCGCGATCGCGGACCCGATGGCGGCGAGACACGCCACGATTCCCGCTCCATAGAGGAGACTGAACACGGCTGCCGGCGGCCGGACGCCGGGCTTCTCTCGAGGGCGACGTCCGCGAAGACCGGATTGGACCGAAGACAGGAAGAGGAACCCGCTCAGGAAGAAGGCGAATAAGAGGGCGAAAAACTTCATGTCCCGGTCGTCCCCCACGAGTCTCTCGGGAATCCCCGTCCAAGCGAGGGCCGCGATCGATGCGACCAGGCCGAGGATTCCGATCGCCGCCCGGCGCGGGCCCTTCTCGCCCCAGGGACCGGGGTCCCGGTTCTTTTCCCCGGAGACCGAGCTTCCGGGGACGAGATTCCAGGGACCGCGCCGGTTTCCGAACACCTCGCATCCCTCGAATCGCCCGCCGCCCCGGAACCAGGCATCGACTCCCCACTCCCGGTTGCGGAGAATTCGACACCCGCGGAAGACCGGGGAGCAGGGCCTCTCCAGCTGGATACCGGATGTCCGATTGCCGGCGAATTCGCAATCTTCCAACGTCCCTCGACTTCCGGATTCGATTCTCGCTCCCGCTCCCTCCCCGCCCCCGAAGGAGCATCGCCGAAAAACGGGGTCCGCTTCCCCGAAGAGAAAGAGGCCGGCCCCCGTCGAGGATTCCACCGTGCAGTCTTCGCATACCCCTCTCGCTTTGCCATGGATGGAGATTCCCGACGATCCGCTTTCGCGCACGGATACGCGACGGATCGTGGGGTCCGAGTCGTCGCGGATTTCGAGGCCGCTCTTCCCGCTTTCTCGAATCTCGCCGTCCTCGAGGAGCCCGCTTGCTCCTTGGGCGAAAGAGATCCCGACCCCTTTCGCCTTCCCGACGGTGAATCGCCGGATTTCGCCCTTCCCTCCTTCGATGATCTTGATCCCGCCGGCCCCGGCCCCTTCGATCGTGCAATCCTGAAATGTCCCGGTCCCCTGCTCGCAGAGGAATACGCCGTTCTCGCCTGCCTCCAAGATACGACAGGCAGAAGCCGAGACTTTCCCCTTCCGAGCACCGACGATCGAGGAATACTTTCCGCCTCGGAACTCGCAGGATTCGATCGTCGCGACTCCGCCGTCCTGGGCGGAGACTCCGAAGCCACCCGACTCTTCGAAGCGGCTCCGCCGAATCTCCGCCTCGGCCTGGTGGGCGACCCGGACTCCTACCGTCGCATTCCGAAGGACGGCGCACTCCTCCATCGTGACCCGCCCTCCATGATGCGCGTAGAGACCCCCGGCCTTACCGTCCTGAACTCGACATCGGCGGAGGAGGATCTGCGCCTCTTCGCTCACCTCTACTCCGGAGAGAACGTGGCCTTCGAAGAGGGACTCCTCCACCGTCGCGCGGGCGCGGTCGTGGAGATAGAGACCGCTCGCCTTGCCCTCGCGGAACCGGCAGTTCCGGATCTCGATCTCCGCTTCTTCCATGCCTTCGACTCCGGCGAGTCCGTTACCGTCGATTTCGCTGTGCGCCAAGTCGAGACGCGCTCGATCGGAGACGAAGATCCCGGACTGGAGCGAAGCGTGGATTCGACTTCGAGCGATCACGGCCCTCGAACTCGGCCCGCGAATTCCGACGCCGGCATAGAGGTCCGAGGAGACGTGACTCTCCTCCAACCGGAGATTGCCGTTCGAGACTTCGACCGCGAAGGTCTTTTCCCCTCCGCGTCGCCGAACCGTCAGATTTCGGAGGGAGCTCCGCGGGGCCCGCGAGAGTACGCAGGTCCGATCGCTCTCGATCACGATGTCCGCGGAGCTTCCCTCGCCGCAAATCTCCACGGGACGGTCGAGGACCACGGACTCACGATACGTGCCGGGACGGAGGAAGAGGACATCCGCCTCGGTCCGGAGGGCCGCCTCGATCGTCCGGATCGGCCCGGCTCCGCTCGGATCCACGAAGATCGAGTATTCCACCTGCACGAGATCGCCCGTGGGGAACTCGATCGTCGCCCGCAGGAATCTGCGTTCCTCTCCGGACGCGAGGGGGCCCCCATCGTGGAGACGAAGATCCTCCTCCGGCTTCACCTCGGCCGTTCCATCGCTCTGAAGCCGAACGCACGCGTGACGTCGCGACCCCGCGGGAGGATCCGGGGCGACCGATAGCTGCCCGGCGGGCGTCGTCGCGATCCACACGGGCTCTCTCTCGATCTCCAGGAGGAGACGTTGGACGAGCGAGAAGTCGCGTCGGCGGACGACGAGGCTGATCACGGTCGAGGCTGATTGAGCTCGATGAGGACTCCGCCGGTGTCCCGTGGCCGAAGGAAGTTGACCCACTTGTTTCCGGCCCCGACGTGCGCTTCTTCCCACACCGGCGCGAACCCCTTCTCGCGGAGTTCCGTCGTCGCGGCGGCGATGTCGTCCACCTCGAAACAGAGGTGATGGATTCCCTCGCCGTTCTTCGCGAGGAATTTCGTCATCACCTCCTCGCCTTCGCACGGTTGGAGGAGCTCCAGGACGGTCTCCGAGGCGCGGATCTTCACCACGCGAAGCTTCATGGGCTCGATCGTCTCTCGCGATTCCTCGGGCAGACCGAGGATCCCGCGATAGAACTCGGCCGCCTTTTCCGCGTCCCGGCAGGCGATACCGACATGCTCGATCTTGCGGATCTTCATGGCGCCATCATAGCGACGGCCCTCCTTGACTTCCACCGGATGGGTGACTACCTTGGGCCGACCTTTTCGAGGGACGCTATGGCCTTGATCGAATTCGTCCGGAATCACGAGGATCTCTCCACCGACCTCGGCTATCAATTCAAGTTCTACTGCGACAAGTGCGGGGGCGGATGGGTGTCGTCCTTCCAGAACTCCAAGCTCGGAGCGGCGGGATCGGTCCTTCGTTCGGCGGGGAACCTCCTGGGAGGCATTTTCAATCAGGCGGCCCGGAGCGAATACGAAATCCGGCGGATGACCCAGGGCAAGGCACACGACTCGGCCCTCCAGACCGCCGTGGCGGAAGCCAAGAAGGAATTCAAGAAGTGCACCCGATGCGGCCACTGGGTCTGTCCCCAGACTTGTTGGAACGCAGACAAAGGGCTCTGCGAGGATTGCGCTCCGGATCTCGCGGAAGAGACGGCCGCCGCGCAGGCTCAGATCGCCAAGGAGCAAATCTTCGACAAGGCGAGGAAGGCCGATCTCGTCCAGGACGTCGATATCCTCAAGAGCGCCAACGTCCAGTGTCCCGCATGTCAGGCCAAGGTCGCCGGCGGAAAATTTTGTCCCGAGTGCGGCGCGCCCATGTCGCCGAAAGCCTCCTGCCGCAAGTGCGGCAGCGAGAGGAAGGTCGGCGCGAAGTTCTGTCCCGAATGCGGGGCGAAAGCGAGTTAACGAATTCCCACCGCCGCCCGGAACCACCCGCGCTCCTCTGGAGTCAGAGCTTCGGAGGCTCCGGCTACCAGGAGCTGAACCGGACGCCCGCCTTCTCCGGCCTTTTCCATCGCGCGACCTACATCCTCCGCCGCTCCCTTCCGATCCCGCGAGCGGAACCGGCAGAGCGCTCGGAAGAGGAGCGCGCGCCACAGCGTCCTGTCGTCTCGGTCCTTCTCGGCTTGCTGGACGGCCTCGTCGAAGAGCTCAAGCGAGGGAGTCTCCAAGACGAGCCGCCCGTTGGCCACCAGCAACCGATCGAACGCCTGGGCGGGAGGGAGACGATAGGGCCGTGTCAGGGAAGTCGAAGCGTCGACTTCGATCGAGGCGATGCGACCTCGCGCATGACCTCCGGGGCGGTGGACGGTTCCGAGGTATTCTCGGACCGCCCCCACCACGTATGCACCGCGATCCAGACGGAAGGACATTTTCCACTCCAGCGGTTCGAAGAGGGGGGCTCCTTCCGGAACAAGAGAGACGAAGGCCCTGTCGAGACCCGGGATGTACTCCAAGTCGAAGGTGTACCAAACCTTCTCGTCGCCGAGCTTCGACGATTCGAGCACCTCTCGCTCCTCGGCTCCCGTTCGGTCCACGGTCCGCCAGTGGAGATACCGATGGGTCCGATCGCCCGCTCCTCCGCCTCCGTAGTGGAGATACATCCCGGGTCCCACGGAGGCTTTCTCCCGTTCCGGACGGCTGAGGGAAGCGATGGGCAAGATTCCCAAACGAATCCCGGTCTCCCAATCCGGCCTCCCGAGCGAGACCCGCATTCGAATTCGGACGGGGCCTCCGTCGTAGTAGAACGAAAGACCCGAGACTCCCGGATGGACGGAGTTGTCCCACAGCTCGAGGATTCCGTCTTGAATTCTGGATTCCAACGGGTTTTCGCAAATCAGAGTCCGGTCGGCCGTCCAGGAATCGACGCGAAAGGCGCGCTCCATTCTCGAAGCGGGCAGGATCCACTCCCGGAGTCGGTCCATCGTCTCGCGCGCGAACCGATCCACCCCCGGAGTGGAATCGAGGAATCGGAGAGCCTCCTCCGTTCCTTTCCAATCCCGGATGTTCTGCAGCGCGTAGATCCAGCGAAGGCCGGCTTCGGCGGCGTAGGCCGGGTCCTTGGCCGCTTCTCGGAACGCGCCGGCGGCGTCGCGATACTCCTTCAATCCCAAATGCGCCAGACCCAGATTGTATCGGAGGCGTGAATTCCTGGGGTCCCGTTCCAGCTCCCGCCGGAACATCTCGGCCGCTTCCTCGAAGAGCTCCGCCTCGAGCAGATCCTCCCCCGCGCTTTGCCTTCCCAAGGTGCCGCTCTCGCCGAGGATGGCCGGAGTATTCGTCATTCCCTCCAGGCCCCAGATTCTCAGGAGCCCTCCTTCCCTGAGGAGCAGCTCCGGCTCGCCGTCCCCGTCCAAGTCCGCCGTGAGGAGATCTTGGATCTTCCCCGGTAGCTCCAAGCGCCGCACCCCCTTGCCTTCCAGGTCCGAAAACTCGAGGCGATGGTCGATCGCGGCCGCCACGTAGGTCGTTCCGGCGAAGCGAAGCAGAATCGGTCGAGTGGGGCGAGCCCCCTCTCGCCACGGACCGAGAAGACGTTGGAGTCGGTCGAACTCTCCGTTGCGGAGCGTGAGCCGATAGAGGCCGGAGGGAGCCAAGGTCGGGACGACCTCCACTTCCTGCGGCGCGCGACAGGCCGTCAGCACCCAATCGCCGCTCCCGAGCTGGAGCCAATACTCGGCGTGGAATCGGTCGACACTTTCCGCGGCAATTTGAATTCGCTGGTTCTCCGCTATCGCCAGGCGCCAAGCGCGAAACCCCTTCTCCCGATCCCAAGGGCCGACATGAACCATCAGGCCGTCACCGACCCACGCAAAGTACTCGGGATCGCAGCCGATCGCGATAGGATCGCCCAGCCGAGCGAGCTTTCCGTTGCGATACCGGTACCGTTGGAGGGCGCGCTGGTAGTATCCGAGAGCGACGATCAGCTCCGGAAGTCGATCGCCATCGAGATCGCGTAGCGCGAAATGGGTAGCGAACGTCCCGGTCTTGTCGTCGACGTCCGCGATCTGGGGTTTGTCCTTGTCCCACTCGATTGCGAAGACGCGTCCTTGGTTCAGGCGGGGGAGTCCCACGCCGACCACGAGTTCCCGCCGGCCGTCGCCATCGAGATCGAGCAGGGCCATCCTCCAATACGACCCGCTGAACCCCAGCTCGAGTCGCGCGAAGGGGGCGAGCGTCCCTCCGGCGCGCCGATAGGCCGTCAGCACTCCTTCGGGGGAAATGTGGAAGACCTCGGCGCCTCCCTCCCCGTCGAGGTCTCCCGCGTACATGGCGCCGCCTCCGATTCCTACATGCCCCCGGGGCAGAAGGAGACGGAGGAGGGGCAGGGAGCGGTCGGCCTCCTCGTTCCCCAGGCGTCCCCACCGGATCGCCGCTTCCTCGAGCATTCCGGCACGCTCGAAGGCTCGCGCGAGTCGGGCGAGCGTCTCGGGGGTGGCCGAGAAGCGAGATTCGCAGAGCCGGTACATCGCCAGGGCGGACGAAGCCTGTCCTGTCCGTTCGAGCTCATCGCCGAGAGCCAAAAGGGCTTCCCGTCCGGTCGCCTCGTCCCGTACCCGGAGCGAAACCCGGTACGCGTGGGCCAAGTCGACCCGACCCAGGACTTGGCCCGCGCTCAGTCGAACGCGTGCGCGTCCGAGGTAGGCCCGCCCGAGGTCGATCCGATACTCGGTGTCCAGGTCGTCGTACTCCGGTGCCTTGGCTCGGGAGACGTTATGGAGCTTGGGGAGAAGGGGACGCCGGCCGAAGATCGGCTCGCCGATCTTGATCGCTTCCTCGAATCGTTCCTCCCGAAGGGCCCGAGCAAAGCTCTCCTCCCGGGCCTTCTTGTCGGCGAGGGCTCCTCGAAGGAGCTCCGAGTCGCGGCGGGATTCTCGGAGAGCCGGAAGGACGCCAAAGACGAAGGCGGCGACTCCGCCCACGAGCATGGCGGCGAACGCCGTGGCGAAGACGGTGCGATGTCGCCGCGCGATCCGGTACACTTGAGTGCCGATCCCGGCGGGACGGGCTCGAATCGCCTGGCCGCGCAGATAGCGTTCGACGTCGTCGGCGAAATCCCGGACGGTGGGATATCGTCGAGCCGGATCCTTTTCCAGGCACTTCATCACGATGGTCTCGACGTCTTTCGAGAGGCCGGGCTGCAGCTTTCGCAGGGGCGTGGGCTCTTCGCAGGTGATCTTGAGTTGCAGCGTGAGGACGGTGTCGCCTTCGAAGGGGATCCGGCCCGTCAACATCTGATAGAGAGTCGCTCCGAGCGAATAGAGGTCGCTCCGCTCGCCCACGCGCGTCCGTTCTGCGTTCACCTGCTCGGGGGGCATGTAGAAGAGCGTCCCCACCACGATACCCGACTCCACGGTCAAGCTCTGCTCCCCGACGACGCGCGCGAGTCCGAAGTCGGTCAGGAGCACGCGATACTTCGAGACGAGTCCCACGGAGAGCCGCAGGGTCGGCGCCGACTCGTCGGAATCGGCGAGACGGCCCTCCGCCGCGATCAGGATGTTGTGGGGCTTCACATCCCGATGGACGATTCCTCGTTCGTGCGCCACGGCCAGCGCCCGCGCCGAGTCCCGAGCGATGATCATCGCCGCCCGCGGGGGCAGGGCTCCCGTCCGCTTGAGGATGTCGGCGACGCTCTCCCCGGCGACGCATTCCATGGTGTAGTACGGCCGTCCCTCGACGATCCCGACTTCGTAGATGGGCACGATGTTCGGATGATTGAGTTGGCCGAGGACCCGCGTCTCGCGCTCGAATCGGGCGCGATCTTCCAGCGTCGTTCCGCCCAGGAGCTTGAGGGCTTCGATCCGGCCGAGGTTGGGATTCCGGACTCGATAGACGGCGCCTCCGCCGCCCCGGCCCAGGAGGGAGAGCACCTCGTATCGGCCGATGGACTTCGGGAGCTCCGAAGCGGGCCTCGAGGCGAGGAGGGCCGCAAGATCCCCTCCGTGTTTCCGGTACTCGGAAAGGGCTTCGCGAGCCACGTCGACCGAGACGCCGAACTCCTCCGCCACCTTTTCGGGCGAGGGGAGCGGCTCGTCTCGGCCGGTGCGGGTCGAGGCTCCGGTGAGGCGGAGTTCTTCCGCGACTTCGGCCAAGGGTCGGCCGCTCGCGGCGTGAATCTCGAGCGCCCGGCGAGCTTCCTCCGGACCCAGTCCGAAATCCTGCGCGACCTCCTCGGGGGACATTCGAGGAAAGTATACGACCGAAATCGGACTCTGGACTCCGGACTCCGGACGCGGGTAGGATTCCGGCATGCGTCGATGCGTCTTCCTCCTCGCGCTTCTCGCGTGCGGCGACACCCGCGAATCCAAGCCGGCCGACGCTCACGCGAAATTCGTTGGGGCCATGGACGCCGCCGAAGCGGAAAGCAATTCGATCCTGCAGGATCTCAAGAACAAGCGCGGTCAGGAATCCGTCGTTCGCCGCTTGGATCTCGTGCGCCGGAATCTCCAATCCGCCGAGGCGGTCCGGATTCGAAAGGATCCGGCCGAACACGAAGAAATGTCGCGGTACTTCGCGACCTTTTACGCCAAGCTCGACCAAATGCGCCAGGCGGACTGGACGGGCGAGGACGGGCCGCGGCTGTGGGACAAGCTTCAATTCCAATGCTCCGTCTGTCACGGCCGGTTTCGCGAATGATGGACAATCGGGAAGTCGCTCGCATCTTGGAGACCGTCTCCCAGATCCTGGAGATCCAGGGCGAGAATCCGTTCAAGGTCCGTGCCTACGCGAATGCCGCACGCACCATCGAGGGCTTGACCGCGGACGTTCGCACGCTGGCCGAGGCGAAGACGCTGGACTCCCTTCCTGGAATCGGCCCCGCTCTTCGAGACAAGGTGACCGAGCTTGTCACGACCGGCAAGCTGGCGTACTTCGAAGAGCTTCGCGCCGCCGTTCCCCCCGGCGTCCTGGGGCTCCTGGAGATCCCGACCTTGGGTGCCAAGAAGGTCAGCATCCTCTGGAAGGATCTCGGCGTCACGGGGCTCGACGAGCTTCGCGATGCCTGTCTGAAGAACCGTCTTCTGGATTTGAAGGGATTCGGCGAGAAGACGCAGAAGAAGATCCTGGAAGGCATCGCCTTTCGCTTGAGACATCAAGGCGAGCACTTGTTGGGAGAGGCCCTCCCCGTCGCGCGGGCGCTGCTCGTCCACCTCCGCGCCTCCCCGACCGTGTCGAGAGGGGAGATCGCGGGAAGCCTTCGCCGGTGGAAGGAGGTCGTCCGGGACATTGATCTCCTGGTCTCCTCCGCCGTCCCCGAAGAGACGTCCCAGCACTTCCTCCGGGCGCCCGCCATCGCCGAAGTCCTGGGCCGAGGGGAGACCAAGACCAGCGTGAGGATGGAGAACGGGCTCCAGGTCGATCTTCGGATCGTGACCGACGAACAGTATCCCTATGCTCTTCAGTACTTCACCGGAAGCAAAGAACACAACGTCCAGGTCCGCGCGATGGCCCAGAAACGGGGCCTCAAGGTCAACGAATACGGCGTCTTCCGGGGCGACGAGCTCGTTCGCTGTCGGGACGAGGCCGAGGTGTACGCGGCGATCGGGCTCCCGTACGTCCCTCCCGAGCTGCGGGAGGGGAGGGGCGAGCTGGAGGCCGCCTCCCTCCCGCGCCTCCTGGAGCGCGGGGAGGTGCGGGGAGTCTTCCACGTCCACTCCACCTGGAGCGACGGAACGGCTTCGATCGTCGACATGGCGGAAAAGGCGCGATCGCTGGGGTTCTCCTACATGGGCCTCTCGGATCACAGTGCCGCCGCCTCCTACGCGAACGGGCTCGACGCGGCGCGGCTTCGCGAGCAGATTCGCGAGGTCGACCGGCTCAATCGGAGTTGGAACGATTTTCGGATCCTGAAGGGTCTCGAGTGCGACATTCTCCCCGACGGCGGCCTCGATCTCACTCCGGAGATTCTCGGGGAGTTGGACTTCGTAATCGGGTCCGTCCATTCCCGATTCGATATGGGCGAACGCGAGATGACCGATCGCGTGTGTCGCGCGATCGCGAATCCCCATCTCGATATCCTGGGCCATTCGACGGGGCGGCTTCTCCTGGAGAGGGAAGGCTACAAGATCGATCTCGAGCGGGTGATCGAGTGTGCCCGCGAGCAGGGCAAGGCGATCGAGTTGAACGCGAACCCTCACCGGCTCGATCTGGACTGGATCCGCTGCCGTCGCGCGAAGGAAGCGGGCGTCCCCATCCCGATCAATCCGGACGCCCATGGGACCGCGGGCCTGGAGGACGTGGACTACGGCGTGGGAACCGCGCGACGTGGTTGGCTGGAGGCGCGAGACGTTCTCACCACCCTCGATGCGGACGAGGCGCTGCGACGATTCAGACGCTGACGCCGGGCGGGAATACCGACGCCTGAATACCGTGGTTGCTGTAGACGATGAGTCTCGCCTGGTTCAGATTCTCGACGCTCATGTGCTCCGCGCTGGCCGGGACGCGCCTTCTCCACTTCCCTCGGCGCACTCGAATGGCCCGAAGCGCCGTCGTCTCCTCGGGAAGGAGTCGGAGGAAGTTCTCGATGTCGATTTGCGGATGATCCCCCACCATGTAGAAGGTGTACGGAGTCCGAAGAAGGAGTTCGCGCGCTCTCGCGATCGGATCGGACGTCCGCTCTAGGAGCCTCGCCGGACTCTTGGGGTCGCGATGGATGGAGCAGATGACCCGCGCGTGGAACGGCGTGTCTTTGGCTCGGCCCCTCCGATAGTCCCCTTCGCTCACGAGCACGCGCCCCTCGGGGAGGAGGCGATCCAGACCCAGCGCTCGGACTTTGGCGAGCTGCTCGCGGCGGCGGCCCGCGGTGACGACGTACAGTTCGACGCGGTGCGCCCGGAGATCCGCCAAGACCTCCGGGTATCCCGAGAAAGTCCGGACGGTACGACCGTCGTCGAGCGTTTCGCGCATCGCCCGGATGCCGGAGACCAGTTCCTCACGCTGGGATTTCGCTCCGCACGCGCGCAAGGTCTCCGAAAAGATCGTGGAATGTTCCGCCCGGCTCCCGGAATGTAGAAAGTAGCGGTTCGCATCGTAGAGTCGGTTCTTCACCTGTCGAAAGGCCTCGACCACGCGCTGAGGGGAGCGCCCCCGGGTCGCGGAGAGGATGACCTGTTCCGCGATGAGGTCGGTCGGAAGCAACGTTCCGTCGAGGTCCAGAAGGAGGACGGGTTTGCGTTTCCGATAGTCGTGAGACACGCCCGCGCCGAACATCGGCCAGGGAGCGTATCAGGGATGGGGGGGGAATTCAAACCCCGAACTGGATGCGCGATCCAGGCGGGAGTAGGATCCGGTCGTGCGCAAAGAGGAATTCGATCCCATCGCGCGCCAGCGACCCTTTCAGCCGTTCGAAGTCAGATTGGTCGATGGAAGAAAGTTTCGTTTCCGCTCCCCGGAGCAGTTCATCGTCAGTCGAAGCGCGATCCACACCTTGGATGGACAGGGGAATGGTCTCCTGATCAATCTTGCCCTCATCAGCACGGTCCGCGTTCTCGATTCCAAGAGCTGACCGAGCGAGGATCCGCATCCCGGTTCGGAGGGAGGGACGAAAGTCGCCCCCGGCCCCACCCTTGATGTCTCCCCCCTGCCGCCGCTATCATCCCCGCGCCATGAGCGAGCTGACCGAAGACGACGTGCATCTCTTCAACGAGGGATCGCACTTTCGGCTCTACGAAAAACTCGGATCGCATCTCGGCCCCGAGGGAACGCGATTCGCCGTGTGGGCTCCCGATGCCGAATCGGTCTCGGTGGTGGGCGATTTCAACGGTTGGGAATCGGGCCGGCATCTCCTCGCGCCGGTCTCGTCGTCCGGAATCTGGCAGGGCGTCGTCCCCGGCGCGGGAAAAGGCATGCGCTACAAGTACCATGTCCGTTCGCGACACGAAGGACATCGCGCCGACAAGGCCGATCCCTTCGCGTGGAGACACGAAGTCCCTCCGCGAACCGCTTCGGTCGTCTGGGATCTCGACTACGAGTGGGGGGACGGGGAGTGGATGCGGACGCGCCGGGCCCGCAACGCCTTGGACGCGCCGATCTCGATCTACGAAATCCACCTCGGCTCCTGGCGACGCGTCCCGAACGAGATGAATCGGCCCCTCACGTATCGCGAGATCGCTCCCCACCTCGTCGAGCACGTCCGCCGCTGCGGCTTCACCCACGTCGAGTTTCTCCCCGTCATGGAACATCCGTTCTACGGTTCGTGGGGCTACCAGACGACCGGCTACTTCGCGCCGACCAGCCGCTTCGGCACGCCTCAGGATCTCATGGGGCTCATCGATGCCCTCCATCGGAACGGAATCGGAGTGATTCTCGATTGGGTCCCCTCGCACTTTCCGACCGACGCCCACGGGCCCGGCTATTTCGACGGTTCCCATCTCTACGAGCACGCCGATCCCCAGGTCGGCTTCCATCCCGATTGGAACAGCTTCATCTTCAACTACGGCCGCCACGAGGTGCGGAGCTTCCTGATTTCCAGCGCGGTCTTCTGGCTCGACAAGTTCCACGCGGACGGATTGCGCGTGGACGCCGTGGCTTCGATGCTCTACCGGGACTACTCCCGCCGGGCCGGCGAGTGGATTCCGAACGAATTCGGAGGCCGGGAGAATCTCGAGGCCATCGGACTCCTTCGGAGGTTGAACGAGGAGGTGTATCGTTCGTTTCCCGACGTCCAGACGATCGCGGAAGAATCGACGGCGTGGCCGATGGTATCGCGTCCGACGTACCTCGGGGGACTCGGCTTCGGACTCAAATGGGATATGGGGTGGATGCACGACACCCTGGACTACGTCCGACACGACCCGGTGCATCGCAAGTATCACCATAATCGACTTACGTTCCGCATGCTCTATGCCTTCACGGAGAACTTCGCTCTTCCGCTCTCGCACGACGAAGTGGTGCACGGAAAGGGCTCGCTCTTGGAGAGGATGCCCGGCGACGCGTGGCGGAAGTTCGCCAATCTGCGGCTTCTCTACGGGGCCCAGTTCGCGCAGCCGGGGAAGAAGCTCCTCTTCATGGGAGGAGAGTTCGCCCAGGGGCGCGAGTGGAACCACGATCAGAGTCTCGATTGGCACCTTCTGGAATCCCCGGCTCATGCGGGCGTGATGCGGTGGGTAGGAGACCTGAACCGCCTCTACCGCGGGGAGCCCGCGCTCCACCAACTCGACTCGGATCCGGCGGGCTTCGAGTGGATCGACTGTCACGACGCGGACCAGAGCGTCCTCTCGCTCTTGCGCCGAGCCCGAGGAGGCGTGCCCGTGGCCGTCGTATGCAATTTCACCCCCGTCCCGCGCGCCGCCTATCGCGTGGGAGTGCCTTGCGGTGGAGGCTGGCGCGAACTTCTGAACAGCGATGCCGGCCCCTATGGGGGAAGCGGAATGGGCAATCAGGGCCGCGTCCAGGCGGCGACGGTGCCGATCCACGGCCGCCCGTACTCCCTCAGCCTCACCCTTCCGCCGTTGTCGGCGCTTTTTCTCAAACCCGAGGTGTGAACTCCTCGCCCTGGATTCCGTTGGTAGGAGGGTGAAGCCGCCCTGGGCCTGGATGCTCCTTGCGGTGCCGTTGCTGGCCGTCCTTTTCCGCTCCGAGTCGACGAAGCCGATTCGCTCCAAACCCGCCTCCGACTCCACCCCGAATGCTCTCCCCCCGGAGCCCCATCTCTCGTCGAGATCGCGCGCGGGGACATCGCGCAAGACGCCGCTTCGGGTCGCGCAGGCGAAGCCTGAGGTCTCTCGGCCCTGTCGGGAACTCCCGTGGCTGATGGAGTCTCAAGCCCCGGACGGCTTGTGGGGCGACGGGCCGATCGCGAGCGAAGAGGGAATCCTCGATCGGGTAGGGATCACCTCCCTCGTGCTCCTCGCCTACTTGGGCGCCGGTTATACGCACTCCAGCAAGGAGTTCGGTCCGGTGATCCGCCGGGGGCTCGACTGGCTTCGAGGGCAGCAGCGTCCCGATGGGGGCTTCGAAACGCTCGGGTCCGCGGATGCCTCCATCGCCGCGCTGGCCCTTTGCGAGGCCCACGGCCTCACAGCGGCCGAGCCGCTCCTCTCGCCGGCGGAACGCGCGATTTCCTCGCTCCAGTTCTCGCGAGGGAGAGACGACGCGTGGAGTATGTGGGACGCCATGGCCTTGACCTCCGCCCGTTTGGCGGGCTTGGAGGTGTCCACCGACGCCGTGGAGGCTGCGGTGAAGCGATTCCGCGTTCGTTTGGCCTCCGGCCCCGACGCGAAGACCGCCCTCGGACTGCGGCTCCTCCTTCGAGAGGCTTCTGATTCTGCCCTGTCCGAGACAGTTTCACGCCTGTCGCAAGGCTCGGACACTTCCGATCCGATGCTGGCCTATCCCGCGAGTCTCCTTCTCTTCCAGTCCTCGCCGAAGGTGTGGAAAGATTGGGAGAAACGGAGGCGGAGACAAACCCCGGCGTGGACGCCCGGACTCCCCGACTCTGCGGGGATCGTTCGCGCGGCGTATTCGATGCTGCTTCAGGAAATCTACTACCGCGATTCCGCCTTCACTCCCGATCGGTGAGCTCGATCGGCTGATCTTCCGCCGGAACGGGACGCAGATCGCTCTCACGGCCGTACGAACATAGTGAATGGGGACGCGGCAGTCAAATCTTGACGGGCGGACTCTCCGGTTCTAGGTTCCGAACCATGAAGAAAAAAACCGCCGTTCGAAAACCGGTCCTGGCGATCGCGACCCGGAAGGGCGCGTGGTTCGCCCGCGGCGAGGGATCGCGGAGATCGTGGAAACTGGACGGCCCTCACTTTCTCGGGTCGATGGTCCACCACATCGTGATGGATCCGCGCGACGGACGCACCCTGCTCCTGGCCGCGCGCACGGGCCACTTGGGTCCGACGGTCTTCCGCTCCACGGACGGAGGAAAAGCCTGGAGGGAGGCGAAACGACCCCCGGCGTTCCCAAAGAAAGAAGGCGGCCTCGCGGTCGATCACGTGTTTTGGCTCACGCCGGGACATGCACGCCGGCCGAACGTCTGGTACGCGGGCACTTCTCCGCAGGGACTCTTCCGCTCCGAGGACGGGGGCGACTGTTGGTCGAGCGTCATCGGTTTCAACGAGCACCCGATGCGGGACCAGTGGTGCAGCGGCGGCGGGACGCCCGACGGTCCTAAGATGCACTCGATTCTCGTGGATCCGCGCGACCCGAATCACCTCTACCTCGGGATGTCCGGGGGAGGAGTGTTCGAGACTCTCGACGAGGGGAAGAGTTGGAGACCGCTCAACAAGGGAGTCGCGGCGACCTTCCTCCCGGATCCCGATCCCGAATTCGGCCACGATCCCCATCGGGTCGAACTCCATCCGCGGAAGCCCGACCGCCTCTATCAGCAGAATCACTGCGGCCTGTACCGCATCGATCGTCCCTCCGACACTTGGGTACGGATCGGGAACAACATGCCGAAGGAGGTCGGAGACATCGGATTCCCCGTCGTCCTGCACCCGCGCGATCCGGACGTCGCTTGGGTTTTTCCGATGGACGGCCAGGAGGTCTGGCCGCGCATCAGCCCGGGAGGAAAGCCGGCGGCGTACGTCACGCGCGACGCGGGCAAGTCGTGGAAACGGCTCGACAAGGGATTCCCCCGCGAACAGGCGTGGTGGACGGTGAAGCGCCAGGCGATGGCGGCGGACGATGGCGATCCGGTGGGACTCTACTTCGGAACGACGAACGGCGAGGTGTGGTCGAGTCGGAACGAGGGCAAGACATGGTCGTGCCTCGTTCGGCACTTGCCCCACGTCTTTGCCGTGACGGTGGGCTCGCCCGCATGATCGTGAGAATTCCATCGCCGCTTTTCTCGTACACCGGCGGCCGGGATCGAGCGGAGGCGAGGGGCTCCACCGTGGGAGAGGTGATGTCGGATCTCGAGCGTCAGTTCCCGGGGCTTCGATTTCGCATCGTGGACGAACAAGATCGGATCCGAACGCACATCCTCGTATACGTCTCGGGGACTCCGGCGCGAACCCTCGCCCATCCCGTCTCGGCCGGCGACGAGGTGATGATCGTGGCCGCCTTGAGCGGCGGGTAGTATCATCGCCGGTGATGAGCGAACTTTCGCAAAAGCAGTGCGTTCCGTGCAAGGGGGGCGTCCCTCCGCTCAAGGGGGGCGCGCTTCAGGATCTCCAGGCGAAGCTCGGGGGCGCATGGACGGTCGTGAACGAGCACCATCTGGAGAAGGAGTACAAGTTCAAGAACTTCCGGCAGGCGCTCGACTTTACGAACCGGGTCGGAGAAGTGGCCGAGCAGCAGGGCCATCATCCGGACGTCTATCTCGCCTGGGGAAAGGTCAAGCTCACGATCTGGACGCACAAGATCGACGGCCTGACCGAGAGCGATTTCATCTTCGCGGCGAAGGCGGACGAACTCCTCGCGGGGAAGACCGCGTGAGAGGGCTCCCCCCCCCGCACGTGGTCGTTCTCGGCGGCGGATTCGGGGGACTGTGGGCGGCGCGCGCCCTTCGGAAAGCGCCGGTCCGCGTCACCCTCGTCGATCGAAGGAATCACCACCTCTTCCAGCCTCTGCTCTATCAAGTGGCGACGGCGGCCCTGAATCCGAGCAACATCGCCGTGCCGATTCGACGCATCCTTCGAAACCAGCGGAACTGCTCCGTGATCTTGGCGGAAGCCGCCTCGGTGAACCTCGAGCGCAAGAGGGTGATCCTCTCGGACGGCGAGCTCGCGTTCGATTTCCTGATCGTCGCCACCGGTGCGCGCCATTCGTATTTCGGGAGGGAGGACTGGGCCGCCCATGCCCCGGGCCTCAAGAGCATCGAGGACGCCCTCGAGATCCGGCGTCGCATTTTCCTCGCCTATGAAACCGCGGAACGCAAGTTCGAACCCGAGAAGCGCGCGGAGTGGATGACCTTCGTCATCGTGGGGGGCGGGCCGACGGGGGTAGAGCTGGCCGGAGCGCTTGCGGAGATCTCCCGGTTCACGCTCGCCTCCGACTTCCGCAACATCGATCCCAAGCAGGCGCGCATTCTTCTCCTCGAAGGGGGAGACCGCATTTTGT
>CAZGKV010000062.1:0-25414 GCA_964526305.1 uncultured Planctomycetales bacterium | reverse complement strand
CCGTGGCCGTCAGGATCGCATTCGTCGACGGCTGGTCGCGGACCGAAATGGAGAAGAGCGCGGGCTCGGCGTCCGCATACGCGCGAAGGAAGAGATCTTCCGTGTCGCTTTTCGGCACACCCGCGATCGAATACGCCCCGGAGTCGTCCGTGAAATCCGTACCGAGGACGGCGCTGTCCGAAACGCGGATGATCTCGATCCTGGCTCGCCGGACATTGCGCGTGGCCGTACCCGTAAAGCCCGTCGAGCCGTAGGTGCGGTCCGTGTAGGTAACGGTTCCTTCTACGGTTCCCGTCGATTGGGCCCACGCGCCGCTCGCGAGGGCCAGCAGGATCGCTCCCGTCCTCATTCCGCTTTGTATTCCAGAATCGCGCGTCCACGCGCATCGGTCTTGTACGTACCCGTCGGCGCCGGGGAAACTCCGTCGTCGTTCAGGACGAGGGGACAGACACACGTCAACACGGTCCCGTCCTTCCGGAGGGTCGCCGTGAAGAGGATCTCGCGCTTCTGAGCGTCCGGGACATGGATGTCGAAGGTCATCTCCCGGGTATCGCCCTTCCGGAGGGAGCGGGCGAGCGAGCGCGTGCCGCGGACAAAGGTGACGCCGTTCGGGAGCGACGAATCGACGGTGACGTCCCCGTCGGTCAAAGCGGTGACGCCGACCGTGACTCCGCAGGTGGAGCCCGCCTGCGGCGTTCCGACGAACCGCGCTCGGAGCTGAAGGGGAGCTTCCGGCTTGGAGGAAGGCGCGCGCCGAGGGAGGGCGGCCGCTCCGGCGCCGATGAGCGCCAGGACCGTAGCGACCGCAATCCTGCGTTTCATAGGATGGCCGCGATTATACTCCCGCGGCGGGAGCCGGGCTAACAGTTAGCGCCGGCTCGGCGGCCGGCAGCCCCAAGATTTCGCGGGAGAGATTCAGGTAGTCCTCGGCTCCGTAGGAGTCGGGCGCGTAGTCGAAAATCGTCTGACCATGGCTCGGGGCTTCCGCGAGGCGGACGTTCGTGCGGATGCGCGTGCGATACAGCCGCTCGCCGAAGTGAGACTCGAGCTCCCGCACCGATTCGCGGGCCAGCGCCTTGCGCCCGTCGTACAGGCACGCGATCACGCCCGTCACGGCGAGCGGGGGATGGAGGCGCCGCTTCACGAGCTCAACGGTACGGAGGAGGAGCGAGAGGCCGTGGAGCGCGAGGAATTCGCACTGGACAGGGATGAAGACTTCGTCCACGTACGTCAGCCCGTTGACGCTCAAGAGGCCCAGCGAGGGCGGACTGTCTACGAGAACAAATTCGGTGACGGGGATTCCCTCGAGCGCGTTGCGGAGGATGTATTCGCGGCCGATGGCGCCGGAGAGTTCCATCTCCGCGCCCGCCAGGTCGATGCTGGCCGGTAGGAGACTCAGGCCCGGTGATACGGGGACAATCACGTTTGCGGCCGACGAGGCGCCGGTGAGCACGCTGTACGTCGAGGCGCGCAGCTCATGGGGCCGCACGCCGAGGGAAAGCGTCGCGTTGGCCTGCGGATCGAGGTCGACGAGGAGGACGCTCTTTCCGAGTCGGGCGAGTCCCGCGGCGAGATGGACGGCGGTGGTGGTTTTGCCGACTCCGCCCTTCTGGTTGACGAGCGCGATTCTTCTCATGTCCTCCCTCTCCGTTCCGACACCACATTATCGGCCGTTCGGAGGGGCCAGCTGAAGTGAAACGGGCGCATCGACCCTGGGCCGGAATCCGGAGACACCCTCGGTCCCCGGACTCCGGTCTTTGGTTTTCCCTACACGTCCGCCAAGTCGCCCCCCTCTAGGTCAAGGAAGGAAGCGCCAGACCGCGAGGTCGCGGTTCAAGACAGAGGCGCTGCTTTCACCCACCACCAGGATTCTTCCCTCGAGATCGAAGACGATCGACCGACCGATGTCGGCTCCATTCCCACCCGCGGCATTGTGGTGCGTGGCGAGTCCACTTTTGCCGAAGAGGGGATCGAGGTTTCCATCGACATCGTAACGCCAGAGTGCGAGATCCTTCGACTGTCCGTCGCTCCTGTCGACGTAGCCGGCGACGTAGATCTCCTGGTCCGCTCGGATGGCATAGGCGCGACTATCGCTCACGGTGGGATCGAGGAATTTCACATAGCCGGTCCCATTCCCGAAGCTCGGGTCCGGGTCGAGATCGCTGGTGTATCGCCAAACCGTCATCCTCATTCCGCAATGTCCTGCTACCAAGACTCGCCCCGTCGAGTCTTGCGTCGCGGTCAGTCCTTCGTCGCCTCCCTGCAATGAGCTCTGGATGACCTCAGGTGCTTGATCGATGGCCCCGAAGCGCCAAATCGTCATGTCTTCCGATCCGGCATTATCTCGGGCACCTCCGATGACCAGAAGATCTCCCGACAGTGTACCCAGAATTGCACGGCCCGCACTTCCGTCCGCTCCGAAGTAAATCGGGGAGAGTTCGGCATTCTCAGCTTGCCATAGGGCCATCTCCGTTCCTCGGAATCCGGTCAAATAGATCCTGGATGTGGTCGGATGCACACAGAGGGCGAAGGCGGCTTCGGGAACGGTGTCGGAAGTGGGTGTGGAAAGATTCGGACTTGACAGGCGCGTTCCGTTGAGGTCGTACTCCCAGAGTGCCGCATCGGGATAGGTATTCCGGCGGAGTTCACCCGCGATCAGAAGCCGTGCCCTTGGTTCATCCACCAAGATGGAGTGGCCCTCCGAACGCAAATAGTTTGGGTCCTGGTCCACGACGATCCCCTGATCGCCGAAAGTCGAATCGGAGGTTCCATTCGGGGAGAACTTCCAAATCGCCAGTCTCCACGACCCGGATTCCTTCACCCGGCCCGTTACGTACAAATTGCCATTCGAATCGCCGGCCGAAGCGAACGCCATATCGTCTTGGGGATAGCTGGAGACGATGGAGCCTTGATTGCCGAATGACCGATCCAGACTTCCCGGCAAGGGCGGAAGAATCGGGAGAAGGACGTCCAGGATCTCGGGTGCCGGTAGGTCGCCCCCGCCCCCGCCGCCTCCGCATGCCACCAGACCCAAAATCAGAAACGTCGCGAATAATGTCTCTTTTCTCATGTCGAGGTCTCCTTCCCAGGTCCGTACGCAGGGAAGGAGGCGTGTTCAGCAAATTCGGATGTTGTCGATCTGCTACTTGCGATCCGGAAGGGTCCGTCGCGCGATCTTGTTTCCAAGCTTCCGAGCGGTCTTCCTCTCGTCGATCGTGAACCCCGCGCCCTCTCGGAACTTCCGGACGGAGCACAGGAGACGACGGCGGCCCTCTGCGGGAACCGACTCTCGGGTGAAGGCCCCGGAACCGACATCTTCCAATCCCAGGACGTGGCCGAATTCGTGCGCGAGATCCGGGAGCGGCGGCGGAATCGTCCGCCGATCCCTTCCCTACACGTGCGGGGAGCGCATGCGGGTGTAACCCGATGATGAACCACGCCGAACTTCCGTATAATGGAGTCCGATGACCTGGTCGCTGGGGTTGTGGCTCCTCGCGCTTGCCTTCTCTCAGGAGAAGGACGACGGTCGCAGAGGGGCCGTCCAACTCCGCTTCCGCGAACGCCATCCCCTCGGTTCGATGGCCGAGCAATCGAAACGATTTCGATGGAAGGAGGATTTCGTACGGAAGAACGATCCCGATCGCGGAGAATACCGAGTCGGAGATCTCGCGTTTCAGGGTCTCGTTCCTGCCGACTACGACGGGAGCCGCCCCTACGGTCTTCTCGTTTGGATCAGTCCAGGGTCGTCCGGCCGCGTTCCCGCCGCGTGGCATGAGGTCTTGGCGAAATCGAAGTTTCTGGCCGTGGGCGCCGACAACTCCGGAAACGAGCGACTCGTCTGGTATCGGATGGGCTTTGCGCTCGATGCGGTCCACGGCATGAAGAAACGGTACTCCATCGACGACAAGAGGATCGTCGTCGCGGGCTTCTCGGGCGGCGGACGCATCGCCGGCCGCTTGGGATTCCACTATCCGGACGTCTTCACGGGGGGGATGTACCTCGGCGGGGCGGACTTTTGGAGCGACATTCCCACGCCGTCGGATCCGAAGCGAGCCTGGCCGGCGCAATTCCCCAAGCCCGCCGACAAGCTCCTGGAACAGACGCGCAAGAAGTCGCGCCACGTCCTCGTCGTCGGAGAACGCGACATGAATCGTGCCTTCGTCAAGGCGATGCACGATCACATCGCCGCCAAGGAAAAGTTCGAGCATTTGAAGTATCTCGAGATGCCCGATTTGGGGCACGTGTCCCCGGACGGCGCGTGGTTCGAGAAGGCCCTTCGAGCCGTGGACGTTCCCTGAGCCCGGCTACTCCCCGTTCTTGGGAACGACATGCAGGCCGGCGATGCCGTCGGCCCACGTGAAGTCTACCTCTTCGGATTCGGGGTGATAAACCTCGATGTGGGAAACTCGATGCCGCCCGGGAATGATGAAAACGAACTCCGGATGGTCTACGCGAATCTTGCAACCGCTGATGAGGTCGATCTCGAACGTCCGAAAGGGACGCGTATCCAAGAGATCGAAGAGCGTCTTCAGTTCCACCGGATGAAGTATAGGCTCGGCGGGAAGGCGGTTCAAGGGCGTGGCGCTTTCCTCTAGGGACGTCCTCCCCGCCGCGCTATACTTCCTTCGACCCTGATAGAGAGGACCGAATGAACCTTGCACTCGCGCTGCTGGCGCTCGTCGCTCAGGACGAACAGGAACCGACGAAAGTCACGATCGCCGTGCTCAAGTTGAACCTGGTGGCGGACAAGGGCAAGTTCGTCGTCAAGACGGCGGACAAGGAGATCCCGATCGAGGCGGAGAAGGAAGCCGCGGTCTTCGTGGATCACTTCACCGCCGCGCTCGCCAAGACGGGAAAGTTCGCCGTCTTGGAGCGAGAAAAGCTCGACAAGCTCCTTCGCGAGCACGCGATGGACGACAGCGGGCTTACCGATCCGAGCAAGTCCAAAGATGCAGGGAAGCTCCTGGGCGCCCAGTATCTCTGCCAAGGATCGCTTACGATGCTGGGCGGTACCGTGGTCGAGAAACCCGTGCCCAACAGCGAGGAGTTCCTCACGCGCACGACCGAGGCGATCCTGACCGTCGACATGCGGATCGTGGAGTGCGAGACCTCGAAGGTGGTCCTGTCGGCCTCGAGCAAGGAAATCGCCGGTCGGCGCAAGATCCTCCAAAGGACTTCGAAGCTCGCCCTCGACGCGGACGTGAACGACCTCCTGGCCGAAGTCGAACATACGGCGGTGAAAACGATCGTACGAAAGCTCGTCGACGCCTCGTTTCCGATCAAGGTGGTCTCGAGCAAGGACGGTCACGTGTACGTCAATCGCGGGAAGGATGCGCTGAAGGTCGGCTCGAAGCTGAGGGTCGTAACTCAGGGAGAGGAACTGCGGGATCCGGACACCAACACGGTCATCGGGCACGAGGAAACCGAACTGGCGACGATCGAAGTCGTCGAGGTCCAGGCGAAGCTCTCCAAGGCGAAGGTTCTCAAGGAGGGAGTGGAGATCCCGAAGGGCGCAATTTGCCGCCTGATCGAGGCGCCGAAACCGACGAATACGAAGCCTACGAGAAAGACCAGGTTGGGGGATTAGCTTTACGCCGCCACGGCGCCGACGATGGTGCCTTTTTGGGGTCGGTTCGAAAGGTTGGGGGGATCATGAGAGGAATCCGATACCGGCTCGGCGCGATTCTCTTCCTCGGGTTGCTGGGTTGTGGGGGCGCCTCGAGTAGACCGGATGCATCCGGAACCTACCCCGTGGTCGAGTGGACCTTCTTGATCTACGTCGAGGCGGACACGAACCTCGAGAAATACTGTCTGCTGAACCTGAAGGGCATGCTCGAGGCGGAGCGATCGGACCAAGTCCGCATCGTCCTGCAAGTGGACCGGGCGAAAGAAGACGAGCCCGAGACCGAAGGCTTCACCGGGAAGGACCTTCCCGGCGTGCCCAATTTTGCCACCACCAAGCGCTTGATTCTACGCAAGGACCGGTTCGAGGAGCTGGCCGACCTCGGGCCATTGGATACGACCGATGGAAAAAACCTAGGCGACTTCATCGCGTGGGGCGCGAAGAAGTTTCCCGCCAAGAAAATGGTCTTGGCCTTCATGGACCACGGAGCGGCCTGGTCCGGATGGGGCCACGACATGAGCGCCGGGGAAAAAACGCTCCGCCCGAAGGATCTCGGCGCCGCCCTGGAGCGCGGACGCGCCGAGGCGGGGATCGGTCCTTTCGACCTCATCCTCTTCGAGAGCTGCCTCATGAGCTCGCTCGAAGTCCTGCGCGTCATCCAGCCGCATGCGCGCACCGTCATCGCTTCCGAGGAGGTCACCTATATCGGCGGCGGCCAGTACTGGAAGTCGGCGCTAACGGCGCTCCATCGAAAGCTCGACCAGACCCCGATCGAATTCGCCAAGCTCTACGTCAACGAATGGATGGGGTTTTTCGAGAACCACAAGAAGCCGTCCGTTCGAGCCTATGGGGAAGGACTGACGTTTGCGGTGATCGACCACCAGAAGATCCCGGACATCGTGCAGGCTGCGGACAAGTTGAGCGAGGCTCTCACGGCTCGAATGCGGTCCGATCCTACTACCTGGATTCGAGTAGCGATCGCGCGGAACCAGGCCGAAGAGTACGGCGGCCACGACGAGGACGGGTTGCAGTGCCGCGACCTACACAACTTCGCCCAGGGACTGGTCGGACTCGGAGCCGATGTGGATCGAACTCGGGACGCGTTGCTTCGGGCGATCGAGGCCGCGGTCCTTCACCGGCTGCGGGGATCCAAGCGAGCCCGCGGATACTCGATCTCCGCTCTCTTTCCCGGAAACGACACGATCTACCAGAAGGAGATGTTCCGGGAGGCCGGGGCGCACGAAGCCTCCAACGCCGCGTGCGCGAATTGGCTTCGGATGGTCTCCACCTTCTACGAGATCCAGGCCAAGGACCGAAAACCGCCCGAGATCGGTCGGGTCGAGAGCGGAGCGCGCGAACTGCGGGTGGGAGAGGCCGTCCCCGTACGAACGTCCTTCACCGCGGATGACGTGAAAGAGTGTCACTTCGTCCTCTTGAGTCCCTGGGGAGAGAAGTTCGTCGTCCTGGGGATGTACCCGATCGATCCCAAGCAGGGGCGAATCGAGTCCGTCTTCGACGGCAGGTGGGCGTCCGTCAAGATCCCGTGGGGCATCACCTCGGCTCAAATGCGTGCCTGCGTCACGGGGTATCAGCGGTTGGACGATCGGAGCTATCTCTTGACCGTTCCCGCGCGATACCGGACTCCCGATTCGAAGACCGACAAGAAGGTCTCTCTCTTCTTCTCCGCGACCCAAGAACCCGACGGCCGCTTGCAACGCGGGAAGTTTCTGTACGCGTACGAGTTCAGCCCCTTCGGAGCCGTACAAGTCGAGTTGGAGAAGGAAGGGGAACTGATGGCGGTCTGGCTCGCCATGGACAGGACGGGGAAGATGGAAGAGGTCCCGATGCGGATGGAGGGATTCAAGGTCAAGGAAGAAGCGATCGAGCTGATCCAGACCCCGTTGGGAATCTGGCGGCCCAAGGTGGGTTTCCGGATCACCGATCTGGCCGACAATACCGTCCTGCAAGTGACGGATTTCACTCTGATCAAGGAAATCAAGTTCGGGATCCTTTCGAGTTTCGGCCCGACGCGGCCGGGTCCCAAGACCGTGTGTGCGCAAAAGGGGTGCGAAGGGGCGGAACGCGAGACCCTCTTCTGCAAGGAGATCAAGAAGTTCGAACCGTGCGCGGATCCGTCCAAGTGCGCGGGGGTCAAGAATGCGGAAGGATTCCGCGCGGAGGAACTCTCCGTTTTCCAGTCGGCGAAACACACGCATCACGTTCTCTTCGAGCACACGCTGCACTGCGAGTCTCTCGAGAACATGCAGGGGATCGTGAAGCACCCCCTCGGAGAGCCGATGTGGCGCCCCGAAAACAGCGAGGCGTGGAGGGGATACGAGTGCCGGGGGTGCGGAGTTTGCTTCGACGTCCTCCCCAAGGACGCGACGAAGGTCCTCCAGGATCAGGTTCTGGAGCCGAAGTGCACCGACAGAGATCCCCCGTGGCATCACCTCTCTCACTGGGGGTTCAACAGCAAGCTCCCGAGACGGCACGCACGATCGGATCATCGGTCCTACGCAGCAGAACAAAAGGAATAGGGAGGCGCGCGATGCTCTGTGAAATCGTCGTCGGGACTTTGGTCTTCGGTCTCGGCCGCCCGGGTTTTCCCGCTCAGGAACAAGAGCGGCTCCTCGGCAAGATCCCCGACGACGCAAAAAATGCCTACGTCGAGACGTGGGGTCCCGGAGGGATCGCCGTCGTGTACAAGGCGTGGAAGTCCTCGAGGGCGTACTTTCTCCTCCGCGACGGAAAGACCGAGGAGTTCGAGAACATCATCTGGACGATGTTCAGCCCCGATCGCCGCACGGTCGCGTACTACGCCACGAAGGACGGGGAAACCTCCTTGGTGTTCGGAGACCAGCGCGTGACGGGCGTCGAAGTCTACGATCCTCGCTTCACCCCTGATGGGAAGCGGTTCAGCTTCGGAGCCAAGAAGGGGAGGGAGTTCTGGCGGAAGGGTACGGACGGGGACAAACTCCTAGCGAGAATTCCCGACGACGTCCAGGGCATCATGGAGATCGTGTGGAGCCGCGACGGCACGAGCGTAGCCTACGCCGGGGCGGCGGGGAGCAACTTGAAGAACTGGCACGCCTTCGTGGGGGATAAGAGGGGAGAGCGGTTCGCCGAGGTCGGGTCTCTTCTCTTGAGTCCGGACGGCAAGACCGTCGTCTACCGAGCCAAGGTGAAGAAGGAGTGGGTCGTCGTCGTCGACGAAAAGCTCGGCGAGAGATTCGAGGAGATCGGCATCCTCGTCTTGAGCCCGGACGGAAGGACGCCGGCCTACTCTGCCCGCCGCGAGGGGAAGTTCTTGATCGTCATCGGGGAAAGGCCGGGCGGAGACTTCGACCAAGTCGGCGATCCCGTCTTCGGCGCCAAGGGCGTAGCGTATCGAGCATCTCGAGGCGGGAAGTGGTTCGTCATCTGCAGGGGCACGAAGGGTGCGGGGTTCGATCGAGTCGGCGATCCCGTCTTCAGCCCCGACGGAACGAGGGTGGCCTATCCCGCGATGAGGGGCGAGAAATGGGTGATGGTTGTCGGGGAGAAACCCGGAGAAGAGTTCGACGGGCTTTGGAAACCTCGCTTCACCCCGGACGGAAAGCAGGTGATCTACTCCGCCAAGAAAGGGGAGAAGATCTCGTTGGTTGTCGACGGGAAGAGGGGGGAAGAGTTCGACGGAGTCACTTCGGACGAAGCGTCCATGAACCCGGATGGATCCGTCGTCGCCTATCCTGCGCGAGAGGGCGAGAAGATGCTCGTCGTCGTGGGGAAGAACCGAAGCGAGTTGTTCGATCAGGTGGGACCTCCGGAACTCAGCTCCGACGGGAAGAAGGTGTCCTTCGGCGCGAGGAAGGGTCGAGAGCTTTGGTGGAAGGTGATGGAGGTTCGGTAGGCGACTATCGTCGAAGGCGCAGATCCTCAAGCTCCCGGCGAATCTGGACTCGCTGTGCCCAATTCGCCGGCGCCCGCTCGAGAGCGCGGGTGAGGTCTTCGATCGCCCCGGGGATGTCTCCGCCGCGATGCCGGACTTTGGCGATATCCCACCAGATCTCGGGGAGGTCCCCGAGGGCTTCCGTAGCGCGCGTCAGGTCGCGGATCGCCTCCGGGAACATCCCGAGCTGCGCCCAGGAAAGACCGCGATATCGGCGCGCCCCCGCGGCGTGGTGGGGTTGGAGACCGATGGCGGCGGTGTGATCCGCGATTGCCCCCACGTGATCCCCCGTCATCGCGCGCGCTCGACCGCGCCCGAAGTACACCTCGGCCGCCTTCGGGCGGAGTCGGAGAACCCGGGAGCAGTCCTCGCTCGATCCCGCGTAATCGCGCGCTTCGAAGCGGGCCGAGATGCGGCGTCGAAGGAGATCGATGTCGCCCGGTCGGAGTTTGATCGCCTCGGTGAGGTCGGCCGCGGCCAGATCGTGCCTTCCGTAGTTCGTCCACAAATCCGCGCGCGAACTGTACAGCGAGTGCTCGTGGGGCCGAAGACGAATCGCCTCGCGCATGTCGTCCGCGCAACATTCCCCCGCCCCCAGCGAATACCACACGGCGGCACGGTTGGAATAGTGGTGGCCATTCCGGGGATTCCGTCGGATCGCCTCCGTGAAATCGGAGATGGCGCGGGAGGCATCCCCAAGTTCCTTCCAGAGGACGCCGCGCTTATCATAAAAACTCGAATCGTCCGGGTAATGGAGAATCCCCTGGGTGAGGGCTACGATCCCGCGGATCCGGTCTCCGGTACTCCGATATGCGGTAGCGAGGATCTCATACGCAACGTAACACTTCGGTTCCATTCGAATCAGGCAAAGGGCATCCTTGATTGCGGCCGAATAGTCTCCCAGATCGATGAAGTTAAAGCCTCGACAAATCTGAGCGGCCTGGAACGCGGGGTCCAAGTCGAGGGCGCTTGAGTAATCCGCAGTGCTGGAGACCAAGTCCTTTCGTAACCAGCGGATTGACCCTCGGAGCAAATATGCCTCGGCCATCTTTGGACAGACGCGAAGGAGTCGATCGCAATCCTCGATCGCCCCTGCGTAGTCTCCGGTATCTCCCCTGACCCGGGCTCTACATAGAAGCGCCATCGGGTGGAAGAATCGCAGGTCGAGTGCCTCGGACAAGGCCTTGAGCGCCTCCGGAGAGGGGCGAATCCTCCCGAGGAGAAGCCATAGGTCTTCCGTCCCCAGTTCCTTTCCGTGCGTCCGGAGTCCCTCTTCGCACAAGAGAGCCGCTTCTTCGCGTCTCTGGGAAACATAGGCCTGATAGGCTCGGGCGACCACGCGATCGATCGGATTGCTCCACGAGTCGGCCGCCGCCCTATCGATATGAACCGAGGCTCTCCTGACGTAGTCCTGCGGGGAGTACAGCTCAGGTCGGTATGAGAGCAACCACCCCTTGCTGTGGTTGGACACACGCAAGTCCTCGGATGCCCGCTCCAGGAGGAGCATCCCCAGAGCCAAATTGACCTGGGGATCCTCCGGAGATAATTCGCAGGCGCGGGCGAGCGCAAGTTCGGCCTGCCGTAGTCGGCCTAGCGAATACCAACCGATGCCGAGCGCTTTCCAGAGGGGAGCGAAGTCGCGCCCGAGCGTCTGCGCCGTCCCCTCCTCCAACGGCGCGAGCTTCTCCTCGACCTCCCTCCGCTTGGCTTCCAGATTGGCGTTCCGCAGGTACGAGAGTCTCCGGAAATCCTGAGTCGCCTCGAGCGCCGGCACGATCCTCGTTTTTTCGAAGTCTCGCCTGCGTTCGGAGAGCTCTCGAAGTTTCTTCTGCTCCTCGATCATGGCTCGATCCTCTTCGAACAGTCGGGCGAGCTCCGGATCGGAGGAGATCCCCAAGGCGATCTTTGCCGCTTGCACGGAGGCCTCGTACCGCCCCGCCGAATGCTCCCGGAAAGCCGATTCCCTGGCTCGGAGAAACTCCTGGCGCCGGACGGCTCGATGCACTCCGATCGCCGCGCCGGCTCCCGAGAGCAGAATCGACGACAGGATAACGACGACGATTCCCCTGCGGCGCGCCCATCGCCGGCGGGTCCTGGAGATCCACCCGGGAGATCGCGCCTCGATCGCCTCTCCCCGCCGGAAGCGGCCCAGATCCTCGGCCAGAAGGGAGGCCGTCGCGTACCGCTCGCGAGGCTCTCTTGCCATCGCCTTGAGGCACACCGCCTCGAGGTCCTTCGGCACCTGCCTTTTGATCCGACTCGGTAGGGGCACGTCCCCCTGCGCGATTCGGTCGCAGAGTTGTGCCGGAGTCGCACCCTCATAGGGAAGACGTCCGGTCAGGATCTCGTACAGGATCACTCCCAGCGCATAGATGTCCGTTCTGGCGTCGCACTCCCTCGACCGGCCCTCGGCCTGTTCCGGGGACATGTACTGGGGGGTGCCGAAGACTTCGCGGCTCCCCGTCAGCCGAGAGGCGAACACCTGCGATCGTGCCAGGCCGAAATCCACGAGCACCACGCGCCCGGAGGATTCGATCAGGATGTTCGCGGGCTTGAGATCGCGGTGGAGCACCCCGCTGTCGTTGGCATAGGCCACCGCGCGCGCCGCGTCTCCGAGGATTCGGACGAGTTCTTCGCGCGAGGTCTCTCCCTCCGACAACAAATCCCCCAGGGTGCGTCCTTCGACGTATTCCATGGCGATGCATCGCACGGAGGTCCCCGAGCTCTCCTTCCACGACCCCGAATCGTAGATCGCGACGATGTTCGGGTGGCGCAGCTGCGCGACGATCGCGGCTTCGCGAAGAAAGCGGCCCCCCCCCTCGATCCCATTCCGGTCTTCGCGGACCACCTTGAGGGCGACCCGACGCCGCAGCTCGGTGTCGTAGGCTTCGTAGACGATCCCCATCCCGCCGTGGCCGAGGACGCGCCGGAGCTGATACCGACCCAGCCTGCCGCCGGAACCCGCGGCCATCTCTCCTTCCTCGAGTCTACGAAGATCCTCGCGCGAAACCTGAAGGTCCGTCAGCGACGGCACCAAGTCGCGCGCGAGACGTCCGTAGTCGCGGGAATCGGAAGAAGACATTCGACCCATGAAGTATATCATGAGAGCGATTCCCCGGACTGCTCTCCGGCATTGCCGTGCTATTCTTTAGGAGATGTCGCACATTCCCGAGACCTCCCTGGGCGGCAGGGACCGGGCCTTCCCTTCGACGCAATGGTCGGTCATCCGCGAGGCCGGCGCCAGGGACGCTCCGCATCGCCGGGAGGCGCTGGAGAATCTCTGCCGGATCTACTGGAAGCCGGTCTACAGTTTCCTTCGCTCGGCGAGACGATTGACGAACGAAGAGGCGAAGGATTCGGTCCAGGATTTCTTCGTGGAGCTCCTCGAGGGGACGTTGCTCCAGCGATTCTCTCCGGACCTGGGGAGTTTTCGGAGCTATCTCCGGGGAGCGCTTCACTATTTTCTGCTCAACCGTCACGAGAGAGACGCGGCTCAAAAGAGGGGCGGCGGACGGAAAATCCTGAATCTCGATGACGTGGATGCACCGCCGCAGCCCGAGGCAGACGCGGAAGAGGCGTTCGATCGCGAGTGGGCCACGTCGGTGATCGAACCGGCCCTCGCGGCGCTCCAAAAGGAGCTCGAGGGCGAGGGGAAGTCGGTGTACTACCGCGCCTTCGAAGCCTACGAATTCCCCCCTCCGGGCGCGCCCGTTCCGACCTATGCCGCGATCGGGGCCTCGCTCGGACTCAAGGAGACCGACGTCACGAACTATCTTCACTTCTGCCGCCGTCGGCTCCGGCGCCTGCTCGAGGAACGCATCCTCGACTACGTGGCCGGTTCGGACGACGTGCCGGCAGAGCTCGCTCAAGTCTTGAGTTCCCTGGCCGGGGGGAAGGGGTAGCCTCCCGACTCCGCCGCTCCCTCGCCGACATCCTCTTCTAAAGGATTCTCCTCCGCCCCCGGATGGTCTCGGGACGAGAAACGGAGGAGAACCATGAGAACGCAGGGAATGGGATGGACAGGATTCCTGGTCCTGAGCGCCGCTCTGCAGTCCTGTGGAGGGGGAGGCGGCGGGGGCGGAGGGGCGGCCGATCCCGCGGCATCTCCGCGCGAAGCTCCCGTTCGGATCGTCATTCGGGAGGGACTCGATGAAGATAGCGCGGGCCGAACCGCCCTCGGATTCGTCGAGGACGAAGCACTCTGGGTTTCTCTCCGATCTCCCGACGGGACCGAATCGAGTCCGGTCCGAGTGGACGAGGGCATGGAAAGCGCGGCTTCGCCCCCAGACGCGGATTCCGTACACCTCATCGTCACACGTCGTCTGGATCAATCGGACCGCGACCGGATGCACCTCTTCTGGTATCAGAACATCCAGAGATACTCCGTCACGGTGAAGGCCCTTTGCTATCGGCGCTTCCTCCTCGATCAGGGCGAGATTTTGCCCTCCGGCGATGCGTACCAGAACGCGGCTTATGTCAGTCTCATGGGGTGTTCGATCCAAGGGTATCCCGACACAACATTCTTCGGGGGAGATTCAGTCGGCTTGCGATTCGTACGCGAGCCCGACACGAACAACCTCATGTTCGTGCGCCACCAGGAGTTCCAGATCGGGGCTCTTCTTCACCGAGTCCCTGTGGTCGGGCTTTTCATCTTGGATCCCGATCACCAGCAACCGGGGCAACTCCTCCCTCAACAGGGAATTGTGCCCACTTGGTTTGCCGGCGCCACGAGTCCCTATTACAGCTCCCCCCTTCCGAAGGACTCACTAGGTATCGACACGGACCTGCACCTGCGAAACTACTCGGCCTATCTTGTCTGGACCGCAACCACCCAGGGCGTCTCCTACGTGACGAGCGCGACTCGTACGTGGTCGACCGATTGGACCGTGGTGGACGAGAGCAAGACTCTCGCCGGCACTGAGGCCGCAGACGCGCGTCTCATCATCCCAGGCTCGGACCCTGCCTCCGCCCCCTACCTGGTGTGGAAGGAGAGCGGAGAGACGGGGGATCGACTCCGCGCCCGAAGGATAGGGAATACGTACAGTCTCAATTCGGTCACGTTGACCCCCCAGCACTTCACGAATGGGGAGAGGATCAAGGACATCGCGAGCGTGGAGTTTCAGAACGGCTTTCTCATGGTAGCATACAAATACGAAAACCCGCTCGGGGTGGGGGGGAACATCGTCATGTCGAACCTACCGAGCAACACCAACCCCACCGCGTATGATCCCAGAGAGTTTCAGGCTCCCAGCCCGGACGGAGCCGGCTCCGTCGGTCTGCTGAAGCCGAATGGCTCCAACAATGCCCTCTTGACCTACTCATCCAAGGTGGACGGGACGGCCGCAGTCGTCTCGGTAGGAGTGAAATCGGATCTCAATTTGTTCTCGCGGGCGACAATTCCCGGAGCGATCTCCCAACAGATCGTCAAGGGATCCGCGGGAAGCGCGAGTCTGATCCTCAAAGGCGGTTCCGGAGACTCCGCTCAACTCATGTCCTGCAAGCTCGAGGTCACAAACCTGACGCCGAAATGGAGCACGCCGACTTCCCTCTCTACCGACAAGATCGCAGTGTCGACGGAGGGCAAGGCGAACTATGCGGCGAAGCGCACCTCGGACGGAAAAGTCACGGGCGCCGTCAATACCGAGGCCGGAATCGTGTACTTCAAGGCCGAGTGACCCAATCCGCATCCCGCCCGGGCCCCCGTCCGAGGGGCCCGGGCTCCGGACAATACCAGTCGGTCAAGCCTCCGATCGTGGTTGAATTAGCCGCCGAATCGCAAAGCCGCCAAGAAACCATAGAGGATTCTTCGCAGATTCGAACTTCCTTCTTCGATTCCCGGGCATCGTCGGGCGCTCTCGCGTCTTGGCGGTTCAATAATTCAGAGATACTCTTTTCCCGGATTCCTTGTCCGACCAGTATTGGGGCTACGGTGTCGTCAGCACCGTCGTCCGCAAGTTCGCCACCGGACTCCAGGTGTCTCCACCGTCGCCGCTCCTCCAAATCTCATACCCGTCGGACGATGCGTACACGATGTTCGGATTCGACGGCGCGAATTCGATGTCCATCACCTTGCGCGAGGCCGTGAACTTCAGGGTCGCCGGAGTCGCCAATCCGTCGGTCGAGAGGTATACGTTACCCGGGGTGCCGGCGTCGCCGAAGAGGACTCGATTCGCATTGGTGGGGGACACCCGAACCGGGCCGTTTGCGTTCGAGGGGATGGCCGTCCAATTCGCGCCTCCGTCCGTCGACTTCTGCATCTCGAAACTGTCCCGCACGTTGGCGTAGAGCGTCTGGCCGTCGGCCGAGAGATCGAAGCCGGTGATCAGGAGAGGACGGAGCGCCGGCGCGAATTGCGACCAAGTCTGACCGCCATTCGTGCTTCGGAGGAATCCCAGATTCTCGCTGAGATCGTCGTAGTTGAAGGCGAAGGTCGTGAAGGTCGTCACGGGCGAACCTCGGGCGCGCAAATGCCAATACCCCTGCTTGTTCGCGCCTGCGGGCAGCGCGACCGCGACCCAATCGGTGCCTCCGTTGGTGGAGCGATAGAGCCCTCCGTCCTGGTACTGTCCCGCGGATTCGGTTCCGCTCGGGAGGCCTCCTTCGATTCCCAGGATCAGGACGCTCGGGTTGTTCGGATCGTGGAGGATCGAGTTGCCCTTGTGATTCGAGATCCCGCAATTCGACCGCGACCACGAAAGGCCGCCATCCGTCGAGCGATAGACACCCGCGTTCGCGTTGGGGCTCGCGATCGGGAGCGGCCCCCCCGTCATCGCGAGAAAGACTTCGACAGCGCTCCCGCTCGGATGAATGGACAGATCCCAAGCCTCGGGGTAGCCGGTTTCGTCGTGGCGAATTCCATAGCGCAATCGCTGCCAAGTTTGTCCGCCGTCCGTGGACTTGCAGATCCCGTTGCGCTCCGTCCCCACGAAAACGATGTTCGGATTCGTCGGATCGACCGCCAGGGAACGGAACGGTTGATCGTAGTCCTGGCCCGAGGGTCCCGACGGTCCGGAGATGATCTGCGCGCCGTTTCCCAATCCGTTGTTGCAGGTATCCCACCCGGGGCCGGATACCGCGTCGCTTCCTCCCCCGCTTCCGCCGCAGGAAACCAACAGTCCAAGGAAGACCACATGTTTCATGCACTCCTTTGGGCTTTGTGCCGACGACCGTCTAGAAAAATCTATCATTTTCGGCATGGTTCATCACCGGGTACCACCGCAAACGCTCCTCGCACCTGCACGGAAGGGATCGATAAGGAAGCCAGGAAGCCATGAATCGGCCATCAAGATGTGGAACGGGAATTGGTAACCGTTTAGGCTCCCCTTGCACCGCAGAGGCGCAAAGGCGCGGAGAACCGCCGTCTCTTCCCTGGTTCCACCTTCCCCATGCCGGGAAGCTCCCCCGATTTATCTCTTCTCCGCGTCTCCGCGGTGAACCCCGGTAGAGTCTCAGAAGACTCTAACGCGGTGAAAGAGACCCCGTGAACGCACACGGGAATTGATTAGGCTGCGAATCCCGCTCCTGGATTCTGGGTTTCTTCCTCGAATGGAGAGCCAAGTCTCTTACCCAGAAGGGACACCGTTGAGCCATGCCTTGATTTCATCCCCGAAGCGCGCACAGAGACTTTCCCATGCCTTCTTGTACCCGAGACCACTCAGGCGCTCGCCCGTCCCGATTGGAGGAAGAACGATCTCCGCTTCCTCTATTTCGCGCGGCTGGGCCACGGGCTGGATCCACGAAAGTCGTACGACGACATCGGCTACCGGCGGCCGGACCCCGGTGCGCTGAAAAAGGTGGCGGTGCAGATGGACGCCGCGTTCGACTAGATACCCGCGGGGACGATGGCACCCTCCGAAAGACCGGAAAGGAGAGTGGGATCCGCCTTCGCCTCGCGCGCGGGCTTTACACTTCCAACCGCCGCACCGCCCTCATCCCCAGCGAGAGGGGCACGAGGCACGCCGCGAGGCTCACGATCGCGATCGCGACCATCGAGCCGAATACCCAAGTCCGGAACTGGCCGTCGCTCATCGAGGCGCGTCCGAAATAGAGAAAACAGGGCACGGCCTGGAGAACCAGAACGAGGCTCACGAAGGCGAGGCTCGTCACCAGATTGAGCGTCCCGCCGAACCCGCTCACGATTTTCGATGGGTTGTCCTCGGCGAAATTGGGGTATAGTGCGCCGAGCCCCACGGCCAAGCCCGAGACCCCGAGGCAGATCCCGAGGAGGGCGACGGCGTGGAGGATCGCCAGTTCCATCGGCGTCCGCAGCATATAGCTCGAGATCCCGATCAGGACTTCGCTGATGAGAAGCGACGTCGTGAACGAGAGCGCCAGCTTGCCGTAGAGGATTTCTTCGCGCGTCATCGGCATCATCCCGATGATCCAGAACCGTCGTCCCTCGAGGGAGAGCTGGGGGAAAATAAATCGGCTCGCGAAGGTGGCCAGCGTCAACGACGTCGCGAGCAGATTCATCTGCGCGATCAGGTTCTTCCAAAACATCTCCCGCTCCTGATAGGAGAAGGTCCGGAGGTTTAGAAAGTAGATCGCGAGCAATCCGAAGAAGATCAGGAATTGGGACCACTGCACCGGGTCCCGGATGAAACTCTTCAGATCCTTGAGCACGATGTGCCGGACGTTGCGGCCGACGAAGACGAGGATCGGGCCGAACAGCCGGTCGACGAGCGTTCGCGCGGGGTACTTTCGATTGTTCCGGATTTCTTGCGAGACGTACCACCCCTTCCTCATCAGACGCGCGGATACCGCGTGCGCCATCCCCAGGAGAAAGAGCGCGTTCGCCGCGACCACGCCGAAGAAGAACGCCGCCGACGGCAGGTTCCCGCGAGAGAGCCCTAGGATTCCTTTCGCGATCCACGAGCTCGGAAGGAGAGGATTGCGGCTGAAGCTCGTGGAATCGTACACCTCCTGCACCAGACGAAGGTCCGCCGAGATTCCGGCGCCGCGGATGGTCAGGACTTTCGAGACCAGGACGACGATCGCGGCCAGGACCACGAGCGCGAATCCCACGATGAGTTGGCGGCGAGTCCGCGGCAGGAAGGACGTGATGGCCATCGCGATGAAGGCGCCCAGCGCCGCCGGGATGAACATCCAGGCCACGAAGAACAAGAGCGAGAGGAAGTAGAAGTGCCAGGGGGCCTCGAAGAGCCGGCCGTACGCTGCCATGAGGGGCGTCCCCAGGAACACAAAGGCCCAAGAGCTGAAGGCGACGGCCTCTCCGAACTTATAGAGGAAGATCGATTCCACTCTTACGGGCGCCGTGTGGAGGAAGGCCGTCTCCCTCGACTTGTAGAAAGACGAGTAACAGATGATCGCGTTGGAGAAAACGAGCATCACCATGAGGGCGAAGAAGAAGACGTAAAACGTCCCGCCGATGAGGTCGTCCAGGAGATACTGCGAGGCCGGACCCGCCCGATTCAGGAACTTCAATCCGTGATAGAACAGGCGGTAGAGACTGGCCCAGAAGACCCCCGAAAACAGCGCGATCACCGCGATCTTGAATCTGGATTGCTGCCCGATGGACCGGACCCGATTACGGAGATCGGTCCATTTCAGCAAGGCCAGGACGGCGACGTCGCTCATCCGTGACCGTTCGTACCGGTCCCGTCCGTCAACTTGAAGAACACCTCTTCCAACCCCGCCTCGATCCCGGCCAGGCGCCGAAGTTCGTCCGCCGTCCCCACCGCCCGGAGCTTGCCGTCGAGGATGATCCCGATCCGCTCCGCCGTCTCCTCGGCGATCGAGATCACGTGGGTGGACATGAAGAGGGTGCACCCGCGCTTCGCCTCCGCGGCGAAAATCTCCTTCACCAGCCGGGCCGTGTGCGGATCCAGTCCCACCAGCGGCTCGTCGACCACGATCACCTTGGGCTTGTGAAGCAGCGTCGCCGCCAGCACCACCCGCTGTTTCATCCCGTGGGAGTAGCTTTCGGTCAGCTCCCGGATCCACTCCTTCATGGAGAAGAGTTCGACCAACCGGTCGATCTCGTTCTCCCGCTCGGCCCCATCGAGGCGATACATGTCGCCCACGAAATGGAGGAACTCCAGACCGGAGAGCTTGTCGTAGAGGTAGGGCTGATCGGGAACGTACGCCATCACGCGCTTCGCTTCGATGTACTCCTTCTGGACGTCGAAGCCGCAGACGTGAACGCTCCCCGAGGTCGGCTTCAGGAGCCCCGCGATCATCTTGATCGTCGTGGTCTTTCCCGCGCCGTTCGGCCCCAGGACGGCGAAGAACTCTCCCGATCGGATCTCCAGGGAGAGGCCGTCGACGGCCACCCTCTTGCCGAAGGACTTCGTCACGCCGTCGATTCGGATCATGGTTCTGCGAACCCCGCGGGAAAGCGCATCGACGGACGGTAGGACTCGGCCTCCATGCGCGTCAGACTCCTCTTTTCGGACAGGCGCACGTCGAATACGAACTTGCCGAAGAAGAGCGTCGTCGCCACGACTACGCCCGATTCGTTCACGTACACGATGTGCGAGATCGCGTCTTCGTCCCGGGTCGGGGCCCGGCGAAACACGATCTCATAGCACACCATCGGCTTTCCCTGGATTTGGACGGTCTTGCGCTCCTCCACGGTCGCGAAGAGATCGGAAGTCGCCACGCGATTCGGGTCGCCCCCTCCGAACTGCTTCCAATCCAGGTTCTTTACTCTCCACTTCTTCCCGACGGCGAGTCGCCCCCCGAAGTACGGAAGGAATCCGTCCGAGAGGATCGCGTCGTTGTCGAACGGGACCTCCCAGATGCGGTGAAAGATCAGGGCCCGCACTTCCATTCGGGCCTTGTCTCCGTTTCGTACGGCGGAAAGGGTGATGGGGATTCCCCCCTGCATGGCGCGGGCGTCGTATCGGAGCAACCGCTGGTCGGAGTCCACTCGAGTCCGCGACGCCATCCAAAGCGTCCGATCCTTGGACGGCGCGTCAGGAGCATCGAACTTGATCCAGGTCCGGATCTCCGCGGAGCCGTCCTCCTTCGGGAATACCAGCGTCTCGATCGATCCCGCCGGGGATCCCGACATCAGGATGGATTGGGTCGAGACTTCCGGTTCGCGGATCGTGCGGAGGTAGGACCTGTAGGTCGGGGGATCCCGGAATTCCAAGTACGGCAGAACCTCCCGCTGCACCAGAAGGGCCATCATGACGGCCCAAAAGGCTCCGGCCAGCAGGAGAAAGATGACCCGGTTCATCGACCGGTGCTATTATACCACAGCCATCAGCCCTCAGCTTTCCGCCCTCCGCCCGGCCGAGAGCTGATGGCTGAAGAGCTTTTTCAGGCGGCGGTGGCCGTCGTGCGCCGGCTTCGCGAACGCGGCCACGAGGCCTACTTCGCCGGCGGTTGCGTGCGGGACCGACTCCTCGGTCGGCCCGTCGCGGACTACGACGTGGCCACCGGCGCGTTGCCGGACCACGTGCTCGCCCTCTTTCCGCGCACGGTGGAGATCGGGAAGTCCTTCGGCGTCGTTACGGTCCTGCAGGGCCCGCACCAGGTACAGGTGGCCACGTTCCGGTCCGACCACTCCTACCTCGACGGCCGGCGTCCCGAGGGGGTGACCTTCTCCGACCTCCGGACGGACGTGGAGCGACGCGACTTCACCATCAACGGGATGATGTGGGATCCCCTCGAAGACCGCATCGTCGATCTCGTCGGAGGACGGGAGGATCTCTCGCGCCGGATCGTCCGGGCCATCGGGGATCCCGAGCGGCGTTTCTCCGAAGACAAGCTCCGCATCCTTCGCGCCGTTCGTTTCGCGACGGTGCTGGAGTTCGACATCGACCCGGAGACCGCCGAGGCGATTGCGCGCCACGCCTCCGACATCCTGCAGGTCAGTTGGGAACGCATCGCCCAAGAGCTGAAGAAGATCCTGGTCGCCCCCCGCCGCGCGGAGGGATTGGAGAGAATGCGGGCCCTCGGCCTCCTCCGTCCGATCCTTCCCGAGTGCGAGGCGATGGTCGGGGTACCCCAACCCCCGGAATTCCACCCGGAAGGCGACGTCTGGACCCACACCCTAGTGGCGCTGCGGAGCCTGGACTCCCCGTCGTTCGTCGTCGCGCTGGCCGTGCTTCTTCACGACATCGGCAAGCCGCGGACCCTGGAGTTCGCGGACCGCATCCGTTTTCACGGGCACGACAAGCTGGGCGCACGGATGGCAGAGGAGATTTCCGATCGCCTGCGCCTTTCTTGCGAGGAGAAGGAGGCCGTAGCATGGCTGGTCCTGCGGCACCTCGTTTTCCTCAACGCCGACCAAATGCGCGAGAGCACGCTGAAGCGTCTCTTCCGCGAGCCGCACATCGAAGAGCTCTTTCAGGTGATCCGGGCGGACACGCTCGGATCCCTGGCCCAACCCGTCGCGGTCGAACGAATGCGCGCGCTTCGGGACCGCTACGCCGCCGAGGGGCTCCGCCCCGCGCCGCTCCTCCGGGGGACGGACCTGATCGCAATGGGGTATGCGCCGGGTCCCGCGTTCAAGGAGATGCTCCACGACCTCGAGGACGCGCAGCTCGAAGGACGCCTCCGGACTCGCGAAGAAGCGATCGAACACGTGCGCCGCGCGTGGCCGCGAATTTGACTCATCCATCCCGGTAGGCTCGTGACCGCGGCGGGCCGAGAGGCGACGCCGCGAGGCGGAGCTTATCGGCCCGATCCACTGCAGTCAGGCGAATCACCGCGCAGACGAATGGCCCGAACGATTAGGTGTGAAGGGGCGATTAGGAAAAGAGCCCGGCCCCTCTCCAGGTGATGACGGCGCATACCAAGTGGAGTCGCGCCAGAGAGTTGTCCGTCTTCTTCGCCCAGCGAATCAAAGTCCCACGGGAGCGGTTCAACCTGCTGTGCGTTCGTTCCACGACCCATCGTCTGGCCCGCACGTGGGCGGTCCTCTTCAGGTCCTTGGCTTCCTCACCCCGACTGCGGATGTGAGCGGTGAAACCGAATTCCCGAAGCAGTTCATGGATCTCGGTGTAGTCGTACCCCTTGTCGAGGCATATCCCTTGAGGATGTCTGCCGCCACGGCTCATCCGGAATTCGCCATCCATCGGACGAGCTCGAACTCCCGCACGCAATGCGCGATCTTGCCCTCGCCGTCCACGTAGAAGCGCGGCGTGTCATGGAGCGCACTTCCGAAACGCTCGAGATCGACCTCGGGATCGCCTCTGGGGAGGAGATCCGCGACGGCCGGGAGCCCGCCCTTCTCGCGCGCATCCCGCCCGTCACACTCTCCGCGGCGTCGCGGCCGAGGCTGTTCGAGAGTCTGATCGTGCCCATCAGTGCATCCCGAAATCCACTTCCTCGGACTCCTCCTCGGCTACGCCGGCTTCCTCGACCGTCGCCTTCTTCACGAGCGGAACGGGCGCGGTAACGGTCGAAGGCACGGGGGTAATGCGCTTCCCTTCGCCGTCGACCGGCGTCGGCGAAGCGCGTTCGCGCTTCCGCCGGGCGCGAGGATCGTGCGGTCGACCTTGTTCATCTCGAACGGGAGCTCGCGGCCGCCGTACGCCAAAATCAATGGATGTGCCATGGCGTCTCATCATGCGCAGGGGGGAAGGCGGTCCAGCCGAATCACTTTTTCGACGCGCCCTCCGACGAAAAGGGATAGAGACTCACGAATTGTCCAAACTCTCCTACGCCAAAAACGAATAGTGCTTGGACTTTTTCGCTCCCACGGGTACGAAAGAGTGGGCCATCCCGGCAGGCGAAGAGGATCGACTGGAAGGACTCGGCGTTCCTGGAAAAGACCGTCTGACCAGGAACTTCCCAGGGCAAGAGTCGGATCGATCCCACCCGCTTGATGGGATAGCGATAGGGGGAGGGCGGGTGAAGACAGCGCGACGCGCGGACGACCTCGAACGGATCATCTCCCATCTCGACACGCTCTACGAACGCGGCGACGACTGCGTGCATCCAGACACCGGGGTTCTCGTCACCGACGGCGAATACGATGCCCTCCGGCGCGAGCTGCGTTCGCTGCGACCCGATTCGTCTCTGTTCGCCACGGCCACGGCCTCAAACCTGAAGAGTGCCGTCAAGAAGGTGACCCACCATCCCCCGATGACCTCGATCGAGAAGGCCAGCCACGAGGACCTCGCGACGCAGGAGGAAATGCTCTTCAAGTGGGTCGCGGATTGCGTCGGCGGCGCGTCGAGCGCGGTCAAGAATCTGAAGGTCGTCTCCGCCAAGGGGAAGGCGTATAAGGGCATGCCCTTCGCCTATCCCGACGGCTGGTTCACCTGCTCGTACAAGCTCGACGGCGTGGCGATAGCGCTCTATTACCAGAACGGACGGCTGAAGGCCGCCGGACTGCGCCCCCGCGACGGCGTGAACGGCGAGGATGTCACCGAGCAGGTGAAGTTCGTCCAGGATATCCCGCAGACGCTCGAGACGAAGGTCACGTGCTCGATCCGCGGCGAGCTCATCTGCAAGCAGAAGGACTTCGAGCTCGTCCAGAAGGAGCTGGCCGAGGCGAAGGAGCGGCTCCGCGCGAATCCCCGCAATCATGCCGCCGGGGGGATCCGCCAGTTCAAGAACCCGGAGAAGACCGCGAAGATGCGGCTCAGCTTCGTGGCGCACTCGATCGACAGCCACGACCATCCGCCCTACCGGACGGAGAGCGAACGCGCGAAATGGTGCCGCGAGGAGCTCGGGATCCCGTACATCGAGACGCGCCCGTTCCGGTTCGAGCACCTGCACGATATGGAGGCCGGCGCCAAGGACCTCGATTTCGAGGTCGACGGCGTCGTCATCGCCGTCGACGACATCGAGGAGCTCGAGCATCTCGGCCGGCACGGCGACCCCGTCACCGGCAATCCGAAAGGCAAGATCGCGTGGAAGTTCCGGGAGGAGGTCGCGACCCCGGTGATCCGCGAGATCGAGTGGAACACCGGCCGCACCGGACAGATCGTGGGCGTCGCGATCTTCGACGCGGTGCGGCTGGCCGGGACGAACGTGACGCGCGCGACGCTCCACAATGCCGGGTTCATGAAGAGGAACCGCATCACGATCGGCTCGAAGATCTCGGTGCGCAAGGCCGGGAAGATCATTCCGAAGGTCACGGCCGTCCTCTCCGGGGAGGGCGAGCCCGTGTTCCCGTCGAAGTGCCCCGCCTGCCAGGCGCCGGCCAAGCTCGTGAAGGGAGGCGAATCCAAGGTCGGAGAGATGCTCGAACTCGTCTGCACCGGCGCGAGCTGTTCCGCCCAGAACGTCAGCTCGCTCTGCCACTTCCTGGCGACCTTCGGCGTCCTCGGTCTCGGCGAAAGCCGCGTCGCGCAGCTCGTCGAGGGCGGGGCGATCGAGTCGCCCGCCGATTTCTACCGGCTCGACGTCGACGCCGCGGTCGAGTGCGGCCTCTCGCGCCGGCAGGCGCTTCTCGCCGTCGGGGCGATCCACATGGTCGCCGCGCCCGAGCAGATGGAGGACGACGAACTCGAGAAGCGGATCGAGGCCGCGAGGAAAGGGAAGAAGAGGCTCCCGCTCGCGAAGCTCTTCGCGACGTTCGGGATCGACGCGGCCGGAAAGTCCGCGGGCAAGGCGCTGGCGGCGCGCTTCGGCACGATCGACAAGCTCCTCGACGCCACGATCTCGGAACTCGAGAGTGTCGACGACGTCGGCACGAAGACCGCGGAGACGATCCACGCGTACCTGAAGGAGCACCGCGCCGAGATCGGGGATCTCCTCAAGTTCGTCGAGCCCGAGGCCCCGAAGACCGGGGCGTTGGCGGGGAAAGTCTTCTGCCTGAGCGGCGGATTCGCCGAGGGCAAGCGACACTGGGAGGGCCGCATCCAGGAGCTCGGCGGCACGTGCGTCGGCAGCGTGTCGAAGAAGACGCACTACCTCGTGGCCGGTCCGGGATCCGG
>CAZGKV010000061.1:0-25755 GCA_964526305.1 uncultured Planctomycetales bacterium | reverse complement strand
GGGTGGCCTCCGCGCGGAATCGACGGGCCATCTCCGCCGTCCCGAACGCGACGCGGGGAACTTTCGGCTGGTTTCCCGGTTCCACCTCGACCAAGAGGAGCGCCGGACCCTCCGAGGCGAAGAGGTCGCGGGCGGCACGATCGACCTCGGCACGGACTCGTTCGACGCGCCGATAGCCCATCGCCCGCGCGACCTCGTCGAGGCGGACGAAATTCGAGATCGTCTTCTGGTCTCCGGTCGAGGCGTGCGTGCCGTTGTCCAGGACGACGTGCCAGAGATTCCTCGGCTTCGACGCGGCGACGTTGGCGAGTCCGCCGAGATTCATCAGGATGTTGCCGTCCCCGTCGAGAACGACCACGCGTTTCTTCGGCCGGGCGATGGCGAGGCCGAGCCCGATGGACGAGGCGAGTCCCATCGAACCGATCATCGTGAAATGCTGCGGCCGGTCCCCCAGCGCCCAGAGATCTCGCCCGAGCATTCCGTTGCAGACGACGACCAGGGCGTCTCCCATTTCCGGGAGGATCTTCGCCAGCGCCTCCCATCTCTTCATTCCAGCACCTCGCCCGGGACCAGGAGCGCGACCGGTTTCCGGCGCTCCTCCATGAGTCCCGCGAGTTCGCGGATTTGCTCCGCCATCCGCGACGGCTCCAGAAGCCGGTGGGGGATCTTGAGGACGTCCAGCACCCCCCTGGTGATCTCCCCGCTCGCCAGGTGTTCGGGGGCGTCCTTGCCGCCGTATCCGCGCCAGCTCACGACGAGAAAGCAAGGCAACTCGTAAAGGTTGTGGAGCTGCTGGAGGGAATTCACGGAAACGCCGAGCCCCGAGTTCTGCATGAGGACCACGGGTCGGCGCCCGCCGAGCCATGCTCCGGCGGCGAATCCGAGCGCCGCGTCCTCGCGGACCGCCGAGATGTAGCGATCGGGCGACTCGCCTTCCAGGAGCGTGAAGATTCCCTTGAGGAAGGAGCACGGCACGCCGGTGAAAAAATCGAATCCGGCGCTCTTGAGTTCCTTCAGGAAATCAGACGCGTGAGATGTGGGGGGAAGCATCTGAACGCTAGTGGAGCATGGCCCACGCCCGCTGGTAGTCCTCGAAGCTGTCGATCTCCATCCATCCCTTGTAAACCTCTACGGCCTTGACGGACTGTCCGCGATCCACGAGTGCTTGAAGGAGGTCGGTGAGCCCCGCCTTCTCGAAGCCGGGACGCTGGGACATCTCCTCGAGAGAGGCGCGGACGATCTTCGCTCCCTTTTCCGAGAGCTGGACGATTCCGATGAACTCGCTGTGAGCTTCGCTCGCGGGGATGCGCGCTCCGATGCGCACCACCTCGCTCGGTTCCCTCGAGGGAACGTATCGCCGTCCCGGAGGAGGGGGCGATTCTTCCACGACGAGATCCGGCGCGGCCTCGGGCGCCCGCGAGCCGGGAGGCTCGTCCCGCCAGGAGCGATCCACGAGGATCGAGATGTCCGCCGGCGTTTCCAAGATGCGCTGGAGTACCGACCGGTCGAAGACGATGTCGCCGTAGAGAAGCAGCGTGCGGCCTTCGAGCTCCTTCGCGGCGCAGCCCAGCGAGAATAGTTCGCCGGTCGATTCGTACCGATCGTTGTCGTAGGTGCGGATGTCCGGAAGTCGGATCCGCTCCTTCTTGTAGCCCCGAACGACGGAGACGCGGTCCACGCCGAGGGCCTCGAGGGCCTCGATTTGTCGGCCGAGGATCGTGCGCCCCTTGATCTCGAGCAGGCTCTTGGGGACGTCCTGGATGAGCTTGCCGAGATGAGGCTGGAATCCCGCCGCCAGGACCACGGCGCGCACCGGCGGTTCCCCCTTGGGGAGAAACGTCTTCTCTTCCTTCTGGAGTTCCGGGACGCCGACCAGCCGATAGACCTCCTCCAGCGGAACGATCATCGGGTCGGCGGCGTCGGCCCGTCCCTGTTCGCGGATCGTGCGGAGCGCCGTCTGCGACGCGCGGATTCCCGCGCGAAGACCGTGATTCGCGAAGATGACGATTCGATAGCCCGCCTCCGCCAGGACGTGAGCCGGGACCGACTTGTACGTGGTCGGAACGGCGACGAGCGGGACGTTCCGCTTCCACTTCGATGCGAACTCGAGAATCTCGTCGGGCGAATCTGCCTTCGAGTGGATGAGGATGGCGTCGGCGCCCGCGTCGGCGTACGCGGAGGCGCGCATCCGGGCCTCCTCCATGCCCCATCCGGCGATGAGGGCTTCGGTGCGGGCGATGACGAGGAAGTCCGGATCCCGCTGGGCGGATTTCGCGGCGCGGATCTTGCCGGCATGTTCTTCGGCCGAGACGAGCTCCCGTTTGACGCTGGAGTAGAAACTGCATCGCTTCGGGAAGACGTTGTCTTCGATGCAGATGGCCGCCACGCCGGCGGACTCGTACTCCTGAACCGTTCGGATGACGTTGACGGCGTTCCCGTAGCCCGTGTCGCAATCCGCGATCACCGGAATCCGGGCGGCGATCGCCATCTGCCTCGAGGCCTCGAGGTTTTCGGCCATCGTCAGGATGTTCGCGTCGGGGACCGCGAAGGATGCGGAGATCTCGAATCCGCTGGCCCAAACCGCGTCGAATCCCGCTTCTTCTACCAAACGGGCGCTCAGAGCGTTGTGCGCGCCGGCCACGAAGAGCGGTCGCGGGTCGGCCAGACGGCGGCGCAACGCGGCGGTCTGTCCCAGCTTCACGAGGCCTCCCCAGGAAGGCGGGCATTGTAGGGAGAGGGCTCGCGGGTGTCAAATCCAACCACCCGCGGGGGTACGCCGTATCATAAGGACATGGTCATCGGCGCGGTGCTGGCGATCCTGGCGCAGGTCGACGATCCCTCGCTCTATCGATTTCCCTCCGAGGCTCGGCGGGTCGAGTCGACCGGGGAGAGGACGGCCGGCGAGCGTCCTTGGCTCGGCATCACTCCGGGCGTCGCCCACGAGGAAGGGGGAATGACCGTGGGCGAGGTCGAGGCCGACGGTCCGGCGGCGCGGGCCGGTCTTCGGGCCGGCGATCGGATCCTCCGGTTCGGAGACGAGGAGATCGGCGATTTCGACGCGCTCTCCCGAGCCCTCTCCAAGCGCCGTCCCGGGGAACGGGTTCGACTGGTGGCGGATCGGGAGGGCGAGTCGTTGGACCTCGAGATCGTCTTGGGGAGGCGACCCGGAGGGCGCGAGAACGGGTTAACGATCTGGAAAACGTCCTCGTTCCGCCTTGGAGTGATCCTTTTGGAATTCTCCGATGGCCGGCACAACCCCGCGTTCGCCCGCAAGGATTTCGAGCGGATGCTCTTTTCCCGAGGGGAGTACGTCGGGAGAAGTCCTTCGGGAGAGCGGGTGTACGGCAGCTTGGCGGACTACTACGCCGAGAATTCGGGGGGGCGGTTCGCGGTCTCCGGTCGCGTCTTCGACTGGGTTACCCTAGAACAGCCCCGCGAGTATTTCGAAGAGAAGTCCATGGGAGATCGGGAGGCGCGGAAAAGGTTGCTCTCTCGGGCCCTGGAGCTGGTTCGGGAACGGGACGGAAAAGAGTGCTTGGACGATTTGGACGGTCTCGTTTTTCTCTACGCCGGGCGTCAATCGTACCTGCGTCCCAAGCTGCTGTGGCCGCATCGAGCGAATCAGCGGGTGGGGAATCGATCGCTTCCGTACTACTTGACGGCCGAAGGGGGGCGCTACTTCAACGCGCTCAACGTGCACGTCCATGAATTCGGACACATGCTGGGGCTCCCGGACCAGTACGGGAAGAAACATGCCACCGGTATCGGCAAATGGTGCACGATGGCGGTAGGGCACATGGGCGCGGGGGAAAGCGGACCGCATCGGCCTTTTCACCTTTGCGTCTGGTGCAAGGAGCGACTCGGCTGGACATCGGTGACGACGATTTCCCCGAAGGAGGCGCAGCGGTTGAAACTCTCCGCCGTCGAGAAGGATGGTTCGATGGTATTCCGAGTACTCCTGACTCCCGACGGTTCGGATGCGCTCCTTCTGGAAAACCGTCAGCGGGTCGGCTTCGACACCGACTTGGAGGGAACCGGGCTCCTCCTCTGGCGAGTGCGGCGGGGAGCGCCGCCGGACTTGGTCGAGGCGCACGGCCGGTCCGTCCCGGAGGCGTCGTTGGTCGAGCCCGAAGAGATCCCCTGGCCCAGTCTCTACAACCGAGACTTCACTCCGACGACCGACCCCGCGAGTCCTTCGGGGGTTTTTATCACCGACATCGTCCTGTCCGAAGGAGTGGCGTACTTCAAAGTAGGCTTCCCGAAAGAAGGAAAATCGCGAGAGCTGGAGAAGAGGAAAGACTACTGAGAGGCGCGGCTACTACCAATACCAGTCGGTCATGGTTGAAGGAGCCGCCAAGTCACAAGACCGCCGAGAAATCCTAGAGGATTCTTCGCAGATTCGAAGTTCCTTTTTCGATTACCGGGCATCGTTTGGCGCTTTCGTCTTGGCGGTTCAAGAATTCAGACATCCTCTGTTCCAGGATCCCTTATCCGACCAGTATCGCGGCTAATACCGGTCGGGATTCCGCTCGTCCAGATTGAAGACGTAGCGATCGATGTCTTTGTGGAGCTCGACGAGATCTTTGTATGCGCCCAGGAGATGCCACTGGACGTGTTTCCACATGTGATCGAAGAGGCCCTCGCCGCCGCGTGCGCATCCGCTGAACGTGACCAAGGCCAGGACCATCATCAGGACGCGCATCCATTTCTTGGGCATAGCGAGCCTCCAGTTCGACCGCTAAGGTAGACGGGAGTATCCTAGGGAAACCCTTCAGGCGGTCAAGAAAAAAGCCCGCTGGACTATCGCGAAGCGGGGGATATAATTGGAGCGACCTCTGCCGTGCCCGTTAAGGGTAATGCCGGAACCTGACTAGAGTTATTGAGGGCGCGGATCCTCCGCGGGAAGACGGCATGCCCCCTTCGCCACGTGCGCTTGCCGGGAGGAGGGGGACGTCCGTATCCAGTGGGGTCGCGCCGCTTCTGAACGGACAAGGTTCGGAAGGACTGCCCTGACGGCAAGGGTGGAGGTCTTTTTTTTGAGTCCAAGGTCTGGGGTCCGGAGTTCAGAGAAGTTGGAAGTGCCGAGTCGCGCCCACGACCGGATCCCTGCCCTCATGATAGAATCCGTGTGCATCGTCGGAACCGGTCAGGCGGGACGCGCGATGGGGAAGCTGTTCGCGCGAGCCGGTCTGGCCGTCAGCGTCCTGGGGCGATCCCTCGTTCGAGCCCAAGAAGCCGCTCGATTCATCGGCGCCGCCTCGGTTTCGGAGAGAGTCGCCCGGACCGACCTCGTTCTCCTAGCGGTGCCCGACGACGCGATCGCGGGAGTCGTGGCGTCTCTGTCGGAGGTCGAGGGCTCTCTCGTAGTGCACCTCTCCGGTTCGCTGTCCTCGGAGGTGCTCGCGCCTTCGAGGAAGAAGGGGGCGCGGACCGGCGCGCTTCATCCCCTTCGGAGTTTCGCCGATCCCGGCGCCGCGGCGGAGGCCTTCCGGGGGACCTACTGCGCGGTGGAGGGGGAGGCGAGCGAGGAGTTGGCCGAACTCGTCCGCGCGATCGGCGGCGTTCCCCTGCGGGTCCGGCCCGAAGGAAAGGCGCTCTACCACGCGGGGGCGGTCTTCGCCTCGAACTACCTCGTCGCTTCCCTCGAGGCGGCGCTCCGACTTTTCGAGGCGGCCGGGATTTCGCGGGAGGAAGCGGCACCAGCGCTCGGGGTGCTCGCCGAGGGCACGATTCGAAACGTCTCCCGCATCGGTATTCCGGCGGCCCTCTCCGGGCCGATCGAGCGGGGAGATGTCGCCACGATCCGGCGGCACGCGGAGGCCATGAGGGATCGAGTCCCGGCGCTCTCGGGCCTGTACACCGAACTGGCGCGGGTGACCTGCGAGGTGGCGCTGGCCAAGGGGTCGATCGACCGCGACCGGGCCGGGGAGGTCCTCGGCTCGCTGGGGGAGGGGCGGAGGTGAACGTCGTTCTCGTCGGGTTTCGGTGCGCGGGAAAATCCAGCGTCGGACGCGCTCTGGCGGAGAAACTGAAACGCGATTTCGTGGATTGCGACGAATACATCGAACGGAAAACGGATCTCACGATTCGAGAGATCTTCGACATCGCGGGCGAGAGCTACTTCCGACTGGTCGAGAGCGACGCGGTCGCGGATCTTTCCAAAGGAGACGGGCTGGTGCTCGCGACCGGCGGGGGCGCCGTCATGCGCTACAAGAACATCCGGAATCTCAAGCGCAACAGCGTCGTGGTGTTCCTGGATGTGGGACCGGAGAGCGCCTTCGAGCGGTGCCAATCGGATCCCAAGACGCAAACTCGACGACCCTCGCTCACGGGCAAGGATCTTTTCACCGAAATCCGCGAACAAGTCGAATTCCGCCGCCCGTATTATCTCAGCGCCGCGGATCTCGTCGTCCACACCGACGGGAGGCCGGTGGAGGAGGTGGTCAAAGAGATCCTCGCGCATCTCAAGCCGCTCGGGGTGGAGGAGGCGCACGAGGATGGGGACGCCCAGATCGCCTGAGTCGGTGTTTCGCGAGAGAGAGCTCCAGACGGTTTGGGAGCGCCGGCTCTTCCGCCCGGAGGGGCTTCTCACCGAAGACGCGCGGCCCCTCGTGGTTGATTTCCCCGGGCTACGTTCGGTCGAAGGGGGGCCGGACTTCCGAGGGGCTCGCTTGCGCATCGGAGGACGCCCGATCCTGGGGGACGTCGAGATGCATTTGACGACGGACGGATGGCGGCATCACGGCCACGGGAAGAACGGCGCGTACGACGGCGTGGTGCTCCACGTGGCCCTGGAGCGGGGTCGGGACGTCGGGACCGCCGCGGCCCCCGAGCTCATTCTCGCGCCGCATCTGGATCGTAGCCGCGCGGAGTTGGCGCGAGACGTCGCGCGGCCGGTCCGTCCCCTCTCCGAAACGACTCCCGCCGAGCTGGACCGTCTGGGGGAAGTTCGATTCGATCGCCGCGTCGCCTCGTTGAGACTCCGGATCGAGCGGACCGGGCTGCTCTCGGCCTTCTGGCGAGAAGTGCTGATCGCTCTCGGATACAAACACAACAAAGCCGGGTTCGAAGAGCTCGCGCGGCTGGTTCCGCTCGAATCCCTGCAGGGACTCGACGAGTCGTCGATCGAGGCTCGTCTTCGAAGCGAGGCGAGCGGCGTGCGGTGGAGAACGCGCGGGGTCCGTCCCGCCAATCGACCGCTTCGGCGAATGGCGGGCCTGGCTCGGTGGTTGGGGAGCGTGGGAACGGAACGGCCGGAGGCGTCCCACCTGGAGCGGCCCCTCTCGGCGTCGTTCGATCCGCGACATTCCGGCCTCATCGGCCGCGACCGGGACCGGCAGATGGCGGCGAACGTATCGCTCCCCATCGCGGTGGCCGCGGGAAGTCCGGAGCAGGCGGCGTCGGCGCGAGATCTCTTTCGTACGGCCTCCGCCGGACCCGCGAATCGCCGGATCCGGGATGGGATGGGGACGTTCGGATTCGCCCGTCCGGAAACGCTCCGGAGGGAGTGGGGGGTGATGGAGTTCTTGGCTTGTGACGGTACCTACCGTGTGTTAGACTTCACCGGTTCCCACGCATAGCGTGTGGGGAGGGACGTGATGTCCGTTCGCATCGTGCGGTGCCCCTATTGTGGCAAGCGGTTTGACATCGCAAACGTTCCCGCGGGCACCCGACTCCGGTGCGGATCCTGCCGCGCCGTGCTCTCCGTTCCCCGCGCCGCCGAACCGGCCCCCCGTCCGATCTCCTGGCGCAGGGCGGGAGTGCAGATCGCGGCCGCCCTCGTCGTGTCCGTAGGATTGGGCTTCGGACTCTATCGCCTCCTTCGGACCTCCGATGATCCCAAGCCTGCGGAGAAGGCGACGGCCTCCGCGCCGGCGGCCGCGCCGAAGCCCGAGCCTCGGAAGCAGCCCGCCAATCCCGTCTACCTGGACTCGAACCTCCGGTTGATGCAGCTGAAGCTCAACTTGCGGCAGGAGTTCGGATTCGACCAATTCCGGTTCAAGGAGGACTGCCGTCCGTTCCTCGTGGCCTTGGAGCGGGGAGAGCGGTATTCCGCGGACGTGGTGATCAAGGACTACGCGGCGCGGCTGGTCGAACTCTACGATTTTTTCCGCCGCGAGTTCAGCGCGGCACTCGAGTTGCCCGGCATCGACGACGAGGTCCTGCCCGTCCTGATCTTCTCCTCTCGGGAGAGCTTCGACGCGTACACTCGACGCGTCATGGAGGGGGAGGAACATTCGCCCGAGATCCGGGGATTGTACGAACCGACGCGGGGGCGGATCGTTCTGTACCACGATCCCATGGGACCCTACGAGGTGATCCTGCACGAAGGGACGCACCAACTCGTCCACTATTACACGAAGCGACTCTCGAAGGGGGAGGCCGGTTCGATGACGCAATGGTTCCACGAAGGGTTGGGGACGTACTTCGAGGGATTCCGGCGGACCGGAGACGGACAGATCCTGCTGGATCCCGCCCGCCATCGCGTCCGATTGCCGGCGGTGAAGCAGGCCATCACGGATCCGAGCCGGACGTACACTCCGTTGAAGGTCCTGACGGGGATGACGGTGGACGGCTGGTGGTCCTGGTTCCGCAAGGAGCAGGAGAGCGACAACCTGTTGGCGACACGGAAGGCCCAGGACTTTTATGCGCAATCGTGGGCGCTGGTGTATTTCCTCCGATCCTCCGGAGGAAACTACCGCCGTGCGTTCGACGAGTACTTCCGGCTCGAGCTCCAGGGCGCGGGCGGGAAAGAAGGCTTCGAGAAAGCGATCCGATCCCACCTCGACATGGATCTGCACCAACTCGAGCAGAAGTTCATCGATTTCGTCCGGAAGCTCGAGTGATGGCGTGGATTCTCGCCCTCGGCCTCCTCGCGCAGGAGGAGACCGAGATCCGCAAGGCCGCGGAAAAACTCACCTCCTCGGATCCCACCGAGCGGTTGGCCGGCGAGGAGTTCCTCCGAAAAGCCGGAGCGAAGGCGGTGATGGTGCTCGTGGGGATACTCCAGAACGAGCACGGCGGAATGCGCGATCAGGTCGCCGAGCTCGTTCGGACCCTGGCCGATCGCGATTGGAAGAAGCGGGACGGGGCGATGCGGGCGCTCGTGGCCTTGGGGCGGCATGCGCTCAAGGCGCTCCAGGAGCACGAGAATGCGTCCGACCCGGAGGTGGCGTGGCGCGTTCGCGCCGCCATCGCGAAGATCCAGGAACAAGCGGCTCAAGACGAGAAAGAGGAGCTGGCGCTTCAGGCCGCGGTCGCTCGGATCCTTGGGGAGTTGGACGATGCGCGCGCGGTGCCGGCGCTCTTGAGCGGACTCGGTTCCCGGAGTCTCGATCTGAGGCGCGCGGCGGCCCAGGCCGGTGCGACCCTCCGGAAACATCTGACCTCCGATCAGGCGGACGTGGCGGCGGAGGCCGCGCTCGAGCTCTATTCCAATCCCGCGCTCGTCCAACAACGGGCCGGGCTCCTCCGGGACCTCGCCGCGCTCCGATCTCCTCTCGCGGTGAAGCCCCTCACCCAGCTTCTCCGGGACCGGAGCGAGCGGAACTCGAGCCTGAAACGGAATGCGATGGCGACCCTCGTCGCGATCGGGACTCCCGAGGCGCGGAGAGCGGTGATCCAGTCCCTGGAGGACGAGGATCCCTATGTGCGGCAGGGCGCCTTCCGGTTGCTCGAGGGGGCGGCCGGAGAGGGATTCGGATTCGATCCTCGTCTCTCGGCCGGGGAGAATCGCGAGGCCCTCTCGCGATTTCGCGACTGGTGGGAGCGATCGTCGGGCGCGAAGTGGTGAGGCTTCCGCTTTGATCTGCGTCTCCCTGGCTCCCCGCACTTCCGAGCAGGCGGCCGCCGGCATGGAGGAGGCCAAGCAAGAGGGCGCCCATGTCGCGGAAATCCGCGGCGACCATCTTGAAAGTCCCGAAATCCTTCCTCAAATCGTCGCCCGCCGGCCTTTGCCCGTGTTGGTCACGGTGCGCCCCCGTTGGGAGGGGGGCCGATGGGACGGAACGGAGGGGGAGCGAGTTCGGACCCTCGAATCCGCTTGCGCGGCGGGCGCGGAGTACGTGGACGTGGAGTTTCGCGCGTACAAGGACTTCGCCCGACACCAGGCGCGGCTCGTCCTCTCCTATCACGATTTCGCCGGGATCCCGTCCGAGTCGGAGCGACTGATTTCCAAGATGACGGGCCTCGATCCCTTCCTCCTCAAGTTCGCGGTAACCGCGCGAGGAGCGGGGGATCTCGCGCGGTGTGTCCGGCTTCAGCGATCCCTCCGAGTCCCGTCCTCTGTCATCGCGATGGGGGAGGCAGGTCAAGCGCTTCGCATCCTCTATCGAAAGTACGGAGGATTCATGACGTACGCCTCGCTCCGCGCGGGAGCGGAGACCGCAGAGGGGCAAGTCCCCGTCGCGGAGCTCGCTGGTGCGCCGCTCGACGAGGAGACGGAGGTCTACGCGGTCGTCGGAATGCCGGTGTCGCATTCGAAGAGTCCGGTGCTCTTCGAGGCGGCGTTCCGGGCTCTGGGAAGGAATGCGCGGTACGTGCGAATTCCGCTGGAGGATCCCCGGCTCTTCCGCGAAGTCGCCGAGAGTTTGGATCTTCGCGGAGCGAGCGTCACGATTCCCCACAAGGAGCGAATCGAGACGGACGAGCGGGATGAGGCGTCGCGGGAGATCGGGGCGGTGAACACGGTGGTGATGCGGGGAGGGCGCTCGCTCGGTTTCAACACGGACGCGCCGGCGGTGGCGGACGCGATCGGGGAGGTCGAGGGGAAAAGCGTACTCGTTCTGGGCTCGGGCGGCGCCGCCCGAGCGATCGCGTGGGGACTCTCCCGCACGGGCGCGCGGGTCTGGGTGTCCAGCCGCTCGGGGAAGAGTCTCGGATACGATCTCGTCCCGTGGACCGATCGCGGCGGAGCGAAGGCCGAGATCGTCGTCAACGCGACCAGTGTCGGAATGGGAACCGACGAGTCTCCGTATCCACGCGAGTCGTGGCGGGGCGGGATGACCGCCTTCGACGTCGTCTACACGCCGCGCGAGACGCGTTTTCTCCGGGAGGCGCGCGCCGCGGGAGCGCGGGCGATCGAGGGCGTCGAGATGTTCCTCCGCCAGGCGGCCCTCCAACACCGGCTCTTTACGGGGGAGGAGATGCCGGAGCGAGTGATCGCGGGATTCCGTGGTAGTACGTCCGGCACCGGAAGCGGTCGGTAACGCGCAGGCCGCACGACTCCTGTGGGCGGCCACAACCGGCCGCCCCTCGCCGCCGGCCCGCGGCGCTCTCTTGCTCAGGCGGAACGCGCCGCGAGTGACCTATTCATGGGTTTTCGGCCGGCGTCAATTCGAAGTGTATAACTCCGCGGTCTTTGCGGGCGTGGTCGACGTGCCGTCGTCGAGGTACCCCAGTACGCCGTTTTTCGTAATCCCCCCGGCAACCAGTACCTTGGTGTTCGGGAGCAGGGTGGCGGTGTGATCGTTCCGCCAGGCGCTCATTTCGCCCGCGCTGGTCCACTTCCCCGTCGCAGGATCGAAAACTTCCGCCGACTTCAGCTTGTCTCCTCCCGCCGCGAGAACCTTCCCATCCGCGAGGGTCGTCAGGGAGTGGCTCATGCGGGCCCCGGCCATGGATCCGGAGACCGACCAGGAGTTGGTTGTCGGATTGTAGGTCTCCGCCGAGTTCAAGGACGATGAGGGAGAGAATCCCTTCCCGCCCGCGACCAGCACCCGACCATCGGGAAGCGCAACGGCCTCGTGGTTGAATCGCGACTTCACCATGGTCCCCGCACTCGACCAGGTTCCGGTCGTGGGGGAGAATATCTCGGGCTTCGCCGCCGGGCCGAATTGCTGCGCGCCGCCGGCTACCAGGACGCGGCCGTCTTGCAGGAGCGTCGCGGTGTGCCAAGCGTGGGTCTGGGTCATGGGCGTCATGGGGGACCAAGTGTTCGTACCGGGATCGTACCGTTCCACCAGGGATACGTTTCCGTTCGGACCCTGGCCGCCGGTGACCAGAACGCTTCCGTCCTGGAGACGGACCGCCACTCTCGTGTGGATGAACGGTTGGGACATGGAACCGGTCGAAGACCACGATCCTGTGGCGGGCTTGTAGATCTCCGCAGTCTGGACGGTAACGTTGGCCCCCTGGTCTCCGCCGACAACGAGGACGCGACCATCCGCCAGGCGCACGGCAGAATGACCCGCGCGCGGATGCGCCATCGATCCCGTGGTCGCCCAAGAATTCGTCTGCGGATTGTAGAGTTCTCCCTTCGCGCTCTCGGCGCCTCCGACCACCAAAACGCGCCCGTCGTTCAGGAGCGTGGCGGTATGGGCGCTGCGCTTCGTGTTCATCTCCGCGGCTTCCGTCCAGGTCTTCGGTTCGCAACCGGACACGAGAATCAGCGCCGCTAGACTCACCTTCCACAATCGCACGATACCCTCCAGGAGATCGACCTCGGGAAGAGGCGCAAGGTAGGGGGCGAATACTAGCGGGGATCTCCCGCGGATGCAAGAGTCGGTTCGCCGGGTCGCGGAACGAGGTCTACCCCGGAGCGACCGTGGGCGCGAGGGGGAACGCGGCCGGGATCAGCCGTCCGGTCGCCCCCTATTCCACAATCGTGACGGCGGTACCCGGCGCCACGGTCCAAGCGACGAGGAGCACTTCCTTGTTGTTCATCCGCACGCATCCGTTCGAGGCGCGGGTTCCGATCGAGGCGGGATCGTTCGTCCCGTGGATCCCGAGTCCCTGGTGATCCTTGTGGTCCAGCGCCACCCAGTACTCTCCCAGGGGATTCCGAGGATGGCCGTAGGGGATCGGGATGGGAACGCCTTCTTTCTTGAGTTCGGGGAGAAGCTCGTGGGGAGGATACCAGGCCGGTTTGGGGTTTTTGTTTCCGACGGCGAAGACTCCGGCGGGGGTCTTCTCCTCGCGTCCGATGGCGACGCGGAACGATCGAATCGGGGCCCCTTCGTAGCACAGCCACAGGGCGAAGAGGGACTTGTCGGCGACGACGGTCCATGCGCCCTTGGGGATGCGAAGGCGGCGGCCGAGCCGGAGCGTCGCCGCGGGGTCCTTGAGGTCGTTCAAAATGAGGACCGGACCGTAGCATCCCTTGAGGTTCTTGAAGCGGCCGGCGATCTTGGAGAGCGAGTCTCCGGCCTGGATCTCGTAGCTCTCGATATCCGGGCTGCCGGCGGCGAGGATCTTCTCCTGGATCTTGAGGGCGAGCGCGGAGAATTCCGAACGCATCGCGTCGGGGAGTTCGCTCGCGAAAACTCGGGCGATAGCGGCGCGCGCTTCAATCCACTTCCCGGCATCGCAAAGTTCGCCGACAGTCTGAAGGGCGGTGTCTCGGGGAGGCGGCGCGGGCGTAGGCGCTTCGGTGCGGGGGGATGCGGTCGGTACCGCGTCGGCCTTGGCGGCGTGCGATTCCGATCCTCCGCGGAGGAAGACGAAGTAGACGATCGCGGTGACGGTGACGGCGACGGCTCCGATGGCGACGACGGGCGGACGCTTGGCGCTGGCCGACATGATTCCCCCTCTCTCTCCCCTACGGGCGTTCTCTCTATGTAAATTATGGATCATAATTTACGAATGTCAAGGACTGGTTCGAATGCGGACCTTCCCGATTTGCCTTGCCGGGTCCGGAGGGCTCCGATATCGTGACAAAGGATGAACCTGATCGAGAAGATCTTGGCCTCGCATGCCGGTCTTCCGGAGGTCCGCCCCGGCCAGATCGTCACCGCCAAAGTGGATCTCGCCTTGGCGAACGAACTCTCGGGGATCGCCGCGCTTCAGGAGTTTCGGAAAGCGGGGGCGAAGCGCGTTTGGGACCCGACGAAGATCGCGGTGGTGCCGGATCACTTCACGCCCGCGAAAGACATCCGCACCGCGGAGATCTGCAAGACCTTGCGCGAGTGGGTGTGGGAACAGGAGATCCCGCACTACTTCGAGGTGGGTCGCGGGGGGATCGAGCACACCGTGCTTCCGGACGAAGGGCTTACGCTTCCCGGAGGGCTCATCATCGGTGGCGATTCGCACACGGTGACGTACGGAGCCGTCGGCGCGTTCGCGTGCGGGGTCGGGGCGACGGACTTGGCGGCCGCGTGGATCACCGGCGAGATTTGGCTCCGGGTGCCTGAGTCCGTGCGGTTGGTCTTCGACGGGAGGCCGGGACGGCACTGTTACGCGAAGGACCTGATTCTCTTCGCGATCAAGAATCTCACGGTCGAAGGCGCTCGGTACAAGATCGTGAAGTACTGCGGGAGCGCGGTGAAGGCGCTCCACATGACCGGCCGCTTTACCATGTGCAACATGACCGCCGAGATGGGCGGCAAATGCGGCTACATCGAACCCGACGAGACGGTGTTCGAATACCTTCGCACCACGCCCGCGCGCGATCGCGCGATCGCGCCCGTGCTCGACGATCCCGGAACTCCCTTTTCCGAGACCTATGAGTTCGACGTGGAGGGGCTCGAGCCTCAGGTCTCGTGCCCGCCGTCGCCGGACAAGTCGGTGCCGGTGAGCGAAGCCCCGAAGGTCCGGCTGGACCAGGTCTTCATCGGGTCGTGCACCAACGGCCGGATCGAGGACCTGCGGATTGCGGCCGAGATCCTGAGCGGCCGCCGAGTCCATCCCCGGACGCGACTCATCGTGGTGCCGGGGAGCCAGAAGGTCTATCTTCAGGCGGCGAAGGAAGGGCTTCTCGAGACGTTCGTATCGGCGGGCGGCGCGGTCTCGACTCCGACTTGCGGGGCGTGCGTCGGAGGGCACATGGGGGTGATCGCCGGGGATGAGGCCTGTCTCTCGACGACGAACCGGAACTTCGTCGGTCGCATGGGACACGTGAACGCGAAGACCTTCCTGGCGAATCCGGCCGTCGCGGCCGCCAGCGCGATCGCGGGCACGATTGTCCATCCGGACGACGTCCGGACGGGAACGGCATGACGCTGCGGGGACGCGTCTGGAAGTACGGCAACAACGTGGACACCGACGTGATCCTACCGGGGCGGTACTGTCACATCACGGACACGAAAGAGCTGGCGAAGCACGCGATGGAGGACTTGGATCCGTCGTTCGCGAAGGAGGTGCGTTCGGGGGACGTCGTGGTCGGCGGCAACAACTTCGGATGCGGTTCCTCCCGCGAGGTGGCGCCGGGGAGCCTCAAGGCCGCGGGGATCTCGTGCGTGATCGCCAACTCCTTCGCGCGGATCTTCTTCCGCAACTGCATCAACATCGGCCTGCCGATCGTCGAGTCCGGGGAATTCGCTTCGCGATGCTCGAAGGGGGACGAAGTCGAGATCGATCTCGAGAAGGGGGAGCTTCGGAATCGAGCGAACGGGGCGCGCTCGACCGTGGCGCCCTACCCCCCGGAGATCCGCGCCATCATCGACGCGGGAGGACTCCTCCCCTACATCCGCAAGACGAAGCTGATGATATAGAAATAGCCAGGCTTCTTTTATATCATGGCAACCCATAGAATAGGGGCGCTCGGGGGGGACGGGATCGGCCCCGAGGTGACGGCGGAGGGGGTCAAGCTCCTCCGGCGGGCCGGGGCGGTCTTCGGCTTCGGCCTGGAGATCGTCGACTATCCGTTCGGCGCGGAATACCACCTTCGGACGAAGGAACTCATTCCCGACTCGGCCTTCGCCGAGATGAAGCAGCTGGAGGGGATCCTCCTCGGGGCGATCGGCGATCCCCGCTTCGAGCCGGGCTTCCTCGAGTTCGGAATCGTGGGGCGCCTCCGATTCGACCTCGACCTGTACGTGAACCTGCGGCCGATCCGGCTGTACTCCGAACATCTTTGCCCGCTCAAGGGAAAGACGCCGCAGGACCTCGACATCCTCGTCGTCCGGGAAAACACGGAAGACGCCTATCGCTCGAAGCCCCGCTTCGAAAACCGCGGGACGCTCGACGAGGTCGCCGCGCAGGAGATGGTCTACACGCGGAAGGGCACGGAGCGGATCGTCCGCTACGCCTTCGAAGCGGCGTCGAGACGGCCGCGGAAGAAGCTGACCCTCGTCGACAAGGCCAACGCGGTCCGCGCCCACGACTTGTACCGCCGCGTCTTCGAGGAGGTCGGGAGGGAGTATCCCCAAGTCCAGCGAGACTTCGCCTTCGTCGACGCCTGCTGCATGTGGATGGTGCGGAATCCGGAAGGATTCGACACGATCGTGACGACGAACATGTTCGGCGACATCATTACGGATCTCGGGGCGGTGCTTCAAGGCGGACTGGGAATCGCGGCCGGAGGGAACATCCATCCCGGCCGAGTCTCCGTCTTCGAGCCGATCCACGGGTCGGCGCCGAAGTACAAGGGACTCAAGAAGGCCAATCCGCTGGCGGCCATCCTGGCCGCCGGAATGCTCTTGGACCACGTCGGGGAGAAGGACGCCGCCGCGGCGGTGGAGAACGCGGTCGTCGCCGTCCTACCGAAACTCCCGTCGATCGGAACGGACAGCGGAGTCCCCACCGATCGGATTGGAGACCTGGTCGTTCAGGAACTTCGCTAGCGGGCCGCCACTTCTACGGTAACCGCCGTCGCCTCGACCGGATCCGGCCTCCCTTTGATCTCCACCTTCCAAGAGAACGTGTAGAGGCCGGTCTTTTCGGGGGGAGCCTCGAACTCGAAGACGCCGGCCAGATGCTCCCCCGGGCGGAGCGTCACGGTCCGGACGCCTTCCCGAGCGCGACGCGCTCGAAGCCCTTCGGGTCGCACGTGAAGACCGCCGGCCAGGTCTCCCGGCAGGTCGAGAATCGCTTCGACGGAGGATCCGTTCACGATCTTCCACTCCAGAACCACCGGCTCTCCCGTCGCGAGGCGGCCGGCTCGGGGCCGCAGGAAGGCGCGGATCGGGTCCTTCGCCCGAAGCCAGGCTTCCCAGGTTTCCCGCTCGGGGCCGATCTTCTGGCCCGTGCGCTTCTGGAGGATCCCGAGCGCACGCTCTCGGAGCGACGATTCCGGGTCTCCCAACGCCTGGACGAGGGCATCGAGCGCCAGCGGATGTTCGATCCGGCCGAGCGCGCGGATCGCGGCATCCCGAACCTCCTTTTCGGCGTGAGAGAGGCATTCCCGGAGGGCGGGAACCGCCTGCGCGCGATCGAGCTTGAGGAGATCCTCGTACTTCCGCGCGCGAATCGCCTCGGTCGCCTGCCGGCGGCACGCGTCCTCCTCCCCGGCCCGGCGGTGGCGGTAGGAGGCGATCGCATCTCGGAGGCGCTGCCGGAGGTCTTCGCGGCGGATCGGCTTGCTCGCCCGCAGGAGCCCTTCGATCGCCTCGATGACTTGTCCCCGCTCCGCCGCATCGTTGGCTCGAACCAGTTCGTCCTCCGCCAGCTTCTCCTCGATCCGGGCGCGCTCCGGCCGAAGATCGTGCGCGGTCACGCTCCAGGGGAAGTCGTCGAGGACGCGATCGTAGAGGGCCAGCGCGTCGGCCCAACGTTTCTCGGCGGTCGCGTCGACGATGGAGGAACGCACGACGGCGAAGCGGCGGCGCGCCCGGAGTTCGTATCCTCCCGCAGTAGAGGCGAGAACGAGGAAGGCGATCCCGATCGCCGCGAGCCAAAGGCGCCGCTTCCGGCGGGTCCTCTTCTCGCGCGCGCCGCTCTCCAGTTCCGTTTTGACTTCCAGGATCTCCTCGTTCGCGGGATCGATGCGCAAGACGGTGCGGCAGTAGTCGAGGGCGCCGGAGGAGTCCTTGCGGTCGAGGGCGCGGGCCAGGAGCTTGCGGTAGAGGGCCACCGCTTCGCGTTTCTCGCCCTGATGCCGCGCGATCTCGGCGATCGACTCGACGAAGCCGTCCTCCTCGCCCCCCAGTTCGAGGAGGCGGGCATAGGCGGCGCGCGCCTTTTCGGGAAGCCCGGCCCGCTGGCAGGCCGCCGCCAGTTCATCCCCCGTTCGCAATGCCTCTTCCTTGCGGCCCAGCGCGCATTGGAGTTCGAAGATCCGTTCGAGGGCATAGAGATCCTTGGGAGCGAGCGAGGAGATTTTTCCGTAGGTGGCCAGCGCCGCGTCGAACTCCTTCGCCTCCGCTTGAGCGCCGGCGAGCTGTCGAAGCTCCGCGACGGCGGCCTCGGCGTTCCCCAGTTCCTCGTGGCACCGGGCGACGAGGAGGCGAAGCTCCGCATGGTTCCGCTCCCGTTCCAGCCCGTACTGCGCCAGCGGAAGGGCCCGGCCCCAGCGCTCGGCGTGCGCGTGCCTTCGCGATCGCTCCAGGGCCTCGGCGGCGCGGAGGGGGCGGGCCGCGCCGGAGCGGAGAAGCTGCGCCGCGGCCTTGTGCACCGTGAACCGGCCGAACCGCGTCTCTTCCATGATCTCGAGTAAATTCCGCTCTCCGTCGAGAAGCGGGCCGATCCGACGCACCAGCGGGTCCGCTCCGTCCAGCCGCTCGGTATCGACGAGGAGGATTTCGGAGGACGAGAGGATCTGCTTCGTCGATTCCCTCCACTCGTCCGTCCTCCGGGCCGCCTCCATCACCAGACCGTCGACGAGGAGCCTCGGTTCGTGATCGATTTGGTCCACGTCGAAGGACTCGTCGTCGGGATCGCCCTCGCGAAACTCGTAGGTCGCCTCGGGCCAGAGAAAGGCGTCGCACACGTGCTCGGTCATCTGGTGCTCCAGCGCCTGCCGGACGTCCATCCGCGTGATCTTCTTCGCCCGCTCCAGTCGGCGGACGACGTTCGCCTCGGACCTCCGGTCTTCCCCCGCGTCCTCGGAGGAGATCTTCAGGAGCGCGAGGAGACCGTTCAGGATCGACGGTCCCTCCTTGCGTCCGAAGCCCAAGAGGCGGAGCGCTCCGCGGTCGAACCATAGGTTGACCTGAAGCTCTCCCTGGCGGACGCGGAGGGTCCCCGTCTGCTCGTTCATCGCGAGGTCCTGAAAGACGTTCGCGAGCGCGAGGCTTCGCACGTCTCCCTGAAAAGACATGACCCAGAGTGTATCTCGCAAACGGTACCGGGAACCGTATATATATAGTACGCGTTCCCTCGGTGCGCTTGACTTGGGAGGAACCATGCGGATTCGCGGCCTCGCTTTGATCGCCATCAGCGCTCTTTTCGTCACGGGCGTTTCCGCCCAGGAACGGGACGACGAGCACGTCCGCCGCGTCCTTCAACGGGTGGACGAGGTCTTGGCGCAGGAGATGGCCCGCCTGAGGAAGGAGGTGGCCGAGATCGTCCGCGAGGGAGTCCGCCGAAGGACGAGCTCCGAGGGACTCGATCTCGTCACGGAGGAACTTCTGAAGAAGCACGCGACGACGCTCGCCGCCGACGAGTACGCCGGGCGCAACGCCGGATATCCGGGCAACGACAAGGCGGCGGAGTATTGCGCGGAGCAGTTCCGGATCGCGGGGCTCAAGCCGGTCGGAGACAAGAACGGCAAGAACGAGACGACCTATCTTCAGAAATTCGGTTTCCAATCCTTCTACACGGGTTCGAAGCGGCTCCAGACGCAGAACGTCGTCGGGCTCCTGGAGGGAACCGACGAGAAACTGAAGAAGGAGATCGTGGTCGTCGGAGCCCACTTCGACCACGTTGGCAAGGAGGGGGAGGGAAGGCACCTCGGGCGACTCGGTCGTTCGACGGCCGAGGACGGCATCTGGAACGGCGCGGACGACAACGCCAGCGGGACCTCGTGCGTCCTGGCGCTCGCCAAGGCGTTCGCCGAGGGCGGGATCAAGACCCGGCGGTCCGTCCTCTTCATCCTCTTCAGCGCCGAAGAAGCGGGACTGTACGGATCGCAGCACTATTGCGATCACCCGGTCGCTCCGATCGGCGACCACGTCTTCATGCTCAACCTCGACATGGTCGGGCGAAATCCGGACAAGCCCGTCCAGGTGAAAGGGATGGGTTCCGCGGTCGACGGGGCGCTCCGGAAGGTCGTCGAGGAGGCCGTGAAGAAGACCGGACTCAAGACGAAGCTCGAGGACGGCGGCGACGTCTTCGGAGGGGACAGCGACCACAGTTCGTTCAAGAACAAGGGAGTCCCCTACACCTTTTTCTTCACCGATTTCCACGCGGATTACCACAAGCCGAGCGACCACGCCGACAAGCTCGCCTACGGCAACATGGTGAAGATCGCCAAGACTTCCGGCCACATCCTCGCCTCGATCGCCGATCGCGACGGACGGCTCAAGTTCTCGGGCGGCCGCAGGGTCGAACCTCGGGACGACGACGACGATTCGGGAGCCCCCAAGAGACTCCTGGGGATTCAAGGAGAGGAGCTCTCGGACAACGAGTGCGAGAAACTCGGGATCCCGGAAGGGCAAGGCGGCCTGCGCGTTCGGTCCGTGGGGGAGAACACCGTCGCGTCGTCGTCCGGAGTGAAACGGGGAGACGTCATCCTCTCCCTGAACGGAAAGACGCTGGGGCGCGAAGAGCCGCGGGAAGATCTCCTGAAAATCATGGAGGGGCTCAAACCGGGCGTCGAGGTAGACTTGGTGGTCCTGAGGGAAGAAAAGAAAGTTACGTTGAAGGCGAAATGGGAAAAGTGAGTTTCCTCGCGGCGCTGCTGCTCCTCGCCGCACGGGAGCAGGACGATTCGACCAAGCAAGCGCGCGAATCGATTCGGACGGACGATCTGAAGGACCACGTTCGGGTCTTGGCGGGCGACGACTACGAGGGAAGAAACGCGGGGATGGAGGGGAGCGAGAAGGCCGCCGCGTACGTGGAGTCCAAGTTCAAGGAGTACGGTCTCTCGCCCGCGGTCGGAGGCGGCTATCGCCAGACGTTCTCCTTCCTCGTGCGAAACGACGGCGAACGTCGCACGACGGTATTCCGAAAGCAGGCTGAAACCTGCAACGTGATCGGAGAAATCCGCGGCCGGGAAAAGCCCGAGGAATTCGTCGTCGTCGGGGCGCACTACGATCACGTCGGAAAGCGCGGCCAGTGGAATCCGGGCCGGAGGAATCAGAAGAAGATCAAGGACGACGAGGTTTGGAACGGCGCGGACGACAACGCCTCGGGCGTAGCGGGTTTGCTCGAGCTCGCGCAGGCCTTCTCGGCGCTCAAACCACGAAGGACCGTCGTCTTCGTGGCGTTCGGCGCGGAGGAACACGGATTGAAAGGGAGCGAATGGTACCGCTTCCATCCGGCGCGTCCTCTCGAGAACACGGGATTGATGGCCAACCTGGACATGATCGGCCGGGCCCCCGCGGCCGGAGTGCAGATTCACGGGACGGGAACGGCGGCGGGGCTGCGGGCGATGGTCCAGAAGGCGGTCGCGGAGAACGAGCTCCAGGCGCAACTCTTCGACTTCGGGGACATCCGAGAACCGGACAGCGACCACCTCTGGTTTTATGGCGCCGGGATTCCCACGCTGTTCTTCTTCTCGGGGCTGCACGAGGATTACCACGAGCCCACCGACCACATCGAGAAGCTCGACTTCGCTTCGATGGAGAAGACGACGCGGACGGCGTTCCGAGTGGTGTGGAGCGCGGCGGAGGCGCCGGAGAAACTCGCGTTCGAGGCGGGAAGGAGACTGGGGATCGTCGAGTTCGGCCCCCTGGACGAAACGTCGACGACCCAGCATCTCAAACTCCCGAAGGGACAAGGCGCCCTCTGGGTCATGGACGTCCGGGCGGGCTCTCCCGCAGCCGCCGCGAAGTTTCAGCCGTTCGATTTCTTGGTGGAATTCAACGGAAAGCCCCTTCCCCAGGTCGATCCCCGCCGGGTCTTGAACCGTCTCATCGACGAGGCGCCGGCGGGACAAACGATCCCCGTCGTCGTAATTCGGAAAGGGAAGCGGGAGGAACTCAAGCTCCAGTTTCCCTGATCGGTTCCCTTTCGAATCACCGTATCCTTTCGATACAGCATCATCCCTCGCCGGGTGGTAAGATCCAATCCGTGGAAGAGGGCCGGCGGATGGGAGTCCTCGTCGTCGACGACGAGCGTCAGATCGCCAACATCTGCGTCCATTTCCTGAAACGGGATGGGTATCTCGTCGAACCGGTCTACGACGGGGCGGCGGCTCGGAAGCGGTTGATGGAGGACGAGTCCTTGGGCGTAGTGCTCCTGGACCTTCGCCTCCCGGACGCGGATGGGGCGGAGCTCCTGCAGGAGTTCAAGCGTCTCCGGCCGAACCTCGAAGTGATCATGATGACGGCCCACGGGAACGTGGAGGGGGCCGTCGAGTGCATGAAGCACGGAGCCTCGGATTTTCTTCAGAAGCCGTTCCGCAAGGAACGCCTCCTGGCGGCCGTCGAGCAGGCCGCCAAGGTCCTCGCGTTGCGCGACGAGGTCGCGCGTCTCCGGACGGAGCTCCGGCGAGAGAATGCCGTGGAAGGCATGATCGGCCGTACCGCCCCGATGCGCGATCTGACGGCCCGGCTTCTCCAGGCGGCGGAGGCGGATTCGACGGTCCTCATCCTGGGCGAGAGCGGGACGGGCAAGGACCTCGTCGCGCGGACGATCCACTACAACGGACCGCGGTCCAAGGGTCCCTTCATCGCCGTGAACTGCGCCGCGCTTCCGAGCGAGCTCATCGAGAGCGAGCTCTTCGGCTACAAGAAGGGAGCCTTCACCGGGGCGGTCGCCGACAGCGCGGGCCTCTTCCGCGCCGCCGACGGGGGCACGATCTTCCTCGACGAGGTCGTCGATACGCCCCCCTCGACCCAGGCGAAGCTCCTTCGGGTGCTTCAGGATCGGAGGATACGTCCGGTGGGGAGCACGGAGGAACGCGCCGTGGACGTGCGCGTTCTCTGCGCGACGAATCGCGACATCCACCACGCCGTGGAAGACGGCACGTTCCGGCAGGATTTATACTACCGCGTAGGAGTCATCACCCTGTCGGTGCCTCCGCTGCGCCGGCGACGGGAGGACATCCCGCTCCTCGTGGATCACTTCCTGCGCCTGGGGGCCGATCGGTTTCGGCGTCATATCCGCGAGATCGAACCCGCCGCGCTCGAGGCGCTGATGAACCACCGTTGGGAGGGAAACGTCCGCGAACTCCAGAACGCGATCGAAGGCGCGCTCGTGTTGGGACGCGGGCCGATCCTCCTGAGGAAAGAGCTCCCCGCCCACCTCGTCGCGTCGTCCGAGAAGGCACGGTTGTCGGAGAGCGGCCTCTTGACGCTCCGGGAGGCGGAGCGCGCCATGGTGGAACGCGCGCTCGCGGTCTCCGACGGCAACAAGTCCAAGGCCGCGCGACTTCTCGGGACGACGCGGAAGCGCCTCTACAATCTGATGGAACGCTATCGGATCCGTTAGGCGACGGGAACCGGTTCCTGGACCTTCTCGACGGCGAGTCCCGCTTTGGTCCACTCCTCCCAGCCCGCGTTCATTTCCCGGACGTGGTAGCCGAGCTCCGCCAACTGCAGAGCCAGAGTGGCCGAAAGGTGTCAGGTCCCGTTCCAGCAGTAGGTGACGTAGGACTTCGATTTGTCCAGGGCCTCGATCCTGCGGATGTCGCCCGCCGGGACGCTGGCCGCGCCCGGAATGTGCCCGTCGCTGAACGAGGCCGAGTCGCGGGCGTCCAGGAGGACGAAGTCCCCTTTGCCTACTTTGACCCGCTTGATCGCGTCCGCGAACTGGCAAATCGAGGCGAGCTTCGCCTGGAAGAACGCCTCCTGCAGTTTCACCTGCGCCGCGCGATGGGCGTCCAGCTTGGGGGCGGCCGCCTTCTTCGCCTTCGGTTTCGCCTTGGCCTTCATGGTTCACCCCTTTCCGGTTGAAGGTTGGATTCGGCTCCTAGGATAATTCCGCGCACGACTTTGGGCAAGGGATGCGAGATCTCGATTATGGCGTCGGGCGGAATCGACCGACGACCGCCTCGTACGTCTTCGGCTCGGGAAGTTCTTCAGGATCCGCGATCCTGCGGGCGATCGATTCTCGGATCCAGGAATCGGAAGAGCCGGTGTCGAAGAGCACCTCGACCTTTCGGCGCGCCTTGCGCCCGATGACCCAGAGCTTCTGCCCCACAAGCGAGTGCTATCCCCGGGCCGCCACCGGCGCACGGTCGTCGATTTCTGAAAATCCTCGCGGCCCGGCGTGTACATTCATGGGGCGAGAGATTTCGGGGGTGCGAATGATTCGGGCGATCGGGGCTGCGCTCCTCCTCGCCGTTCCCTCCGTGCCTTCCGCGCAAGATCGCGACAAGGAGAAATCCCGCAAGGCGCTGGAGTATTCGCGCAAGATCGACAACGTTCTCAAGGGGCGAAAGGACGCGGCCTCTCCCGCCGCGGACGGGGAATTCCTCCGGCGCGTCACGCTGGACCTGACGGGCACCATTCCTACGGCCGCGGAGACGCAGGCTTTTCTCGACGACGCCTCGCCCGCCAAGCGGCAGGAGGCGATCGAGCGCCTTCTCGCGACGGAAGCTCATGCCGACCTGTGGGCGCGGATGTGGTGCTCCGTGCTCTTCCGCAACTACTACGATATTCGCGCGAACGTGGCCGGGAAGACCGTCTCGGGGAAGTCGATCCGAAAAGCCTTCGCGGAGTTCCGGCGATGGCTTCGCGACCAGATCGCGAAGGACGCTCCCTGGCCGACCGTCGTCGTCGAGCTCGTGCAGTCGACCGGCAAGCTCTCGGCGAACCCCGCGCTCCTCTATAAGACCTCGTTCTACTATGAAGGCGAGCCCGCGCTGAACGGCGCCGACAACCTGTCCAAGTCTCTCCTCGGCATGCGCATCTCCTGCGCGCGGTGTCACGACCATCCCTTCGATCGCTGGACTCAGGAGGACTACTACGGACTGGCCGCCTTCCTTACCCGGATGAAGGGGGTTCCGTCGGGAGGCGACGACAACGAGACCCCGGATGTCGAGATCCTCGAGGAGCCGAAGGGCGAACTCACGATCCCGGCGACGAGCAAGGTCCTGCGCCCGAAATTCCTTTTCGGCGGGACTCCCGGGACCAGCGAGGCGCGATTGTCCGCCCTCGCCCGATACTTCGTCATGCCGGGAAACGCCCAGCTTGCCCGCAACGTGGTCAATCGAACCTGGGCGGTCCTCATGGGCCGCGGATTCGTGGAACCGCTCGACGATTTCAATCTCCAAAACAAGCCGATCTGCGGCTCGCTTCTGGATGAGCTCTCTCGCGGGTTCGCCTCCCACGGATATTCGCTTCGATTTCTCCTTCGCGCGATCTGCAACTCGGAGGCGTACCAGAGGTCGTGCGCGGGGACCGGAAGCGAGAGCTTCGCGACCGCGGCGATCCGGCCGCTCACAGGAGAACAGCTCTTCAAGTCGATCGTGACGGCCTGCTCGGGCGAGGACGCTCCTCCGGACTTCGCTTCGACGGCGATGCGCGACCGGTGGAACGGATTCTTGAATCAGATTCGGGGGTTGTACGGAGCGGACGGAGAGTGGACCGAAGTCACGCCGCTTCCGGGGAATACGCGTCAGGCGCTCTTCCTGCGGAACGGCGGATTCGTGGAGAGCGTCCTATCGGGGCTGGCCGAAAAGGTCCATTCGATGTCGGGCTCCACGGACCGGAAGATCTCGGCGCTCTTCCTCTCGATCCTCGTTCGACCTCCGACCGAGCCCGAGCGGAAGCGGCATGCCGCCTACGTGGACGGTCGCGAGGGAAGTCGCGAGGCGCTGGAGGACGTGATCTGGGCGCTGGTCAATTCCGGGGAATTCGTCACGCGTCACTAGGCTCTGTCTGACGAATCCTCGTGAGCCGCGGCGCGCCGAGAACCGAGCCAGCCCAGGAACGAGGAGGAGACCTAACCTTGAAGAGGTTGTCGACGACGAGTGACGCCGGATGGCGACGGTTATCGGCGTGTCCCCTCCTTGGGACCGGCGTGGCGGAGCAACCGGGTTGCCGATCCACC
>CAZGKV010000060.1:0-25829 GCA_964526305.1 uncultured Planctomycetales bacterium | reverse complement strand
GCACATGTCCGCGTGCTTGAATTCCGCCCAGGAGTCGACGCCGAAGACGATGTCCGCGTATTCGCACGTCCCCGTCCACCACCAGTCGTTGACGAAGACCGCCTCGACTTTGGGCAGGGTGTTGTGAACGACGTCGTAGTGCCACTTGGTGTTGCCCAGAATCGAGTTGCCGTTGGCCCACCAGGCGCTCTTCGTGGGCGCGGGCGTGTGCGTCTTCCCGGTGACGTTGTGCTTCCCGGCCTTGAGCGGTCGATCTCCGTAATTGAACCAGTGGGCCGATTCGGCCTTGTAGCAGTATTTCGTCCGCGAGGGTTTCGCGGGATCCAGCTCGATGTCGAACGGATTCTCGAGGATGTACTGCGGGACGCCGTTGAAGAGCGCGGTGCGATAGTTGCCCGCGTAGCTCCCCACGTTTCCCCCCATGCGCCCGATGTTCCCGGTAAGTGCCGCCAGGAGAAAGATCCCGCGATCCTTGAGGTCGTTGTTGAAGAACTGGTTCGGTCCCATTCCCGTGGCGATGAGCGTCGTTCCGCGATGCTTCGCCACCTGCCGTGCGACGGACTCGATCCCCTCCTTGGGAGCCCAGGTAATCTCGCTCGTCGCAGCGAGGTCGAAGTTCTCTTCGATGTACTTCCGTACGAGATGGAAGACGGGCGCAACTTTCACGCGAGAGCCGTTGACCTGTACCTCGTACTCCCCCTCGAGGGCAGGCTTGACCTTGGAGCGATTGCCGACATCATCGCGCGAGACGGCGACGGGACGGCCGTCCCACACCACGAAGTCCCCCCACTCCGCCCGTAGCTCCGGCGCGATGACCTGGTCGCCTTGCATTCCCGGAGCGGCCGGCTTCTCGCCGGGCTTGAGCACGATGGTGTTGTTCGAGAGCTCGGCATTCCGGTATCCGGGAATAACCTCGGCGGCCCGGAGGAGCTTGCGCGTGTCCAGCCGCACGAGGAGCGGCAAGTCCGTCCGCGTGCGAACATACTCCTCGTCGTAGCGTTTCTCGCGCAGGACGACTCCGGCCATCCCGAGCGCGAGCGCCGGGGAGGTTCCCGGCCGGACGACCAGGGCCTCATCCGCCTTGTTCGTGGTGGATTGGTATTCGCACGCGATCGTAATGATCTTCGCGCCGCGAAGCCGCGCCTCCGTGAGCCAGTGCCCGTCGGGCATTTTCGTGGAGATCCAATTCATGCCCCAGTTGATCACGAGGGTCGCGTTCTCCGTCGCGAAGAGATCCCACTCGACCGTCTGCTGCCCCGTGATCATCGGATGGCCCGGCGGAAGATCCGTATGCCAGGTATAGCTGTCCCAGCAGCGGCCTCCGTAGGTCTTGTCCGCGTCCACCTTTCGGAGATGAGCGTCGAGCAGCGCCATGCCGTTGGAAAACCGATTTAGCGCATACACCCGTGTCTGTCCAAGAAGCGGCATTCCCCCGCGGAACTTAAGGCATTGCGTCCCGGCCTCGTGCATGACATCGACCATCGACTCGTCATAGCCTTGCGCCCGGAGCCGTTCCGCGCCATCGCGACCGGAGTACGTCCGGGCGATGTCGACGAGCGCGGTGGCCGCCAGCTCGTACGCTTCCTCCCACGGCACTTTGACGTACGGATCGTGGCCCCTTCGGAAACGCTCGACGGGGGGCCGACCGGTCTTCGGATCACGGGGAAAACCGCCACGGGCCCACTCGAGGAATCCCTTCCGTACCATCGCCCCGCGCACCCGGCGGTCTCCGTAGATCCGGCGGACGAGGCCGAGGCCCTTCTGGCAGCAGCGCGGATCCCACCGGGCGCTCGCCTGGTTTCCGTAGACGTCCGTCGCCTTCTGATAGCCGTAGGTGGGGCCGAGACGCAGCACGACCCCGTTCTTCACGTACGCGCGCAAGAGGCAGTTGTGCGTATCGTTCGGCGCGCACAGGAACGTGAAGGAAGAGTCGTACCGGTAGAGATCTCGGTACGCCTTCTCCCATCCGCGCTGCGCATACTTCTCGAGCGGGCTGTCCTGGCCGGAGAGCCACCGTTCCAGCGGCCCGCCCGCCATCGCGCCGAAGCCGAGACCGCTCGCGTAGTGCAGGAAGGACCGCCGGCTGATTCCCTTCTGCTCGTCGCGCTCCATCCGCGCCTCCGTTCACAGGTTCAGGAGTACCTGGAGGAAGACCCAGTCCTGATCGTGGTCTTCTCCCGTGTCCTTCACGAATCCGCCCGCGAAGAAGTGCGAGTACCCGGCCCAGAATTCCAGCCGCTCCCAACACTTCCACTTCGCGTAGAGGTCGATCTCATATCCGACCCAGGGGTCTGCAGAGCCCGTCGTGTCGCGCCGGATCGCCGTTCCGGCGGCCGAGTACCAGGCGTCGCGATCCTCCGCAAGTCGAAAGGCGTGTCCGTCCAGGTGCAAGGTCCAATCCTTCATCGGTCGCACCCGGACGCTCAAGAGGATCGCGTGGAGGTTGCGCCAACCGATGAGGTCCGCGTGGCCGTGGTAGGAATGAGCGAACGGAAAGATGGGATCGAACGTCCCTACGTCCCCGTCCGTCGGGTCGTCGTCGCCGCTCGCGAAGGCGACCTCGACGCCGACGCGCGGCTTCCAGTCGTGCTCGAACGTGAATCCGGCGGTGAAGGCGGCGGCCCAGGCACGTACGTCGTCGTCCGCCTGATCGCCGTATTGGAACGCGATCTCGCCCGAGTAGTCCACGGGCCCCGTCTTGCCCTTCGCGCGAAACCCGAACGTGCCGTCTTTGCGAGGACCGAGAGACCCCCCGACCTCGCTGCCGAAATCGTCGTCCGCGAGGGCGCGGCCGAACACGTAGACGTCGAACTCATGCTTCTCGAGCTTGCGGCAACTCGCGTAGATCCCGGCCATGGAGTAGTCGTTCTTGCTCCGGCTCCCGAACACGGACCCTTCGGCGAGGTTCACTCCCCAGAGCTGGACGCTCCACCCCTCGGGCGAGAACGTCGCGTGGATCCCGTCCCAGGAGCGGCCGGTATTGCTCCAGTCGAGAGGGCTGACGAGTCGCCCGTCGCCGAGCGTGGGAAGTTCCATCCGACCGGCCTTCACCGCGAGCGGGAGGTCGCCGATCTCGCGGATCTCGAGGAATCCCTGCTTCATGTCGAAGTCCGACGTATCCCCGCCTACCGGGTCGTCTCCCCACACTCGGCCGTCTTGGAATTGCACGAACGCTCGGAGCTTCTTCGACACGCCGGCGTCGAGGTGGATGCGCACGCGTTGGTAGACCGTTGTGGAGTAGTCGTCGCCCGGAGCCTTGTAATCGGCCACGTCGCGGAATTCGCCACGCAATCTGATCTGCCCCCCGATTACGAGCGAGTCTAGGAGGGGCGCATCGACCTTGAAGCCCGAAGGGCTCTTCTGCCCCTCGAGCTTTTTCACACGATCTTCCAATTCCTGGACCTTGCGTCGAAGTTCGTCCTCCTGCGCCAGGGAAAGACAAAGGATCGAGAGCAGTCTCACGGTTTGACTTCGAGTCGAACGTCTTTGCCTTCTTCGACGACCGCCTCAAACACCGCGTCGAGTTGCTTCGGCTTCAGTCGCTCGTTCCAGATCTTGATCTTCCATTTCCCTGCCGGGACGTTTGGGATCCGGAACTCACCCTTCTCGTTGGCGACGGCGAAATACGGCGTCTTTACGGCGACTACGTATCCGACCATTTCGGGATGGAGCGAGCAAAGCAGCGTGTAGACGCCGGGGCGGGTGAAGGAATACGTCCTCTTTTCATTGAGTCCCCAGTTGCCGAGATTGAACTTCTCGTTATCCGGGGAGTTCACGTTGTGCTCGAAGCCGTCGCTGTTGAGGAACTCCACCGTGCTTCCGACCAGAACGGGAGCGACCTTTGGAAAGAACTCTTTGTTTCGCTGGTCGACGCGCACCGTCCAGGGAGGCAGGAGGAAATCGCGACCGTCCATCGACTCGATGAAGACCGCGGTGGGAAACTTCGCGGCGGACTTGTGGGCGACGACTCCCGTCAGGACGCCCGTTCCCTTCTGGAGGAGTTTGATGCAGCAGCACGTGGTTCCGCCCCCGCACGTTCCGCAGGAGCAGTCCTTGCACGGCTTCACCGAGCACGGGCAGCTCTCGCTCGTGTACCAGACGTTGGGGCAAGGGGTGACGGTTTTCCCGTTCTTCTGAGGATGGCATGGATCCTGTTGTGCGGCACCCAGAAGCAAGCCAAGGAGCGCGATCGCAGGTGCGGTAGTCCTCATCATGACTCTCCTTTGCAACTCCTGGGTGGGAAAGCAAAGGGGCGGCCATTTTGCTTCCGTCGATGCGACCCTGCCGCGGCGGAAAGAATCGGCACCACCTTGGGGAAAATTCCACGCTCGACTTCTTCGACGACATGCGCCAAAAAGCGCAATCGGCTGACCTACGAACGCGACGTCGCGATCGGTCGTCCTGAGGCTGACGCCGCGATTACGGAGGCTGAGAGGATTTTGCACGGCCCTCGGGAGGATGACTGTCCTCCTGCGGCCGGCACCGAAAGCGGGCGGATCGAGGCCGGTGTGATTCCCGTTCGGCGGGCTGAGAAGCGAGCAGCGCCAGGAGCGAGGAGGAGACCTAACCTTGAAGAGGTTGTCGATGACGAGCGACGCCGCGATGCGACGCTTGTCGCCACCGCGGCCACGATCCTACCGGGATAGATAGGATCGACTCGCGAGCGGCAGCCTCACCGAGAACTCCGTGCCCCTTCCGGGCTCCGACCGCACTTCGATCCGGCCGCCATGGTCCTCTACGATTCGGTTCGCCAAGTAGAGCCCAAGCCCCTGTCCGGCCGATTTCGTCGAATGGAACGGCGTGAACAGCGTCGCCCGAACCTCGGGCGTCATTCCCTGTCCGGTGTCGCGGATCCGAAGGACCGCCTGACCGCCGCGGACCTCCAGCGACAGGTGAATATGGCCCCGACCCTCGATCGCCTGCGCGCCATTCACGAGGAGATTGAGGAAGACTTGGGTGAGTTGGCCCGCCGAGCCCAGGACTTTGGGTCGAGAGGCGAACTTACGATGGACTTGCGCCTTGTCTCGAATTTCCGTCCGACACATGCGGAGACTGGAGTTCAGGATCGAGGCCAGATCCACCGGCTTCCTTTCGGCCGTCTCCGGGCGCACGAACTCGCGGAAGTTTTGGATGATCCTTCCGATGCGCTCCATCCCCCCCAGGGAATTCTTCAGGGCCTCTTCGACGCCATCGAGATCGGCCCGTCCCCGAAGCCGGCGCGCGGCTGCGACCATCGAGGGTCTCATCGCACGATCCGCTGCCGCGATCCATCGGCGTACCGCTCTCATCTTCTTCCGAAGGACTCCGAGGTAGAGGGAAACATATCCGATGGGATCGTGGATCTCATGGAGCAGGCCGGCGGTCACGAGACCGGTCAGCTGGAGTTTCTGGCACTGCATGATGTCGGTGGGAAAGCGCTGTCTGTCGCTATCGCTCGCCCGCAGCAACTCGTCCATCCTCGGGCAGAAGGAGATGGGTCGATCGCGGCTCATGTGCTTCCCTCCATCGCCTCCTCCCCACGATGAAGATCACTTCGGTGTCGTCGGAAGCTCCGAATCTTCGAAATCGTACGGACCGTGGTCCACCTTGGGAATCTCCAGGAAGTTGTACACCGGAGGCGGCGACGCCGTTTTCCACTCCAGCGTCGCTCCGCCCCAGGGGTTATCGGGTGCCTTCGCGCCCGATCGCAGGGATCGGAGGAGATTGACGATCATGATGAGAATCCCGCCGGCGAAGATCCACGATCCCACGGCCGCCAGCCCATGCCAAATCTGGTACTCCGGCAAGTAGTCGTAGTACCGGCGCGGCATGCCCATCCATCCGGCGATGAACATGGGGAACCACAGCAAGTTAAATCCGACGAAGATGTGGAGCCAAGATACGAACGCCGCCCGGCCGCCGTACATCCGGCCCGTGATCTTCGGAAACCAGTAGTGAAGCCCGGCGAAGATCATGAGCCCGGTTCCCCCGAGCATCGTGTAGTGGAAGTGCGCCACCACATAGTAGGTGTCGTGGACGTTCACGTCCGCCGCCAGGCAGGCATTGAGCACGCCCGTCAGACCCGCGATGCTGAAGAGGAAGATGAAGGACAGCGCGTAGAGCATCGGGACCGAGAGACGAATCGAGCCCTTGTACATCGTCGCAAGCCAATTGAAGATTTTCACGCCCGTGGGAATCGCCACGAAGAAGGTCAGGAACGAGAACATCACCCGCGCCGCATCGCTCATCCCGCTCGTGAACATGTGGTGGCCCCAGACGATGTAGCCCACGACGGCGATCGAGAGACTGGACATCGCGATCCACCAGTACCCGTAGATCCGCCGCCGGGAGAAGACGGGGATGATCTCCGAGACCAATCCCATCGCAGGGAGGATCATGATGTACACGGCCGGGTGCGAGTAGATCCAGAACAGGTGCTGGAACAGGATCGGGTCTCCCCCCTTCGCGGGATCGAAAAAGCCTACGCCCAGCAGTCGTTCCGCCAACACCAGGATCAGCGTGATTCCGATCACCGGCGTCGCCAAGACCTGGAGCCACGCCGTGGTGTAGAGCGTCCACACGAATAGGGGCATCTTTCCCCACTTCATCCCGGGAGCCCGCATGCGGTGCACGGTCGTGACGAAGTTCACTCCCGTCAGGATCGAGGAGAAGCCGACGAAGAAAACCCCGAGTCCGCAGATCGAAACGCTCGTGCGAGAGAGCAGGCTGTACGGCGTGTAAAACGTCCACCCGGTGTCGACCGGACCGCCCCCCAAGAAGAGCGAGGCGTAGATCGTGATTCCGCCGAGAAGGAAGAGCCACCACGAGAGGAGGTTGAGCCGGGGAAAGGCGACGTCCCTCGCGCCGATCTGAAGCGGCAGGAGAAAGTTCCCGAACGAAGCCATCAGTCCCGGAATCACGAAAAGGAAGACCATGGTGATGCCGTGCAGCGTAAAGACCGAGTTGTACATCCGTCCCACCATGATCGTCTTTCCCGGGGCGAACAGTTCCAGCCGGACCAGGAGTCCGAGCGCGAGCCCCAGGAGGAAAAAGAACATCTGGGTAACGAGATAGAGAATCCCGATCCGCTTGTGGTCCGTCGAGAGGATCCAGCCGAGAATCCCCGAGAAGCGACCGGAATAGCGATGGTAGACGTGTTCCTGCGGAAGAGCAGCGACGGCCGCGCCGGTGGGCATGCGGAAAATCCCCCAGGAGAAGCAGACTCTTCTCGGGAGCAGCAAAGTGCCTGCCGCGCCGGCGATCAGGAAATCTTCCGCGCGAATGCGGACAATTCCTCTACCGGTTCGTATCCGCACCAAGGATCGGTTTCGAAGCAGTCTCCGGTCAGCGCGAAAGCGCGGGATCGGGAGCCTCCGCACATCCGCCGGAACGGGCATCTCCCACACCTCCCCTTGAGTCGGTCGGGATCGCGGAGGGAGCGGAAGAGGACGGACTCCCGGTAGACGGCCTCCATCGCGTTCCGGCGCACGTTTCCCGCAGACAAGGGAAGAAAACCGCTCGGGTAGATGTCGCCCAGATGGGAGACGAACAGGAAGCCGTTTCCCGCGTTGACGCCGCGATGGGCCAGCGCCATCGGGCCGTCCGAACTCGCATGCTCTACGCGGCCGATTTCATGTTCGTGTCTCTGACGCAGGTAGCGCCGAAAATGGGGCGCCTCCGTGACCTTGAGGATGAATCGCTTCCGGTCCTGCGTCTTTCGGAGAATCTCGAACATCTCTTCGCACCGCGCCGGAGTCAGTCCCGGAATCCCCGATCCTCGGCCCGTCGGAACGAGAAAGAAGACCTCCCAGAAGACGATTCCAAGCCTTTCCACCAGCGCCGCCATCGCGGAGAGATGCTCGGCCGAGGCCGCCCAAACGCAGGTGTTGATCTGGGGTGGGAGGCCAAGCTCGTGAGCCCAATGAACGGCGCGTATCGTCAGATCGAAGGCGCCGGGCGAGCCGCGAAACGAATCGTGGCGGTTCGCGTCCGGGAAATCGAGGCTGAATGCGACTTGATCGAGGCCGGAGTCCTTCAGGCGCGACAGCAGGTCGCGAGAGAGGCGGGGTGTCGCCGCAGGAATAGTCGCGACGCGGATCCCTCGCTTCTTCGCATGGCGGACGAGGTCGAAAAGGTCGGGGCGCGTCGCGGGATCCCCGCCGCTCAGAACCAGGAGCGGCGTCCCCATCTCCGCCACCTGATCGATCATGGACCGGCCTTCCTCCGTCGATAGCTCCCCTGGGATCGGACCCGGAATGGCGCACGCCCGGCAGTGGCGACATGCGAGGTCGCAGGCCTGCGTCGTTTCCCAGATGACCAGGAACGGCGCTCGATCGAAGTCGACCTTCCACACGCCTCCTGGATTAGCAAACGCCGAGCCCCGGATTTTTCCAAACTCGGTGAGGAGAAATCCGCACTCGGGACACGGCGAACTCCGGACTCCCCTGGCCCGAGCGTTGCGGACGCAGAGGCGGGGATGCTCTATACCGTTACCCTCGCTGAAACCACCGGTCCTCGCGACCTCTCGGACCAACTGGAACGTGGGAAAGTAGTCTTCTTTCCGGTTTGCCCGATACCGCTCCCGGGCGAGGCGGAGCTCCGCTTCCTCCGAAGCGAACTTGGTTCTCATCTCTCCCACAAGAATCCGAGTTATCACGCGGACTCGGATCGAATCTTCGGCGTGCGCGGCTCACCCCGGTTCCAAGATCGAGCCCGGGACATTCTCCGAGATCACTACGGGCACGTTCGACTTTTCCTCGGGCGGGTGCTGCCCGATTTCGCGAGAGGATGGCGCGTCGCCACTTCCAGCTTTCGGCCGCTTCAAGAAAAGGGACGCAGGATCCGAGCCCACGCTTCGAGCGAACTGATCCATGTGGACGCCAACGCGTACGGGGCGACGAATGGGGACCGCATCTTGCGCTTCTTCGTGAACGTTCATCCGACCGAGAGCCGGGAATGGGTTTCAAAGGGAACCTTTTCGGTTCTCTTTCAACGCTATGCCGCGGAGGCGGGAATCGCGGGTTTCCATGACCTGCGGAAGGGATTCTGGAACGAGATGTACAGCGGAATCCTGCGGGGAGTATCGGCCGCGGGCATGAGAAGCGCACGGCTGGTCGACTCCTCGCCCTACGATCGGCTGATGCGTCGCTTCCACAACTGGATGAAGGACTCGCGCGAATTCCAGGAGAGCCCCGACGGACTCCTGCCGCTCCGGTTCCCGCCCTACTCGGCATGGATGGTCCTGACCGACATGGTGAGCCACGCGTGCGTGTACGGCCAGCATGCCTTCATCGACACCTTCCTCATTCCGCTCTCCAACTGTCGGATGCCGGAGCATTCGCCCTACCATATCCTTCGATCGGGAAAAGCCCCCGACCCAGCGGGAGACGGCATCGGTCGGGACCTGGCACGGCCTTTGCGTTCCGAGTAAAGGGAGGTAGACATGCGTCATCTCACCGAGGTACTTCGCCTCGAACACCGCACCGTCCTGGACCACCTCAACCGCATCGAAGCCGCGTTGGCCGAAGGATCGAACGAGACCCTGAGAGCCGAGCTGACTTTCCTGGAATCGGGCCTGGTTCCCCACCGGCGCAAGGAAGAGGAGTTCCTCTTCCCGGAGTTGGACCGCCGATTCGGCTCCGAGTGTCCCCCGGTCCGATGCATGATCGAGGATCATGCGGAGGAGAAGGCGCACGTTCGGGGACTTCGAGAGGCCCTGGACGCGAGCGATCGGGACGGGATCCGCCGGAGCGTACTGGCGCTTCTCAACCACCTGCGCAATCACATCTGGAAGGAGGAGAACGTCCTCTTCCCGATGGCAGAAGAGGTGCTCGAGGGCCCGGCGCAAGAACGGGTGCTGGCGGGGTTCCGAGAAGTAGGGAGCTGTTGCGGCGAGTGCCGCGAGCCGTGAACGGAGGATCGGGTCCCCGGTTCGCGGGGGCGCGCCTCCGCGATCGAGGGAGTTCCTTTCGATGGCTCCCTCCTCGACCGCGAATGCTGTGAACATCCTTGGGGATGATTTCGGCGCGAAAGATTCCGCAACTTCCGCGACTTTTCCCCATCGCAGCCGCGGCCGCGGACGGTAGGTAATGTGGTTATCGATTTGCTGCGACGTACGGCGTTCCGATGCCGAACCCTCTGGAAGCAATCGTCGAGCGCTGCCGGCGGGCCTCCATCCAGGAGGACGTCCTCTCTTGGAAACGGACGACCGGGGGCAAGGCGGTAGGCTGTTTTCCCGTCTACGTGCCCGAAGAAATCCTGCACGCGGGGGAAATCCTGCCGGTGGGAATTCAGGGAGGGGGAGGGATCGACACCGACTTGGCGGACTCCCGGATCCAGTCGTTCGTGTGCTCCATCGCCCGTAGCACTCTGGAACTCGGCCTCCGCCGCGATCTCGACGCACTCGACGGAATGGTTTTCCCCAACATCTGCGACGTATCCAAGAACTTGGCGGGCGTCTGGAGGCGGAATTTTCCGGATCGGAAGGTCGAGTATGTCCACCTGCCGCAGAATCCGGAGTCGGCGTACGCCGAAGAGTACCTTCGAGCGGAGTTCGGGCGATTGAGAGAATCGTTCGCCGAATTGGCCGGTCGTCCGATCTCCTACGAATCCCTGCGGGAGAGTCTTGCGGTCTTCAATCGGAACCGCAGGTCGATCCAAGATCTCTACCGGCTGAGGGTCGAAAAGCCCTGGGCGGTGACGGCCGCGGAGACGCATCTTCTCGTCCGCGCCGGTCGGTTCCTTCCCAAGGAAGTGCACACGAGTCTGGTGGAGGAGGGTACCGTGGCGGCGGAAGCCTCGTCCCGACGCCGGAGGGACGGTCTCCGTGTGGTAATCGAGGGGGCGTTCTGCGAGCAGCCCCCCGTGGAATGGCTCGAGACTCTCGAACAGGCGGGGTGTCTCATCGTGGACGACGATCTCCAAATCGGCCGTCGTTGGTTCGACCGCGATGTCGAAACGGGCGGCGATCCCCTCGCCGCGCTCGCACGAGCGTACCTGCGAACCTCCCCCTCCGCGAGCATCCGCCACGGCGACGAGATCTCGCGATCTCAGGCCTTGGTGGCGCGAGTCAGGCGATCCCGCGCCCAAGGCGTGATCTTTGCCGCGGCGAAATTTTGCGAGCCCGCGCTTTTCGACTATCCGATCCTCCGCGCGGCGCTGGAGCGGGAGGGGATCCCTTATCTCACGTTCGAATTCGAGGAGAAGATGAGCGTCTTCGAGTCGGTCCGTTCCCAGGTGGAGACGTTCGTGGAGGCCTCGCTCTTCTTCGCATGAAACATCAAGGCGTCGGTCGGGACCTGCAGAAGCAACTCATGGCGGGCTGGTACCGGGAGCTCGCGGAAGGCGAGGGCCCCGTGGCGTATCTCTTCATCAGCGGAAACGTGGTAGAGCTGCTCCGCGCCTTCGGGTTCCGCGTCGTCTACCCGGAGGTGAACGCCCTGCAGTGCGGAGTCCGAAAGGTCGCCGGAGATCTCATCCTGAAGGCGGAAGATCAGGGCTATTCGTCCGACGTCTGCGGATACGTCAAGAACGACATCGGCCTCGTGGCCTCCGGAAACGTGGGCCCGTTCGGAAAGCTCCCCAAGCCGGACTTGCTCTTGTGTACCTATTCCGGGTGCGCGACCTACCTCAAGTGGTTCGAGGCGCTCGCCGAGATCTACCGGGTCCCCCTCGTGATGTTGGACGTCCCGTACCTCCGCGCGGAGGAGCCCGATCCGCACGCCGTCCGGTACGTTGCGGGTCAGCTCCAAGAGCTCGTGGCGGTCTGCGAGCGGATCTCGGGCAAGAGACTCTCGAGGGAGCGTCTCTCGGAAATCCTGGACCGGTCTCGTCGTGCCGAGGATCTCTGGATGGAGATTCTCGACTCGTGCTCCGGAACTCCCTCGCCCTTCGACGCCTTTTTCGAGGCGGTGTTCTTCATGGCCCCGATCTACGTCCTCCGGGGGACGGAGGACTGCGTCCGATACTACGAGTCGGCCCTCGCTGAGATTCGGGAGCGCCTCGAGCACCGCATCGGGCCGGTCGAGGGGGAGCGCCATCGGATCGTTCTGGAAGGGCCTCCGCCCTGGCCTCACTTCCGCGCCTTCTGGGATCTCTTCAAGAAGTGGGGCGTCTGCTGCGTGAGCTCGACCTACTGCCGCGTGGGCGGGATTTGGGATCGAGGATTTCGGCACGACCCCTCCCGGCCGTTCGAATCGATCGCCGAATACGCGGTGCGCTGTTACACCAACCTCAGTCTCGAGAGTCGGCGCCGATTCATGCGCGAACAACTGGAACGGTTCCGGGCGGAGGCGCTCGTGATCCATTCCGTGAAGTCCTGCCGCGTCTTCTCGGTAGGCCAGGCCGACACGCGGGACTACTTCTCCCGGGAGCGGAGCGTGCCGACGCTCTTCCTGGAGAGCGATCTCGCGGATCCGCGCTATTTCAGCGAGGCGCAAATGCGGAACCGCATCGACGCCTTCTTCGAAGCGCAGGAGCACCTGCGAAAGGGGGTCCCGTGCTCGTAGCCGGAGTGGACGTGGGATCCACCGCCACGAAGGCCGCCGTCGTGGGCGAGGACCGGCGCGTCCTCGGCCGCGGGCTCGTCTCCACCGGCGCAAACGTCGTGCGCGCCGCGGAGTCGGCCTTTCGCCAGGCCCTGGAAGCCGCGGGAAACGAGGAGTGGGAGATCTCGCACACCGTCGGAACCGGCTACGGACGATACCGCGTGCCGTTCGGCAACAGCCAGGTCACCGAAATCGCGTGCCATGCCAAAGGCGCGCACTACTTCTTTCCCGACACGCGGACGATCATCGACATCGGCGGCCAGGATACGAAGGGAATTCGGGTCGGCGCGTCGGGGGAGGTCTTGGATTTCGTGATGAACGACAAGTGCGCGGCCGGGACCGGAAGATTCCTCGACGCCGCGGCGACGACGCTGGGAATCGGGATCGACGAGATCGGGCCCCTGTCCCTCCGCGCGCAACTGCAGCTCCGCATCACCAACGTCTGCGCGGTGTTCGTCGAGTCGGAGATCATGTCCCATCTCGCCAAGGGGAGACGCGTCGATGATATTCTCCGGGGCGTCCATCTCGCGATCGCCGGAAGGAGCATCGCGCTGGTGCGCCGCATCGGGATCGAGAACGAGGTCACCTTCACGGGCGGGGTTTCGCGGAATCCCGGGATGGTCTCGGCGATCGAGGAGAAGCTCTCGACGCGGCTCAACGTAAGTCCCGATTCGCAATTCACCGGCGCCATCGGCGCCGCCCTCTTCGCGTTGGAGAAAGTGGAACACGATGTACGTGCTGGGCATTGATCTGGGGAGCCGGACCTGCCATGCGGTCATCGTAGACCCCGATGGCTCGGTCGCGGGCCGATCCGCGGTCCCCGTCACCGCGGATCTTCCCGGAACCGCCCGGCGCGCGGAGGCGGCGGTCGAGAGATCCGTCTCCGACCTCTATGTCGCCGCCACCGGATTCGGTCGGTACCAGGTCCTCTTTCGCGACATCGCCATTACCGACATCACCAGCCACGCCTTCGGGGCGCGATCGCTCTTCCCCGACGCGAGCTGCGTCCTCGACATCGGTGCGCAGACGTCCCGAGCGATGCGATATCGGGAGGACGGGCGGGTCGAACGCTTCAAGATCAACGACAAGTGCGCGGCCGGGGCGGGGAAGTTCCTCGAGCGCGTCGCGCGAGCGATGGAACTTCCCCTCGACGAGATCGGAGAACTCTCGCGACGATCGAAGGATCCGGTTACCATCTCTTCGATTTGCGCGGTCCTCGCCGAGTCGGAGATCATCAATCACGTGACGCAAGGTCGGGCGGTGGAGGACATCCTCATGGGCGCCCATCTCTCGATCGCCGACCGGGTGGTGGCCCTCCTGCGTCAAGTGGGAATCCGAGGGGAGATCGCCCTGACCGGCGCGGTATCCCGAAATGCGGGAATGGTGGCCGCGTTGGAGCGGAAGGTGGGACAGCCGGTGCGGGTCTCCTCGGATTCCGAATACGCCGGCGCGATCGGGGCCGCCCTACTGGCGAGGAAGCGATTGCGGATGATGAGCCATGAATACTCCTCGTGAATTCGAGCCGCCGGATCGGACGTTCGAGGACGTCCGGTACGGCAAGTCCGACGGCGTGGCGACCATCACGCTGAATCGCCCCGCCGCGTACAACGCTTATCGTACGAGGACGCTCCAGGAACTGATCGTCGCCTTCCAAGACGCCTCCTGGGACGACTCGGTCGCCGCGATCGTCTATACGGGGGAGGGCACGCGCGCGTTCTGCACCGGGGGCGACGTCAAGGAGTACGCGGAGATCTACACTCGGAAACCCCGGGACTACTGGAAATACATGGCGCTCTTCCGCACCTACATCGAGTCCATTCTCCACGCGGGCAAGCCCGTGATCGCCCGGCTCAACGGGATCGCGGTCGGCGGCGGAAACGAGTCCCAGCTCGCCTGCGATCTCACCGTGATGGCCGAGCACGCGTACGTGGGACAGGTCGGCACGTCCGTCGGCTCGGTCGCCTGCGCCGGCGCGACCCAGTGGCTTCCGCTCGTCGTCGGCGACAAGCGGGCACGCGAGATGTTGCTGCTGAATCCGAAGATCCCGGCGCGGAAGGCGCTCGAATGGGGACTCGTCAACTCCGTCGTTCCCACGGTGGTCCGGGAGGGCCGCGTCGTCGAGAATCCCACGCCCAAGGAGATCGAGTCGGCGCACGCGGGCACGGCGGGGTTCGCGATCGACCTCGCCCGACTCGACGCCGAGGTCGCGAGTCTCGCGCATCAACTGAAGGAGAAGTTCCCCGAGTGCACTCGATATACCCGAACGCAAACGAACGCGCTCAAGGACCTTGTTTGGGCTATGACTGTCGGGCACGCGCAGGATTGGCTTTCGACGCACTTCGGGGGCGTCGAGCCCTACGAGGGGATGCGCGCGTTCGTGGAGAAGCGCCGGCCGGACTACGCCCGCGTGCGCGCCTCCGAGTTCTTGTGGGGCCCTCCGGCGAAGTCCTGCCCGTGCGGGGCCCAGGGTCTCCCTCAGGGATTCGAACACTGCGGGAAATGTGGAGCCAAGTTGTGATCCTCGACTACCGGGAAAGGCCCGGCTACGCAGTGGTGGAATGGAATCGGCCGCCGGCGAATGTCCTCACCATGGAACTCCTCGAAGAACTTCGCCGGGCGTTCGCCCGCGCCGCGGCCTCCGCCGCCCGCGGGCTCCTCCTCCGCGGATCCGGGAAGTGCTTCTCCGCCGGCGCGGACGTTTCGGAACACCTTCCCGGAAAGGTTGAGGCGATGCTTCCCCTCTTCACCCGCACCGTCCTCGATCTCCTCACGCTCGACATTCCGACGGCCGCCTACGTGCACGGTTCGGCTCTCGGAGGGGGTTTCGAATTGGCGCTCGCCTGCGACTTCCGGGTCGCGGACGAGAACGCCCGGTTCGGGCTGCCCGAGATCCAGTTGGGCGTCTTCCCCCCCGTCGCGGCGGTTCTCCTTCCCCAGACGATCGCGCGGTCTCGGGCGATGGAGATGCTCCTGACCGGCGATTCGATCTCGGCTCGGGATGCGGCTGATGCAGGGCTGACGCGCATCGGTGCCGTGGAGACGGCCGAATCCCTCCTGGATCGGATTGCGGCCCATCCGGTACCGGCCGTGGCGACGTGCAAGCGTGCGGCGCGCGAGAGGGTCGTCGAGAGGATCACGCTCGCGGAACGAGCGTACCTCGACGATCTGATGAAGCATCCCGAGCCGGTCGAGGGCCTTCGAGCCTTCTTGGAAAAGCGACCGCCGGCCTGGAGGAATACCCGGTGAGAGCCGCCGTCTTTCGAGGGCCCGGATTGTCCGTCGAGGATGTCCCCATTCCGAAGGCCGGCCCCGGCGAAATCCTGGTCCGAGTGGCCGCGTGCGGGGTCTGCCACACCGACCTGCACTACCTCGACCACGGCGTGCCGACCTACAAGAAACCGCCGATCATCCTGGGACACGAAGCCTCCGGTACGATCAGCGAAGTGGGAGCCGGAGTCGGAGGCTGGAATCGGGGCGACCGCGTGCTCCTCCCCGCGGTGCTACCGTGCGGACGGTGCGAGCTCTGTCGCCTCGGACGCGAGAACATCTGCCAGGAAATGAAGATGTTCGGCAATCACATCGACGGCGCGTTCGCGGAATTCGTGGTCGCGCCTGCGAAGGACGCGATCGCGATTCCGGAGAGCCTCCCTCTGGTGGAAAGCTGCGTCGTCGCCGACGCCGTGTCTACGCCGTTCCACGCCGTCGCCAACCGAGGCCGCGTGCGCGCGGGAGATCGAGCGGTCGTCTTCGGATGCGGGGGCGTGGGCGTGAATGCCGTCCAACTTGCCGCGGCCGCGGGCGCCGAAGTGTTCGCCGTGGATCTGGATCCCGAGAAGCTCGAAATCGCGCGCGGGCTGGGAGCTCGCGATGTCCTCTGCGCGCGCGACGAGAAGGACATGGTGAAGCGACTCCGATCCATGACGGCCGGAGGCGCGGACGTCTCGTTCGAATGCATCGGGAACCCTCTCACGGTGCGACAGGCCGTCGAGTGCCTGCGGCGAGGGGGGCGTGCGGTGATCGTAGGATACTGCGACAAGGCGGTCGAGATTCCCGTGAGTCGCGTGATGTTCCTGGAGCAGGAGATCGTGGGATCGCTCGGATGCCGGCCCGTGGACTATCCGCGGATCCTGCAGATGGCGGCGAGAGGAAGAATCCTCCTCGAACCGCTCGTGACCGGGCGCTTCCCGCTCGAGAGAATCGGGGAGGCGTTCGAGGCGCTGCGCACCGGCCGAGGACTTCGAAACGTCGTTATCCCGTAGCCCGCACGATCAGCATCGGGACGCTCGCGGCGCGGAGGACTTTTTCCGTGACGCTCCCCAGGACCCATCGCCGGAAGCCCGATCGACCGTGGGTCGACATGGCGATGAGGTCGGCGCCCGCCTCCAGAATGCGGGAGGCGGGATCCCCGATCCGTTCGGCCCACGTCGCGGGGATTCCTTCGGAGATCAAGCCCTGTACGATCCGGTCCAGTCCCCCCCGTCTCCGGCCGCCGTACGTTCCTGGACCCGGAGCAACTGCACCCGGCCGTCGCAATGCCGGGCCAGATCTCTCACGGCCGGAAGCACCCCGAGCGAGAGCGGGCTTCCGTCCGTCGGGACGAGAATGTCCTTGATCTCTCTACGGCACTCCTCGCCGAACGACCGGACTACGAGGAGAGGCGTCGTCGAACAGCGGAGCACCTTCTCCGTCACGCTGCCGAAGATCCAGCGGGCCATTCCGCCGCGACCGTGCGTGGACATGGCTACGAGTGCGGCCCTCTCCTTCTCGGCAAAGTCGACGACCGCCTCGGAAGCATTCCCGATTTGGACGACGCCCCGTGCAGGAACGCCCTCGGCGTGGAGACGGGATACCACCTCGCGCAGATACCGTTCCGCGGTTCGGGTCAATTCCGCCGCCGGAGTCAGCGCATCCACTTCCGGGACCTCCGGAACCACCGCCCGAAGGAGCACGAGATCGGTCTCGCCGGGGCGAAGAATCCGCGTCACGCGGGGGAGGACGGCCTCGGCCAGCGGCGAACCGTCGAGGGGAACCAGAATCCGGTCGAACAACGACACCTACAGCACCTCCTTGCGCCGAAGATCCCGCCACACGTTGACGAGATACCCGATCATCACGGCGAGGAACAAGGGAAACCCCTTGCGTTCGCTGATTCATCCCCATCGTCCAGAGAGACAGGGTGGCCTCGGACGTCGCGAAGAGATGAGCCGTTTCGCGGATCTCGGCGGCCGAAACGCCGACGGCCCCGGCGACTTGCTCCGGGGCATACGATTCGAGGAATCCCCGAAACGACGCGAGATCGCCTCCGCCCTCGAACTCGCAGTGTTCCTCGAGGAATCGCCGATCGACGAGGCCGTCGTTCACGATGACGTGAGCCAGGGCGTTGAGCAGAAGCAGGTCCGTTCCGGGAACGACTTGCAAGAATCGATCCGCCCGGGAGGCGGTGGCGGTTCGCCGCGGATCGACGACCACCATCTTCGCCTTTCCGAGGCGGAGCTTCATCCTCTCGAAGAGCACCGGATGGCACTCCGCCGGATTGGCTCCGATCACGAAATAGCAGGTCGCATGATCGAGGTCCTCGTAGCACCCCATCGGCTCGTCCTTACCGAACGTCGCGACGTAGCCGAAGGCGGCGGAGGACATGCACAGGCGAGGATTCCCGTCGACGTTGTTGGTGCGAAAGCCGGCCTTGAAAAGCTCATTGGCGACGTACGTCTCCTCGGTGACCAGCTGGCCGGGTTGCAGCACGCCGCACGTGCGTGGGATCGGCTCGAGGACGCGGACTATGCCCATGTACTCGCGGTGACGCGGGAGCAGCGCGCGGCCGCGCGGGTGCTGTTCACGAAGTACGACGCGGTGAACCTATCGCTCGTGGACTGCGTCTCGTTCGCGGTCATGAAGGAATTCGGGATGGATAGGGCCCTGACCTTCGACGAGGGTTTCCGAAAGGCCGGCTTCCGGGTTCTTCCCGAACGTAGAAGATGAACCAACGGTCGATGGGGTTCGTGGCGCCGCTCACGGCCGGCCTCCAGGCCGGCGCCGGAATCGATGAGCGGTTGGGGATGGCGCTCGTCGAGCCGGCGGTACCGTACGACAAAGAGACTGGACATCCGGGATTCCGCCGACAGTACTGATTTGCCTCCATGCGGGCCGCTTAGAGTTTCCACCTCCGATGAAACCAGAACCACTGCTCGGGATGAGCGAGCACGAAGCGCTCCAGCACTTGATTATACCTCCGGGTATTCTCCCGAATCTCATCCTGCGGATCGTCTCGATGAATCCACGGAATCGCAGGATGAAACTCCATCACATGGTCTCCGTCCGGCCGGCGATAGCTCGTGGCGGGCACGACGGGGGCGCCGGAAAGCGCCGCGATCATGGCCAAGCTCCGGTTCGTACCGGCCGGCCGCCCGAAAAACTCGACCGCGATCCCCGTCGAGCTCGGGCTCGCATGTTGATCCAGGAGGAACGCCACCGCGTCGTTCTTCGCCAAGGCGTCCAGGATCCGATCGAGACCCCCGCGTTTCGGGATGACGCCGAGCCCCGCCCGCTCGAATCTCCCGAAGAGAACGCTCTCAAGCACCCGACCGAGACTCTTCCGGATGAAGTGGAACCGACCGCGGTACTGAGGCCACCCGAGGATCGCGGCGACCGGAGCGAATTCCCAGCTCCCGAAGTGTCCGGTAAGAATGAGAATCCCGCGACCCAGTTCCGCGGCACGCTGGAGGTTCTCCTTCCCCTCCACGCGGATGTGTCGTCGGATTTCGGAGTCGGTCATCCAAGACATCCGGAGCATCTCGAAGAGCGATCGCCCGAAGTGGCTGTAGAAGCACTCGGCCAACACGCGGAGTTCGCGATCGTCGAAGCCCGGAAACACTCGGCGCATGTTCTCCAACACCACCGCCCGTCGCACGGGACACCAGCGAAAGAGAATCCGGCCGAACACGGTAGGACGGGGAACTCGAACGGAGGATCGTCCGACGGCTAGACCGATGGCGGAGTTCATGTCCGCAGAAGAGCCGCACCCGTGCAGACGAGCGCCAAGCCAGCCATGCGCGGCCACGTGATCGCGACCCGCGGCATTCCCAGAAGTCCCCAATGGTCGATCGCGATGGCCGCGAGCCCCTGTCCCAAGACGATGAAGGCTACCGCGCTCGCCCCGCCGGTCTTGGGAAAGACGACCGCCGCCGCCAGGACGATGACGAGTCCGAACAGGCCGCCGGAATAGAGAGTCCAAGAGGCGCCGGAGGGAAGGAAGGAGGACGGCTTCCCCCACGCCATCCACAGAACGAGGGATCCTGCGAAGACGATCGTGGCGTTCACCAGGAGAGCGTTCGTCAGACCGGCGCGGGACGCGAGCCCGGAGTTCGCCGCCCCCTGGAGGGCCACGGCCGCTCCGGCGATGACCGCAACCGTCGCCCAGATTCCCATCATGACGCAGCTAGGGCCCCTTCAACCCTTCCTTGAATTCGCCGACGCCCTGGCCGAGGCTCCGATACAGCGCCGAAGAGGAGGAGAATTACCAAGAGAATGAGGAAAATTTCCGGTGCCGAGAGCGGAATCGCGAGGATTTCAAGCACCGGGTTCTTTCAGCAACCGGCTTGCCCAGTACCAGGACCCCGACGAGATGCTTCCAGCAATGCATCTTGGACATCAGAAGAGTCCCGGAAAGGCCTTCGGCTTGTACTCCGGGAAGAAGTCCCGCGCCGCCTCGAACGCCATGTGCCCGCGCAGCACCTCGGCGAACACGTCGCGGAAATCCGTCGTGACGGGAAGGTCGCGACCCTCGTACAGGTTTCGATCCGCAAGTCCATCCCACTTGCCGAGGATCCGCCCGCCCCTGACGGCGCCGCCGAGGAGGAGCATGACGCCGCCGTGGCCGTGGTCCGTTCCGCGATTGCCGTTCTCCCGGCAGGTCCGGCCGAACTCGCTCATGACGAGAACAAGCGTGCTTCCCAGGTGAGATCCGAGATCCTCCGCGAAGGCTCCGAGCGAGTCGCCCACCTCTCGGAGCAAATTCGCGAGGGCGGTTTCTTCGTTCGCGTGATGATCCCAGCCTCCCAGGTCGACGCAGGCGACCTCGAGTCCCGCGCCCGCGTGGAGGAGACCCGCGATATCTTGGAGCTTGGAGGCGAGGCGGCCGTTCGGATACGCCGTCCTGCGTTCCTTCCGGTTCTTCTCCACGATTTCGCGGTACGCACGAAGGGTTTCGAGTGTCTCGCGCCCGGTCGAGACGACGGGATCGTCCCCTTCGCGATAGAAGTCCTCGTACATCCCCAACACCTTGTCGTTCTGCAGGACGCTCTTGTCGGGAACAGCCAAGGCCGGGTGCGTCCCCCGCAAGGCGCGCGGCAGGAGCGGTTGCATGGCGACGGCGCGAAGAGCGGGAGCCTCCTTCTTTCGAGTCGCCCGCAAGTAGCGATTGAGCCAGCCTTCCCGGACGGTCCGGGAGCCGGGAGCGGCGTACTCCATGAAGTCCTGGGCGTCGAAATGGCTCCGGGTCGAATGGGGGGAGCCGACGTTGACGATCGCCGCGAATCGCTTCGCGTCCCAGTGCGGCTTGAGCGCCTTGAGCGAGGGATGGAGGCCGAACGTACCGTCCAGCGGCGCCACGCCGGGGCCGTCCTCTCCGTCTTTCGCGGGGACGGCGATCGTCGGCCGGATCTCCGGGTACCGCTTGTCGCCATAGGGGACGACGGCATTGATCGCGTCCATGCCGCCGCGGAGAAAGAGGACGATGAGACAGCGGGGGTCGCTGCGCGAGTACTCCGCCACGAGGTCCCGTACGCCCGGGAAAAGCCATGCTCCGCCGAGTCCCGCGACTTTGAGAAACTCTCTTCGATCCATGGCTTCCTCCTACTGGCGCTGGAATTCCGGAGAACCGAGGAGCGCCGCCACGAGGACGGCTCCGGCCTGGGCGGGGGAGGACTTCTTCGCCCGCTCCGCGGTCAAGAGCCGGTCGAGAGAGGCGGACGTCTCGCGGCTGATCGCGACCGCGGGCAGGATTTTGGCGGACAGGATCCGATTCCATTCCTCGGGCCTATCGGCGGACAGTTCGGAGAAGAGGGAAGACGAGATCCGTACTCCCGCGATTCGCCCGCGCACCACGTCGTTCGCGAACGCCCAGCGCGCGGCCATGGCCCCCGGATCGCACCACGCCTCGGACTGGTCATAGAATCCCGTCGGATCGGCGCAGCGATAGAGCGGTTCGTTCATCGCGACGAGCGCCTGATTGAGTCCGGCCGGACCGATGACGTCGGCCTGGGTGGCCCGGAGCGCGCTCACGACGAATTCCCAGGGCCTCTTGAATTTCGTGCGGTAGTTCGCTCGAGTGAAGAAAGACGGATCGTCGACGATCGCCGAGTACACCTTGGCGAGGTCGCCCCCGGATCTGGCAAAGACCTGCGCAATTCGCTCCACCATGTCGGGCTCCGGTTGGTCGTTGACGAACCACCGACAGAGCTTCCACGCGAGGAACCGCGCGGTCCCGGGGTGTCTTTGAAGTACGTCCAGAATTTTCATGCCCTCGCCCGGGCCCGAGCGATGCTCCGCGATCTTCTGTCCCAGGACGGTCTTCTCGCCCCCGGAGTGCATCCGCGGGTCGAATCGAAAGCTCCAGACTCTCCGCTGAATCGTCCATCCGGTGAGGCCTCGAGCGACCTCGATCACGTCCTGCTGGGTGTAGTGGTTGTCGACGCCCAGGGTATGAAGTTCGAGGAGCTCCCGAGCGTAGTTTTCGTTCAGCCCCCGCTGTTTGGCGATGTTCACCGCTTCCTCCGCCCGGTCCTCGGAGCCGGTACGGCGACGGGTGCGGGCTTCGATTTCCTTTAGTTCCTGCGGGCTCGGAGGACGTCTCGATAGGTGGTTGTCGAGAAACAGGAGCATCGCGGGATGGTGCGCGGTGGCCTCGAGCATCTCCCCGAAGGGACCCAAGCTCCTCGCATAGAGGACGTCTCGTTCCCACTCGGTCGCCAGAAACCGGATCTCCTGTTTCTCCACCGAGATGGAGAAGTGATTCCGGAAGAAATCCGTGGAGGTCTCGCGGACGTGCCGCCGACCATAGACCGAACGGAGCACGATCCACGCGAACAGTTCCACCGGGGGAATCGCCCCCAGCCGGCGCGCTTCCTTCTTCTCCTGCGGGGTGGCGTTCTTGCCCTCCTTCTTGTCGTACTTCTCCACGATCTCGGCCGCCGAGAGCCCGAGAGTCTCGAATCTCTCCAGCCGCTTCGTCAGCTCCTCCGATTCCGCGAGATCGCTTCGCAGTTGCTCCTGGAACCACGTCCGCAACCCTCGGGAGCGGACTTCCTCCACGAGGGACGGGGTCGGTCCGGCGGTGAACCGGTCGAGAACGAGGCGGAACCTCTCGTCCTCCGAAAGCTGGGCGGCGAAACCGGCGAGCAGAAGCGCGATCATGATCGGCCCCTCCGATGGATCGTTATGTAATTAACACAGTTACTTAGTACGGGGTTGCGAGAAAACGCTTAACCGGGTTCCCTAGTTCGGTAGAATGCGGGAGATGGAGGACGCCTCGACGCGGTTTCTTCGCGATGCCCATATTCTGGCCCGACTCGTGGAACAGATTTTCGAGCGCGGCTATCTTCGCCAAGTCGCCGGCCCACGACTCACCTTCGACCAGCTCAACGTGCTGAAATTCCTGAATCGTCCCGGGCTACGGTTGGTGCGGGACGTCTCGCACTTCCTGAACGCCTCGTACGCCGCGGCGTCGAAGGCCGTGACGAGGTTGGAAAGGAAGGGGCTCGTCACTCGCTCGAATCATCCGCACGACCGGCGCGCGGAACGTCTGGACGTCACGCCCAAGGGAAAGCACGTCATCGGCCGGTACGAAGAACTCAAGAAGGCCCGGCTTCGCGAACTCGCTCGCGACGAGGATCTGGACGGTCTTTCGAAGGCCCTCGAGACGGTCATCGCGCTCCTGATGCGCGAGCGGTCGTCCGCCGGAAATCCCTGCCTCGGGTGCGGCGCCTACTACGCTCGAGAATGCGTCGTCCGGGCCCACGGCCAGCACTGCCGGTGTACGCCGGGAACCTAACTGCGGAACTTTTCGGGTTCGCTGCGGAGTTTTCCTCGCCACGCTCCGGAAATTCCTCCCCTCGGCCGGTGGCAATCCCGTTGCGGGCTTTCTTGTCCGATGTCTGAACCGGAGATCGTACAGGCCGTGCGTCTCCTCGAAGCTCTCGACGTCCGATCCGCCACCCAGGCCTTCCGGGACTTGTTCCGCCGCTGGCACGATTCGCCCCCGGCCACCGCACCCCTCGGGTCCGTGTGGAAGCCCTTCCTTGAGCTCCTTCACCGACGGGGGTTTTTCGCCGACACCCCGGAACGCATCTCGACCTCTCTCCGAGAAATCGCGGAGATCGGGAAGGGCTTCGATCTCTACGATCTTGCCGTGGAAGTCGCGCGATGCGACACGGCTCTGTCGGACTGTCTTCGCCGGCAACCGGCGCGGCAGCTCCCCGCGCTCCTCCGCTTCGAGGTTCCATGCGATTGCCGCCGGAGAGATTGATGTCCCTTCTCCCGTTTCGCGTCCCGAGGGAAGACGGCGCCTGGTGGATGGCGCTGACATGCTGGGTCGTCGGAGGAGCGGCGGCCTGGCGACCGGCCTGGGAGCCGTTGGTCGTCGCCATCGCGGTCGTGGGTCTTTTCGCCGGAGCGCAATCCCTCCGCGCGGCGCGCCGCCTTGGGAGCCTGGACCGGCCGGCCTCAAGTCGTCTCCTGGTAGCTTCGGGGATCGCACTCGTTCTGCCCCTGGGAGCGCTCCTGTTCTTCCTCTGGAGACGGCTCGATCCCCTCTGGCTGGCGGCGGTCGGACTCGCGGGTCTTCTCTACGCGCCATTCTTGCTCTCCGGATCGGAACGGTCCCCGCTCGCATGCCTCCTCGCGGTCACGGCGATCACGGCGGTCGCCCCGCTGACGTATGCTTCCGCCACCGGCCGATTCGGCGCCTTCGCCGTGGCCTTGGGACCGGTCCACTGGCTGGCGGCAGGAGGATTCATTCTCCTGGCCGCACGTGCCTGGGCGCACCGAAGCCGGGCGGAGCGAATCGATCCCCGGCGCGTGGGAAACGTAGAGCTGGGATTCGGCGCCGTCGCCGCGCTCCTCGTTCTGATCGGACTCCGGCTGTGAACGTCGTGATCCTCGGCGGCGGCACGGCGGGTACGCGAGTCGCGAACGGGTTGATCCAGAGGGCCCCGGGCACGTCCGTGACGGTCGTGGACTCTCACGGCGATCACCTCTACCAACCGGGCTTCCTCTACGTCCCGTTCGGGATCGCCTATCCCCTCTCCCGGGACGAGAAGGCGCTGCTCCATGCGGATGTTCGGCTCCGAGTCGAGCGAGTGGAGGGCATCGACCCCGCCTCGCACCGCATCCAGTGCGAGAGCGGGACTTCCATCGAGTACGACGCCTTGGTCATCGCGACCGGCTCGCGGATCGACTGGGATGCCCTCCCGGGAATGCGGGAAGCGGGCCATCACTTCCACTGCCGGAAATCCGCGGAGCGTCTTCGGGATGCTTTGGCGCTCTTCGACGGCGGCAAGATCGTCGTCGGTGCGGCTCGGCTTCCGTACAAGTGCCCGCCGTCTCCGATCGAGTTCGCTCTCTTACTCGACGAGTGGCTTCGCGATCACCGACTCCGCGAGCACGCGGAGATCTTTTATGTGTACCCTCTTCCTCGAGTGATGACCTTCCCGAGCGTCGCGGACACGGTGGATCGTCTCTTCGTCGAAAAGGAGATCCGCTCCGTCACTTCCTTCGAGGCGAAGTCGATCGACCCGGAGAAACGGCTCTTGCACGCCGGAGATGGACGAAGGCTTCCCTTCGATCTCCTGGCGCTGGTCCCCCCGCACTGCGGCGCTCCGTTCCTCCGGAAGTCAGGATTGGCCGGAGAAGGAAACTGGGTGGAAGTCGATCGTCATTCCCTGCGGGTACGGGAGGCGATGTACGCTTTGGGCGACGCCGCGAATCTTCCGGTTCCCAAGAGCGGGGCCGCGGCCCACTTCCAATCGGACGTCGTGGTCGAAAACGTCCTGGCCGAGCTCGCGGGACGAGTTCCCTCCGCGCGATATGACGGACATGTCCAGTGCTTTTGCGAAACCGGCGGGGGGAAATCTCTCAGGATCGAGTTCGACTACGCCCACCCCCCCGAGCGGCCCGAGCCTTCCTACCTCGCACACCATCAAAAGGCGTTGCTGAACCGATTCTACTTCGACCTCATCCCGAGGGGGTGGATCTGAGCACGGTTCATGAATCCGCAAGTATCCTGATTCGGCCCCAAGAGGGCCGCGG
>CAZGKV010000059.1:0-26491 GCA_964526305.1 uncultured Planctomycetales bacterium | reverse complement strand
GCTGCTCGCTTCTCGGCCCGCCGCGGCTCACGAGCCTACCGGGATGTGCTCTTAGAGCTCATGGAGGGTTCTTAGAGGCGAACTCGGTCTTGTAATTCCACGCTGCCCTGGCGCGGTCGGCCTTCGAGCCGAAGATCCAGTCCGCGAAGTGGTCTTTCCCGCTGAGCGTTTTGAGGGAACGATAGGCGCAGAATCGCATCCAGGGATCGTCGCCCTCGAGGGCCAAGAGGAGCGCCGACACGGCCTCGGGGCCGCCGATCGCGCCCAGGGCTAAGGCCGCTTCCGCTCGCCCTGCGGAACGCTTGGGATCGCGGAGGACCGAGGCAAGATACGGCACGACCGCCTTGGATCCCGTCCGCCCGCACTCCAGGAGCAGGCTCTCCCAGACCGGAGGACGGACCATGATCCGGACCATCATCAGGTTGAATTGATCCTCCGCGCGCCTTTGGGCTACGGCGGTCTCGTTCCTTTGCGTCAATCGAAGAAGATCCTCCGCCCGGGCGGCATCCCATGCCCCCACCCTTCCTCCGACTTGGGCGAGGGCGAGGAGCGCATCGTCTCCATAGAAATGGCGCTTGCCCGCGGCGGCTTCCCGGCAGATCGTGACGGCGACGTCCGGTTTGCTCCACTCCAGCAGCTGCAGAGCGATCCCGGCGAGATCGGAATCCCTCAATCTTTCCTCAAGATAGGCTGCGTCGCATTTCCCCTCGCGATCGAGCATGCGCAGCGCGTGTACCCGAACCTCGATCTCGGATCTCAGCTCCGTAGAGATGGACTTGGCCCGGGCGACTCCGTCCGGCCCCATGCCGACCAGGGTTTCGACGAGGACGAACCATGTCGCCCGGTGGAAGGAAGAAAACGTCTTGTCCTTTACTCTCGCCAGGACCTCTTTTCGCGCGGATTCGTCTTGGGAGGCGGCCAGCGCCAAGACCGCGAATTGATGAAGGATTTTCCACTTCGACTTGGGGGCCTCGCGGGTGACAAAGATCGTCCGGCCTCCGAATTCCTGCCGCTCGTTGTCGATCTTCACCTGATCGTCGTTGCCGCACAGACCCCGCAGCCGCCGTTCCACGCCGCGCAAGAATCTGCGCCCCTCTTCCGAGGAATCCGGGAGACGCGCCAGCGCGGGAAGCGCGCTCCACAGGAGGTCCGCATCGCCTCCTTCCACGACGGTACGGAGCCGCTTTCTCGCCGCGTCTCCGCCGATGTATCCCAGGGCGTGGAGGGCCGCCGCCCTCATGCCCTTATCGCCGAGCGAAGAGGTGGTGACCAAATCCGGAACGATCGCCGAATCCCGAAGTCGGACCAATCCTCCGAGGGCGCGGATCCGACGAACCGGATCGGCGGATTTCCGATACACCCTTCGCAGGGCCTCGGTCGCCTTCGGATGGTCCCATCGCGCCAGCACCCAGGTGGCGTTCTGGCCCAAAAGCGCGTGGTTCGAATCGGAGAATTCGATGAGCGGATCGAGCGCCTCTTCTCCCAATCCGAAGGTACGGCGCGCGAAGCTCGGATCGAACGCCATCGCGTACCCGGAGACCATCTCGGCGGCGATCAACCGGCGGATCATGGTCTCGTAGGGGGTCTTTCCATGGGGAATCTGGGGCACGGATCGCGGCAGGCCAGGAATGCTCCTGAGGATTTCGGGTCCGGTTTTTCCCGCATGCATCGTAGCGCCGGTGCGGGACGGGATTCCCAGTTCGAGGCAATAGGCCACCGCCTCTCCTTCGCTCATCGATTCCGGATTGAGATCCGAGCGAAGGCAGGTCAAGAGAGCCATCCAGACCAATTCCGGCGGTTCCGGTGGAGGGTATTTTGCAGGGAAAGACTCGGAGCCCGTTGGAGTGTCCTTGGGTCCGTTCTTGGAAGGGCTGGGCTCTCGGAGACCGAGCTCCGGTACGATGTCGTTGCCCGAGACCAGCGTAAGGAAAGGAACAAAGGGGGCGCTCCCGAAGCGGACAGGCTTGTCTCGCATTTCGGCGACGGTCGAACCGCCGGAAGAAGGACGAGTCGGAGTGGGGACCATTCCATGCCCCCTCGTAGGGACGGACTCGCGGAGCGTTCGAGTCCACTCGAGCGGAGTGCCCGGCAGTTCCCCCAGCCGAACGTCTCTCCGCGCCGGCGCGGCGGGAGCCCCGCCGGCACTGCCCAATACGATGGCCGCGATCGCCCAACGCTTCATCGGCATCCTATTCTGGATCCAATAATACGACGGGAAAAGGGAGGTTGGGGCCGGAGAAATTCTATTTCGAAGCGTCCAGAAGTTTCTCGATCCGAACCACCAATTCGGCGGCCTTGAACGGCTTCGAGACGAAATCGTCGGCCTTCGATTTTTCGCGCCAGTATTCGTCGCTCTTGCCCGTGTCGCGGGTGATGGCGGTCAGCATGATGACGGGAACGTCTTTCCACTTCGGGTCTGCCTTCATGTCGGCGCAAATTTCGAAGCCCGTCTTGTGCGGGAGCATCGCATCGAGGACGAGGAGATCGGGGGCGAGGGTGGTCGCCTTGGCCCAGCCGTCATTCCCGTCGGCGGCCTCGACCACTTCGTAGCCGCGGTTGCGAAGCATGAACGCGACGATCTCGCGGATATTCTTCGTGTCCTCCACGATCAGGACGCGCTTGGCCATTCCGAGCGATTATACCGTGCCTCCGAGGAACATCGGAGGAGAATCCGTTCCGGCCTCGTGCTATACTCCCGCGCCATGAGAACTCCCCTCTTCGAGCAGCATGTCTCTCTGGGCGCCAAGATCGTGGATTTCCACGGCTGGGAGATGCCGATCCAGTACGCCTCGATCATCCAAGAGCACCAGGCCGTGCGGACCCGGGGGGGGCTCTTCGACGTTTCTCATATGGGGCGCTTCCGCGTCACCGGCCCGGACCGCCGCGCCTTTCTGGATCGCGAACTGACGGTACCGGTCTCGAGAATGGATCAGGGTCGGTGCCGCTACACGTTTCTGCTCAACCGCGACGGCGGCGTCGTGGACGATCTTCTGGTGACCGAGGATTCCGAGCAGGGAGAGAACTGGCTCATCGTCAACGCCGGAAATCGCGACAAGGATCTCCAGTGGTTGCGCCGGGACGCCGAGGGGTCGAACGTCGTCATCGAGGACCGCTCCTCCGACCTCACCCTGCTCGCGGTCCAAGGACCGGAATCCTCCGACATCCTCCGCCGGGCGTTGGGGCTGGACGCGTCCGGCCTCGGCTACTATCGATTCGCCCGCTTCGCCGAGTGGACCGTCTCTCGTACCGGGTACACGGGCGAGGACGGTTTCGAGATCCTCGGCCCGGTCGCTCAGGCCGAGGACGCGTGGAGGAGGCTGGTGGAAGCGGGAGCGTCGCCCGTGGGACTGGGAGCGCGGGACACCCTCCGGCTGGAAGCGGCGATGCCCCTCTACGGGAACGAGCTCGACGAGACCACGTCCCCGCTCGAAGCGGGCCTCGAATTCGCGGTCGTCTTCGATAAGGACCGCGATTTCCAGGGACGCCGGGCCTTGCGAAAGCGGCGGAAGGCCGGCTTGAAGCGGATGTTGGTCGGGCTCCGCCACCAGGGGAAGCGTACCGCGCGCCACGGGTACGAACTGTTCCGCGGAAAGGACTGCGTCGGCGTGGTCACGAGCGGCTCCTGGTCTCCCACGTTCCAGCGCCCGATCGCCCTGGCCTATGTCGACGTCGGCTATGCCGGCCCGGGAACGGAGCTTACCGCCGACATCCGAGGTTCCCGGGAACCCGTGACGGTATCGGAGCTCCCGTTCTACCGGCGCGCGGAACGGGTCCATGCGTGAGGAGTTTGAACTCCTTCCGCGGAATCCTTGACTCTCGGCCGGTCCCAAGTATGTTAGGGCTTCTTCCTTGGGAGGCCGAAGCATGAGACCGGAAGATGCGCGGTATTCCGAGACCCACGAGTGGGTCCGAGTGAACGACAAGAAGAAGGAAGCGGCCGTCGGGATCACCGACTACGCCGTGAAGCAGTTGAGCGATCTGGTCCACCTGGAGATCACGCCGAAAGTCGGCGACTCGATCGATCCGGGTGCGCCGTTCGGAGAGATCGAATCGGTCAAGACGGTGGCCGACCTCCTCGCTCCGATCGGGGGGAAGATCCTCGCCGTCAACCAAGAGCTGATCGAAAACGTCGACGCGTTGAAGACGGATGCGTTCGACGCGGGCTGGATGATCAAACTCAAGGTGAACGACGCCAAGGGACTGGACGAGCTCATGGACGCGAAGGAGTACAAGGAGTACCTCGCGTCGCTCGAAGAAGAGGAAGGGGAGAAGAAGGACGGGGACGAGGTCGACGACGACGATTTCGTGTAGCATGGGATACCTTCCGCACACTCCCTCCGACGTCGCCGACATGCTGAAGACGGTCGGCGTCCCCTCGATCGACCGGCTGTTCGACTGCATTCCCGCGCCCGTACGACTGAACCGTTCCCTCGAGATCCCCGGCGCCCTCCCCGAGTCCGAGCTCTGTCGGCATCTCTCGGAAGTTGCGGCGCGGAACCGTCCCGCGACGGAGCTCAAATCCTTCCTCGGAGCGGGGGCGTACGATCACTACATCCCTTCCCTCGTCGACGCCCTTCAGAACCGGGGAGAATTCCTGACCGCGTACACCCCCTATCAGGCGGAGGCGAGCCAGGGGACCCTCCAGCACATCTTCGAGTTCCAATCGATGATCGGCGAGTTGACGGGGCTCGACGTGGCGAACGCGTCCCACTACGACGGCGCCACCGCGCTTTGGGAGGCTGCGGCGATGGCCGTCGATCGCACCGGCCGGAAGAAGATCGTGGTAAGCCAGCTGGTCCACCCGCACTACCGGGCCGTCCTTCGGTCGATGCTCCAGCACCTCGACGTCCACATCCTCGAGGTCGCGCACGCTCAGGGCCAGACGCCGGTCTCGATGCTTCGGGATTGCGCGTCCGAAGCCGCGTGCGTGATCGTCCAGAATCCGAACTTTTTCGGGATTCTCGAGGACATCGCCGGAGTGTCCGAGGCGGCCCACGCGCACGGGGCACTTGCGATCGAGGTCGCGAATCCCGCCTCCCTGGCCGTGCTCCGCTCGCCGGGAGAGTGCGGCTTCGATCTCGCGTGCGGCGAGGCGCAGCCTCTCGGGATTCCTCTCTCCTTCGGCGGACCGTGGGCCGGCTTCCTGGCGGCCCGAAAAGAGTTCCTCCGCGAGATGCCCGGCCGGATCGTGGGAGAAACGCTCGATGCCGACGGGAAACGGGCCTTCGTGTTGACGCTCCAAACCCGGGAACAGCACATCCGCCGCGAGAAGGCCTCTTCCAATATCTGCACCAACCAAGCGCTCATGGCGCTGAGGGCGACGATTTATCTCTCCGCGTTGGGACCCGACGGACTCGCCCGGGTCGCCGAGATCTCGTGCCAGCGAGCCCACCTGCTGGCGTCTCGAATCCCGGGACGTCTGGTCTACCCGAAGGCGCCGTTCTTCCACGAATTCGTCGTCGAATTCCAGAAGCCCGTCTCCGAAATCAACCGGCGACTCCTCGAGAAAGGGATTCTCGGGGGATACGATCTGCAGCGCGAATTCCACGACCATCGCAACATGATGCTGGTGTGCTGTACCGAGAAGAATTCGCCGGGAGACATCGAGTCGTTCGCGCACGCCCTACAGGAGGCGGCGAGGTGAAGCTGATTTTCGAGAAGAGCGTGCCGGGACGAAGGGGGGGCTACCTCCCACCGGCCGATCCGGGGGCGACGCTCGAGGATCTCGTTCCCGCCGCCCACCGGCGGGCGACCCCTCCCCGGCTCCCGGAAATCTCGGAGCTCGGGGTGGTGCGTCACTTCACGGAACTCTCCCACCGGATGTTCTCGATCGACGGGAACTTCTATCCGCTGGGATCGTGCACGATGAAGTACAACCCCCGGATCAACGAGCGCATCGCCGCGCTCCCAGGCTTCGCGGGGCTTCACCCTTTCCAAACCGAGGAGACCATCCAGGGATCCCTCGAGCTCATGGTCCAGCTCGAACGCTTCCTGGGGGAGATCGCGGGGATGGACGCGGTCACGCTCCAACCCGCGGCGGGGGCGCAAGGGGAGCTGACCGGACTCATGCTCGTCAAGGCGCACCATCGGGAAATCCGCCAGGCGCATCGCAATGAAGTCCTCATTCCCGACAGCGCCCACGGCACGAACCCGGCGAGCTGCACGTTGTGCGGCTACAAGACGATTACGGTCAAGTCCGACGCGCGAGGCGGCGTGGACCTCGACGACCTGCGCAAGAAGATCGGCGAAAAAACGGCCGCGATGATGATCACCAATCCGTCGACGCTCGGGCTCTTCGAGGAGAGGATCGAGGAAATCTCGGCCCTGCTGCACCGCGCGGGAGCCCAGATGTACATGGACGGGGCGAACATGAACGCGATCCTGGGTCGCACGCGGCCCGGCGACTTCGGAATCGACGTGATGCACTTCAACCTCCACAAGACGTTTTCGACGCCCCACGGAGGCGGAGGACCCGGATGCGGCCCGGTCGCGTGCAAGGCCCATCTCGAACCGTATCTCCCCTCTCCCCGGATCGTGCGGGACGGGGATCGGTACCGGTTCGACGCTCATCGCCCCAAGTCCGTAGGGCGCATCAAGAGCTTCTGGGGGAATCACGGGATGCACGTCCGGGCGTACGCCTACATCCGACACCACGGTCCGGACGGCCTCCGCGCCATCGCCGACCATGCGGTCTTGAACGCGAACTACCTCTTGGCCAAACTCAAAGGGGCCTACCTCGCGCCGTACGACCGTCCGTGCATGCACGAATTCGTGCTGTCGGGCCAGCGACAGCGGAAGCACGGGGTGCGCACCCTGGACATCGCGAAGCGACTTCTCGACTATCGTTTTCACCCCCCGACCGTATATTTTCCGCTGATCGTTCCCGAGTGCCTGATGATCGAGCCCACGGAATCCGAGAGTCGCGAGACGCTGGACGAGTTCGCCGACGCGATGCTTCGGATCGCGGAGGAATGCAAGACGGACTCGGATCTCGTTCACCATGCGCCCCATACGATGCCCGTGAAGCGTCTGGACGAGGTCCGAGCCGCGAAACAACCGATCGTACGTTGGATGCCGAGTTCTCATTCCGGTTCTTGATAAAGGAGACTGCTCGTGACGAAGCCCATCCTGGCTCTGGCCGCCGCTCTACTCTTGGCTCCTCAGGACGAGTTCGACAAGTCGAAGCACCCCTGGCTGAAGTGGAAGGAAGGCGCCACGGTCGAATACACCATGTCTCAGGAAATGGGGGAGATGAAGAACGAGGGGTCCTATACGCTCAAGCTGAGCAAGGTTACCGACAAGGGCTACACCGTGATGACGACCGTCGACATGGGCGGGAGCAGCAACGACACGGAAGACACGCAGGAACTCCCGGTCAAGGACGGCGAGGAATCCGTCACGGTCGGCGAGGACAAGTACGATTGCGTCATCTGGAAGAACAAGGGCTCCCGAAGCGGCGAAGAGAGCGAAACTCGTATCTGGCTCGCGAAGGACAAGGGCCTTCCGGTGAAACTCGTGACGAAGGGCAAGCAGGGATTCGAAGTCACCGCCACCAAGTTCGGCGAGAACGTCGAAGCCGACGGGAAGAAGTACGAATGCGTTCGGCTCGAAGGAAAGATGGAAATGGGGCAAAACGAGGCGAAGTTCACGATGTGGTATTCGCCCGAGGTCCCCGGCGGCGCGGTCCAGGCCAAGATCGAATTCGAGATGGGCGAGAACAAGGGCACGATTCTCGTCACGTTGAAGAAGTACGACGCGAAGAAGGCGAACGAGAAGTAGGCTCGCTCGAGCAAGACGAGAGAGGGGCGCGCCCTCTCTCGTCTTTCCCTCACCGTCCGGCTCTCAAGAAAGCCCCTCCCAAAGTGAGCCCTTCGCCCGCCTTGATCCTGGAACAACTGTGAAATGGCCACGGGAACGGCTGATGCAACATCCTTGGATGCGAAGCCGGGCATGCCGACGAGGCTCCCCGGGCATTACTTCTTCACGTTCGTCTTGAGGGGGTTCGGGACGATGTCGAAGATGTCGAAAGTGGGAACGGCGTCGAGCACGCCCCAGTAGGGGACTCGGCGGGGACCGCGGTAGTAATAGGGCCAGAACTCGCTGGGCCGATACCAAAAGCCCTCGGACACGGGTTGGGGAGTCTGAACCACGACGGCTCGCCGCGCCCGCTCCAGTTCCTCCGCCTCCCGCTTCCGACGGCGTTCCTCCATCTCCTGCTGAGCGCGGAGCCGCGATTCCAACCGCTGGTTCAAGATCAATTCCTTCTCCGCGGCCGTCATCCACCGGCCTTCGAACTCGAGCAGTCCTTTCGCCCGATTCGCCTCGGCCCGGGTCATCCAGCGTCCTTCCAGCTTCTCGAAACCCAAAGCGCGACGCGCCTCTTCGTTCTGAGGGTCCAACGTCACGACCTTCTCCAGGAGCGGTCGGAGGAACTTGGAAAGCCTGTTCTCCCGGGCGAATCGCGCCAGCGCGAGGAAGTCTTCGGCCTTCGCGCTCTCCTTCACGCCCTCCCACCTCTCGTAGTACTCGTGGAGCGGGGTGCGTCCCGGCGAAGTGGACAGGACCTCCTTCCGATCGAACCACGCGGTGCCGACGCCCATCTCCAGTTCGATCCTCTTGCCGTCGCCCTTCCGCAGAATGCCCTGGAGTCGCGCGCCGCTTTGGAGCGTCACCTCATCGGCCGCGACGGTGGCCGGGACGAGCACGAGGCCGGTCAAGAACCAGTATTTCATCTGTCGGCTCCCGGAGGACTCCCTCTCCTCCCTATTATAACCGACGCGGGAGGACGCCTACTTCCCTTCAAAAACTATTTCTCCCGCGCCGGCGCGATCGTCGGAGGAATGACGAGAACCATTTGCTTTTCTCCGATTCACGGAAGATTATAGTTAGGTCACGAACCGGCCGATAGAAAGTTAAGAAGCCATGAACCTGAAAGACTATCTGCGGATTTTCCGTCGGCGCCTCGTGTGGTTCATCGGGACCTTCGTGCTGGTGTTCGGTCTCATCATGGCGTACTTCCTGCTCACCCAGAAGCCCGTCTACACGGCCGGAACTCGGGTCGTCATCGACGCCCCTTCGTACATCAGTCTCGTCCAGCAGATTCCCCAACGCGGATACATGACCCCTACGACGCAAGCGACGTGGCAAAATCTCATCACCGCGACCGCCGTCAAGGAACGCGCCCTCAAGCGGGTGCGACAGCAGTACCCGAATTTCCAGGATTCCTGGCTGGGCACGGTAGGGTCGACCGTCGAGCAGGGCACGAGCATCGTCCGAATCGAGGCGAAGGGAAGCACCCGCGAGGAAGCCGCGGCCCTCGCCAACGCCGTCGCCGTAGAAGCGGCCGATTTCAGCGCCGACCTCGCCAACACCCACGTCAACGAATCCATGAAGAACGCCAAAGAACAGCTCGAGGCGGATAAAGTTTCGTTGGAGGCGAAGAAAAAAGATCTCCAGGAGCTCCGCGAGAAGGCGCGATCGGAGGATCCCAAGGGGGATGCGGAGCGGATGCGGGACGAACTCCGCGACGGAGAAGGGAAGATCCGGCAGCTCCATCGCAAGATCGCCGCGGGGAAATTGAAGTTGGATCGAATCCAGGTGGACCGGAAAGCGGCCCAACATCTCTCCCTGGAGGTGATCCCTCAGGACTACAACCCCACTCGCTGGAGAATCGAAAACCATCCCAGCGTGCGCAGCTTGTCCGAAGAATTGGAAAGGCTCATTCGAGACGAATCCGCGGCGGCTCGACGATACGCCTCGCACCACGAGACCCGGAGGAAGCTGAAGGACCAGATCGCCGAGAAGCGGGCGGCCCTCTATCTCGCGCGGCAGGACGCCGTCGGGCGCGAGCTCGACCACGAAGAGATGAACGTCCTTTCGGAGATTCAGGACGCGGAAATCGAGATCAAGGCGCTCAAGGCCTCCCAGACGCAGCTTCGAGGAGCGCTGGAGGAGATCTCCGACCCGCTTCGCCGGTACCTTCAGGCGGAGAAGGAGGCCCAGGATCTCCAGACCCGCCTCGACACCCTCAACAACGTCCTTACGACGCTCAAGGGACTGGGAAAGGCGCCGGGGTACATCCGGCTCCTCCCCTCCGAGGAGGCCAAGCCCGGCGGTGCCGCCGCCGGCGCCTCTCAAGCCGGGAAATTCTGGCCGATGGGACTCCTGATCTCCCTCGTTTTCGGCGGCGCCGTGGCGTACATCCGGGAGATGATGGACACCACGCTCCGAACCGATTACGACATCAAGCGACACCTCAACCTTCCGGTCCTCACCGACATCCCGGAAGTCGCCCAGGGCGATCTCATGATCCTGAACGCCGCCGAAGGGTCCTTCATGACGGAGAAGTTCGACACCCTGGCGACGATCCTTCAAACGGGGGACCGCCCGGTCAAGACCGTTCTCGTCACGAGCAGCGTCCCCGAGGAGGGGAAGACTACCGTCAGCGTCAATCTGGCAATCGCCTTCGCCCGCCAGGGTCGGAGGACGCTCCTCATCGACGGCGACATGCGCGTCCCGTCCGTCCACAACTTCTTCCGGCTGAACAACACGGCCGGCTTCTCGGATCTCCTGCTGGGCACCGTTGCGATGGAGCCCGATCAGCCCTTCCTCCAGGAGGCCGGGCTTCCGAATCTTCACGTCTGCGTCAGCGGCACCAAACCCGAAAACCCCTACGCCCTTCTCGATCCCCAAAGGATCGAGGTGGTCATGGAGGCCGCGAAGCAGCACTATGACGTGGTGGTGCTCGACTCGCCTCCGATCCTCCGGACGGGCGACGCGCTGAAGATCGCGGCGCTCACCGACACCACCCTCATGGTCATCGAGGCCGGCCGCACCGATACGCGAGAAGCGACTTGGGCCAAGCGCCTCCTCGAAAACGTATCGGCAAAACTGTGCGGCGTGCTTCTCAACAAGGCCGGAGGCGCCCGCGAGCAGTACTACTACTACTACTCGTATTACGCGTACCGCCCCCGCTCGGAGCGGACGGCGTAGTCGAGCGCGCGCCGGGCGGAGCGGTCCAGAAGGTCTCGGATCCCGCCGATCACCCTCCGGATTTCGTCCCAACTCGCTCCGACTCGCCGTGCGCCCCGGAGGTGGCCAGGAAGTTGGCGCCACGCGCGCGTCGCGGCCAGGACGGGCACCAGGATCAGTTCCCTCTCGCGCGGCGAGAGCCCCGGCCTCGAGAGCACTCTCCCGTATCCCTCCTCGAGGATTCCCTCCGCCAGGGCGGGATGAAGGCGCTCCATGGCGCCCATTAGGGGGCCGAAGTCCGGCCCGTAGATTCGCCGGCAAAGACACTCGCCCCGACGGCGACGCGAAGCGACCGTGCCTCGCGACGGCCGAAGCCTCCCGATCGGATCGGGAACGAGGAAGAGCGCATTGATCGCGCGGGGGTATCCCGCGAAGAGCACCAGTTGTAGAAAGGCCTCTCGGACGGCCTTCTGCGGAATCGAAATCCCGCGGAGGATTTCTCGCTTCAGGCTCCGCTCCCGGCCCAAGGCGGCCAAGACGGACCACCGGGCCAAGCGGCCGATCTGAGGCAGGGTCAGCGCGCTAATACTCTTCTTTGGACTCACGCAGGGCGAAGATGTGACCGCCCGAGTTCGCGCAATAGAAGAGATCGTCCGCCGTATTCGTGACGAGGAACTGCAGGTGTCTCGTCGGGTACCGCCCCGCAAGATCCCCCATCATCTCGTTCATCGCGTAGATCTCTTTTCGAGGGCCCAGGACATAGACGTACTGCTTTCCCTTCATCAGGAAGCGCTCCCCGAGGGGGATCTTCCATCGCATCTCCCCGCTGCGTCGCCACGACGAAGGATCCGCCTGATTGTGGAGGGGCATGACGTTCAGAGCGAACAGAGCGCCGTCCTCCGTTTTCACGTACACGGTCAGATCCTTCGCGACGGCCGCCGTCTTGATCGGCCCGGCGCACTCATAGCGCCAGAGGAGTTGCCCGCTGGCGGCTTCGATCGAATAGAAGGCGTTGTCGGCGCTCCCGACGAGCAGGGCCTTGCCCTCGCGCTCGACCTCTTTCGTTTTCCCCGCGTTCTCCTTGTCCGGCTCCGTCGTGCGGTACCGGAACCGGTGGATCACCGGCTCCGCCATGATGGGTCCGCCCGTTTGAACGGGGTTTCCGCGCTTTCGATCCCGCACCGAGTAGAAATAGACTTTCCCGTCGTGGGACCCGAAGTACAGCACGGGGTCTTCGTACACGGGTCGAGCCGTAATCTGATTCTCGTCCGCCTGAATGTCGGCCCGGAAAAAGTCCAGAATGGAGCCGCGGTCCTTGACGCTCAGCACGTACACCCGCGAAAAATCGGCCGCGCCGATGAAGACGTAGAACTGCGTCGCGAACGGCTGGGTGCCCGGGACGAACTCGAGGCGGTGCGACCAACGAAGCGTCCCCGACTCGCGATCGAGGCAGTAGAGCACCTGCCGGGAGAGGAAGTAGACGTTGTCCCCGAATTGAGCCACTTTGAGCGCTTCCCGCTTCTCGCTGCGCTCCTTCTGCTTTTCCTGGCTCTCCTTCCCGGGACCGCGTTCCTTGATGATCTGGTCGATGTCGCGGTTGACTGCAACCAGGTCTTTCTCCAGTTTCAGGATCATCTCGGGAACCCCGTGTGCGACGACGGGCGGGAAGTCGAGCGGAGTGTCCGTATCGACTCGGTAGATCCACTTGACTTCGCCGACGTACCGGTCGATGGCCAGGACCTCGGCGGTCGGAGTTTCGACGAATACGAAATTGCCGGAAACCGTCATTCGCCGGATCCGGTGGCGGGAGAGCGAGTACTCCCATTCGAGGTGCTTGAAAGGCAGGGTGCGCACTTCGGCCTTGACGGCCTGGATCCCCGGATCCTGCACCGTGGTGACCACGTCGGCCCCGTCGTAGAGGCTTCGATTGCGGACGTCCCCACCGCCCGTCGAGCAGGCGGACAGGAGGACGCAGGCGAGGGCGATTTCTCTCCGTCCCGGCCTCATCTCGCCTCCTTCTTCTTCGCGAAATCCCGCAGATTCACATGGTGCTTCTTTTCGTAGTCCATCAGCTTCTCGATTCGGGCGATGTCGTCCTGGATTCGGTTGACGAGCTTGAAGATGTACGGCTTGGTCTTGAGCCGATCCCGAAGATCCTGGAGGAATTGATCCCACGACCCCTCGTAGAGCTCGTCTCGAAGGGTGACGAGGATGCGCTCGTCGGTGGGAAGGGCCGCGTAGTACTTCTCGTGCTGGACGGCGCCCATGTCCGATTCCCGTGCCCGGAGCCGAACGTTCCCTCTCCCCGCCCGAAACTCGAGGGCGAATTCTACGGTCATAATTTACAAGTGTCAACCAAATGTGTATGCTGAGGTTCGAGCCTCCTTCTCTCTGGACGGGACCGAGGGACCGATTCCTGCGATGGACGCGCGAAAAAAGGATATCGAGCAGAACGAAACCGAGATCGGTCGTCTGGAACAGCAGATCACGACCGAATGCATCCTGATCGGGAAGCGCATCGGCGAGCTCAACCACCACGCGATCCAGAGCGGCGAGCTCGTCAAGTACCTGAACAACATCGATTCCCTGCGGAAAAGCATCGACTCCTACCAGCAGGATATCGTCCGTATTCAAGCCCTCGTCCGCCGCCTGCAGGAGCTGAATCAGCAGCTCGGGGACAATCAGAAACGGCGCAAAGACGTTCTCAAGGAACGCGAGGCGCGATTCGTGGAGCTGGGCGCCGGATCCTACACCCTCTTCAAGACCCTCGCGGACCGGGCCAAACACCGCACGTTTTTCGAGGAGCTCCTCAAACTCGACGCCGACATGGAGCGCCTTCACGGGGAGCTCAAGGAGCTGGAGACCGAGGAGAAAGACAAGGGCTTCCTCGAAAAGCTCTTCAAGTACAAGAGTCGCAAGTTCGCCGTTCGGAGCGACCTCAACAAGTCGGAAAAGGAGAAACTCCGTTCGTTCGGCGAGGCCGGCCGCCGTCTGGCCGACAGCGACTTCGAGTCCCTCGCGACCGGAGAGCTCAAGACGCTCTACGCCCTGGACGCGGACAAGAAGAAGGAACTGGACAAGCTCTCCCAGGACGACGGCCAAACTCGCGCGGAGATCGAGAAGATTCAAACGGACCTTCGGAAACTGGGCGTGACCGAAGAACACCAGGAGAAGATCCGAGAAACGGAAAAGCGGATCTCGGACGTCCAACGCGAATTGGACGTGATGTTCTGCTGGACCGGCCAGCTCTTTCTGGAGCGCGATCTTCGCGGGGAGCTGCCCGACACGAGCTTGGCGGCCAAGTTCGACATCATCGCCGGCGTCCGCGAGTCCATCCGGAAGAAGCACGCGAACATCTATCGACTGAAGGCGGAGCTCGAGATCGAAGAGCTCGCCAAGAAGGAGAAAAACCTCCGACAGCGGCGCAAACAGCTCGAGGAGGAGATGCGGATCAAGGAGCGCCAAATCGGGGTGATCGATTTGGAACTCTCGATCGGCCAGCGGAGGCTGGAGGATCTCCGTCGCGTCTTGACGGGCGAGATTCCCTACACCGAGCCGTCGCCGCTCCCCCCCACGCCGGATTTCTACGGCGAGAAGAAGGCCGGGCAGAGCGCCTAAGAGCCCGGTAGAGGCGTGGCCGCGGTGGCGGCGCCGAGGGTTCAAATGCAAGGAGCGAGGAGGAGGCAAACCCGAGAGGGTTGCCGACGACGAAGTGACGCTGTAAGGACGCGTCAGAGAACACCGGATGCCTTCTTCCGGAAGACCAGCTGAACCGCCATATCGCCAAACGAATGATTCCGGGAACGATCTGTTTGGCGGTTCCGCGTCTTGGCGGTTGTTCCTTGTCCTCCATTATCCGAGTCGGTTGTTTCGTGACGAACCCTAATCAGGGCGAATATCAAAGTGGCATCCCTACGCCCTGGGGGGTCGCGCCTCTGAAACCCTTCGACTCTCCTGCGGTTCGCTCAGCCCTCTCGAGACTCTGCGCGATGGTCCGCGATCAAACACGCCATGGCCAGCGCGAAGACCGCAGCCGAAGCCGCATAGGCGTACCACGGTCCGGCCCGAGCGACATCGGTACCGCGATCGTGTCCGGCGAGCGAAACGAACAGCACGGCCAGGTTGTTGGCCGCGTGGGCCAGGACCGAAGACCACAAGCTTCGCGTCAGGAGGACGAGCCCGCCGAAGAAAAAGCCCAGCGCGAGCATCGGCAGCATCTTGAGCGGCTCGAGATGCACGAGGGCGAAGAGAACCGCGGTGTAGAGGAGCGCCCGGAAGGGGCTGAAGCTCCTCTGGAACCCCTGGAAAACGATCCCGCGAAAGAAGAACTCCTCGCAGAGGGCCGGGATCGCGCTGAACAGCGCCACGGCCGCGATGCGGTCCGAGAGGAGGACGTCCATGACCTGTCGCTCCAGGCGGTCTCCCGCGCTCCGAACGTACTCCCCCATGCCGATCTTCGTGAGGAGGAGTTCCTGGAGCAGTACCAGGCCGTTCAGAAGCCACATCGAGCCGGCCGAGGCGAGAAGGACGAAGAACACCGAGCGGAATCGCGGGAGTCGGAGCGCGAACGAGTCCACGACCCCCAACCGAAAGGCCAGCGCGTAGGCGAGAGGGCCCAGGAGGAACGGACCCTCGACCCCGGCGACCATCGCCCACAAGGATCGATGAAAGAACGAGAGTGCAGTCGAGAGGCCCACGACCCCGAGGATCACGACCGCGAGGACGCGCAGGGAGTCGATGGCGTCCGGAGTCCGCCGCGCCACGTTACTTCTTCAATTGCTCCAGCGTCCGGCGGATTTCGGCCACACGCTCGCTCAGAAGCTTCTCTTCGGCTTCGAGCACCGTGATCAGGTTCTTGTTCGCCGTCTCGACCTTAAGATCCGTAGCGGCGACGCGCTTTTCGAGTTCCTCCTTGAGCTTCGCGAGGTCCTCGAGGGTGTTTTTCATCTTCTGATAGGTCGCGAGCATCTCGGGGAGCTCTTTGAAGGCCGAGGTCATGCGCTTCTCGAGTTCGAATACGGACTCCTTGAGCTTCCGGTCCAGATCGTCGGACACCCCCTTGATTTTTCCCTCATGATCGGTGCGCAAGGCCGCCAGTTCCTCTTGCGTCGCCATGTTCTTCGGAGGTCCCCCGCACCCTGCCAGAGCCAGGCCCGCCGCCGCCAAGACGAGAACCGACCTCTTCATGACGTTCCTCCCATTGGTTGTCGTCTACAAAGTGTAGCCCGTCCGGATCGAATCGCGGAGGAAATTATTCGTCGGCGCGAATCGTCCGCGCGCACCGGATCCCGAAGTGTCCCGCCTTGTCCCGGTAGTCGGCGAACCGGAAGAAGGTCTTGAGCTCCGTCTCCCGATCGAACTTGTAGCCTCCTCGAAGCACCCATTGGTCGCGCTTGATCTCCTCGGTCTTCCGGTACCAGAAATAGCGGGAAGAGGTCCACTCGGGGAGGTCGTCGTCGAGCCCTTCGAGGCCGAACGGGCTCGGGCCGCGGCCCGTCGCGGAGTCTCCCCAGGCGTAGAGACGCTTCTTGCCGGCCTTGACGTCCCAGGATCCCGCGATTTCCAGCTCGAACTCGGTCGGGAGTCGCTTTCCCTTCCACGCGGCATAGGCGTGAGCATCGAACCAGTCGACCTCGGTGACCGGCTGGTCGGCGGTCAACCCATCGAATCGACGCGGGCGGTGGCTCTTGTTCGTGAGCTTCGCCTCGTCGGCATGGCACCACAAGACATTGTGGCCGTCGGCTCCCAAGGCCGCCAAGAGGCCTCCGTACTCCCCCGCCGTGACGGGCTTGAGGTCGATGTAGAATTCCTCCTGATCGACCCGATGCTGGGGACCGAACTCCTTCTTGTCCCCATCGACGCCGACGGAATAGGTCCCCTTGGGGACGTATACCATCCCCGCCGGCGGCTTGAGCGCACGATGGATTTTCTTGCGGAGTTCCCGGTAATTCTCGTCCCGGAACCCCGCGAACCGCTCGTGCTCCAGCTCGTCCAGCTTCTTCCCCGAATCCTCCCACCGACACCCTAGATAATGCGCCTGCGCCTCCTCCAAGATCTTCTTGTACCGGGCGCCGTCCCGCACGGCGATTTTCCCGTTCACCCCTTCGAGGATCTTATGAAGGAGTTCTCCGAATTCGAACACGTCGCCCTTCTGAAGCTGCTCGACTTTCGCCTTCGCGTCGTCCCATTTCTCTTCCCGTTCGAGCTGTCCGATTTCGACCATCGTGGAGCAGAACTGGTGGAGCTTCTCTCTCCGCGCCCGATCCTCGGGGGCGTCGGACTTTTCCATCGCCTCCTTGAAGGCCTGCGCCGCCCCGCTCCAGTCCTGCCGGGACATTCTTTGGACGCCGTCCCTCTGCGCCTGCTCGGACTCGCACGATCGGAGCAATCGCTCGGCTCGTTTCCGCTCCTCCTCGGACCCGGCATCTTCCAGCGCCTGCCGATAGAGGGCGATCTTCTCGAACAACTCCGTCTTCTTCCCCGCCTCCTCGATCGCTTCCTCGAAGCGCACGCTCTTGTACTTGCGCTCGATTTCCGCGATGCGGGCGTCCTCGGGCCGATTCACTCGGAGCAGCTCCAGCGCTTGACTGTAGGAGGATTTTGCCGCACGCCAATCCCGCCGCGCGGCCGCAACGCCGGCATCCAGGAGAAGCCTCTCGTACTGCTTTTCCCACTCGGGCTTCTGCACATGACCGCCGTTGCCGCCGGTGTTATTCCCTCCTCCGCCGCCTCCGTTCGTCTTCGGATCCACCGGCCCGGTCCGAAGGGCGCGGACGAGGAAGAATCCGCCGACGCCGAGGATCAAGAGAGCCGCGGCCAGTCCGACGATCAAACCGCCGCGCCCCTCGCGCTCCTCGGTCACGATCGGAATCGTCGGCGACGGCACTCCGGCGGTTTGACCCGTCGGAGATTTTCCGACTTCGTGATAGAGGACGGTCTTCTCGTCCAGACTCACCCCTTCGATGATCGCCTTGCAATCGCGATTCAGGTCTTCGGGGGTCTGATATCGATCCTTGGGATCCTTCGCCAAGAGCCGCATCACCACCTGACAGAGCGCGGAAGGAAGCGAGGGATTCAGCTTCTCGGGAGAGACGGGGACCTTGTGCACATGCTGATAGATGACCGCGGTAGCGCTCTCGCCGACGAAGGGCGCCGTCCCCGTCGAAAGCTCGTAGAGAACCGCGCCCAAGGCATAGAGATCGCTCCGGATGTCGCAGTGACCTCCGGTCGCCTGCTCGGGGGACATGTACTTCGCCGTCCCCATGATCATCTCCGTCTGCGTAAGGTCGTTCTCGGGATTCTTGGCCAGCCCGAAGTCCATCACCTTGACGTGGTTGTCCTTCGTCATGATGATGTTGGACGGCTTGATGTCGCGGTGGATGATCTTCTCGCGCCAGGCCGCCGCCAGCGCCTCTCCCGTCTCGAGGGAGATCCGCACGATCTCCTCGTGGGTGAACTGATAGCCGCGACGGATTCGCGTCGAAAGATCCTCTCCTTCGACGAACTCCATCGCGTACCAGTGCTGTCCTTCGGCCTGTCCGGCGCCGTACACCTGGACGATGCGGGAATCGACGAGCTTGGCGAGGAGAGTGGCTTCGCGATAGAACCGACGGACGAAATCGGTGCTTTCGGTGAGGTCCCGCTTCAGGACTTTGATCGCGACGAGCCGATTGACGGAGACTTGCTTTCCCTTGTAGACCGTGCCCATGCCTCCCCGGCCGAGCACTTGATCGAGGTAGACTTCGTAGTCGCCCCACCCATCGTTCGCCACGTTGATCGAGTATAGGGCTGAGGTGAGGGGGAGTCAAACGACAATGGGACGACGGAGTTACTTCTCGGGAATCTCCATGACGCAGCGGAATCCCGTGTACATCTCGCCGCGACCTCGCAGCCAGTAGGAGCGGTGGGTCACTTTCAGGGCCTGCTTCCGCTGCTCGCCCGTAGAGCGCGTCCCTCCCCGCAAGATTTTCCTCTCCGAGCCGAACCGCGTATCCGAGAACTGGGAGCCGGGATACGACTGGTAGTCCGAAGAGGTCCACTCGAGAACGTCGTTGTCCAACCCTCGAAGTCCGAAGGCGCTTTCTCCCCCGCCGCTTCCATAGCCGTCCCCCCACGGGTAGGCGCGACGGCTCCGCGACGACGGATCGTATCCGGCGGCCACCTCGAACTCCGTCTCCGTCGGCAGACGCTTCTTGCGGAACGCGGCGTACGCGGTCGCATCCCACCACGTAACCCAATTCACGGGGCCGTCGCCGGTCGCGCGTCGTTCCGGAAGGTGGGTCAATCCCCGCGGCTCGTCCGCATGGCAGAGCTTGTGTCCCTCCCGGTTGAGGTAGGTCAAGAAGTCCCGATAGTCGCGACGCGAGACCTCCTCGATGTCGATGAGATAGGGCTTGAGCTCGACTTCCCAACTCGGGCCATGAAGGGTGCGATCGCCGGAATCGCCGACGACGTATTTTCCTCCGGGGACGTAGACCATCCCCTTCGGAGGTTTCGCCGCAACCGAATAGTGCGCCCGATCCCGGCGGAAGGGCTCGTCGTGGAAGGGGCGATATTCGTCCTTCGACGCCTCTTCCATCTTGCGATGGGCCTCGTTCCATTGGCCCGCGTCGAAGGCTTGGCGGGCTTCCGCCACCAATTTCAAGAAGAGATCGCGGTTCCGCTTGTCCTCGCCCGTCATCCCGGCTTCGAGCTTTTCGTTGACGAACTTCAGCCGCTCCTGAAGGAAGGCGCGCATTCCGTAGTTCTCTCCGGCCAACAACTCGACGAGCAGCTCTTTGGCCCGAATCCACTCCTCCGCCGATTCCGCCTTGAGGACCGCTTCGACGCGCGCGCAGAAAGCGAGGCGCCGCTCGAGATTCGCGCGAGCCTCGGCGTCGGGTTCGTTCTCGATCGCCAGCTTCAACGCCTCGGCCGCCCCCGCCCACTCCTTGGCCTTCATCCGCTGCTGCGCGAGCTGGACCGCCGCGGAGCGGAGCAACGGACGAATGCGGGAAAGATCGCGTCCGAGGCAGGCTCGATACGTTTCCACGCGCTTGGCGAGATCCCGCTCCTTGGCGGCCTCCTCGAGCGTGACCTCCAAGCCGGCGCCGTCGCGCTTTCGTACGACGCCCTCGCGCCGAGGGTCGTCCTCGCCAAGCTCTTTCAGCGCCTCCTCGAACGCCTCTCGCGCCGAAGCCCAATCCTTCCGCCCGGCGGCCGTTTCCCCGCGCGCGAAGGCCCGCTCGAATCGGATCGCCGACGTCCGCTTTTTCACGTCGGCCGACCGCGCATCGCCCTCGGGCAACAGCGCTCCGGCTTCGGCGGTGAGTCGCAGCGCCTCTTCCCACTCTTTCTTCGCGAACCGATCTTCCGCCTCCGTCCACGCGATCTGGAACTTCGCCTCGGCGATCTTCTTGGAGATCGAGGTGCGGCGTTCGTCCCGTTCGGGAAGTTCCTTCGTCGCTTCCTCGTACGAGCGGATCGCGGCGACCCAGTCCTTACGCCCGAAGGCCTCTTCCGCAACTCGATGGGCCCGTTCGAATCGGATCGCCGAGCGCTTGGCTTCGATCTCCGCCCTCCGCCCGTCGCCCTCGGGAACGTGCTTTTCGGCATCGTCCAATTCCCGAAGAGCCGTGTCCCAATCGCCCTTTTTCTTCGCTTCCTCCGATCGGGAGACCGCCTCCTCGTAGGCTTTTCCTCCCGAGGTTTCGTGAGAGGTGTTCCGGTTCGTCTCCTCGGTCTTGTCCTTGGTCTTGTCGATCGGCTTGTCGCCTTTCCGCTCGCCCGTATTGCCTCCGGATGCGTCCCCGGAACCCTTGCCTCCCGAAGACTCCTTTTTTCCTCCGCCCACATCCCCCGCCGAGACCGTCTTGGCCGCGCCGGGATCCGGAGTCGCCTTCATTCTCTTCCATGCGAAGTAGCCTCCGGCTCCCACGGCCCCGAAGCCCAGAAGGAGGGCGAGGAGCATTCCGACGAAGCTTCCCTTCTTTTGCTCCTGAGCCTCCTCCGCCTGGACCAGCACCGTCTCGTCCGTCGCCTCCTCGGCGGGAGGGGCGATGTTCGAAAAGACCGATTCCTTCTTGGGAGCCACGGGGATGGAAAGCCCGAGCTCCGGCGCCGCCCCTTCGACCGCGGCGCGGCTATACTCCATCACCTCTTCGGGGGACTGGAATCGCTGGTCCGGACTCTTAGCCAGGAGTTTTAGGATCATCGCCTCGATGTCGGCCTCGAGTTCTGCGTTGTGCGAGCGCGGCGGGGCGGGCGCCTCGTGAACATGGCGATAGACGATCGCCGTAGGATTGTCCCCGGAAAAGGGCGGAAGACCGGTGGAGACTTCGTAGAGAACGGCGCCCAGGGAGTAGAGGTCGGTTCGGATGTCCATCGGCTGATTCGTCGCCTGCTCCGGAGACATGTACTTCGCGGTTCCCAGGATGGTCTGATCCATCGTAATGTCGCCGGCCCCGGACGACTTCGCCAAACCGAAGTCCATCACCTTGAGCTGATTGTCCTGGGTGAGGAAGATGTTCGACGGCTTGATGTCGCGATGGATGATCTTGTGCCGCCACGCCGCGTCCAGTGCCGAGGAGGTGTCGATCGCGATCCGAAAGATCTCGCCGCGGCAGAACTTATATTCTCGCCTCAGATAACCGGAAAGGTCTTCTCCCTCGAGAAGCTCCATCGCGAAGTACTGGAGCCCCTTGTGCTCCCCGGCCGCATAGATCTGCAAGACGTTGGGGTGGGTGATCCGCGCCAGGAGCGAGGCCTCGCGGTGGAAACGCTTGACGAATTCCGGATCCTCGCAAAGCTCCCGCTTGAGGACCTTGATTGCGACCGGGCGGTCGAGCGAAATCTGCCGACCGCGATAGACGGACCCCATCCCGCCCCGGCCCAAGACCTGGTCGGGATAAACCTCGAAATCGCCCCACGTCTCGGGTTGCACGTCAGTATGATACCTGTTCCGGGGAACGGACGGGGACAGAAACGGACCCGCGACGGTTCATGCCACCTCCAACACACCCCAATTGCGGTTCCGGCGCCGAAATCTCAGGTTAGACGATCCTCGACCGGGAAGTGTACCGTAGCGCGGGGTCACCCGCCGATGCCGTACCGGGTCAGCCGCTCCTGGAGGGCCGTGCGGCTCAGTCCCAGGAGGCGGGCCGCCTCGGCTTGGTTTCCGCCGACGAGCCGGAGCACGCGCAGCACGTGCTCCCGTTCCACCTCGTCCAGGCTCCGCGGAGCCTCCCGGCTGCCCGTGCGTCCCTGGAGCAGCGAGGGGAAATCCTCGGGCACCAGCGTCGGAGAGGAAGGCAGGAGCGCCGCGCGCTCGAGGACGTTTCGGAGTTCCCGCACGTTGCCGGCCCACTCGTGATGCAGAAAGAGGGCCTGTGCCGCTTCGTTCAGGCCTTCGACTCGGCGGCCCATTCGCTCCGTTAGATCGTCCAGAACGGCGCGGACGAGGAGGGGGATGTCCTCACGACGATCTCGGAGGGGGGGGATCACGATCTCGATGGCTCCGAGTCGGGAAAGGAGTTCCTCCCGGAACGCTCCTCGAGCGGCCGAACTCGATAAGTCCCGCGTCGTGCCTGCGATGATTCGGACGTCCAGCGGGACTGGATCCGTCCCTCCCAGTCGAAGGATCCGATGCTCCTCGAGGAATCGCGCCAATCGAAGCTGGCACTCCTGGGGCAATTCTCCCACGGAGTCGAGGAACAGCGTTCCTCCCTGTGCCGTCTCGATCCGGCCCTTGCGCCGCACCACCGCTCCCGGGAGGGCGTCCTTCTCGTGCCCGAAGAGCTCGACTTCGAGCGATTCCGGAGCGAGAGAGGCGCAGTGGAAGACGCCGAAGGGAGCGCCGGCACGCCGGCTGTTGAGGTGGACGGCCCGAGCGATCAGTTCTTTCCCCGTGCCGCCCTCCCCTCGAACCAGGACCGGGACATCGGCCTTCGCCGCCTCTCCGACGAGATCGAGGACCTGCTGCATCGACTCCGTATCCCCGACGATTTCGTTCTCCGCCGCGATCCATCTTCGAAGGTTTTCGCGCTCTTCGCGTGCCGTTTGCACCCGGGTCAGGGCGTCCAGCGAGCAGCCGACCATTCCCGAGAGCGCTCCCAGGAGGTGGACGTCGCCGTCCCGGAGGGGCGAAAGCGCGGTCAGATCGTCCACATAGGCCGCGCCATGGACTCGGTCCTTCCCCAGGATCGGGGCGAGGAGGGAGGAGTAGGTCATCTCGTCCACCTCCTCGCCGCCCCGCCGGAAGGTTTCGCGATTCTCGAAGATCCTCCGGAGCGCTCCGGCCTCGAGCTGGATTCCGTGGCGCTTCGCGTCGGGTCCGGCTTTCGTGAACCGCTCGACGACTTCCCCGGTGGAGTCGAAGAGAACGACCGCCGCGCGACCGAATCGACCGATGCGCAGGAGCAAGCGAAGGTAGGCCGCGCAGGCTTGGGGGACCGATTCCTTGGAGAGCACCTCGCGGGCGGCGTCGTACAGAAGGCGCGGCAGTTCCGGACCGATCGCCCCTCCCGCGGCCTCGCGAAAATCGACTTCGGTGAGCGGAAGGAAGACGCTTCGCTCCTCTTCCACCGCGGCGCCCGGGGTGACCTCGACGTCCTTGGTCCCGTCCGGATTCGGCGCCTCGACCAGAAAGACCAGTACCGTCTCGCCGACCTGGAGCTTGTCTCCCCACTCGAGGACCTTTTCCGAAACGGCCTTTCCGTTCACGATGGTCCCGTTGGAGCTTCCCAGGTCGCGGAGGATGTAGCGCTCTCCCATGCGGACGATCTCGCAATGTTCGCGCGAGACCAACTTGTCCATGAGACGGATGTGGGTATGGATGCTCCGGCCGATCGTCACGCGCTCATTCGTGAGCGGGAACGTCTCCTGTCGGTCCGTCGATTTCAGTACGAGCTCCGCTTTCACGGCGTCTTCGTGCTCCCCCTAAGGCAAAGAGTATACCACCGGGAAGGGAGAGGAAGACCAGCGTTAGCTTATACAGAATCGAGATCGCGATGGCCTGGTTCCGAGGAACGTCCACCAGGCCGAAGAGAAGGGCATACGCCCCCTCCTGAACGCCCCAGCCGCCTGGAGAGACCGGGATTGCGGTCAAGATGAAGATGATGGGCTCGAAGATGAAAAACTGAAGGAGGGTGACCTGAGTAACACCCAGTCCGCGAGCCAGCCCGAAAATGACTCCGATGGTCAGGATCTGCGCGAGCACGGAAAGGAGGGCGCATTGCACCGCCACGCCCTTCCGCTCCTTGACGAGATGAAACGTCGCGTCCAAATCCCGCGCGATCTTTCCTACCTTCCCTGCGCCCTTGAGTTTCCGAAGGAACGGCAGGTTGCGGATCGTGCGGCTGAAATAGACGACGTAGGCGAGGATCAACCCCACCAGCCCCCCGCCGACAAGGAGGACGGGAATCCGGAGCCGCGGATCGGTCGCGAGGGGAGCCACACACACCGCCGCCATCACGATCATCGCGGCCAGTCCGACAAGTCGGTCGAGGAGAATCGTGGCCGCCAGCGCCGCCTTCCGGTCCTCTCCCTTCGCCGCGATCACGCCCCGCGCGATGTCCCCCCCGACGCTCCCCGGGAGAAAGTTGTTGAAAAAGGCGCCGAGGTACGTCACCCGCAGGATCGTGGAGTAGCGGACCTCGAATCCGCTCGCGCGCAGGAGCAGATACCAGCGGAACGCCGCCACCGCGAGGGGAACCAAGAGGAGGGGGGAAATGAGGAAATAGAGCCGGCGATCCATCCGCCGGAACAGCGAAAGGAATCCCTCGCGGAACTCTACCTTCGTCCCTTCCTTCGGCAGGACCTGCTCGGCGCCGTCCGCCCTCACCCGCCAATGGGAACCCTCGTCGCGCACCTCGCTCGCTTGGAGCTTGAGCCCGTCCCGTTGAACCACCCAGAGGTCGTGGAAGTGAATGAGGCGGTAGGCGACGTACAGCAACGCCAAGCCGAAGACGACGCGAAGGACGTTGAAGAGCCACTTGCGGCGGTCCTTCACGGCACGCCCCTAGCCCTCGTTCGGGCGTCCAGGACGCCGCCCAGTTCCTCGGCGTACGATTCGAGCACCCGATCCGCAAGCTCCTTCGGCTGGACTCCGAAGGTGGCCAGCGCTTCCGTGGGGACGTCCAGACCTTCGGCGCGAACGACGTTCATCCCGAAGTGAATCTTCGTCGACACCGGCGTCGCCGCCGCGATCGAGATCGAGAGTTTTCTCTCTCCGACGAAGAGGTCATCCCCGTGCCGAAGGACGGGGACCTTCCGCTCCGCGAGGCGATCGCGCGCGACAGTGGCCAGGAGACGCTGCCGGAGAACCGCCTTCTCGAGATCCGTGTCGAATCGCTCTTCGATGAAGTGGAGCATCTTCGGACTCCAGATCCGTTTCCCGGCGCGAACATCCTCGAGATCCACCATGTGGTCGAAAGGAATGTCGCAGGCCCCGACGAACGCTAGGAGGCTGTCTCCTTGGATACCGAAGTTCCGATAGGCCCAGAGGGAATGGATGGCGGTGCCGTCGTAGTCGACCGGCTCCTCCAGGAACCGGATCTTCACGGATGATCCTTGAGATAGGCGTTCCAGGCGTCGCGGGTCATGGCGACGCTTTTCGCCCCCGTCATTTCCTGGAGCGAGAGATGGGCCCGCCAGGAGACGCTCACGTCCGAGTCGCCCACGGCGGTCGCGAGTCCCTGGAGAATCTCGGGCTTCTTGCCGAACGCGGGAAGAGACTTGGCCGCTTCCCGACGAACGACTCCCTCCGGATCGGATTGGAGAGTGGTCAAGAGGGGGACGATGGCCTGAGGATTCTTCAACTTCGCGAGGGCCAGGCAGACGTCTCCGCGGACCATGGGCGATGTCTCCACCTCCGTCGATAGGCGGGGGAGGAGATGGGCCGCGAATTCGGGTTTCCCGATGCGAGCGAGGGCTACGACGGCCCCCGAACGAACCAGGTATTCGGGATCCTGGAGCATCTCCACGAGCGTCCGGACGTTCTCCGCATTCGGACGCTCCGCAAGCTGCAGGGCTCCCAGGTATCGTCCGTAAGGGTAGGGGCTCTTTACATCCGGCGAGGGTCCGGAAGAGCACCCCCACAGGAGAGGGATCCACCATATTCGGCGCATGAGAGGCACGATTATAGGGCGGTCCGAGAAGGAAGCAAGCGGCATGTTCCACCTCCTGGGGAACTATGCCGGTTTCGCGATTCGGCGGTTTCTCCCGCCCCTCACCGCCGGGCCGCCAGGAATTTCTTGACGGCTTCGGCCAGGGCCGCGGCGAGCTTCTGTCGATAGAAGGAGTCGAGAAGATTCCGTTCTTCGTCCGGATTCGAGATGAACCCGACTTCCACCAGCGCCGACGGGCAGGACGTGTAGCGTAGAACGTAGAGCGCCTTGTCGTCCTTGATCTTGCGGTCTTCGGTCGAGAGCGTTCGATTCATCTCTCCGCGGAGGTAGGAGGCCAGTTCGCGCGAGGGACGGTCGTTGCGCCGGACCCAGATCTCGAAGCCGCGAGGCCCCGGAGATGGCACGTAGTTCACGTG
>CAZGKV010000058.1:0-27109 GCA_964526305.1 uncultured Planctomycetales bacterium | reverse complement strand
CTGAACGTGATCCCGATTCTCCTCCGGCCTCGCCGCGAGGGGAGGGAGGAGATTCCGGGTCTGGTTCTCCATTTCCTCGGGAAACGCAAGGTGTCGAAGGCCGGGCTGAAGCTGCTCCAAGAGTACTCCTGGCCCGGAAACGTCCGCGAGCTCAAGAATATCCTCGAGCGCGCTCAAGTGTTGTCCGGATCGGAAGAGATCGCGGACGAAATGCTGGCTCCGTGGCTCTCGGGTCGGCCGAAGCCGGGAACCGCGATCTCGGGGCGTCCTCTGGAGGAGATCGAACGGGAGGCGATCGAGGAGACGTTGCGATCGTGCGGGGGGAATCGGGAACAGGCCGCGCGAGTCCTGGGAATCACGTCCCGGACGCTCCGGGACAAGCTGAAACGATGGTCCGGTTAGGAGACGAGCCTTGAGAACTTCCGCCGCCTGGAAGGGGCTTCCGATGCTGTGGAATAAATTTCCGGGATGGCGGAGAAGGCCGAGGCTGGGATTTCAAATGCCTTGGAATCGAAGGGTTGCGGCGCCATGGTGGTGCCGTCTCTGGCACGGCGGTTGCTCTCCATAGGCGAGAGATCATGTTCCAGACGATGTTCGATCGGGGATCGCTGCCGGCGATCGAGCAGTGGCTCCATTTCGCGACGCACCGCCATCGCGTCATCTCGAACAACCTCGCGAACGTCGAGACTCCCTTTTACAAGACGATGGAGGTGCCCGAGGGGGCGTTCCAGAAGATGATGCTTCGGGCTTGGGACGAACAGAAGCGTTCCGTCGGGGACATCTTCGAACTCGAACGGCGCGACGGGATCCTTCCGAAGCGCGGGGGCTCGCCCGAAGTCCGGTATCTCGAGGCGCTGCCCGAGAACGCGGGGATCCTCCGGCACACGGAAAACAACGTGGATGTGGACCTCGAGGTGGCCAAGATGGTCAAGAACTCGGGCCTTCATGGAATGCTGGCGAGTCTTCTCACGCATCAGTTCGACCTGATGCGCGAAGCGATCAGCGAACGGGTGAGATAGGGGGGATGAGCCGTGGTCGTTTCTCCGATCGACGTGAGCGCAAGCGGGATGCGGGCCCAACGCATGCGGATGGAGGTCATCGCGAACAACCTGGCCAACGTCGACACGACGAGCGCCTCGCAGGAGTTCGTCTCGGGGCCGGATGGACAGTCCTTCGTGCGGCACGTGCCTTATCGCCGGAAGGAAGTGATTTTCCAGGCGGGTCATCTGAGGAAGGGAGACAAGGTCTTCGGGGTGACGACTCCGAAGATCGTCGACGACACCACGGACTTCCGGGTGGAGTTCGACCCCACCCATCCGCACGCCCGAAACGTTCCGGGATCCGACGACTTCGGGAAACTCTACCGGCCCAACGTCAATCCGATCGTCGAAATGGTCGATATGATTGCGGCGTCCCGCGCGTACGAAGCGAATTTATCCGCGGTGGAGACGGCCAAGAGCATGAACTCGAACGCTCTGAGGATTCTGGCCTAATGGTGGACAAGATCGGCTCCGCCACGCCCGGCACTCCGGCGTCGGGACCGACGCCGCCCTCGAAGTCCGCCCCGACGGAGGGAGAGCGGTCGTTCAAGGAGATCCTCAAGGAGTCGATCGAGAGCGTGAACCAACTTCAACAGGAGGCGGACCTTACGCTCGAGAAGATGTTCCGGAACGAGGCGACGCAGGAAGAGGTGATGATCGCGTTCAAGAAGGCGCAGATCGCCTTCGAGTCGTTGATGCAGATCCGCAACAAGTTGGTGGAGGCGTTCGAGGAAATCCAACGAATGCGGATCTAAGCAGGGCGAAGTAAACAGTTGCGTCCCTACGCCCTGCTTACCCCGAGCGAGGCGCAGCGGAGTCGAGGGGTTAGCCCTCGGAAACCCGTCGATTCGCCTGCGGCTCGCTCAGGGTAAGCGGCCCGCAAGGAGTTCGAGGTATGAACTCGGGCCGCTTGGCGGCGGGAGAGAGAGGAGAGGGGCACGATGGATCTGCTGAAGCGCATCGCCGGGTATATCCGGACGATGCTCGCCAACATGACCGCGGTTCAGAAGGTCGCGGTCGTCACGCTGTTCGTCCTCATCGGCGCGCTCATCGTATGGGGAGCGAGCGCCGCCACGGCCAACGGGTGGACCAAGATCGTCGGCACGGAGTCGAGCCGCGAAGAGCGGAGTCTCGTCATCAAGAAGCTCGCGGAAAAGAACTACAAGTACGAGCTTCGCCATGAAGAGATTTACGTCCCCAAGGAGATCGCCGACCAGGTCGTGATCGAGCTCCACGGCGAGGACGTCCTCTCGGATGTCCAGCTCTGGAAGTTTCTCGACGAGGCGAACATCACCGCTTCGAAGTGGCAGCAGGAGCGGCGCTATCAAGTTGCGATCCAGCGAAAGCTGGAGCGGATGATCTCGAGCGTCAAGAGCGTCGAGCGAGCGAGCGTCCAGCTGACGCCGGGCGACCAGGCGCAGGCGTTGGGCTTCCGAGGGAACGAGCCGACGGCCTCGGTGACGGTCGAGCTCAAGCCGGGTCAGGAGCTCTCCTCCTCCAACGTGAAGGCGATCGCGCGGCTGGTGGCCAACGGAATGACCGGGCTCAAGCCGCACAACGTCCTCATCATGGACACCGCCGGGCGGCCCTACCGGCTTCCGCAAGCGAACACCGCCGTGGATCTGGCGGAGAGCAAGCTCGAGATGGAGCGGCTCACGGCGGAATGGCTGCGGAGCGAGATTCTCCGCGTGCACCCGAACGCCATGGTCGGCCTTCGACCCCTTCTCTCGTCCGATACGATTTCGCGATTCGAAGAGAAGGCGGAAAAGCCCGTGACCGTGAAAAAAGAGGCGATCAAGGAGAAGGAGAAATCGGAGAATCGGACGGGCTCGCCCAGCATTAAGGGCGGGGAGGGACAGTTGACCCCGGGGGACGGCGCCGGGACGAAAACGGATCGGACCGCCAGCGAAGATCGGACGGAGAACCTCGTTCCCCGGTCCACGGTTCGGATCGAAACGCCGTGGGGCGAACTCAAGGACTTGACGGTCTCGGTCGTCCTTCCGGTTCCTCTGGCGGAGGGGGAGAATCCGGATGCGGCGATTCAGAAAGAGAAGGCGAGGCTGGACGAGCTGAAGGCCTCGATCATGACGGCGGTGGGACTGAAGGAGCCGAACGCGCTCTCCGTCACGTTCATGCCGACTCGGCGGCCTTCCGCGGCCCCCCCGGCGGCCTTCAAGGATCGGCTCGGAGAGTTCCTGGAGCGGTGGGGAGGTTCCCTGATCCTCTTCCTTCTCGTTCTCGTGGCCCTTATAATCGTCTACAAGCTGCTCAAGGCGGCCCTCCCGAAGCGGATGGTGGAGGATCTCGAGGCCCTCCGCAAGAAGCTCGGGGAGGAGGCCGTCGTCGGAGCGCCGCCGGAACTCGCTCTGGCGGAGGAGGAGATCGGCCGGATGAAGATGACGATCCGCGAGATGGTGTCGAAGAACCCGCGGAACGTGGCTTCGATCCTCAAGCGCTGGATGACCGGGAAGTAGCATGGCCGAGAAGCCGTTGGTTCCGGGCCCGACCGACACGGCAGGGCTGCGCAAGGCGGCGCTGTTTCTCGTGTCCGTCGACGCCGACACCGCGGCCCGCATCCTCACGCAGTTGGACCGCGAGGAGCAGGAACTCCTGGCGAAGGAGATCGCGAAGCTCGACGACGAGCGTCCGACCAAGGACGAGCGGGACAAGATGTTCTCCGAGTTCAAGAACACCTATCTCGCCCAGCAGTACGTCGAACAGGGCGGCCTCCAGTACGCGCGGCAGCTCCTGGAGAAGTTTCTCCCGCCGGACGAGGTCCGCAAGATCATCGAATCGATCGAATCGTCGATGAAGGCGACCCCCTTCGGGTTCCTTCACCGCGCCGACGCGCGGAACTTGATCACCTTCATCCAGGACGAGCATCCCCAGACGATCGCGCTCATCATCGCGTACCTCACTTCGTCGCAAGGGGCGGAGATCATGGAGGCGCTTCCGCTCAAGAAGCAACAGGAGGTCGTCAAGCGGCTGGCGACGATGGAGCATACGAGTCCCGAGATCGTCCAGCAGGTCGAGCGTGCGCTGGAGACCAAGCTCTCGTCGTTCGTGACCGCGGAGCTGAAGAAGACCGGCGGGGTCGAAGCGGCGGCGGAGGTCCTGAATCTCGTCCAGCGCTCCACGGAGCGGAACATCCTCGAGGGGCTGGAGGAGGAAGATCCGGAGATGGTGGAGCAGATTCGCCGTCTCATGTTTACCTTCGACGACATTTCGCGGGTCAACGACCGGGGGATCCAGAACCTCCTCAAGAACATCGACACGAGCCAGCTGGCGATGGCGCTCAAGACGGCGTCTCCCGAGCTCAAGGAGAAGTTCCTCAAGAACATGTCGCAGCGCGCCGCGGAGCTGATTCGGGAGGAGATGGAGTTCATGGGACCGGTGCGACTCTCCGACGTCGAGGCCGCGCAGCAGGCGATCGTCGACGTGGTACGCCGTCTCGAGGAGCAGGGCGAACTCATGATCGAGGGCCGCGGGGGGGCGGAGGAGATCGTCGTCTAGATGCAGCCGTTTCATCTGCAGTCGTTCGAGTCGGAGGCCGAGAGCATCCTCGCGCGGGCTCGCGAGAAGGCGAAGGAGCTGCTGGCGGCGGCGTTGGCGGAATCGGAGCGGATTCGCGAGGCGGCTCGGCGCGAGGGATGGGAGGCGGGGCGGGGCGAGGGGCGGGCGGAGGCGGAGAAATCGGAGCGCGCCCGCATCGTCTCCGAGACCTCCGGCGTGGCCGCTCTTCTGGAGGGCGTGGTGCGCGGCCTCGACGCCAAGCGAGGGGACCTTTTGGCGGAGGCCGAGCGCGACCTGGTGGCGCTGGCGATCGCCATTGCCGAGCGGGTGGTGCGGGCGGAGGTCGCCGCCGGCAAGCCCGTCGCCCGAGACGTGATGCGCCGGGCGGTGGAGCTGGCGGTCCGCCGGAACGGGATGGAGGTGCGGATCCATCCCGACGATCTCGCCCTCGTCGAGACGTATCTCCCGGACCTCCGCGCGCGGTTCCCTGGCGAGGCGCGCATCGAACTCCGCGGCGACCCGTCCGTCGAGCGCGGAGGCTGCCGGGTCATGACGACCCAAGGCGCCGTCGACGCCGACCTCAAAACCCAGATCGAGGAATTGACCCGTGCCCTTCTCGGATGATATAGAAATAGCCAGGCTATTTCTATATCATGATATAAAAGAAGCCTGGCTATTTCTGTATCCTATAGGAAATGGGTGCGTTCGAAAAATATAGGACGGCGGTGGAGGAGGCGGAGCCGGCGCGGCGGGTCGGACGCGTGCGCCAGGTGATCGGGCTCGTCGTCGAATGCGAAGGACTCTCCGTCCCCGTCGGAGCGGTATGCGAGATCGTCGCATCGTCGGGCGCCGTATCGGGGGAGGTGGTGGGGTTCCGGGAAGACGTGTTGCTTATCATGCCCCTCGGTGAACTCGAGGGGGTCCGCCACGGGGATCCGGTCGTGTGCCGCTCCACGGCCCAGCGAGTGGCCGTCGGGCGCGGCCTCCTCGGACGGGTCGTCGACGCGCGGGGCCACACCGTGGACGGCGGCGCGCCGGTGCACGCCGAGGCGAAGATCCCGCTCTATGCGCGCGCTCCCGGGCCGATGGAGCGCGACCCGATCCACGAGCCCCTCTCGACCGGCGTGCGGTCCGTCGATGCCCTGCTGACCTGCGGCAAAGGACAGCGCGTCGGTCTCTTTTCCGGCAGCGGCGTCGGCAAGAGCACCCTCCTCGGGATGATGGCGCGCTATACCTCGGCCGACGTCACCGTCGTCGGCCTGGTCGGAGAGCGCGGTCGCGAAGTCCGCGCCTTCATCGAGAAGGACCTCGGGCCCGAGGGACTCCGCCGCAGCGTCGTCGTCGTGGAGACCTCGGACCGTCCCGCCCTCCTTCGCGTCAAGGCCGCCTTCGCCGCCACCGCCGTCGCCGAATACTTTCGCGACCTTGGAAACGACGTCCTCCTGCTCATGGACTCGGTCACCCGCACCTGCAACGCACAGCGGGAGATCGGCCTCTCCGCGGGCGAGCCCCCCGCGACCAAGGGATACCCGCCGTCCGTCTTCGCGCTCCTTCCCCGGCTCATGGAGCGCGCCGGTCGTTCCGCCCGCGGATCGATCACCGCGCTGTACACCGTCCTTGTCGAAGCGGACGACATGAACGAGCCCGTCGCCGACACGGCCCGCTCCATCCTCGACGGACACATCTGGCTCTCCCGGTCGCTGGCCATTCGGGGTCACTACCCGGCCGTCGATCCCCTGACCAGCGTCTCCCGCCTGATGAACGACGTCGTCTCGGCCGAGCACCTCGCCGCGGCCACCCGGGTGCGCGCCGCCCTCGCGACGCACCGCGATGCGGAGGATCTCATCAACGTCGGAGCCTACGTAAAGGGTTCCAACCCGGAGATCGATCTGGCCGTTCGCATGATGCCGGCGATCCAACGCTTCCTCAAACAGGATGTCTCGGACGGCGTCGGTTTCGAGCAAGTTCGGAACGACCTTGCGGAATTGGGAAAGGGATTCCATGCCTAAACTCTTTCGATTCCGTCTGGAGCGGCTCCTGGAGATCCGCCGAATCCTCGAGGAGACCAAGCGGCGAGAATTCGCGGACGCCAACCGTGCGGTCGAAGACCAGCAGCAGGCGATCCTCCGCCTGATCGTGGAGGAAGAATCGACGAAGGTCGAGCTCCGCGGGCTGAAGTCGAAGGAACTGGACCTCACGGCGGTTCGGATCCGCGAACAATACCTCAATCTGCTGAGCCGAAAGATCACCGAGGCTTACCGCGGACTTCAAACTCGACAGCTTCATCGCTCGGAGAAACGTCGGGAACTCGTCGGAGCCATGCAGGGTGTCCGCGTGCTCGAGCGGCTTCGCGAACGGCGGAGGGGCGAGTACGACGTCGCGATCGCCCGCGACGAGCAGAAGTTTCTCGACGAGGTCGCATCCCGGATGGTTCAGGAGGGATCTCCATGAAAGGCCTGTTGGGACAGTTGGGCAAGCTCGTCCAGATCGTGTGCACCGCCGTCGTCCTCTTGCTCCTCCTCCTGGCGATGTGGCTCGTTCCCTCGGGGAAGCTCTCGCGCGAGCGTCTCCGGGCGGCGTACGCCGGTCTCCAAGGAAAGAAAGCGGAAACTCCACCCTCCGAGTCGCCGAAAACGGACGAGGAGTGGCGCCGCATCGAGGAGACTCGGCTCCGTTCCGAGACGGCCCATCGACGGCGCGAGGAGGAGCTGCGCCGGATGCAGGACCTGACCGCGGTCGAGTCCGCCCGTCTCGACGAGGAGCGCCGTCGGATCGACGCCGCGCGTTCGGAATCGGACAAGCTCCGCGCCGCCCTGAAGAAAGAACGCGATTCGCTCGAATCGAAAAAAATCGATCAAGCCACCGAGGCGAATTTGCCGATCTTCGAACAAATAGAGGGACAGGACTTGGCCGCGCTTATGTTCGGCTGGGACGACAAGGAAATCGTCCGCTACCTTCGGCTCCTGTCCCCGGAAAAGTCGGCGGAAGTATTGGGCGCCATGCAGGCGGAGGGGAGCGCCTGGCGCACGCCGGATAAGGATGCGCCGAAGGGAACGCCGACCCGCTTCGAGCGGATCGTGCGGCTGATGCAGCAGTAGAGGGGAAAGGCCGGAGAGGGGTCGTGTAGTCCCGCAGGAGGCGGGCAGGACGACCCCACCACGGACGGTAGGGCGACGGCGCGGGGCGCCGCCGAACCGAAGCACTCTCACCCGAAAGGGGGTGAGCCCGTGGTACAGCCGGTCAAGTCCCTGGCGGGTCTGCCGAAATCCTTCGCGCCCCAACCGGTCCGAGTCAAGGATCCCACCTTCCAGGCGTTCGTCCTCAACCTCTCGGATCTCCTGCAGGGCCTCTTCGCCGCGCCCGTCGCGTTGCCCCGCACTACCGAGACCTCCAAGGAACTCGCGCCCGAACGCGAGGTGTCCGAGGCCGTCGCCATCGAGGATCTGCCGCTGCGTCCGAAAGAGGAGGCCCCGCCCCCGGCGCCGCGGCGCGAAGTCGAAGCCCAAACAGAAACCGAACAAGTCGATTCAGCGAACGACTCGACCGCGGAGGGCGGATCCTCGACTCCCACTCTCGAGACCGCCCCGCCGAGTCCCGAGGAGCCGAGTGCCGTCCCGACGCAGGCCGTCGAAACGGAGAGCCCGACGATCGTCGACGATGCGAAGCCGATCGAGGCGCCCGTCGCGGCCCCCGTCGAGGCGCCCGTGGAAGCGGAGCCCGTCGCCCCTGAGCGGTACAAGCCGATCGAGCTCCCTACGACGGCCGATCATCCTGATTCCGAGCCCGACGGGCGTCCGCAATCGTCGCCTCCTCCGCTCGAGGCCGTGGCGGAGCCCGAGTCTGAGCCTCCGGAGACCGAGCCCCGGTCGGGGTTCCGCGTCCCGGGTACGTCCTCCGCGACTCCGGAGCAAGCGGGTCCCGCCCCGGCAGATTCTCCTGCGACGAAACCCGATGTTCGGACCGACGGTCCGGAAGCGCGGCGCGAGGCGGCTCCTCCCCCTTCGCCGGCGGCCAGGGCGGAAGCAACTCCTCCGCCCCCTCCCGCGCCTCCGACGGCGCCGACGCTCCCCCCTCAGGCGTCCGCGGTCGCCGAAGTACGAGTCGAGTCGGCACCTCGGGGAGAGGGACGCGGCTTCGGAGGCGAACTGGCCCGTGATCCGCGAGGGGCGGCCGGGGCCGTCCGCGCGTCCAGACCCGCCGCGCCCGCCGCCGATCCCTCGCGCGTCGAGTTCGTAGAGCGACTGATGAAGGCGGCGCGTTTCACGATGCTCAAGGGCCAATCCCGGATGAAGCTCGTGCTCAACCCGCCGAACCTCGGACATCTCCGCGTCGACCTGTCGGTGAAGGAGCACGTCCTCCGGGGGTCGCTCCGAGCGGAAACCTCCGCCGCGCGTGACCTCATCGTCTCGCAGCTTCCCGCGCTCAAGGATCAGCTCGAGCGTCAGGGAATCCAGGTGGGAAATCTGGACGTCGGCGTCGACCTCCAGCACGGCCAGGCGGGGCGTCAAGAGTCCGGCCGTCCCGAACCGGCTCCCCGGTCGTCCCTTCAGGAGAGTCCCGAACCCCGACCGTCCGCGGAGCGTCCGCGCTCCGCTCGTTCTCAATTGATCGATGTGATGGCCTAGGAGAGGAAGATGGTAAACTCGGTTACGAATGTCGGCGCCGGAATTTCCGAGGCGACCGACCGTGCCAAGGTGTCGCGCGAACAGTTCCTCCAGCTTCTCGTGAGCGAACTCACGAGCCAAAACCCCCTCGACCCGATGGATAACTCGCAGTTCATGAACCAGCTCGTGGGGCTGCAGACGCTGGAGCAGACGGCCGCGCTCACGGACAGCCTGCGCACCTTCGAGAAGTTTATGCAGATGTCGTCCGCGTCCGGGCTTATCGGCAAGAAGGTGAAGGGACTCTCCGAAACGGGTTCCTCGGTCGAGGGGACCGTGAGCCGGGTGGTGATGGAGAAGGGGTCCGTCCATCTGGTCGTGGCGGGCAAGAATATGGCGCTCGCCGGGATTCAGGAAATTCTGCCGCAGTAAAAGGAGAACGTCATGGCACTCGTACGGGCGATGAACTCGGCGATCGGCGGTCTGCGGTCTCAGCAGTTCCGCATCGACACGATCGGCGACAACCTGGCGAATTCCACGACCACCGGATTCAAGACGGCGCGGGTGGAGTTCGAGACGATGCTGGCGCAAACCATCTCGTTCGGCTCCGCGCCGCAGGGATTCCTCGGCGGCATCGATCCGCTCCAGATCGGCCTGGGGGTGACCGTGGCATCGACCACGCGGAATTTCTCCCAGGGCGAACTCGAGACGACGGGGCTCAATACCGACCTCGGCATCGACGGCGACGGCTTTTTCATCCTCCGAGACGCCACGGGTGGACTCACCTTCAGCCGGGACGGATCGTTCACCATCAACCCGGCGAACATGCTTCACAATCCCGCCAACGGCTTCATCGTCCAGGGCATCCAGGCGGATCTCAACACGTTCATCGTCGCCTCGGGTGCCCCCATCGGGAATCTCTCGATCCCCGTGGGGAATCTGACCATCGCGGTCCGAACGACCAACGCGGAGTTCGACGGCAACCTCAAGGGCGACGGCGCCCAGGCGCTCATGGGTACGGTGCTCGAGTCTCAGACGCTCGGGGACAACACTCTGGCCAACGCCCCGGCGACATCCGCGACGCTCCTCAGCAACTTGTCCCGCGATTCGGGCGCCGGCTTCCTCGATCTGGCCCTGGACACCGGGGACGTCATCACGATCGATGCGGTCAAAGGCGGCCGCACGATCCCCCAGAAGCGCTTCTCGGTCGGAACCGCGCTCCCTCCGGGGTTCGACGGGTTCGGAACCACGCTCGGCCAATTCGCCTCCTTCCTCCAGAGGGTTCTCGGCATCAACACCTCGGGATTCAACTACGGCGCCGTGCGCGACAATGACGCGAACCCGAACACCGCCGGCATTTCGTTCGCCGCAAGCGCCTTCCCTTCCGCCACGACGGTGCAGGTGTCCGGGATCAACTTCGCCACCGAGGGGGTTCAGTCGGGGGACATCATCCGCTTCAACACCGGCCCGGGAGCCGGTCAGATCGCCTCGATCACGAGCTTGGCGACCACCACGACCGCCAACGACACCCTCGTCCTCACCGCCGCCTTCACCACGGGGCAGCCTCTCCCGGTCGCGGGAGACCAGTTCACGGTCCACCAACGGGCCAACGTCACCGTCAATCCGACGTCGGTGGTCGCACCCTTCACCCTCAACCCCGGACTCGCTCCGGGCCGTCTCCACATCGCGGGCAACGTCGGCGTCTCGGACGCCATCACGACTTTGAACATCGCGAACGCCACCGACGGGCTCGTCTTCTCCCCGTTCACGCAAATCGAAGCGGCCGCGGGAGAGAGCATCATCACGAACGCGACGTTCTTCGACTCCCTCGGCACGCCCCATCTTGTAGAGCTGACCTGGATTTTGGAGACGAAGGGCGGCCTGGACACCGTGACGGGCAGCGTGGGCAACACCTTCCGATACCTCGCCGAATCGGAGGATTCCACCTTCCTCAGCGGCGGGGCCATTCAAGGAACCGATCGCGTCATCGGCACCGGAACCGTCACGTTCTCCACGGCCGGACAGTTCCTCTCGACCAGCCCCATCCCGTCGCTCTCGCTCCTGATTCCGAACCAGGGCGCGGCGACTCCGATGTCGGTGAACCTGGATCTGGACCAGTTGACCGGGTTCGCGTCCCAGATCTCCGCCGTTTTTCTCACGCAGCAGGACGGCTTCGCCATGGGGACGCTCCGGGATTTCTCCGTGGACGTCGACGGCAAGATCACGGGGATGTTCGACAACGGGCTTACGCGCACGCTGGGCCAGATCCAGCTCGCGCGCTTCGCCAATCCGAACGGCCTCTCGGCCATCGGCGAGAACGGCTACCAGGTGGCGGCGAACTCGGGACCGGCCATCATCGGGCAGCCCGGTCAGATCGCTCTGGGGTCGATCATCAGCGGGACGCTGGAGTCCTCCAACGTCGATTTCGCCAGGGAATTCACCAACCTGATCGTGAGCCAGCGCGCCTTCCAGGCGAACGCCCGAGTCATCACCACCGCAGATCGACTCTTGGAGGAGCTCGTCAGCTTGAGGTAAGTTCGACCCCGTTTGATCTCCGGCGAATCCTTCCGACGCGCCCGGTGTCGTATTCCCCCCGGCTTCGGCCCGGGGTGGTATAATGCATGGGCCTGGTATGATCAAAGTCACGAGACTGAACGGCAAGGAATTCGTGCTCAACGCGGAGCTCATCCAGTTTCTCGAGGAAACGCCCGATACGGTTATTACCCTTCTCAATCACGAAAAGGTCGTGGTCAAGGAGTCGGTGGACGAGGTGGTCCAAAGGGTGATCGCCTATTCGCGGAGCATTCGGGCCTTCCCGACCTAAAGCCGAGGACGAGGTAGGGGACCGGGACTGTGGACATCGCGACCATCATCGGGATCGTCGTCGGCTTCAGTTTGATCGCGGGATCGATCTTGATCACGCCGGGGGCGAGTCTGACCATGTTCGTCGACTACCCCTCGATCGGCATCGTGGTGGGAGGCACGTGCTGCGCCCTCCTCATCAATTTCCCTCTTCGGGACATCGTGAACGCCTGGCGGGTGATGGTCCGCGGATTCAAGGAAGAACGATCGGATCCGCAAAAGCTGATCGCCGACTTCCGTCGGTTTGCCGACATCGCGCGTCGGGACGGCATTCTCGCGTTGGAGAACGTGGCCCACGAAATCAAAGATCCCTTTTTCGTGCGCGGGATTCAACTGGCCGTGGACGGAACAGACCCCGAACTCATCCAGACGATGATGCGGACGGAGCTCGACTACATCCAAGATCGTCACAACCGCGGCATCCGGATCATGAAGCAAGTCGGCGCCTATGCTCCTTCGTTCGGGATGATCGGGACGCTCATCGGGCTGGTGATCATGCTGGCGAACCTGAGCGATCCTTCCAAGATCGGTCCTTCGATGTCCGTCGCCATCATTACGACGTTCTACGGCGCGATCATCGCGTACCTGATCGCGCTCCCCCTGGCGGAAAAGCTCGTGATCCGGCACAACGAAGAAGCCCTGGTCAAGGAGATGATGATCAAAGGGGTGATGTCGCTCCAGTCCGGAGACAATCCGAGGATCGTCGAGCAGAAGCTCAAGATTTTCCTGAGTCCCCGCCTTCGGGAAGCGGAGAAATGGAAGTAGCGTGGCCAAGCAGATCCAAGACGAGGACTCCGCGCCGGCATGGTTGACGACCATGAGCGACATGAACAATCTGCTCATGGTGTTCTTCGTCCTTCTTTTTTCCATGCTCACTCGCGACAAGATGAAGTACCTCAAGCTCGAGGAGGATCTCCAGGCGATGTCGATGAGCGGCCGGGTCTCGCGCCAGAGCGCGGCCAAGGACGTGAGCGGAGAGTCTGCGGCCAAGGCCTTCGAGGCCTTGGCGGCAAAACAGGTCGCGCAGACGGAGATCCACCAGATCCAAGGGCACTACGTGCGACTTCAGCGACTTCAAGAAGGGGTGGCCCTCACCCTCGGAAGCGAACCGGATCCCTTCGACGAAGGGGGCTGGACGCTCAAGCCGAGCCATCGTACAGTGCTGGCAACCGTGAAGAAGTATCTCGCAGGTACGCACAAGATCATCGAGGTGCGGGGCCACACGTCGGGCCATCCTCTGGATTCCGTGATCGTGGAAACCGGTTCGGAGGGACAGGTCCGCGTCCGAAAATTCACTCCCGCGGACCGCGGGCCGGACGAGCTGCAGAAGGCGAACTGGTACATGTTGGCGATGCTTCGGGCCAACGAGGTGAAGAACTACCTCATTCGAAAACACCCGGACGAAGGGGATCTCATCGAGCTCAAGGAACATCACATTCGGGTGCGCGCCGACGCCTTTACGCGCTTCCTGACTCCGGGGAGCGACGCCGAGAAGCCGGAGGAGCGCGCCGTAAACCACCGGGTCGAGATCGTGTTGACCCATGAAGACGTGAGGAAGAGGTAGCGTGCCGCCCGCTCCCGAGAAAACCGCGACCGTGACTCCGCCCGCTCCGGGCGCTCCGGCCGCCGCTCCGGCCGCCCCGCCCCCGATGTTTTCCCCGGTGGGGCTCGTCGTCGTCTTTCTCCTCCTCGTCGTGGAGGGGGTGGTCGTCTTCCTGGTCGCCCGGAGCATGGGCCAGACCAAGGAGCCCGAGATCAAGCCGAACAAGAACCGCACCGAGATCGAGATCGGCACGTGTATGCGCGAATTCCCGATCGGGGACGATGCGACGCGGCTGACCGATACCTTCACCGTCAAGGTCGCCGTCGTACTCAATCCCAAATTCGACGACGCGGAGGCTCTCAAAGCGGAGGTGGAGCGATTCAAGTTGTCGCTCAAGAGCCGTGTCCACGAAATCCTCTGGACCAAGCCTCGGAGCTATTTCTACGATTCCGAAAACATGGCCGACTTGAAGAAGACCCTGCTCCAGGAACTCAATCAGGTTCTCAAAGCGCCGGATGGACAGCCTCGCCTCGTCGAGGTATTCTTCATTGAGTTCAAGACTTTGAATCAACGCTGATGCCGGAAGAATCGCCCAAGTCCGACGACGTCGAAGAGCTGATGAAGATGCTGGGCGTGGACCCGGCCAAGGCGCCGCCGGGGGGCGCCCCCGCGCCGCCGGCCCCCGCTCCCCAGTCCGCTCCGACCGTTCCTTCCGCGCCTTCCGGAGAGGCCCAACAGCAGCTTCGACCCGCGGCCAAGGCGCCCCCGGAATCCAGGCGGCCGGAGCTCGAGTCCTTCGCCCCGGGCGCGGGAAAGACGGAAGCGAGCATCGATCTCCTGCGCGACGTGAGCCTGAGCGCCAAGATCGAGCTCGGCCGTTCGAAGATGCTCGTGCAGGACATCCTGAAACTCTCGCCCGGATCGGTGGTCGAACTCGATCGTCTGACGGGAGATCCGCTCGACGTCTACGTCAACGACCGCCTGGTCGCGCGCGGAGAGGTTCTGGTCATCAACGAGAACTTCGCCATTCGGATCACCGAGGTCATCAGCACGGCGAAGGCGGAAAAGTAGCGCGCGGCCTGGAGGCGCGTGAAAAGGCCCGAGCCGCCCTTCTTCTGTATCTGCGATTCGGAAGCGAGGAACATGCGGCGCGGGCGTTGCTCGATTCCGGGGAATTCGAATACGGTTCGATGCGAACCCCGGACGGTCGCATTCGAGCGGTGTCCGCTCGTTGGGACGGAAGCCGGGTGATGGTATCGCTGGAGGAAGGCGAACGGGTCCTGGATCTCGAGTTCGACGAGCCCACCTGATAGGCCGTGCCCGCACCGGTCGGGTGCAACAAAAATCCCCTTGCCAATCCGCTTTTATAAGTTATAAAGTATAAATGCAGGAGGCGGGGCCTCCCGCAGAGAGAGGGGAGAAGATGGGGCTCGTCATCCTTTGGGCCACGTGGGCTCTTCAGGACCCGCGCGTCCCCCTGCCGTCGGACGTCGATCGGAGCGTCCCGCTCGAAATCGCGAAGTCGATGCCTCTCGAAAAGAAAGAAGATGCGCGTCCCCTCGTCCCCCTTCGCTCTCCCAAGCTCGCCGATCGTCCCGATTCGGGACCGAGTCTCGGAGGCTTCCTCTTCTGGTCCTCCGCCGTCCTCGCACTTCTCGTCGGCGTCTTCGTCCTCCTGAAACGGTTCGGCCGCGGCTCGCGGTTTCTCCGCGGAGCCTCCACGATCGACGTCCTCGCTCGTCGCGGACTCGCGCCCAAGCAGGAAGTTCTCCTCGTCGAGATCGGAGGTCGGGTGCTGATCCTGGGATCCACGCGCGAGCGCATTTCGACCCTGGGCGAACTCTCGGATCCGGACGAGGTGGCCAAGCTCAAGACCCGCCTTGTGGGGGGAACGGCGGAAAGCGCATCGAAGGTCTTCGGCGAAACGCTTCGCTCGGGTCTCCAGGACTACGAAAGGATCCCCGATCCTGAAGCGAGAGACCGAGGAGAGACGATCGCCGCGGAAGTGGCGGCGCTCAAGAAGACCGTACAGGCTTGGAAGGCGTAGGGGAGAGACGAGATGAAACGGGGGAACGGAATCGCGGTGCTGGCGATGCTTCTCGTTCTCGGCGGAGAAGCGATGGCGCAGGAGTCCGTACCGAAGCTGGATCCGCACAAGATCGTCGAGGACGCGAAGAAGCCCGAGAAGGCGGCGACGACGATGGAAATCCTCGTTCTCCTCACCATCCTGTCGCTGGCGCCTTCCATCCTGGTCATGGTGACGAGTTTTACGCGGATCGTCATCGTGCTCTCCTTCGTGAGGAGGGCGCTCGCCACGCAAGAGCTTCCGCCGAACCAGATCATCATCGGACTTTCGCTGATTCTGACCTTCATGGTGATGGCGCCGACCTTTCGCGCGATCAAGCGCGATGCTCTGGATCCCTACACCACCAAGGACCAGACGAAACAAATCACGCAGAAGCAGGCGATCCGGGTCGCCGTCGGCCACTTCCGCGTCTTCATGTTCAAGCACGCTCGGGTGAAGGACATCCACCTCTTCATGACGATTACGGAACAGCCCAAGAAGCCGGAGGGCTGGACGCAGGACGACGTTCCCACCGAGGTGCTGATTCCCGCCTTCGTCATCAGCGAACTTCGCCGGGCCTTCATCATGGGATTCGCCCTCTTCCTGCCGTTCATGATCATCGACATGGTGGTGGCGTCGACGCTCATCTCGATGGGCATGCTCGTTCTTCCGCCGATCCTGATCTCGCTTCCCTTCAAGATCCTGCTCTTCATCCTCGTGGACGGATGGCATCTCATCATCGGGTCGCTGGTGCAGAGTTTCACCTGATCGGGGGCGATCGCGTATGGATCCTACGGACATCGATCTCGCGGTGGACCTGGGCCGACAGGCGCTGTGGGTGGCGGTCAAGCTCTCCTTCGCGCCGCTTCTCGTCGGCCTCGTCGTGGGCGTGGTGATCTCGGTTTTCCAGGCCGCCACCCAGGTGCAGGAGCAGACGCTGACCTTCATCCCGAAGATGGCCGCCGTGGTCCTGACGCTCTTCGTGCTCATGCCGTGGCTCTTGGCCATCCTCGTGGAGTACACGGAAGAAATCTTCCTCGTGTGGATGCAGCAATGGCGTTGACGCTGACGGACGTGCAGGTCTTCGTCCTGGCGTGGTTCCGGATCACCGGGATCCTGCTCGTGGGCCCGCTTTTCGGGTCGCTTTCGGTTCCGGCGAACGTGAAAGCGGTCTTCGGTTTCGTCTTCGCCGTCATTTTTTTTCCCCTTCTTCCGAGAACGGGGATCGCGGTGGAGCCGAATCTGGCCCTCTACTTCGTTTGGGTTCTTCTGGAAATGGGCGTGGGGATGCTCATCGGATTCGCGGCCAGTCTCATCTTCACCGCGGTCCAGTTCGGAGGGCAGATCGTCGATCAGGAACTCGGACTGTCCCTGGCCAACATCATCGATCCGATCTCGAACGAGCAGATCTCCGTCGTCGGGCAGTTCAAACTGTTTCTGGCGACGATCGTGTATCTGGCGATCGACGGTCACCACTTTCTCCTGCAGGCCGTGGGGCAGAGCTTCCGAGCGATCCCGCTCCTGGGCCTTCGCCTGAACGACGCGGCGGTCCTGCACGTCTCCGACACGATGATCCGGCAGATGTTCGAGATGGCGGTCCTCATTGCCGCTCCGGCGATGGTGACGCTGATGCTTCTGACCCTGGCGATGGCGTTCATGGCGCGCACCGTCCCGGAAATGAACATCTTCGTCGTCGGTTTCTCGGTTCGGCTCATCGTCGGCCTCGGAGTGCTGGCGTTCGGGATCGGGGCGTTCGTCCATCTTCTGGCGAAAGGACTTCGCGCGCACGAACACACCGTCTGGGATCTGGTCAAGATGCTGGGAGGCTAACGGGTGCCCGAAGAACGGTTCGAGGAACGGACGGAAGCGGCTACGCCGCGGCGGCGGGAAGAGGCCCGCCAGCGGGGGCAGGTCGCTCGCAGCGTCGACCTCGCGGCCGCCGTCATCCTCCTCGGCGCGCTCCTGGGGTTGCACTTCTTCGGCCGCGAATTCATCGGAGGGATGTTCGGCGTCCTCCGGACGACGCTCGAAAACCTGCACACCGTGGGCGAGGACCCGTCCGACCTGATGCGGGAATACGGGAGCCTCGCCCTGGCGGCCATCCTGGGAATCCTGCCGTTCGTCGCGATCGTCCTGGCCGCGGCGCTCGCGGTCAATTTCGCCCAGGTCGGCTTCCTCTTCACCCTGGAGCCCCTCGAACCGAACCTGGAGCGCCTGGATCCGATTTCGGGGATCCAGAGGATCTTCTCGCTCCGGAGCCTGATGCGCCTCATCACGGGTCTGCTCAAACTCGCCGCCATCTCGGGCGTGGTCTTGTGGACGATTTGGGCCGAACGGTTCGTACTCTTGGGACTGGTGGATCGGGCGTTCACGGAGGTCGTACAATATCTGGTCGAGGTCGCCTTCGTGCTGTCGATCCGCGCCGTCCTGGCCCTCCTCATTCTGGGAATCCTCGATTTCGCGTACCAGCGCTTCCAATACGAGCGAGACATCCGGATGAGTCGCCAGGAAATTCGGGAGGAGCTCAAGCGATACGAAGGCGACCCGAAGATCCGGGAGCGGCGCCGCGCGGTCCAGCGGCAGGTGGCGATGCAGCGGATGATGCAGCGCGTCCCCAAGGCGACGGTGGTGATCACCAACCCCACCGAGTACGCCGTCGCCCTCGAATACGATTCGGAGAAGATGGCCGCTCCGACGGTCGTCGCCAAGGGAGTGGACCTCCTGGCCCAGCGGATCCGGGAAATCGCGATGGAGCACGGCGTGCCGATCGTGCAGCGTCCCGAAGTGGCGCGGGCGCTCTACAAAGCGGCCGAGGTAGGACAGACGATCCCGCCCGAACTCTATCAGGCCGTGGCGGAGATCATCGCGTATGTGTACCGATTGAAGGGAATGGCGGTGGCGAGCTAGATGCCCCCCCTGATCGAACGTCTGGCGGCGTGGTGCGCGAGGAACCAGGACCTCCTCTTCGTGGTGGCGGTCATCGCCATCATGTTCGTGATTTTCGTCCCGCTTCCGCCGTTCCTCCTGGATTTCCTCCTCATCGTATCCATCACCCTCGCTCTGCTCATCCTCCTCACGGTCATCTACGTCCGCGAGCCGATCAAGTTCTCGGTCTTCCCGTCGGTGCTGCTCTTGACGACCGCGTACCGACTCGCCCTCAACATCGCCACGACCCGCCAGATCTTGGGCAACGCCGGGACCGACGGCACGCGCGCCGCGGGGCGCGTGGTGGAGGCATTCGGACTTTTCGTCGCGGGCTCCGAGCCGGTCATCGGATTCATCATCTTCTTGATCCTCATCCTCGTGAACTTCGTCGTGATCACCAAGGGCGCGAACCGCATCTCGGAAGTCGCGGCGCGCTTCACCTTGGACGCCATGCCCGGAAAGCAGATGGCCATCGACGCGGACCTGAACGCCGGGCTCATCAAGGAGGGCGAGGCGCGCCGCCGGCGGGAGCAGATCGCGCGCGAGGCGGACTTCTTCGGGGCCATGGACGGCGCCACGAAGTTCGTTCGGGGCGACGCCATCGCCGGAATCGTCATCACCATCATCAACGTCATCGGCGGCTTCATCATCGGCGCGCTCAAGTACAACATGCCTCCGTCGAAGTCCCTCTATACGTTCACCATCCTCTCGATCGGCGACGGCCTGGTTTCGCAGATCCCCGCCCTCATCATCTCCTTGGGCGCGGGCCTCATCGTGACCCGCGCTACCGCGGAGTCGAATCTCGGCAAGGAATTCCTGGGACAGCTCTTCAGCGACCGGCGCGCCCTGGGCGTCGCGATGATCTTCCTCGGACTCCTCGCGGGAACGGCGGTCCTGATGCAGAGCGGCCTTCCGTGGCTCCAGATTCTCATCATCGTAGGGCTCCTCGGCGCCGTCTCCTACATCCTCAAGCAGACGACCAAGAAGGCGGCCAAGGAGGAGGAAGGCAAACGCGAGCGCGAGGCCGCGGCGCAGCGCAAGCCGGAGAAGGTCGAGGGATTCCTCCACGTCGATCCGATGGAGCTCGAGATCGGCTACGGCCTCATCCGGCTGGTGGATCCCGCGCAGGGCGGGACCCTCCTGGACCGCGTAACCAAGATCCGCCGCCAGATGGCTCTCGACTTGGGAATGCTCGTTCCCCCGATCCGGATTCGGGACAACATGCAGCTCGAGCCGAATCAGTACGTCATCAAGATCCGCGGGGTTCAGATCGATCCGGGAACGCTCCAGCCGGACCTCTTCCTGGCGATGGACGCGGGCGCGGTGAGCGGCCGAATCGAAGGGGTGGCCACGCGCGAACCCGCCTTCGGCATGACCGCCTACTGGATTCCGGAGGGGCAGAAGCAGCGCGCCGAGGCGATGGGCTACCTCGTGGTCGATCCGACGACCGTCCTGACCCAGCACCTGACGGAGATCGTGAAGCGTCATGCGGCGGATCTCCTGACCCGCGAGGATGTGAACACCTTGATCAAGACCCTCAAGGAGTCGAATCCGGCCGTCGTCGAAGAAGTCGTTCCGGGACTCCTGAAGCCGGGCGACGTCCAGAAGGTGCTCCAGAATCTCCTCCGCGAAGGGGTCTCGATCCGCGACTTGGGGACGATTCTCGAGGCGCTCGGCGATTACGCCCCGCGCACCAAGGATCCCGAGATCCTGACCGAATACGTCCGCAACGCGCTGGCGCGGACGATTTCCCGCCAGCATCTGGAGCGCGACGGGCGGATTTACGTCATCACGCTGGATCCCAAGCTGGAGGATCTCATCAAGGCGGGGGTGGAGCGGACCGAGGGCGGTACGTCGCTGACGCTCTCTCCGGCGATGCTCCGAAAAATCGGGGAGAGGATCGACAAGGAGATCGAGAAACTGGTCACGGCGGGCCACACGCCGGTGATCCTCTGCTCGCCGACGGTCCGGGGCGGGGTCCGGCGGATCGTCGACATGGTTCATCCCGGCACGGCGGTGCTCTCGTACAACGAAGTCGTGAAGGACGTGAAGGTGGAGGCGTTGGGAATGGTCCCGGCGGAATGATTGGGGGGAGAGAGGGAATGATCATCCGCAAGTACGCGGGGAGCGACGAAAGGGTGCTCCTCAAGCGCATTCGCGCGGAGCTCGGGGCGGATGCGGTCATCCTGCACACGTCGTTTCGGAAGTCCGCGGGCCTGTGGCGGTGGCTCCGACGCGATCGGGTGGAGATCCTGGCCGGGGGAGGATTCAAGATCGTCAAGGACTACCCCAACGCGGTCTCCGCGCCGTCGACCCAGATTCGCCGCGCGCCCTCGCCGGACGAAGAGGCGATCCGGCGGGAGATCAACGAGATCAAGTCCATGATCACGCGGCAGAACGAATTGCTGCAGCACGAGCGGCGGTTTCAAGGATGTCCGGAGGAACTCGCGGGGGAGTACCTCGCGCTGGCCGAGCGGCTCTCCGAGAGCCTGGCCCAGAAGCTCATCCGACGCATCGTGGAAATGCTCCCTCCGCAGGAGCTGAAGAACCGCACCGTGGTCCGGCAGGCGCTTCGCGGGGCCCTGCGCGACTTGATCCGCTGCGCGGACGGGATCGCGCTTCGGCCGGGAGAGTGCGCGCGCGTGGCGATGATCGGTCCCACGGGCGTCGGCAAGACCACCACGATCGCGAAACTGATGGCGGTGTACGCCACGAAGTACGGCAAGGATGTCGCCGTAGTGACGAACGACACCTATCGGCTCGCCGCGACGGAACAAATCAAGCGCGTCGCCGCGATCCTCGGAGTTCCGGTTCGCGTCTGTCCCGGGCCGGACGAAATCCGCCAGGCGGTCGAGGAATTCGCGCGCAAGGATTTGGTCCTCCTCGACACCGCGGGCCGGAGCCAGAAGCACGCGGCGCGGGTCGAGGAACTTTGCCGGGCGCTCGAGGCCGCGCGTCCGCACGAAACGCACCTCGTCGTAAGTCTGACCGCGCATCCCGACACGACGGCGGAGGTGATTCGAAACTTCAGCTCCTGCGCCTTCGATCGGATCGTGCTCACGAAGCTCGACGAGGCGGTGAAGATCGGCGTCGTGCTCGACGTCCTGAGCCGCGTCCAGAAGGAGCTCTCGTTCGTCACCACGGGGCAGGAGATTCCGAGGGACATCGAGATCGCGGATTCCGGGCGCATCGCGTCGCTCATCCTCGGAGAGGAGTCGGCATGAGGTCGGAGGACAAGCGCAACTTCGGGAACATCGGCCCGGATCTCCTCTCGGGAGGCGGCGCCGTCGGCGTGGTCGATCAGGCGGAGGGGCTCCGGCGGCTGGTCGGGGTCCGCGCGAAACCCGCGCGCGTCCTCGCCGTCACGAGCGGAAAGGGCGGCGTGGGGAAGACGAACGTGGCCGTCAATCTCTCGATCGCGCTCGCGCAGTGCCGCAAGAGCGTCGTCCTGGTGGATCTGGACTTGGGGCTGGCGAATGCGGACATCCTGCTCGACATGACTCCGAGGTATACGCTCGCCCACGTCGTTTCGGGACTGCGGAGCCTGGAGGACGTGATGGTCCCCGCGGTGGGAGGGATTCATGTCGTTCCGGGCGCGGCGGGCGTGGAGCGGCTGGCGAATCTCGGCGAAGCGGAACGCGCCGCGCTCGTGGGCTCATTCGACGCCCTCCATCGCCGGGCGGACTTCATCGTCTTCGACACGGGCGCGGGGATTTCCCGCAACACGACCGCGTTCCTCTCGGCGGCGGATGATATCATTGTGGTGACGGTGCCCGAACCGACGGCGATCATCGATGCGTACGCGGTGATCAAGATGCTCGCGCGCGAGCCGGACCATGGAGATCTCTTCGTGCTCTTGAACCAGACGGCGTCGCGCGGGGAGGCCGAGCGTTTCGCGCAGGGGATCTCGGTCACGGCGCACCGGCTTCTGAACGCCTACGTGGAGAAACTCGGATACGTTCTGACGGACCCGCGCGTGGGCGCCTCCGTCCGGCAGCGGCGGCCGTTTCTGCTTTCGTACCCGACGTCGCCCGCCTCGGAGTGCGTTCGGGCGATCGCCCGCCGGATCGCCTACGCCCGATCGGGCGCGGCGTCGGCGGCGCGGCCCGGATTCGTTCGGCGGCTCTGGTCCGCGCTGACGGGAAGGTAGATGGAGAAGATCGTCGGTGGCGTCCTGGCTCTGGCGGCCTTCGTGGCGGTCCTCGTGGTGGGGATCGCGCGCGACTTGGGGATCTGGAGCACCGTTTGGCGGGGAGCCGTGGCGGGAGCGCTCGGCTACCTCCTCGGGTGGCTGATGTTCGGCCGCGTAGGACTGGAATTGGCCAAGGAATCGGCCGGGGAGACGGTCCCGACCGGTCCGGCGCCTCCGGGAAAGCCGCCGGAACCGCCGGCGCCCGCGAAATAGGGAACGGAGAGGAGAGGGGGAAGAGAGATGGCAAGCGTGACGAAGCGACCGAAGGAAGAGTTGGCGCGGCTCTGGGAAGAATTCCAGCGGACGAAGGATGCGGTCATCAAGAACATCCTGTCCGAGGAGTATCTTCCCATCGTTCGGTACGTGGCGGAGAAGATGATCGAGCGGCTCCCGCACAACGTGCAGGTCGAGGACCTGTCGAGCGCGGGGGCGTTCGGACTTTTCGACGCCATCGAGAAATTCGACCTCGCGCGCGGCGTGAAGTTCGAGACCTACTGCGTCGGCCGGATCCGCGGCGCCATGCTCGACGAGCTCCGGTCGATGGATTGGGTCCCGCGCCTCACCCGAGCCCGCGCGAACAAGCTGGAAGAGGCGTACACGAGGATGGAGCGCGAGCTGGGCCGGGCGCCTACCGACGTCCAACTCGCGCGCGCCCTCAACCTCAGCCTCGATCAACTCGACGAACTCTACCGGGAGGTGAGCGGGGCGTCGGTGCTGTCCCTCCAGAAGCGGACGCTCGGGAAGGACGAAACCGTTCTGGGCGTCGACATCATGGAGGATCCCAAGGTCCAGGGACCCCTGAGCGAAACCTCCCGGAAGGATCTGGTCGACTTTTGCCAGAAGAACCTGTCGACGAAAGAGCGATACATCCTCATGATGTACTACTTCGAGGACTTGACCCTCAAGGAGATCGGGACTATCCTCGGGTTGTCGGAGTCGCGCGTGTGCCAACTCCACGCGAAGTTGATTTCCCGCCTGCGCGGCTATCTCCGGAGGAGGAGCGCCGAGGCGGTGTGAGCGTGAGCCGATGGTCGTAGAGTTCACGAACCTGGGAATCCACCTCTACCATGCGGAGGCCTCCCAGCAGGTCCAGAATCTCTTCCTGGCCGCCGAGCGGATGAACAACCAGGTAGCGGCCGAGCAGTCCCAGGACCAAGCCAAGATGGCGGCGAGCGCGCAGGTCCAGAAGGCCGATCAAACCGAAAACGCCGAGATCCAGGGCGAGGGCCGCGGGGCGCACAGCCACACGCTCGGCCATCGCGAAGAGGAGAAAGAGGAGCAGGAGGAGAAAACCGCTCCCCGACCTCCGGATCCTCGGGGCCGCGGCCGGCATCTCGACTTGACCGGATAGGCACGGATGCTCATCCTCGTCACCAACGACGACGGTTTTCAGGCCCCCGGTCTGTGTGCGCTCGCCCGCGAGATGAAGGAGCTCGGCGACGTCGTCGTCTCCGCCCCCTCGAGCCAGAAGAGCGCGATTTCGAGTTCCATCACCCTCTATACGCCGCTTCTCGCCTCCCACCGGCGGGAGGACGGGAACGACGTCTACGCCGTGGACGGTACCCCCGCGGACGCGGTGAAGCTGGCGCTTCACGAGCTCCTTCCGGAGCGGCCGGACCTCGTGGTGAGCGGGATCAACTTCGGTTTGAACACCGGTTCGAATATTCTCTACTCCGGGACCGTGGGAGGGGCGCTGGAGGCGGTCCAGCTGTCCATTCCCGCTTTCGCGGTGTCGCTCGAGGTGTCGGACGATCCGCGGTGGTCGGCGGCGGCGCGGATGGCGCGCAGGTTGATCCAGAAAATCGCACGGAAGACGCCGCCGGTGGACGTGGCCTTCAACATCAACATCCCGGCGCGTCCCGCGAGCCGGATCCTAGGGACCCTCGTGACCGTTCAGGAGACGGAGCCGTATCGCGACTCCTACGACCGCCGCCGCGACCCGCGCGGACGCACCTACTACTGGCTGCGCGGAACGCCGCCGAGAGCTTCGGGACGCAACGGCTCCGCCGATCCCACGGACGCGTGGGCGATCTCGCAGGGCTACATTTCGGTGACACCGATCCGGAGGGATCTCACGGAGCACGGGCTGCTGGAGGACACCCGTCGGCTGGTCGAGTAGGCGGCGGTTCGAGACCCCGACTTGCCCCCAGCGGATCTTTTCTTGACAAGTCCACCGTTCCGCCGCGATCCAAACGCTAGAGCATGAAACATGGGTTCCGGTCTCCTCCCAGTAGGGAGGGGCGAAGAGAATGGAGAATTCGGCGGGGTGCGAAATGGGTCTGGTCGCTCGCATCGTCGTAGTCCTGAGCGCGTTCCCGGTTTCTTGCGGGGGCGGGGGTGGGAGTACCGGAGTTCTGAACTCCGATCCGGTTTCGTTCGCCTGGACGCACGAGCGGGCTGTGGAGGCACAAGATCTCTCCGTCGCCGTGAGTGTGTCGGGAGACGCTCTTGTGGCTTGGGCATTCTCCGGAGGATCGTACAGCAAAGTATGCGTGCAGTGGCTGATTCAGGATTCCAGCGCGGTGCAACTGAGCCCGGCGGGGGTGGCGGCGTGGACCCCGAGGGTTGCCGTCGATTCCAATGGAGGGGCCGTGGCCATCTGGGTGCAATATGATGGCGGGCTTCGGGCGCGCGTCTGGGGAAGCCGTTGGGACGGGAGCGGATGGGGAATCCCCCAGCAGATTTCTACGAACGGCGCCGCCGACGCCTCCGTCCCCGAGTTGGGCAGCGACGCGGTCGGAAACGCTATCGCCGTTTGGCATCAGGGAAACGGAAGCGCAAACCATTTCGATGTTTGCGCCTCCCAACTATCCGCTGGAGGCAATTGGAGCAGTCCCTTCTTTCTTAGCGACGGTTCGAACAGCGCCTACAACCCTCGAGTGAGCATGAACGGCATGGGAGATGCCTGGGTCGTCTGGAGCCAGGACCAGGGCGACGGTTCGCTCTCCAACGTACCCCGCGATACGTGGGCGCGTCGATATCACGCTTCCTCATGGGGAATCCCAACGCAGGTGAACTCCATCTCCGGAGCGACGAATCACGTCAAGGGACAGATCGCGATCGGAATGGATTCGAACGGAAACAGCGTGGCGTTGTGGATTCAGAGCGGAACCCCCGGATCCGGGACGCGACTTCTCTGGGCGGCCCGCCACCCGGCCGGGGGAGCTTGGGGAGCGGCGGAAATCGTATCCACGACGGCGCTCGGAGACGCCTTCGATCCCGAAATCGCCCTCGATGCCGCAGGCCATGCCGTGGCCGTATGGCAACAGCAGGACGGAGCATCCGCGTCGATCGCCTTCTCGGAATGCGACTGGGGGGCCGTCTGGTCGACGCCCCAACTCGTCAGCTCAGGGGCCGACGCTTTCGATCCGCAAGTGGCGATCGATCAAGGAGAAGTAGCCTCGATCCTCTGGTACCAGACGGAGGCTTCCGGCGTTACCGTGCAGAGCTGCACGATCCATGCCGGAGTCCCCTCCTCTCCGACTCCGCGCGATACCTTCTCCGTCGACCCCTATCTCTACTTTCCGATCCCCCGTGTCGCGGCCAACGGCGCAGGTACTGTGAGTATCGTATGGGGGTTGGGGGAGATGTGAGGTCCGAAGAGCTGATCTGTTACCTCCTCGGGCTGAACGACGTCAGCAGGATCCTCTTCGATCCCGACTCCCACCGAACGACGCTCCCGGGCACTTCCTCCGACCGCCATTCGAGAATCGTGACGTCTCCCCGCACGGTCTCCCAAACCTCGCAGCGCATCTTGCGCTTCGCCGCCTCGATTTCCTCCGTCTTCACGAACCGACTCTTCTCCTGCGCGCTTTCCACGCGCAGGATCCGATCTCCCCATTTCCAGACACGGACGTCGACCCCGGGCCATTCGTAGCGGAGGATCGAGCACTCGTACTTCTCCTTGTCGATTTCGAGGACCTGGGATCCCATCTTCGTGGCCGAGGCCTCCTCGGGGATGGCGGGCTTGACCGAGACCAGCTTCGCTCCGATACGGTACTCGTCGAGCTTGATCGACAGCGCCGCCTGGCGTTCGTCCACGCGGTCGAGGGCCACGGTGAGCCGATGGCTCTTCTTTCCGTCCGTTACGAGGAAATCGACGTTCGCGCCCGCCGACCGTCCGCCCCAGCTCGACGTCACGGGAGAGAATCCGTACGGCCCCTTCCAATCGCCATAAAGGCCGGCCCACACCCAATCGGCGATCTTGCGGTCGACGGGAGGACGCTCCACGCCGTACTCCTGCGCCTGTTCCGCGGCGGTCCGGGGAGCGTCGGAGACGGGAGCGGGAAGGGCCTCGGACGATCCCAGGAGTATCGAGACCGCGGCGGCCGCGGATCTCAGCCAGGTCGCTCCGCAGAAGGGACAGCG
>CAZGKV010000057.1:0-27811 GCA_964526305.1 uncultured Planctomycetales bacterium | reverse complement strand
GGCTCCGCCATGCCGACCTCAAGGAGGGGACGGGTCGACAAGCGTCGCATCGCGGCGTCGCTCGTCGTCGACAACCTCTTCAAGGTTAGGTCTCCTCCTCGCTCCTGGCGCTGCTCGCTTCTCGGCCCGCCGCGGCTCACGAGCCTACCGGGATGTGCTCTTAGGCATCCAACGCCACATCTCCGTCGCGAAGGAACTCGCGCCAGAGGCGATACCGCCGACTCTCGAGCTGGTGTTGAACGAAGGGATTCCGCCTGGGAGCGCGGGGCTCCCGGAGGAGATGCATCGACGCCTCGTGCGGCAGACGCCCGCCCTTCCGGGTGTTGCAATCGTTGCACGCGGTCACGACGTTCGTCCAGCCGGACTTTCCCCCGCGGGACTTGGGGACGACGTGGTCCAGGCTGAGTCTCGCGACGGGGAAGCGCCTCCCGCAATACTGGCAGTGGTGCTCGTCGCGCGCGAGGACGTTCTTCCGGCTGTACTTCGGCTGGTTCACGGGAAGCTTGTCGTATCGCACGAGCCGAACGACCTTCGGGACCAGGATCGCACGATTCGGCGTCTGGACGAAGAGTTCCTCCTCGCCGCGGCGCCGTTCGGAGTAGCGGACCCACGCCGCGAAATCGAGAGAGACGTATTGTCCCTCGTCCAGATCGATCGATTCGGCTCGGCCGCGGTACAGGAGCACGAAGGCTCGGCGGGCGGAAACCACGCGCACGGCGACGTAGTGGCGATTGAGGACGAGGACGCTTGCCGACAAGGCGCCTTCCGCTGGGCCGGACTCGTCCATCGCCGGCATTGTACCCATTTCCTATCCGGATCTCAATCCCACCGGATTCCGGAGGACCCCGATCCCCGCGACGGCGGCTTCGACGACGTCTCCGGGTCTCAAGAATACCGGCGGATTCCGCTCCGCTCCCACTCCCGCGGGGGTGCCGGTGGACAGTACGTCTCCGGCCTCCAGGGGAAAACAGTCGCTGGCGTATTCGAGGAGGCGCGGCACGTCGAAGATGAGTTCGCTCGTGCTCGCGATCTGGCGCACCTCGCCGTTCACGGACAATTTGATTTCCGCTCCTCCGACCTTCACCTCCTCGACGGTCACGAGGTGGGGGCCCAGGGGAGCGAAGGTGCGGAAGCTCTTCCCTCGAAACCACTGGCCGTCGGATCTCTGCACGTCGCGAGCCGTGACGTCGTTGAGGATGGTGAATCCGAAGACGGCGCTCCACGCCTCTTCGCGGCGAAGTCGAAATGCCGGCCGGCCGATGACCACGGCCAGCTCGACTTCGGGGTCGACCTTTTCGGAGATCCCCTTCGGGATCTCGATGGTTTCGTCGGGTCCGATGACGGCCGTCGGAGCCTTCGGAAAGAGGAGGGGTTCCTTGGGCGGCTCGACCTTCCGCTCGCGCGCGTGGCCCAGGTAGTTCAGTCCTACGCAGACGATTTTCGGCGGACGGAGGACGGGAGCGCGGAGAATCACGGAGCGAAGCGGTGTCGCAACGGTACGGTCGGATTTCAGCGAGGGGAAGTCGATCTCCCCGATCCGCTCCTGGGCTCCCTGCGCCAGGAATTCACCGAGGTCGCGGAACACGAACGGCCGTCGGAAGGTGCGGAAGCAGGCCTGCGCCAAGTTGAAGACATGATCGCCCAGGACGATGCCGGCACACGTCTTGCGACCGAGCTGGAAAGTGCAGTAGCGCATTACAGCTCTTTGGCCGGTTCCTCTTTGAACTCGCCCTTCTTCTCCTTGAACCAATTCTCCCAGAGCGCGAGGAATCTCGCGCGGACGGCCGACTCGTACCAGCCTTTGAATTCATGCGGCTCGGGATTTCCGCCGCTGATCTCCAGGACGTCGATCGTATGGCGCTCGGCCACTTTCACCCCCACCGTCTCGCGAAGAGCGAGGTACGCCTCTTGCCGAACTTCTTCCGCCGGGTCCCGCAAGGCCTCGATCAACTTGCCGATGGCCAACTGGGTGCGGCTCTTGATCGCGGCGAGGGCTCGACAGAGGGCGGCCCGCACTGCGGGATCGGGATCGCGGAGGAGGGTAGGCGGATTCGGATCGAGAAGTCGCGCCACGAGGGCGTGGACGGCCGGTTCGTGGCCGGTATCTCCGATCCCCAAGGCCGCCCCCATCCGGTCGAGAGACGAGGCCTTCTCGTCGCGGAGCACCTCGAGGAGCTTCCGGGCGATGGAGGCGTCGCCTTTGAAAATCATCTGAATCGCCTTGGCCGCGGCATCACGCACGTTCCGCTTGGTGTCGCGGCGCGCTCGGAGGAGGGGCACGGCGGCCGCGGCATCGCCGAATTCTCCCAAGGCCTCGCACGCGAATTCCCGTACGAGATCGGAGGAAGCTCGCGTGGAGGCCGTCGAGGCTTCCTCGGACTCCTGACCCACGAGAGCGCCGAGAGCCCGGACGGTCTCCGGATTCTTAAGCTTGAGAGCGGCCAGGGCACGAAGCGCCGCAATCGCGGTGCGAACCCTGGGGGCGTCGTTGGAAACCTCCGGGGCGGCGGCGACGGCCAGATCCGTGAGTCCCTTGGCGCTCGACTCTGCGCCGAGAAGGCGGAGGGCCAGGGCGGCGGCTTCGCGAGTCGCCTCGTCTCCGGCGCCGAGCCCTGAAGTCTCGAGGGCGCCCCGAGCCGCGTCGCCCGTGCCTTTTCCGAGGAGCCCGAGGGCGGTGGCCGCGCCGGCTCCCCGCTCCCCTCCGAGATCGCCGACGAGCCGCGTGGCTACGGTCGAGGTGGCGCCCGTCTTGACGGCCGACTTCGCGATGCACTCGGCGACGAACTTCCGGGTCGCCGCCCGAGACTTGGCGACCAGGCGATCTTGATTGTCCTTCCCGACCTTGGCGAAAACCGTCTCCTGATCGCTCTTGCCGTCCAGGCGCTCGAATAGGCGGTCCATCGCGGACTCTCCCAAGTCGACGACGTCCATGACCAGGACGTCCTTGTCCCGTTGGAAGTTCTGATGGATCCGGAGCGCCCGCTCTTCGTCCCACTTGCGGCTGACCGGGGTGGACGTCGAAAGGACCTTGCGGAGAAAGAACTCCTTGTCGAAGAGGTCGGCCGCATCGAAGGAGCTCCACCGTTGTTGGAACGTCCAAAACCGCTCCACGACGATGTCCACGCCTCCCTTGGTCGCCCACCATTCTTTCCATCGCTTGATCGCCTCTTGCCGAAGCTTGGCTTGCGCGGCGCGCTTTGCAGCGTCGTCGAGCTTGTGTTCGGGATCCGAGATTCGAGGTTCGCTCTCGAAACCGAAGTTCATCCGGGTGAGGAGGATCAACGAGTCGTTCGCCTCGCCGCGCACGCCCGTGTCGTTGTCTTCGAGCGCCTCGAGTAGGGCGGGAACGCTCTTCACGAGGGCGATCTTCCCGAGCGCCTGCGCTGCGGCCTGGCGTACGAGACCGTCGTTCGCCCAACGGCGTTCCTTGAGTTCGAGGAGGACGTGGGCGAGTCTCTCGCGGGTTTTCCCGGATGAGTGGGCCGCGACGCGGCGGACCTCGTCCTCGGCCTTGTCTCCCAGCTTGTCCAGGAGATCCCGGAGCACGCCCTCGAACTCCTCCGCTTTGACCGACATGAGGCGTCCGACGGTCTCGCGGATGGCCTTCTCCTCCTCCGCGGACACGGTCGGGGGATTCCATTGCTTCTCGGGTTCGTATTGCACGATGTCCATGAGGACGTCCACGAAGCGGTGCTTGTCCTCGCCGGTCGCGGTGGAAACCGCGGCCGCGGCTCGAACGCATCCGACGCGCACGTTTCGGTTCTTGCTCTTCATGCCCGTCATGATGGCTTCCGCCAGCGCGCCGGAGATCTCCCCGATGGCCTGGGCCGCCTTCGCCGCTTCCAGCCGCGCCGTCGGCGGCGCCGTCTCGTCCTTGATCACGTCGGCCAAGGCGGACTCGACCGCCGGCGTGTTGAGTTTCTTGGGAATGTTCCGGCGGACCTTCGTGGCGCGAGCCTCGAGGTCGGCCGCTCGCTCGTGAGCGAGTTTGACGTTTCTAAGAACCTTGACATGGTCCTTCGCTTGCTGGAGCCGGTTGTCGGCCACTTCGCGACGAGACTTCGCGACTTCCTTGTTGGGGCCGGACGCGGCGGCCTCGTCCGCCTTCGCCTTGTCGAGCGCCTTCTGGGCCTCCTGGGCCGCCCTCTCGGCGTTTTCGATCTCCGCATCGACATCGCTTTTCTCGGAGGCGCCGAGTTTGGCCAGGTCGAAGTCCTCACGCATGGCGGCGGCCTGGTCGTCGAGAACCTTGGCCTGGCTCCAGACATCGAAGACCTTCTCCAGGGCGAGGGAAGCCCCGCCCCGGGCCACGGGGTCGGCGTCCTTGAGTTTCTCGACGATCTTCGAGATCCCGTCGCCGTCCGTGAGTTGCGCAAGGGAGTCCGCGGCGAAGGCGCGGAGGACTTCGTCGTCGCTCGAGAGCCCCCCCAGCAGGCCGGGGACGGCCTTGGTCTCCAGGGCCTGGATCTTGGTCCATACGGCTTCGCGCGCGTCGGTCAAGGCGGCGGTGGTCCGCCGGGTTTCCCGCCACTTTTCGAGAGCGGCCTTGTACTGTCTCAACCAGACGTCCACGCCCTGCCACTCCACCTTTTTTCTCGCGGTGCCGGCGTATGGCTCCACGTCTCCGCATTCCGAAACGATCCGGTTCCATGCCTCGAGCGCGCCGGAGATGTTCTCGGGTTCCATGTTTTCGCAGCATCGGGCAAGGTTGTGAAGGGCTCGTGCGAGAAGGGTCTTGTCCCCGGCGGTCTTCTCGGCCGCCTTCTTGTACTTTTCGGCCGCTTTGGAATAGTCCCGGTTCACCGATTCGAAGCGCTGTCCTTCGGTGAAGAGCTGCTGAGCGGACTTGCGGGAGTCCGCATCTTGGGCGAGCAGAACGGCGAGGAAAAGCAGCGATTTCATGGCGTCCGCACCCTCATGAGAAGGGAGGATTATAGGGAGCCCTCGCGGGGGCTGTCACACAAAACTGGACGGAGGATGCGCGGGGTTTCTTGCAGGATCCAATGCCCGGACCACGTCCTGCGGGATTCGAGCCGGCCGAAGACGCGCTCCGAGGCACGCCAGGACGGTAAACCCTTCGGCCAGAACACGACCCTCGAAGTCCGACACGGCATATTCGAATCGGACCGAAGCGGGGCGGATCCGGCTCACCCGGGTCCGGACCCGAAGTTCCTGGTCATAGGCCGCTCCCGCCCGGTAGGTGGCGCCGAGCTCGGTCACGACGAATCGATAGCCTCGCCGCTCCAATTCCGCGTAGGGAATTCCCGCGGCGCGCATGAACTCGGTCCGCCCCATTTCGAAGTAGGCGATGTAGTTGCGGTGATGAACGACGCCCATCTGGTCGACTTCGTCGTACCGCGGGCGAGTGTGAAGGACGTGTTCGCGCGGCGGCATCACCGGAGTTTCTCCAGCGCCTCTTCGACGGCCTTAAGCTTGGCGTCGAATTCCGGGACCCCGGTCAGCTCGCGACGCAAGCGTTCGAAGTGGGCCCGGGCCTCGTCGTATTTCTTGTCGTCCATCAGGGAGAATCCGCGCTTGATCTGGGTACCGTAGTGGGTGTTGGCTTCCTGAAGGATGCGGTTCTTGAGTTCCGAGAGTTCCACGTTGAAGCGGGTGAGTTGGGGATTGTCGAGCGCGCGACGCACGGACTGGAGGGCGTCCATGTATCGTCCCTCGCGACGGTGATTCTCGGCTTCGCTTTGGACGCGGGCGAGATCGGACTTCACCGCGGAATCGCGTTTCAGTTCGGCCACCGAGCGGATCTTGCGGACTTCGGAGGCATTTCTGCGATCCGAATACTTCGCGAGATAGGCGTCGCATTTCTCTACGACGCGACCGGGGTTCCCGTCGAGGGCCTTCTGGAGTTCGACGATTTGGGCGAAGAGCGCCGCCTCGTCGCGGTCTTCCTGCGGCGTCTCTCGCCGATCGCCCTGAACCGGAGGTTTGATCGGCTCCTCGGGATTCCCGCGCCCGCGCGCGACGGCGCCGACGATGATGAGGAGGACGAGGACGCCGAGAAACCCCGCGGCGATCCCGCCGATGATCTTGAGCGTTTGGGTCTCTTTGGCCGCTTCGCTGGACGCCCGCGCTCGCTGGACTCCGCGGATCTTGTCCACGCTGGTCGTGGCGCTCCCGCGCCGCCGGACCTCGCTCTCGCGCGGAACTTCAACCGGGGGAGGAGACGGAGGGGGAGGCGGGGCCGGGGGGGCGATCCCATCCCCGAGGAATTGGATGACCGTCTTGCCCACCTGGACCAAGTCTCCCGGGTTCAGAAGCGCCTGATTGACGACGCGCTCGTTCACGCGGGTCCCGTTGCGACTCTCGAGATCGACGAGCTTGAATCCCTGATCGGTCTTTTCGATTTGGAAATGGCGGCGCGAGAACTCGCGATCCTGGAGGATGACCGTATTCTCAGGGGCGCGCCCGAACGTCATCACGGGAGCGAGGAGTTCGACGGTCTTCTCGGAACCGTTCTCTTTGATGACGAGTTTGGCCATCCGGCCGGGGATTCTATGGGAAGCTCGAACGGAGAATCAAGCGTGGGATGGATCTAGCGCGGCAACCTGCGGCGCAGGAAAAGCAGGCCGAGGGCGAGAAGAGCCTCGAGGCCGAGCGCGCCACACGCGCCGCCGCTCTTGCCTCCGCCGGAACTCTCGACGCTGCCCGCGACGGCCGTGGCGACGACCCCAAACGCTTGGACGGAAACCGTGATGGTTTGAGGATCCTTGATGCCGGGCGCGACGGGCGAAACGGCCTTGACCCAGACCCGGGTCTTCTGGGAATCGAGAGGAGCCACCTGCACGATCGTTCCGTTCGCGGCTTCGTACGACGAGGCCGCGGGCATGTCGAAGGGAATCGTGACCTCGTAGGATTTCGAGAGTCCGCTCGTTACCTGTGCCGTCTGATCGGCTCCCTCCGAATCCGTCCTCTTCACGTGGAGATTCCCCGTCGGCACGGACATGAATTTCGGATCGGGGGAATAGAGATGCTCCGTCACCTGGGAATTCTCCACGCGGACCACGGCGTATCCCCAGTAGCCGCTGCCCCCAGCGCCCGACGTCGTGACCTCGCGATAGGTCGTCGATCCGTGTTTGGCCAGGACGTCTTTGTGGTGGTGTCCGCAGAAAACGAGGGGAACGTTGGCGTATTGGGCGAGAAGAAAATCCGCCGTAGACTTGGTGTTCCAGGTCTGGCTGATGTAGGTGAAGTTCCCCGTCGAGATCCAGTTCCAGATGCGAGTGAGAACCCAGGACCACATCCCGAACGTCTTGTTCTCCCGATAGGGGCCCATCGGGTTGTGATGGAAGAACGGAACGACGGTCTCGCCGACTCCGGCGAGGTCGTTCTTGATCCAATCCATTTGTTCGGGGAGGAGGTCGCCGCCGTAATTTTCGATGATGATGAGGAAACCGTCGCGGCGCTCCGGGGTCCCGTCGATGGTGTTGACGGCCTGGAAATGGATGCCGCCGAAGCGGAAGGAGTAGTAGCATGGACCGAGGTACTTGCGCCAGAAGTCCAGACCGTCGCGAACCGGAGAATGGAGCCCCAAGAACCAGCGGTCCTTGATGCCCGCAATTCCGTCGTGGTTTCCCGGGGCCATGAAGATGGGAATCCCGGTGTCCTTCCAAGTCTTCCAGACGTGATCGTACTCGAACTTGTAGTCGAGGCCGAACATCAGATCGCCCGAGAGAATGACGAAGGTGGGACGAAGAGCGCGGATCTCCTTCTTCATCTGCTCGATGATCGAGAGGGCGTTGTAGCTTCCTCCGTTGTAGTTGCCGGGGGACCAGAATCCGGTGGGGGTGGCGAAGTGGGTGTCCGAAATCGCGATGAACGTGAAGTCGGAGGACTCGTTCTGGACGACCCGGAAGCAGTTCGGCTGGGAATCCGAGAGCGAGAGGGCGGGGACGCTGAGCGTCAAGTCGTAGGTGTCGTCCGGAACGTCCGCAGGAACCTGATAGGACACCTTGTAGATCCCGAGGGCGGAATCGAACTGAACTCCGGTGGTGGAGAGGGACGTCGAGGGTCCGCCGCCGACGGTCGGAGCGATGGAAAGCTGGAAGGAGAAGGTGGCGCCGCCGTCGCCGAGCTTCACCCATGCCGTTCCGGTCCCTCCCGACTTGACGATCGCCGGGCACCCCAGCGTGGGGTAGCGGAGGGTCGAGATCTTCCCGCCGGTCGGAGTGCCGGCCAGGTATTTCTGGTCGCCGATGGAAATCAGCGAGTCCTCCGCGCCGGCTCGGGCGCAGAGGAAGAGGAGAACGACGGTCGCGCGCATGCCCCACCCCCTAATCAAGGAGGGCGATTCTACTTTGCGTTCCGCCGAAGTCAAGGAAACCCATGCGTAACCCATATGGGTAATCATGGGTTTCGGGAGAGTTCCAACTTGACTTGCCCGAGGCCCTCGGGTATCCATGGATCCCCATGAAATCCCTCTTTCTTCTCCTCGCGCTCCAATCGTCCGAAGACCCGCTCGCCGATCGGTGCAAAAAGTTCTCGCCCTACGACTCCAATGGGGACGGGATCGCCGAGATCGCCTCGCTCGCGCCGATCGAAGGGAGGTCAGGAGGAGAGAAGGCGCCGCTCCTCCTGGTTTTGGTCGAGGCCCGGTTGCTCGCGGACGAGTCGCTGCTCCCGTCGCTCCGGCGGTATGCGGAGGATCTGGTGGCGGACGGTTGGGATCCGCGCCTCGTCTCCGCCCATCTCTACTCCGGAGATCGACACCAGGACGGTCGAACGCTTCTCGCGGTCCGGGAGTTCTTGCGAGCGGTTCGCGACGCCCGTCCGAACCTCCGCGGCGCGGTTCTCGTCGGATCCTTCCCGGAAGCGCTGCTCGTCCGGATGTACAATTGGCGAAAGAAGGGGCCGCTGACCCTCCACAAGGGCAAGGCGAACGAGAGGAAGTTCGAGACCCCGGTCGATTTCGTGAGCACCGCGCCCGAAATCGTCGCCCATCGTTGCGAGCTGATCCTCGCCGACCTCGACGGCCGGTGGGAGGATCTCTATCGAGAGGAGCGGCAGCGAGTCCCCACCTTGCTGGCCGCCTTCCCCGGGGTCGTTCCGCCAAAGGGAGGGATCAGCACGGATTTCGAGGTCGGGTCCCGGTCGTTCGAGGACTTCTTCTTCGTCAACGACGGGCGCTACGAGACTTCGGAGATTCTCGGACCACAATCGGAGACCGTCGCCCTGCGATTCCAACCGTTGGACGAGCTCCAGGATTCCGAGGGCTCCGCGGAGGACCTGCGGCGGAAGAATCCGATCGCTCGACCGGACATCGTCGTGTCCCGCATCAACGCCCGGGGGATCGCGCTCAAACCCCGCGGGGAACTCCTGGACTCTTCGGGAAAACCGCAGCGCGCGAAGTTCGCGGATGCGCCCAAGGATCTTTGGGAGCCGGATCCCACCCTCGAGCGGCGGCTCTTGGTCGAGTACTTCGAGCGCAATCACCGATTCCGCCAGGGAGAATTCGCGAAGCAATTCCTCCCCGCCTCCGTCGCCTTCAAGCTGGGGTCGGGTCGGGGCGCGGTCACTCGAGCTAGCGGAGAGTGGATCGGGGAGGGACACCATCTACCGAAGGCGAGCGTCCTCGATCTCGTGGAGTGGCTTCGGCGGCCGGCCGTCCTCCGCGATGTTCGGGCCCATAGCGATCGAGCGGGAAGCGTCTTCGACAAGGCGGATGCCGAGCGAATCCTGACCGCATGCGGATCGACTCCCTGGGATTGGACCCGCAAGGGAGACGAATACGTGCCCTCGCTCGACCGCTCGGCGAAGGGGAAGGCCGATTTCGTCCTCTATCGCACGCTCTGGGAAAACCGCGTCCTGCCGGACGGCGCCTCTTTCTATTACCACACGGGGTGCGAATCGATTTCGCCCCAACATGCGGAGGACCGCCCCTACAACCATTCCGAATACGGTCGCAAACAGGGAGCGGAGTCCATCCTCTTCTACGCCCAGGGACTGGCCCTGGTCGGCCGGTCGAAGGTCTTCTACGACGCTCCTCGAGGCTTCTACGAGGCCTTGGCCGAAGGCAGGACCTTCGGCGAGGCCTGGGCCCGGTATTTCGAAATCGAGTCCGAAGCGAAATCGGCGGAGGAAGTGGGCGGCGGGATCGGGCGCAAGCGAACCTACTTCTGGAGCGTCCTCGGCGACTGGACGCTTCGGCTCCGCCCCTCGTCCCGGTGATCGAACTTCAACCGGCCTCGAAATGTCGGTATAATCCCGGCACCAACGATGATGCGCTGGATTCTCGCCGCCGCGATTCTCCTCCCGCAGGACGACTCCGGCGAACGGCTCGTCCTCACCAGCGGCGAGGAAATGCTCGGATCCGTGAGCGGGTTTGACGCGGACGGCTCGCTTCGATTTCGCACGAAGGCGGGACGGCTCCTGCGGATCCCCATCGAGCGCGTGCATCGACTCCAGTTTCAGAAGGTCGAGGCCGTCCAGACGGACCCTCGGGTCTCCAGGATCCAGTTCGTCCACGGCACGAGTCTGGCGGCACCGACGCCCGTTCTCAAAGACGGCCTCATCCGATTTCACGCATGGGGAACCGAATTCCGCGTGCGTCGAGATCATCTCCGAACGTTGCACGTGAGCCCGCTCGAGGGACCGATGCCGGAAGTCAAGGAGGACAAGCGGGACATCGCGATCCTGGAGGAGGAAAAGAAAGCGAGCGCCCGCTACGGAACGGTGGAGTCGTTGGACGAAACGGAGCTCGCGCTGGTCGAGGGGAATCGAACCACCAAGATTCCTCGGGCGAGCGTGCGACGGATCCACTTCCAAGTTCCGGCGTCTTCCAAGGAAGTGGCTCCCGGCTGGTTCGCCCGCGCGCTGATGCGCAACGGGGACCGGATCGTGGGAGTCCTCTCCGACGTGGGAGAAAAGCGAATCGAACTGTTTTCGCATGTGCTCGGGCGCGTGTCGCTCGAGAAGTCCCACATCCACTCGATCGCCTTTCTGCCGTATGCGCGCAGCTCCGTCGGTAACCTGCTCATCAGCGATCAAACCGGCGTCAAGGAATTCGATCGGAGCGGTCGCGAGTTGTGGAGCTTCGCGACGAACGCGCAGTACTCGTGGATGGCGGTCAAACTGGACAATGGAAACGTCCTGATCGCGAACACGAACCAGAACCAGGTCGTGGAGGTGGACTCCAACCGAGAAGTCAAGTGGCAACTGGACGGCGTCAACTATCCGTACGACGTCCAGCGGCTCGAGAACGGAAACACGCTGGTTGCGGAGTACTACGGCAATCGCGTGTGCGAGTACGATCCGCAGAAGACGCGCGTCTGGACCTGCGCCAAGGTTCCCTATCCGATCGGCGCGCAGCGGCTCGAAAACGGAAACACCCTCATCACGGGGAGCAACCAGGTGGTCGAAGTCGATCGCAACGGAAACGAGGTGTGGCGGGCCAAAGTGGATCGGCTCCGGGCGTGGCGGGCGTCGCGACTGGACAACGGCCATACGCTGATTTCGGACTATCAACGCGGAATGGTGCTCGAGATCGATTCGGCGAATCGCGAGGTCTGGCGCAAGGAGGGGCTCTCGCGACCCATGGCGGCGGTACGCGCGGAGGACGGAAATACGTGGATCCTCGAGCAAGGCGCGAACCGGGTGATCGAAGTGGACCCGGCCAAGAAGGTCGTTTGCGAGATCAAGGGGTTGTCGACCCCTCAGGGATTGTCGTGCTATTGACCGATGGGCAAGGCAGGGCAGAAGGTCGGCACGTACGTCCTGGTCGAGAAGATCGGCCAGGGCGGATTCGGAGAGGTCTGGAAGGCGCGCCATTCCGAGCTTGACGAAATCGTCGCCATCAAGATTCCCACCAGTCCGGAGTACCTCGAGGAGCTCAGAACGGGGGGCCGGCTTCAGCATGCCCTCCGCCATCCGGGAATCGTGAGGACTCTCGGACTGGATCTCGGAGCCGATCCGCCGTATTTCGTGATGGAGTTCGTGTCCGGTGGAAACCTCCGAGACCGTCTTCGTCTGGGGCCGATTCCTTTTCGGGAGTCTCTGGACATCGCTCGGCAACTTCTCGAGGCCCTCGACTACGCGCACTCCCAAGGCGTCGTCCATCGGGATCTCAAGCCGGAAAACGTTCTCTGGAGCGAGGGGCCGCGGAGAATCGCGAAAATCACCGACTTTGGACTCGGCCGGGTCGTGGAGTCCGTGACGAGTCGGCTCCTGATCTCGGGACGAACCGGGACGACGGAGATTGCCGGCACGCTCGACTACATGGCGCCGGAACAGCGGAGGGGATCTCCCGCGGATGTGCGAAGCGACGTCTATTCCTTCGGGGTGCTCTTCTACGAACTCCTCGTCGGAGAGCTGCCGATCGGGGCGTTTCGCTATCCCTCGGAGGTGTTCCCGGACCTGCCGGTCAAGATCGACGAGTTCGTGCGGCGCTGCCTGGCGCCCGTACCTGCGGATCGATTCGCCCACGCGGGAGAGGCTCGAGCGGCGTTGGGGGAGGCGGAGGACCACTCCGTCGCCGACGTCGGAAGGGGCGAGGGACTCGCGCTTCCCATGTGGGGAGAGGTGTTCACGGTCCGAGAACTGGTGGAGACGATGCTCGAGCGACCCGACGACGCTCGTCGCTTGGTGAACGATCCGAAACTGGAGACGTGGTTGCGGCAGGTACGAGAGCGCGACCTGGCGCGGATCGCGGCCGAACTCCGCGCCACGGAGAGCGATCCGGATATTGCCGTGCAAAAGCTGGTGGAGGCCAGCGGCATGGTCCCACCGCCCCGGTTGGAGTTGGACGCGCTCGAACTCTCGTTGGGCGCGATTCCCCATGGCTCCTCCCGCACCTTCTCCCTGCGCGCGACGCGTATCGGCAAAGGGACCCTGTACGGCGAGGCGCGAATCGAGGGAGATCCGGAGTGGGTGCAGCCCGCGAGGCTGTTCTTTAAGGGCGTCGACAACGCTTTGGACTTCACGATTTCGACGGCCCAGCTGCGCCCGGGGGAGCGCCGCGAAGTGCGGGTTCGGATCGAGTCTAACGGCGGAGCAATCCACGTCGAGGTTCGTTTCGAGGTCGCGTCGCGTCCGGCGAAGCTCGTGTGCGTGACCCCCGTGCTCGACGTGGAATGTCGTGGTAAGACCGGTCTGGGGAAGATCGTGGTGCGAAACTCCGGCGAGGAATCTCTTGCGCTTTCGGCAAGTTGGGAGGGGGATTGGATCCAAGTTGATCGTGTCCGGGATATCCCTCCGGGGTCCGAGGCCGAGGTGGAGGTGCGCGTGGATTCGCGCAAGCTCGGAGACGAGCACCGCGTGTCTCGGGTGACGCTCGATTCCAACGGGGGAAGTTGCGAAGTGATCGTCCGGGCCGTGCGGGTGCGCTGGCTGGGGCTGTTCTGACGACTCAGAACCCTTGCGCTTTTCTTTCCAAACGCCCGCGTCCCGACACGGTATGATAGTCGTGGAACGGGCACCCATGGCGAATGAACTGATTTCTCCTCAGGATCTCCAGTTCGCACGACTCGTTCTAGAACAAGAAATCGCGACGCCGGAGCAAGTCGAGGAGGCGCTCTTCGTCCTGCGGCGCCTGATGGAGGCGGGAGCCCGGCCGATTCCCACTCTGGGGGAACTCCTGGTCCGCAAGGGGTATCTTGCCCCCCGGCAGGTCGAGCGCACGACGCGGATGACCCGATGCTCCTCCACGAAGAGCCGACAAGTGGTCATTTCGGGCGTGCCCCCGGAGGCCGCGAAGGGGGAGCCGGAGGGAAAGTACCTCAAGGCCCGGCTTCTCGGCGCCGGCGGAATGGGCGAAGTCTGGAAAGCCTGGGACACCGAGCTCGGTCGTTGGGTCGCGCTGAAATTCCTGAAGAGCGGAGAGGGAGAGGAACGCGAGCGTTTCCGCCGCGAGGCGCACCTCTCGGCGAAGGTCAGCCATCCGAACATCGCCGCCGTCTTCGAGGCGACGGATCGGTACATCGCGATGGAATTCGTCGACGGGGAGAGTCTCGCCACCTTTCCGAGAACGGAGGTGCGAGTCCTCGTGGAACTCGTTCGGGATGCCGCGCGGGCCGTCCACGCGGCGCACGAGCGAGGGATCGTCCATCGGGATCTCAAACCCCACAACTTGATGGTGTCTCGCAAGGCAGGGCAGGCGCGTCTCTTCGTCACCGACTTCGGTCTGGCGAAGTCGACGCATCTGGATCGGGCGCTGTCGGTGTCCGGCATGGTGATCGGAACTCCCTCGTACATGGCGCCCGAGCAGGCTCGAGGGGACGTGGAGAGGATCGGCGTGCGATCCGACGTGTACGGATTGGGCGCCACCCTCTACGAACTGCTGGCGGGCCGTCCCCCGTTTCAACATTCGAACGTGTACGAGCTTTTCAAGCGAATCGTGGAAGAGGAAGTTCCCCGACCCTGTTCGATCCGACCCGGACTGGATCGCGAACTCCAAGCCATCGTATTGAAATGCTTGGAGAAAGATCCCGAGCTGAGATACGCCACGGCTCGAGAACTCGCGGACGACCTGACCCGCTGGCTGAAGGGGGAGGCAGTTCGGGCGCATCCTTCGAGCGTGTGGTACCGCGCCCGCAAGTTCGCGTCGAAGAGGAAACTCGTCCTTGTCCTCGGCTGCGGGACCCTCCTCCTCGGGCCCGCTCTGGCGCTGACGATTCCCCGGTGGCTTGCCGAAGTTCGGGAGCGACGACTTCAGGAGGAGCGGGCCAAGAGGGAGCGGGAAGAACGGTTGCGAAACGAGCTCTACTTGAACGTGGAAGCGCAACTCAACGACCTGAGGATGCGATTCTACCTTTCGAACTACAGGATGTCCGAGGCGGACTTTCAGAGGTACGACGCCCTGGAAGGATCGGTACGCGAACAGATGAAGCGGAGCGGTGATCGGGCCGAGGGCTGGTACTTGATCGGACGCTGCCGCGAAGTGAAAGCGGATTTCGAAGGAGCCGACGCGGCGTATGGCCGCGCGATGAGCCTGGAGGCGAACCACGCCCCGACGCTTCTCGCGCGAGGCCGGATGGGGTTGGAGCAGGCATGGCTGACGATCAGCTTCATCAGCCCAAATGAGGTCGATCTCCTAGAGGAAGCTCGAGGCCGCGCCAAGGTCGCGGCCGACTGGGTTTCGCGGGGCGTCGAGCTGGAAGGAAGTTCGGAGAACATGGCTCTCGATCTCGCGCGGGGGTATCTGGAGCTCATGGAAAAGTGGGGTCCCACGAGGCCGGACTTCGACTACGATTCGGCCTCCCGGCTGGCTCGCTGGGAAGGTCAGCCGTACGTGGAGGAGTTCCTGCTCTTGGAGGGCTATGGGAAGTTCGGGGACAAGAAGATCGCGATCATGGACGAGGTGATCCGGCGGATGCCCTCCTCGTATGTGGCGCGTCTTTGGAAAGGGATCGGCCTCTTGGACAAACTCCAGAGACCTGCCGCTCGGGACGAACTGACCAAGGCATTGGAGATTAACCCTCGATTGGCCGTGGCGTATCACGCCCGAGGTGTAGCGCATCAAGGGGAGCGGGTCTCCTCCGCCGCCATCGCGGACTTCACTCGTGCCGTGACCATCCAGCCTCGAATGTTTCAGTCGCACAGTCTGCGTGGGATTCTGAGATATGAAACGGGGGAATACGAGGGTGCCCTCCGGGACTTCTCGCGCGCCGTGGAGATCTACCCGCAGTACGTCGGGGGCTTCTACAACCGGGCGAATGCGAGACTCGGAATCGGAGATCTGGACGGGGCGATCGAGGACTACTCGAGGGCCGTCGAACTGAATCCGAGGTACGGGGAAGCGTACTGCGGGCGCGGGCGTGCCAAGGCGAGAAGGAAGGATCTCGAGGGGGCGATGGCGGACTTCACGAAGGCGATCGAAGAGTCTCCGAGTCTCAAGAGGGCGCTGCTCGAGCGCGCCAACCTGAAGCAGGAGCGAGGGGATTTGGACGGCGCCATCGAGGATCTCACCCGGGTACTCGAACAGGACCCGAAGGAGGAATTGGCCCTCCTGATTCGCGGTTGCGCGCGCGTGGACAAGCGCAATTTCTCGGGCGCGATCTCGGACTTTTCGAGAGCGATCGAGGTGAATCCTCGAAGGGCTCGGGCGTTCGGCTATCGTGGGTATGCGAAATCGCGGTCCGGAGACCTGGATGGCGCGATTCTCGACTATTCGCGTGCGATCGAGTTGGATCCGCGCGAACCCGACCTGTACTTCAATCGGGGTTCGCTGCGGTCTTCGAAGGGCGACTTCGACGGAGCCATTGAGGACGGGAGCAAGGGAATCGAACTGAATCCGCGGCACGCCATCGCGTTCACGAATCGCGGGGGCGCAAAGCTTCAGAAGGGAGACGTCGGCGGGGCTCTCCTCGATTTCAACAGGGCCCTCCAGATCGACGCGCGATTCCCATTGCCGTATCTGGGTCGAGCCGAGTGTCGGGGGATGATGGGAGATGTCTCCGGCGCCATCCGGGATGCCGAAAGGGCCCTGGAACTGGCGCCTACCGATTGGCCGCAACGCGGTCATGCGCAGGCCCTACTTCGTCGGTGGAGATCCTGAGAGTTTACGTTCCGGCAATCTCGGTATCGGGCGCGGCTCGCTCGGCGCACAGCACGGATCCTTCGAACCAGCCGTCGAACTCTTCGGTGAGTGCGCGCTCGGGTATCGATACTCCCGCGCCGGTCTTGACGAGGATCCGGGATTCCGGAGGTGCCCCCTTGACCAGGCCTTTGGCCGCCGCGGTGGCGAGGGACGGGGAGTCGCCCTCGGAGAAGACGAGCGACAGGCGAGACGGGCCGGGCGCCTTCGAGGCCCAGAAGGCCGCGCTCGTCTGGACGGCCACTTCCAGTTCCACGGCCCGATAGCGGTGGGGAAGTCGGAGCGCCACCTCCAAAATCGCCTTGCGGGCCGCCCACGAATGCAGCTCGGCCAGCAGAGGTTCCAAACGTCCACCGAACTTGTCGAGATCGTAGACCCAACACGGGAGGGTCTTCGAAAGCGTTCGCACCGTCCAGGCCGCGCGGGGACCGGGGACGGGGAGATCGCTCGCGAGTTTTTCGAAGTGGCTCCGGAAGGAGGTATGGGAACAGGCGAACGCCTGAGCGGTGGGCGGCCAGAGTGGGGTGCGAAGGAGTCGCACCGTTACGGCGGAAGCTTCGGAGTAGCGACAGGTCCAGAGCCGTCCCCCGTCCAGGACCAAGTCCCCCTCGCCCGTTCGCCGGGCGTACACCTCGAGCTCCCCGGTCTTTCCCTTGACGGAGAAGGCCCCCACTCGGCCGCACGTCGACCTCGAGGAGTCCGGGAGCGCCTGGACGAGGGCGCGGGAGAGGAGCACGCAGGGCGTGGAGGCGAGGCCGTTGAGGCGGGCGGTCGTGTTGACGACGTCGCCGTAGACGTCGGCCTCTTCCACGAAGAGCTCGCCCCAATGGAGAGCCGCGCGGGCGGGGAGCTTGGCCGTGGAAAGCGCCTCCACGAGAACGTGGGCCGCCCGGAAGCCGGACTCCGCGTCGGGGAAGAGCGCGAGGATGCCGTCTCCCAGAGTCTTGACGATCCGACCGGAGGGCTCGATGATCTCTCGGGCGATCGCCAAGGAGCGCGCGACTTCGGCGCGGCCCGCCTCGTCCCCGTGCCGTTCGTAGAAGGCCGTCGAACCGATGAGATCGGTGAAAAGCACCGCCGCTTGCTTCCGGTACTTCCCGTGAATCTGCCGTTCCAGTTCCTCGCGGAGGCGGAGAAGCTCCAGGAGCTTGGTCTCGTCCCCAGGCAGCGATGCCACGATGGAAGTATACCTCGCGGCGCTATTCGGTGAATCCCGCGGGAGCTTCCTTGATTTCCCGGCGCACGGGAATCAGGAGGATGAACGTAGAGCCCTTGCCCGGTTCGCTCTCGACCCAGATCCGGCCGCCGTGATGCTCGACGATCGCCTTCACGATGACGAGACCGAGCCCCGTCCCGGGAATCTCCGCCGTGAGCGAACTGTCCACGCGGTAAAACGCCTGAAAGAGCCTCGCAATGTTCTCCTTGGAGATGCCGAGTCCCTGGTCCTGGATTTCGATCCGCAGGTTGGACTCCTCGATCCGCATTCGGACCCACACCCGCCCGCCTTCCGGAGAGTACTTGATCGCATTGGAGATGAGGTTGATCATCACCTCTTTGAGCTTCTCCAGGTCGATCATCATCGAAGGGAGGTCTTCGGCGAGCTCGAGTACGATCTGGTGTTTGGGAGAAGTCGCCTTGGAAATCTTGAGGACTTCCGTCACGGCGAGCCGCGGGTCGGCGGGCTCGAAGTGCATCTTCATCCTGCCCGATTGGATCCGCGAGACGTTCAAGAGATCGTTGATGAGAAAGAGCAGTCGATCGGATTCCTCGTCGATGACCTTGAGGAATTGGCGCATCTGCTCGTCCTCGGTCATGTCGACGAGCGCTTCCGTGTACGCCTTGATGGAGGTCAACGGCGTCTTCAATTCGTGCGAGACGTTGGCGACGAATTCCGATTTCATCTGGTCGAGCCGTCGAAGCCGGTCCAGCTCCTTCGACGCGGTCATGTCGCGGAAGATCACGATGAAGCCGAGCGGGCGATATTCCTCGTCGCACAGGACGGAGGTGGAGACGGCGAGGTTCAGCTCGGCTCCTTGCTGGAGCTTGTACGAAAGTACCTTCTCCATCGCGAATCCGGCCTCCGAGGTTTCGCGGAGGAGATCGTCGAGAGCTTCGGTGATCGGAGGCGGGAGAACTTCCTGATACAGGGATCCGATGCAATCGGGCGAGAGCTCCAGCATCGCCATGGCGTTGTGGTTCAGCCGCGTCACGCGTCTCGCCTGGTCGACGGTCACGATGCCGTTCGTGATGCTGTCCAGGATATTCTGGAGCAGGGCGGATTCGCCCATCGACCGGCGGACGGTCGTGGCGTTCACGAGCGCGACCGCGCCCGGTTCGAGGAGCGCGTCCACGGGCTCGAAGCTCGCGTGAAGGACCGCCTCCGCGACCCCGGAGACATCGATGCTGACGACCCCCACCCGCTGCTCCCCTACGCGGAGCGGGAAGACGACGAGGAACGTGCCCGCCGCATTCGGAAGAATCGGGGGGCGCCCTCCCGAGAATGCGAATTCGACCACCTCCTTGTCGGGAAGCAGAGCCGTCTCCGCCTCGCCCGAAGGCGGAGGGAGCGTGCCGGAGGAGTCGAAGAGGAAAACGCGACCGCGGGGGGCGCTCAGCGTCCGGAGGACGGACTCGGACAGGAGGTGGGCGATTTCCTTGGGATCGCGGGAGAGGAGCATTTTCCGCACGACCTCGCGGAGATCGCGGAGTTCCGGCGACGAAGTCTCGATGGCCCGTACGTATCCCGTATCCGATTCCGCGCGTTCCATCATTTGATGAAATCCAGGAAGACCATCGCCTTCTCGATTTCGTCTCCGACTTCCGCGATCAAACCGTCGAAGTGCGATACGTCCATACCCAGGAGCGGCCAGGCGGCGTCGCTCACCTGCGGAATCTTGTTGTCGCCTCCGTTGCCGAACCGAAGCGCTCGAACGAGGATGTCCGCGAAATGGACGATCGCCGCGGTCTTCGCATTGTCGCTCGCCAGGGCGGGATTGTGGTGGCATCGCGTCGTCTCGACCAACCCCTTCGAGAGGTTCCATTTCTCGAAGAGCCACGCTCCCACGTCCGCGTGCGTCACCCCCAGGGCGGACGATTCGGCCTCCACGATGAGACAGTTCTTGTCGCGCACCGTGTTGAGCACCTCCACGAAGCGGTCGTGGAGATACTGATCGAGGACGATTTTCCCGACGTCGTGGAGCAGCCCGGCGATGAAGATCTCCTCGAGGCTCGGGAATCCCATCCGCCGCGCCAACACCTTGGCCGCCGCTCCGCATCCGATCGAATGCCTCCAGAATTGCTGGCGGTCGAATCCCCCGCGCGTGTCCTTCTTGAACACGTCGAAGATCGTCGAGCTCAGCACGATGGACTTGATCGTGTTGAAGCCCAAGATGACGATCGCATGGGTGACGGTGGTGATCCGATTCGGGAAGCCGTAGAACGACGAGTTCACGACGCGGAGCACCTTCGAGGTGATGCTGGGATCGCTGGAGATGAGCTGGGCGACCTCCTTCGCCGAGGTCCGGGGATTCAGCATCATCTTGTTGATGTTGTTGAGCATCGCCGGGAGGGTCGGCAGTCCCTGGATGCGATCGACGAGCTTCTTGACCCGATCCTGCACTTCGGTCTGCGACGTCGCCCCCATCCTAGATCCTCACTTGACGCGGGAATGGAAATACCGTGTGGCCGAATCTCGAAGCGCCTTCATGATCGGATGACCGCCGACGTCCGCGAACAGTCGGTGCATCTCTCCGTCGATCTCTTCCGGACGCATCCCGGCGGGAAGGGGAGCCGGTGCGGCGCCAGCGACGTCTTCCAGGAAGAGGTGGGTGATGCTCCGCGTTTGGAGGATTTGGATCACCGCCGGCGTCAATTCGGTACCGGCCCTGAACAGCAGGGTGCCCTTCAAGTCCAGGATGTCCTTCGCCACGCGCGCGCCCGCCGTGGCCTCTTCGACTCGAACGACTCTCATCGCACCTCGGGCCAGATCATAGCATGGCGGATCCGAAAATAGTATCGGCCGAAGCGCGGGTCAGACTTCGCGGGCCACGACGAAATCGGCCAGAGCGACCAGGCTGTCGATGTACGGGGATGGGGAGAAGGCGGCCAGACTCTCCTTCGCTTCCTCGACGAATTCGCGGGCTCTGGCGAGGGAAGAAGCAAGGACGTCGTGCTCTCGGGCGAGGCGAAGCACGTCTTTCCTCCGACCCGCGACGTCGGGGGAATGGAGAAGAGCTTCCAATTCGCGATGGCCGATCGCGGGGAGCAGCCGAAGAAGCGGAAGCGTCAGTTTCCCCTTTGCGAGATCGGTCCCCAGCGACTTTCCCATGAGTCGCTCGTCCCCCGTGATGTCGAGGCAGTCGTCGACGATTTGGAAAGCCATGCCGATCCGTTCGCCGTACCCGGCGAGCGCCTCGATGTGCTTGGGCTCAGCGCCGGATTCGATCCCCCCCAAGCGGCACGCGGTCGAGAAGAGGACCGCGGTCTTCAGACGGATGAGTTCGAGGTACTGCCCCTCGGTGAGGTCGAAGTTGAACCGTCCTGCGATCTGAGAGAGCTCGCCGACGCAGATGTCTTGGACGGCCTGGGCGAAAACCAGATTCGCCTCCCGGTGGTGGAGCCGCGCGCACAGGGCATAGGCTTTGGCGAACAGATAGTCGCCGAAGAGGACGGGGACTTCGTTCCCCCACATTTGGTTGAGCGTCGGGAGGTTTCGGCGCAATTGGGACTCGTCGAGGACGTCGTCGTGCGACAAAGTGGCGGTGTGGAGCATCTCGATGACGGCAGCCAATCCGAAGTGGAGATCTTGAGGCCCTTCGCCGAGAATGCGCGCGCTCGTCAGCAGGAGCGCGGGGCGCAGCCGCTTGCCCTGGAATCTCGTCGTATGCTCGACGAGCGATTGCACGAACGGGTTGGGGTGGGCGGATTCACGCCGGAGGATCGATTCGACGCGGGCCATGTCCCGCGCCACGGGCGCGCAGAGAAAGTTGGAGGGGCGCGAGGCGGCCAGCTCCTGTTCCGTCATAAAAATTCGGCGGGAGTCTAGCAACTCCCACCCCCTGCGTCCAGATTCGTTCCTCGGAAGCTACTCTGGATACCGGAGGAGGAGTTCAGAGTTGTCCCAGTTCGTCGGGAGAATTCACGTTGGTGAAGGGAGATCGGCCGTCGACCAGCCATCGAGCGGGATCCACGTCCACCCGTGAGGTTCGAACCTGCCATTGAAGATCCGACGTCTTGAGGCCTCCGGAGCGGACACAGGACTCGATCGGTTCGATGCAGATTTTCGAATAGACGGCATGGAGGGGCTCGTCGCCGTTCGGGCCGACGGGGAGGACGAGATCGCCCTCGTAGGTCGCGAGATGCTCGGCCAGCGTCAGGCTGACAAAGGGCATGTCGCAGGCGCAGATGAACATGCGATCCGCAGGCGAGGCGATGAGGAGCGCGTGGATCCCCGCAAGCGGACAGGCCTGGAGAAGAATGTCCTTCACCACCGTTCCGAAGCGAGCCAAGCGATCGTCCTTCGCCGAGATCAGCGCCGGGCGGCCGAGTCGGTCGAGGAGATGCTGGAGGAGGGGCTTGCCGGCCACCTCGAGGAGCGCTTTGTCTTGTCCCATGCGGAGGGATCGTCCGCCGGCGAGAACGCCCACGGAAAGAGCCACTCCAAGATCTTAGCATCCTCTGTTCCCTTGCGCTTCCGGCTTGTATAGTTGCCGCGTGGCGAAGGGGAGAATCGTCTTGATCGCGGCAGGTTCCGGCGCGCCAGAGCTCCTCTCCGTCGGCGCGCGCGCGCTGCTGGAAAAAGCCGAGTGGGTTTCGGTGGATCGCCCTCATCGTTTTCTCGTGGGAAGAGCGCGGTCCATCCGACCCTCCGAAGTAATTCCGCGCGCCCGCGCGGGAGACCTCGTCGCGAGAGTCGTCGCGGGCGTGGAGGCTCTTTCCGCGAGAGAGGCGGCCCAGATTCGTCGATCGCGCGTCGATTTCACCGTCGTTCCGGGTTCCGTCGGCCCCCCGCTCGCGCGCCGGGAGTGGCTCAAGATCCGCCCTCTCTTCGGATTCCGGATCGCCGTGACGCGGGCGGCGGAACAGGCCGGAGGCTTTTGCCGAGCCCTGGCGGATCTGGGGGCTCACGTAGTGGAATTCCCGACGATCGAGATCCGACCCACCGTCCGACCGCGGATTCCCCCCGCAGAGGTGCTGCTCTTCACCAGTCAGAACGGCGTGGAGTTCTACTTCCGAAGGCTCCGGGAAGAGGGGCGGGATGCGCGCTCCTTGGGGGAGACCCTCGTGGCCGCAGTCGGTCCCGCGACCGCCTCGGCGCTCGACCGGCACGGGATTCTTGCCGACTTGGTCTCGGGCGAATTCACCAGCGAGGCGCTGGCGCGCCAAGTAGCTCCGATTTGCAGGGGCCGTACCGTTCTCCACGCCGCGGCGGACAAGGCCAACGTCGAGGTACGCGAAATCCTCACGACGGCCGGGGCTCGGTATCTCAAGGCGACGCTCTATCGTATCGTTCCGGCTCGCCGGGTTCGATGGACGGGTGGGGACCTCGTCACGTTCGCCAGCGCCGAGACCGCGCGAAGGTTCGCGGCGATGGTTCGGGCCCGCCCGCCGGCGGCGTGCATCGGGCCGGTCACCGTGAAGGCGGCTCGGAGGGCGGGGTTCCCCGTCGCCGCCGTTGCGCGCGAGTACACGATTCCCGGTCTTTTGGAGGCGATCCTCCGATGGGCGCAATGAGAATGCGACGACTTCGTCGAACCTCGGCGCTGCGAGACCTCGTGCGCGAAACCTCCCTGGGTCCCGACGACTTGGTGATGCCGTACTTCGTGCGGCACGGAAAGCGGATCCGATCTCCGATCGCCTCGATGCCGGGGCAGCATCAGTTCTCCGTGGACGAGCTCGTCAAGGATGTGCGCTCCCTTGGGGTGCCGGCCGTCGTCCTGTTCGGCATCCCGAAAACCAAGGACGAGCGGGGATCGGAAGCGTGGGCCAGGAATGGAATCGTCCAGCAGGCCGTACGCGCGCTCAAGGCCGAGACCGACAAGCTCGTGATCACCGACGTGTGCCTGTGCGAGTACACGGACCACGGCCATTGCGGAGTCGTCCGCCAGGGAAGGGTCGAAAACGACGCCACGCTTCCGCTTCTGGCCCGCATCGCGGAGTCTCACGTCGAGGCGGGCGCGGACGTTGTGGCTCCGAGCGCGATGATGGATTGCCAGGTGGCCGCGATCCGCGCGTCGCTTTCGGAAACGCCGATCCTCGCGTATTCGGCGAAGTACGCTTCCTCGTTTTACGGGCCCTTTCGGGAAGCCGCCGAGTCCCCCCCGAAGTTCGGCGATCGCACGGCCTATCAGATGGATCCGCCGAATTCGGACGAGGCGATGCGGGAAATCCAGCTTGATCTCGAGGAAGGTGCCGATATAATTATGGTCAAGCCGGCGCTCGCCTACCTGGACATCGTGCGCCGAGCGAAGGAGAGGTTTGGCTGCCCGACGGCCGCGTTCAACGTGAGCGGCGAATACGCAATGGTTCGGGCGGCCGGGGAGAGAGGGTGGATCGACGAGCGGCGTGTCGTTCTCGAAATCCTTACGTCCATCCGCCGTGCCGGGGCCGACTTCATCCTCTCGTATTTCGCTCGAGAGGTGAGTGAATGGCTGACGTGAAGGCGATGGTGGAAGCGGTCTTATTCGTCTCCGACGAGCCGATGTCGCTCCCGAAGATCCGCGAGCTCGTGCCCGATGCCGCCGCGGACGACGTTCGTTCCGCGGTGGAGGAGCTGAGGCGGGAATACGATGCCGGGGGCCGCGCGTTCGGGATCGAGGAGATCGCGGGCGGATACCAGATGTTGACCCGCCCCGCCTACGCCGATATAATCGCCCGCCTCCGGAAAGCCCGGACGGAGAAGAAGTTGTCTCAGGCTGCGATGGAGACCCTGGCGATCGTCGCCTACCGGCAACCGATCAAGCGGGCCGATGTCGAGGCGATCCGGGGCGTCCAGTCCGGAGAGATCCTCCGAGCTCTGATGGAGCGAAGCCTCGTGAAGATCGTGGGGAGGGACTCGGTCCCGGGCAACCCCGTGCTCTACGGGACGACGAAGGACTTTCTCGGGGTCTTCGGCCTGAATTCGATCGAGGATCTGCCGAAACCGGAAGAGGTGAAGTAGTGCGAATGGAGAGGTTCGTCAAGCGCTCGACCAAGGCGCTGATGATCGGCATCATCGCGGTCATGGCGTTGGGTCTGGTCTTCTCCGGGACCTTTGCGTTCTGGGGAGATGAGAAGCTCAAGGGAGACGCCGGGGTGATCTTCGGGACCGTGAAGGTCTCGAAGGCCGACTTCAAGGACCACCAGCGACGCTCCCTGGGCCATGAACGGTACGCGATGTTGAAGCAGTATACCGAGCAGTTCAAGTTCGCGCAGAATTTCGATTTCCTGGTGAGCTTCGTCATGCGCCAGGTCGCCAATCGTTCCGAATCCGAGGCGCTGAAGAAGACCTGGGAGCAGGTCATCCTCCTACAAGACGCCGCGGACAAGGGGCTGGCGGTGAGCGACGAAGAGATTCAAAAAGAGAAGGACGCCTTCCAGAAATTCTTTGTGCCGTCGAAGGAGAAGGAAAAAGAAAAGGGGGAGCCGGACGAACGCGATCCCGAGCTCCAGGCAGCGGAATTCCTGGCGATCAAGAAGGATCAATTCGACACGTTTTTCCGGGAAGCGGTCCTCATGGACAAGCTTCTCGATCTGGTCACGGCCTCCGAATTCGCCGATTACGGGAAGGTCTACGGCGAGCTTCTGGCCAACGAGAAATACGCGCGGGCCCTGTACGCGGAGTTCAATCCGAAGGACTACGAGCAGGACCTGGACCCGATCAGTCCCGAGGCGATCCTGAAGTACTATCACGAGAACAACAAGCGATTCGAGGTGCAGGCCCGAATCATGCTGGTGTACCTCCTCGCGGATCTCGAGGAGTTTCGGAAGCGCGTTCCGGATCCCTCCGAAAAGGAAATCAAGGACTACTACGACAAGAACAAGTCGCAATTCGAAAAGGTCCGTCCGCGAATGGACGAGCACGGCCACGACGAGTCCGAACACCATCCCGAGCGGAGACGCCCCCCCCAGGAGTACCGGACCATCGAGGAGGCCCGCGAGGACATCGTCAAGAAGCTGAAGGACAATCAGGCGCTGGAGCTGGCGGTCGTCGAGATGCGAAAGGTCGGAGACCACATCAACGCCGCCGCGAAACCGTATTCGGATACCCTTTTCGACGAGATCAAGGCGAAGTTCGATCCTCAATCGAAGCCGGACATGGGCTGGTTGAAGCAGCTGACCACGGAGCCGTTCGACCAGAAATCCATCGACGAGGTCGAAAAGACTCTGGGCAAGAACTCGCGGGTCGATTGGGGATTCGGGAAGGACAGAAAGGTCGGGGATATCTCGCCGCGTTTCAAGACCGAGAAAGGGTTCGTCTACTATCGGCTGCAACTCCGGAAGGAGCCTTTCGTCCCGCGGTTGCAGGACTACATTACGAAGACCGTCGTCAAGATTCTGCAGAAGCAGCAGACGGTCGATCGCGCGAAGAAGGCGGCCACGAACGCCTCGATCGACATCAACGCGACGTGGCTCGGCTCCGCCCGGACCAAGTACCGGTGCCCCAAGCATCCCGATCGAAGTTCCTCGTCGCCGGGCCACTGTGGGCGCTGTTCCGGGCCGCTGGAAAGGGTGAGTCTGGAATTCAAGGGGACGAAACTCTTCCGCTTGGATGGAAAGGACCGCGCGGGGATTGCGGAGGACGGCGCGCTCGCCGCGGAGATCAACAAGAATTGCTTCTCGGACGGCAATCCCCTTCCCGTGGGACAGGCGCGTTTCTTCGAAGGGAAGGCGGTGGTGGGCAGCAAGAAGCAGGAATGGTCCTTCGTCGTCGTGATGGACGATACGCTGGAGAAGGTCCCCGAGAACGTCGAGACGGAATTCAAGAACAAGCTGCAGCAGGAGAACGAGAAGGTGCGGCGCGATCGGAGAACGCGGTACGTGACGGAACTGGTTGCGCGGGCCGAGCTCAAGGATTTCATGAAGGACTCGGGCGGCGAATAGACGGCTCCGCGCGGGGCGCGGGGGGAGAGAGGGAAGATGAAGTACGACACATCGTAGAAACGGCTTTTTCGTTTCCCACCGGTTTTTCGATTCTCTAGAGAGGGGGAACCATGACTTGCCTGTGGGCACTATTGATGGCGGGCGGGATGCTCTCCGCCCAGGAGTCGGGCAAAGGAGGACAGGAGAAGTCCTCGTTCCAAAAAGCGACCTTTCCCTTCGAGGGCGAGGTGACCGCAACGTATCTCTACGTGCGACTCGCCCCCAAGTCCGATCCGACGAGCCCATCCGCGACCGTCCTGAAACAAGGCGCGCGCGTGACCGTCGTCGCCGAGAAGGACGACTTCTTCCAGATCCGACCGCCCGCGGGATGCGCGGTCTGGATCTACTCCAAACAAGTCAAGCGTGAGGGGAACGAGGGGATCGTGACCGTCCACGACACGCCGGTGCGGACCGACAGTCGTGTCACGGCGGAGAAGCTCGCCTCGCTCGACGAGGGGGCCAAGGTCAAGGTGATCGGCGAACACATGGGCTGGCTCAAGATTGAGGCGCCCGCCGCGGTGAAATACTACGTCGGGAAGAAGTACGTCAAGCCCGTCGGACCCGCCTCGGACAAGGACTCGACCGGCACCAAGAAAGAAGATCGGACTCCGACGAAGACCGACGACGACGCGGCGGCGGTCGCCAAGATCCGGGAAGCCGAGTCGCTCATCGCCGAGCAGAACAAGAGGATCGACGCGGGCGATCTCGAAAACGTCGACTTCGACCGGATCGTGGCCCTCTTCGAGGAGGCGATGACCCTGGCGAAATCGGAGGGCGTGAAGAAGGAGGCGGAGTCCGGCGCGAAGAACTACCGCAATCTCCAGACCGTTTGGAAGACGTATCAGAGCCAGCGCAAGAGCATCGACGAGAAGATCCGGATGCTGCGCGAAGAGCGCGAGCGCGCGCGGAAGTCGGCGGAGAAGACCTTCGCGTTCGCCGGGTATGTGGACTGCACGAGCTGGTCGATGTCCGATCGTCCGGGGACGCACAAGCTCGTGCTCGGGGAAAAGGTCGTCTGCTTCTTGAAGTTCAAGGACGGCGACGAGGAGATGCGGAAGAAGCTCAACAATCACTACAAGAGGTACGTCGGCGTCAACGGGACTGTCTCTTATACACATCTCCGAGCCCACGAGACTAGGCATGATCTCG
>CAZGKV010000056.1:0-28662 GCA_964526305.1 uncultured Planctomycetales bacterium | reverse complement strand
CGTGGGCTCGGAGATGTGTATAAGAGACAGTCTGCTGTCCGATCGCGTCGCGGATCCTCTCCTCGGAGAAGCCCGAGAGATCGTACGCCGACGCCAGGTACGGACGACACAGTTCGATCACTCGTTCCAACGGCGCCTTCCGGAGATACTGTCCGTTCATCCACAACAGCTTGTCGACGAGGAAGCGGGCGGGCGTGTCGCCGATGCGATCGGCGGTGAAGGCCGCGACCATCCCGTCGAGGGTCATCAACTCCACATCGTTCCCGGGGGACCAACCCAGGAGGGCCACGAAATTGACGATCGCTTCCGGAAGGTATCCCAGGAGCCGGCACTCGTTCACGGTGACGGGCAATCCCATCGTGCGATATTTCTCCGTCTCGCGCTTCGACAGCTTCGTTCCGTCCGGGGCGAAGATGAGCGGCATGTGGCCGAACCGCGGCGGCGTCCAGCCGAAGGAGCGGTAGAGGGAAAGTTGCTTCGGGGTGTTGGAGTAGTGCTCGTCCCCGCGCAAGACGTGCGTGATGCCCATGTCGTGGTCGTCCACCACGACCGCGAAATTGTACGTCGGGAAGCCGTCGGACTTGAGTACGACGAGGTCGGGGTCCGCCGAGGTGTCCATCGCGCTGGTTTCGTGGATGAGATCGTCCCATACGATCTTCTCCCGATCGATCTTGAAGTACAGGGCCCGCCCCTTCTCCGGGTCCGTGTTCCAGTACGCCCGTCCTTGGTCCTCGAGGATCTTGGCGCATTCCCGGTACCGGTCCAATCGGAGGCTTTGATAATGCGGCCCCTCGTCCCACGTCAATCCGCACCAGGAGAGTCCGTCTTTGATGGAGGCGAGGGACTCCTCCCGATTCCTCTTCTGGTCCGTGTCCTCGATTCGGAGCACGAACGTGCCCTTTTCATGCCGGGCGAAGAGGAAATTGTAGAGGGCCGTCCGGACGCCTCCGATGTGAAGATCGCCCGTGGGACTGGGAGCGAATCGAACCCGAACCGTCATGGCGCGGACGATTGTAGAGGTCGCCCTTGGCGGCTTCAAGAGATCATCTCTGGTGCAAGAATCCCGGCCGCCGTTCGTCCTAATGGTATACTTCCCACAGACGAACGAAGGAGGTCCCGATGAAGCGCTGCGACGGCCGAAAATCCTGCTGTCCCCTCCGCCGCTGGGCAAAGCGTTTCTTCGTCGGCCTCCTCGTGTTCCTCGTTCTCGCGGTGCCGATCGTCTATCTCGGCGCTCCCAAGGTCGGTCGGACGGAGTGGGCCAAGACTCGCGCCGAGCGCGAAGCTTCCAAGGCCCTTGGCATGCCCGTGAACATCCAGCGGATGGAGTTTTCGTGGAGCGAGGGGATCACCGCCCATGACGTCCGAACCGGACCCATGGACTTCGGCGACATGCAGGCGCGCTGGACCGCTTCCGAGGTTCAGCTCAAGATCAAGTCCTCGGAACTCCTCTCGCGTCATCCGAAGGGAACGGCCATTCTCCGCCGGCCGACGATGGAAATGAAGTGGCGCGAGGAGACGGCCCCGCCGCGGGCGATCCCTCCCGCCTCGCCGAGTTTGGCCCGAGGGCGGTTCCAGTCGTTGCAGCTCTACGGATTCGTCGTCGAGCGCGGCAGCGTGCTCATCGACAACCCCTCCTTCGGAAACCCCGTGCGCATCGACGACATCCAGGCCGCTGGGGAGCTGGATGCCCGCCGAGATCACGTGGATCTCACGGTCTCGGCCTTCTCGGCCAAGCTGAACGACGGAACGGTTTCCGCCCGCGGGAAACTCGAGATCCGAAAGTCGGAAGCCAACGGCCGAATTTCTTTGGGATGCGACGACGTCGACGTCAATCAGTTCGTAGTGAAGTCCATTCGGAATCTGCAGCCGATGATCGAAGTCGAGGATGGCGGCGTTCAGAAGGGCAAGCTCCAGGTCAGGCTCGACGGGCAAGGCACGGCCGGGAGTCTCGGTTCGCTGCTCGATGCCTTCCGCGGCCAGGGGCAGATCAATCTGAGTTCCGCGGCGATCCACCGGAGTCGCTTGATGCACGCAGTCGGGGATCATGCGGGGCTTCCGTACCTCGTCACGACGAGCTTTCATACCCTCACCGAATCCTTCACCCTCGAAAGCGGAAAGTTCACCATCGCTTCGGAAGCAAAGGCTTCGGAGGGATCGCTTCTCGTTGCGGGTTGGGTCGCTTTGACGGGAGAGCTCGACATCCTCGTTGGCCTGGACCCCCGACTCGGTCAGGGTCCCCGCGCGCCGGCGCGGGTGACGGGGACGGTGAGCCATCCGGAAGCGGTTCGTTAAAACTCGAATCGAACCAGGGCTTCCCCGACAGCCCAATCCCCCACGAGATCGTCGACGATGGCCAGGCCCAGAGCCTCGGGGTCGAGGGTCCCGTGTTCCGTCGTCCACCGATTCTCCAGTCGCCAGAGTCCGTTCCGCGCGAATCTCCCTTTCGAAGCTCCCGGCATCCGCTCGAGCACTCTTCCCTGGAAATCGCAGAGAACGGTCTCCGCGCCGGCAAGCGCAATCGTGCCGTCTCGAGCGTCGCACGACCGAAATCGAGCGCCCAGCCTCCAAGCAAAGTCGACTTGCGGAACGGTGTCTTCTCCGAATCCCACCGCGGTGCCGTCGCGTTTGACGGCGATGACGCGATCGCCGTCCACCGCGAGGGAGAGCACCTCGTCCACGATCAGCGGAAACGTCGCATCCATCGTCCCGCCCCGATATCGCCGGATCAGACGGTCGCCCGATTCTCGTGAGGCCAGGAGACGCCCCGAGCCGTCCATGGCCAGAGGCAGGCAATCCTCGTGAGGGAGCGGAAGAGCCAGGAGCGAGTCGTACCGGATTTCGTAGAGCGCGCCGACGCGGGCCAGGAGCGGCCGGGAACCGGATACGACTCGAAGAGGCGCCTCGAGATCGATCCGCGCGAGACTCCGGATCACGCCGCGAGAGACTCGACGACCATCGCAATGCCCTGGCCGCCGCCGATACAGGCGGAGGCCACCCCCAGCTTCTTCTTGCGGCGGCGAAGCTCGTACAGGACGGTGAGGAGGAGCCGCGAACCCGTGGCCCCCAGGGGGTGACCCAGGGCGATGGATCCCCCGTTGACGTTTACCCGGCGCCGGTCGAGCCCGAGTTCCTTCTCGACCGCGAGATATTGCCCTGCGAAGGCTTCGTTGATTTCCAGGACGTCCAAGGCCTCGAGCTGGAGACCCGCAAGCTCGAGAGCCCGTCGAATCGCCGGAGCGGGTCCGATGCCCATGATGTCCGGCGGGACTCCCACGGATGCGGAGGAGACGATCCTGCCGATGGGTTTCGATCCCGCCTCTCGCGCTCGCCCCGCGAGGGTCAGCACGAGACAAGCCGCCCCGTCCACGATTCCGCTCGCGTTTCCCGCCGTGACCGTACCGTCCTTGCCGAAGGCGGGCGAGAGCGAGGCGAGTTTCTCGATGGAAGTGTCCGGTTTGATGTGGTCGTCGGAGTCGAACTCCACCGTTTCGCCCTTGCGTTTGACGGGAACGGGCACGATTTCTTCTCGGAAGAGGTTCTCGCGCACCGCCCGCACGCCCTCCATGTGGCTTCGGTAGGCGTATTCGTCCTGCGCTTGGCGAGCGATCCCGTACTTCTTCGCGACGTTGTCCGAGGTCTGCGCCATGTAGAGACCGCAGTAGGAATCCAAGAGTCCCGTGAACAGGGCGTCTTCGATCCTGAAATTCGCGCCGAACCGGATCGGCTCGCCTCTCATGCCGCGAACGACGTGAGGAGCCTGCGACATGTTCTCCATGCCCCCTGCCAGGACCCAGGTCGCCTCCCCCGTGCGGAGCAGGCGCGCTCCCTGGGCGACGGACTCGATGCCCGATCCGCAGAGGCGGTTCACCGTTACGGCAGGGGTTTCGATGCGACACCCCGACTTGAGCGCGACGTGCCGCGCCCCGTAGATCGCGTCCGGTCCCGTCTGCATCGCATTCCCGACGATCACATGGTCGATCCACTCCGGCTTGACGGCGCTTTTCGCGAGCGCCGCCCGAGCCGCGTGCGCGGCCAAATCCACGGCCGTGACGTCGCGAAGCCGTCCGAATCCCGGGGTGCCCGCGTACTCCCCCCATGCCGTTCTCGCGCCTTCTACGATCACCACGTCATCCGACATGTCACTCCCCCGTGAATCTCGCCGGCCTCTTCTCGAGGAAGGCGGCCGTACCTTCGCGCATGTCCTTCGTCGAGAAACAGGTGCCGAAGAGACTGCTCTCGAGCGCCAAGCCTGCCGAGATCGGACTGTTCGTGCCGAACCGGACGGCCTCCAGCGTCATGCGGACGGCGAGAGGACCGGCCGCCATCATCTTGCGCGCCAGGGCCTCCGCTTCCGGGAGGAGTCGGTCCCGGGGGACGACACGATTCACGAGCCCCAACCGGAAGGCCTCGGCCGCGTCGATCGGCTCGCCCGTCAATAGGAGCTCCAGCGCCCTTCCCTTTCCGATGAGGCGAGGCAATCGCTGCGTTCCTCCGAATCCCGCGAGGACGCCGAGCTTCACCTCCGGTTGGCCGAGCTTGGCGCCCTCGGCGGCCAACCGCACCGTACAGGCCATGGCGATCTCGCATCCGCCCCCCAGCGCAAATCCGTTGATGGCGGCCACGACGGGCTTCCCGAGCCCTTCCATCGCCTCGGTCAACCGCTGGCCTTGGAGGGACAGTTCTCTCGCTTGCACCGTGCCGCACTTCGCAAGCTCGGCGATGTCCGCGCCCGCGATGAAGGCCCGGTCTCCCGCGCCGGTCAGCACGACCGCCCGCACGTTCGCATCGCGCGCGAATGCGTCGAACGCGGCCTGAAGATCCGTGATGACGGCCGAATTGAGCGCGTTCATCTTTTCAGGACGGTTGACCGTGAGGAAGGCGAGCCCGTCCCGAATCTCGACGCGAAGAGTCGCGAAGTCCATCGCTACTTCACCACGATCGTGATCTTCTTGAGATCGAGATCCTCCTTCGGGCGATCGGTGTTCCGATCCGTGTCGGATCGTCCGAGGGTTTGGAGAACCGTCAGGCTCGCCTCTTCGGAGATTCTGCCGATCACGGTGTACTTTCCGTCGAGCGCGGGGAGTTTCCCGAGGCACATGAAAAACTGCGAGCCGTTGAAGCCCGTCTTCTCGAAGCCGCTCATCGAGACGGTCCCCGGATCGTGTTTGGTGTCCTGGGGTTTCCCGTCCGTCCCTTTCGCCTCGGAGGGCACCGCATAGCCGGGACCGCCGATGCCCAGTCCGTAGGGACATCCCGTCTGCACCCAATTCCCTCGGATCACCCGGTGGAAGAGAAGGCCGTCGAAAAACTGAGCCCGCGCCAGCTGGATGAAGTTGATGACGTTCGCGGGAGCCTCCTCGGGGAGAAGGTCGATGACGATCCGTCCCTTCTCGGTCTCGAGGATCGCGGCGAGCCGGCTTCCTTGAGAGCTAGGTTTGACTTCCACCTTCGCCGGAGCCGCCTTGACCTCTTTGCCCCCGCCACCGTACTTGGCGACGATCTCCATCTCCCCGACGCGAAGGGTGGGAAGACGATACGCCGCGATGAGGGTCTGTCCCTTCGCCAGCGTGATGCGAGGCAGCGGAAGTCGGCTGGAGACTTGAGGGTCCGGTCGAACGACCCACCAGGCAAAGGTCTTCTTCGTCGCGCCCGTCCCGAGGGGAATCGTGATCTCGAACGAGAGCGACTGTTTTTCGAAGATCAGCTCCGCAATCTCGAGGTCCTTCTCTCCGGTGTTCTGGAGCTTGATTTCCAGTTGCACCTCATCCCCCAACACGGCCTCCTTCTTGTCGAGGGTCGCCGTAAGGGTCAGCGGATCCTTGGGCGCGGACTCCTGGGCCGAGAGCGGTACGGCCAGGGCAAGCCACATCGGTAGGGACCACCTCATGCGAGCCTCCTCACGGTTTCTTACGGACAGATAGAGCGATGTTCTTGATCACGATCTCGGGACTGATCGGACGGTCTTGATGGTGCGCTCCGCAGTGCTGCGTAGCCCGGGACGGCAAGGTCTGACCGCAACTGGCACAGGGGCTGTGGTCCGTCTTGACCCGCTCGATGGCCTGCACGCACTCCATCCCCTGCGTTACGCTTCCGAAGACGGAATAGGCGCGATCCAGTTGGGGCGAGGCGGCGAAACAGATGAAGAATTCGGACGTGGCCGTATTCGGGGCCGCCCCGCGGGCCATCGAGAGGGTCCCGGCCAGGTGCTTTCGATCGCTGAATTCCGCGGTCACGGGGGAAAGCTTCGCCGCCTTTTCGGGATCTCCTCCCTGCATCATGAATCCGGGGATCACTCGGTAGAAACGGCAATCCTTGTAGTACCCTTTGCGCGCCAACGAAAGGAAATTCAGGACGTGCATCGGCGCGGACTCGGGATGAAACTCGAGGACGATGTTGCCTACGCTCGTTTCGACCGTTGCGAGCCAGTCGCGAATGACGAAGACGCGCACCTCGGCCGAGGCGTGATCCTGAAATTGCCACCGCAGAGTGTACGCTCCCTCGCGATCCTCGGGAACCGAGAGGATGCGGGAGATGTCGAGGGTCCTTCCGAAAAACCCTCGCGCATCCACGCGATGCTTCCGTTTGACCTCGCGGATGCGGGCGGGAGTCTTGACGACCCGAGCTTCCGGATCCCGCACCTGCAGCCCTTCCAAATAATCGATCGGCTCCTCGAGCTCCACGTCGCGATCGGTGGCGTTCTCCACCACAAACCGCATCGCCATGGGTTCTCCCGGGCGGTAGACGCGTTCGAGGGGCTCGATCCGGAGGACGACGGCGGGGTCCTTCGGCGAATCCTGAAGGCTCCAGAGGAGGGTGAGGAAGAGCATGCTAGTTCGCGTACGTGTAGAAACCGCGTCCGACCTTCTTGCCGTGCCATCCGGCGGCGACCATCCGCCGGAGGAGCGGGGGCGCCGCGTACTTCGGATCCCGGAACTCGTCGAACAGCACATCCATGATGTAGAGGGTCGTATCCAGCCCCACGAAATCGAGGAGTTCGATCGGTCCCATCGGCATCCCGCAACCGAGCTTCATCGCGGTGTCCACATCCTGGGGAGTCGTCAGACCCTGGTCCACCGCCCGCGCGGCCTCGCACAGATACGGAACGAGAAGGAGATTGACGATGAAGCCCGGCGTGTCCTTCGCGGTCACGGTGACTTTTCCGAGCGCCTCCGCGAACGCCTTGCACCGGTCGTAGGTCCCCTGGCTCGTCACCTCGGGTCGCACGATTTCCACGAGCTTCATCACGGGCACGGGATTCATGAAGTGGAGCCCGATGCACTGACCGGGACGTTTCGTCGCCGAAGCGATCCTCGTGATGGAGATACTCGAGGTGTTGCTCGCGAGGACGGCATCGGAGGGGAGCACACGGTCCAGCTCGACGAAGAGGGCCCTCTTCGCGTCGAGGTTCTCGGTGATCGCCTCGATGACGATGTCGCACTCCCGGAGATCCTCCACCTTCGTCGTCCAGCGAAGTCGGGAGAGGGTCGCGGTCATCTCTTCGGACGTGACCTTGCCACGGGCGACTCCCTGCTGCAGGAATCCCGTAAGGCGTTGCGTTCCCTTGGACAGCAGATCCGGATTCACCTCCCGGACGAATGTCGCGAATCCTCTCTGGGCGCAGACCTGCGCGATGCCGGAGCCCATGAGTCCGCAGCCGACGACGCCCACGGTTTTGATCCCCGGGTCGGCCGCCTTCCCCGCCACGTCCATAGGTCCCCCAGAAAAGAGTGGCGTATCTTACAACGCGAGTCCACGGAAGTCCAAATTCAGGCCTCGAAGGCCGTCGCCATCCCCATCCCTCCGCTCACGCAGAGGGTCGCCAGGCCTCGGCGAACTCCGCGGCGCCGCATCTCGTGGAGCAGAGTGACGACGACCCGGGCTCCCGTAGCCCCGATCGGATGGCCGAGGGCGATGGCGCCTCCGTTGACGTTCGTCCGCTCCCAATCGAAGTGGAGTTCCCGATCGCATGCGAGCACTTGCGAGGCGAAGGCTTCGTTGATTTCGACCAGATCGAACGATGCCAGCGGCCATCGGGTCGATTGCTCGAGACGCCGGACGGCGGGCACGGGGCCGATTCCCATGACGGCCGGATCGACTCCGGCCGAGCTTGCCGCGACGAATCGAGCCAAAGGTCGGATCCCGCCGGCCTTCTCCTCGGCCATGAGGACCAACGCGGCGCCGCCGTCCGTGATCCCGCTGGAGTTGCCTGCGTGTACCGTGCCGTCCTTGCGAAAGACGGGCGGGAGTTTTGCTAGGGAGTCGAGGGTGACGCCGTCTCGAGGATGCTCGTCGGCCCCGAGGATACGATCGCCCACCCGAACGGGTTCGATCTCTTCGGCGAACCGGCCGGCCTTCCGCGCCGATTCGCATCGATTCTGACTCCGAACGGCGAAGCGGTCCTGCTCTTCGCGCGGGATCGCGTACCGGTCGGCCAGATTCTCGGCCGTTTCTCCCATGAGCTGGCCGCAGAGCGGGCAGAGGAATCCGTCCCGGTACATTCCGTCGACGAGTTCGGAATGACCTAGGCGGTACCCGGTGCGAGCGCGATCCAGGAAATATGGGGTGCGGCTCATCGACTCGACGCCTCCCACGAGCACGACGTCGGCCGAGCCCAGGGCGATCGCTTGCGCGCCGAGGAGAATCGACTTCATCCCGGAAGCGCAGGCCTGGTTCACCGTGAACGCCGGCACCTCATCCGGGAGTCCGCACCGACGAACGATCTGGCGCGCCGTGTTCGGCCCATTCCCGGCCTGGCGGGCGTGTCCGAAGACGACCTCGTCCACGGACGGCATGCCCGCATCCCGAAGGGCGGCTCGCGCGGCCACGGATCCCAGCTCCGCGGCCGGGATTTCGGAGAGCGATCCAAGGAATCTCCCGATGGGGGTCCGGCGCGCGGAGGCGACGACGACGGTCCTCATGGCGGATACACTCTACGGACGGCCGAAACCATTTGCAACCCCCGCCGGATCCTGACGGTTACGGAAAAAATTCGAGGAGACCGGCAAATTCGAGAAACATCGGCGCGAATACATAGTCTATGGTTTCGGATCGCGCACCGAACCGGGTCGGCAGGGGTTTTCTGAGAGGAGACGGATCATGCATCGGGATCAGGGATTCACGTTGATCGAGCTCATGATCGTGATCGCCATCATCGCCATCGTGGCGGCGATCGCCATCCCCGGGCTCCTGAACTCGCAGCGGGCGTCGAACGAGCGGAACGCGAGCGCCTCGCTGAAGACGTTGGCGACGGCGGAGGCCGATTTCCGCTCGAACGACCGGGACAACAATCGGGTCCAGGACTTCTGGACGGGAGACGTGGCCGGCTTGTATTGCATCGACAACGCCTCCACGGGCGCCGCGGTTCCGGCTCCCGTCAAGCTCATCGAGCTGAGCGTGGCGCTGGCCGATCTCATGCCGGCCACCGGGAGTCTCCCGAACGGGAATTACACGACGCCCGTGACCACCTACGGAACGCAATCCGCCAAGGCCGGCTATTGGTATGGGGCGATGCTCGAGGATCTCCAGGCCACGGCCAATGGCGGAGTGGGATTCTACCGCCAGGACACGGATGCGAGTGGAGCGATGGTCCACAACACCTCGCGCTTCGGTCACTGCGCCCTCTACGAGACCTACGGAGGCAGCGGTACGAAGCTGTTCATCGTGAACGAAGGCAACACGATGTTCAAGCGCGACTTCGGTCAGGACGTACTCGTCGCGGGCGGCGTTCCGCCGGTGCCGAACGCGGTATTCGACGGCAATTGGCCGCTCGACGCCACGCTCGCCGCCAGTTGGAGCAAGATGGACTAGCCGCAACCTCCGGAGTCCAAGGGAGACCCCATCTCCCTTGGACTCCCGGCTCTTCTTGCAGACCTCTACCCTCGAAGATATGCTCACGTGCGATGCCGGCGGATCGACTGACAATTTCCGTCTCTTCACGCCCAGATGTTGACGGTTTTTGTCACTTCGTTAACCATCGATTATGCTCCATCAATTATTCACCGCATACCCTTCGCCATCAATATGTTACACTTTCATCTTGGGCCGGCTGTGGCACGTGCTTTGCATAACGTATGCGTGCCCAATGAGGAGAAGGCGCGGCGGAAGGAGGTCGCCAGCGGAGAGAAAGCTTGTGACGGTAAGCCGTTTCGGGGTGCGGTCCGATTCTAACGGGATGCGTTTTTTTTGGAGACAAGTATGCGTAGGGACAAAGGCTTCACGCTGATCGAGCTCATGATCGTTATCGCGATTATCGCCATCATCGCGGCCATCGCGATTCCGGGTCTCTTGAATTCCCAGCGCGCGTCGAACGAGCGAAACGGCAGCGGGTCTCTCAAGACTATCGCCACCGCGCAGGCGGACTTCCGCTCGAACGATCGCGACAACAACAAGGTCCAGGACTTCTGGACGGGCGACCTCGCGGGACTGTACTGCATCGACAACTCGTCCACGGGTGCCGCGGTTCCGGCGCCCGTCAAGCTTATCGAAGTCAGCGTCGCGCTCTCGGACATTCTTCCGAGCGTGGGCCTGACGACGGGCGGCGTCAATAACTACGCCACTCCGGTCACGACGTACGGCACCCAATCGGCGAAGGCAGGCTATTGGTATCGTGCGCTCGTCGAAGATCTCCAGGCGACGGCCAACGGCGGCAACGGCGTGTACGCTCAAAACACGGGCGGCGCCGTGGAAGCCAAGCACAACACCTCGCGCTTCGGCGCGACCGCGATGTACGAGTCGTACGGCTCCAGCGGCAATAAGGTGTTCGTCATCAACGAAGGCAACACGATGTTCAAGCGGGACTTCGGCGCGGACGTCCTGGTCGCAGGCGCCGTGCCCCCGGCCCCGAACCTCGGCGTCTTCGACGGCAACTGGCCGCTCGACGCCACGCTCGCCGCCAGCTGGTCCAAGATGGACTAACGGGTAGTACCCAGGCCCCGGTTCTTGCGAAAGGACCGGGGCCTTTCGCGCGGGAGGACTGGGATGCACCGAGGATTCACGCTCATCGAGCTCATGATCGTCGTCGCGATCATCGCCATCGTCGCCGCCATCGCCCTGCCGAATCTGCTTTCCGCTCAGATCAATGCGAACGAGCGCAGCGCCAGCACGAGCCTTCGAAGCCTGTCGACGTCGGAGTACGATTTCCGCACCAACGACCGGGACAACAACCTGCTCCAGGACTTCTGGACGGGAGACGTTTCGGGGATGTATCGGTTGACCGACCCCGCGGGAAACCTGATCAAGCTGATCGAGCTCCCCGTCGCGCAGCAAGACGGGAATCCCATGCCGGCCGGGAGCGCCAACGGCCTGATGAGCGGACTGCTCCCCCCCCTCTCGACCAAGGCCGGCTACTGGATCATGGCTCTGGACCAGGATCAGCAGCCCGAACCCGACCAAGACTATCGCCAGGTTACCGACGTTCCCATGGGTCCCGTGCACAACTCGGTTCGCTACGGATTTATCTCCTACGCGGAAGCGTACGGCACCTCCGGCCGCGCCATGTTCATCACGAACGAATCCGGCGTGGTCTACCGCCGGGACCCCGGCAATGAAGTCATCGTGCCCGGCGTCCAGCCCGTCCCCATCCTCCCGGCCTTCCGAATCTACCCGGCCGTCCCCGGCGCGGCGGGCTGGGGCAAGCTGGACTGATTACCGCTCTTCGAAGCAGAGGGAACGCCACGCCTTGTACACCCCCATGCGTGCGCTCAATGCGTTTTCCTGCGCCGGCGTGCGAAACGCGATACACGCCTCCGCGATCACGAAGTGGCGCATCGAGGTGCGGTAACTCCGTTCCGCCTCGCGCACGTCGCCTCCGCTCGTCCGCTCCACCGTTCCCCGGTCCCCCCACTGGATCGCCTCGCGGAAGTGTCGTTCCAGAGTGAAGTCGGAGAGGCGAGCGAGGTCTTGGGGCAGACTTCGCAGTTCCTTGTCGCGCTCCAGCGCGATCGAAAGATCCTCGTACTGGTCGGCCAGGTCGCGCCACGATTCGCGGGCAAACTCCCGGGGTCGGCCCTGATCGGAGAGATCTTCGTACTCGTCCGCCGCCGAGCGAACGAGGCGAATGAGCCGCTCCCTTCCCTTGTTCGAAGAGAGAACCGAGCGCCGGTACTCGAAGACGGCCGCGGCTTCGTAGAGCAGGGCCCGCTCGATCGAGGGATCCGGGGAACGGAACGTCCCCCCTTCCGCTCGGCGCTCCAGCACCGTCGACAAGACCTCCGCCGCTTCCGCGCGAAGACCCGTTCCGCTCGGACCCGTGAGGACCTTGAGGTAGGCTTCGACGGAGGCCGCCAGGAGGGTCTTCCCCGAGGGATCGGTCAAGTGCGACTGCACCGCGACGAAGCGCGGGCGCCAGTCCGGCCGAGCGGCCAGCAATTCGGGAAGGCGCAATTCGTAGAGCTTTCGAAAGATCCGTGCCCGGGCGATCTCCGCCTGCAGGTCCGCCCGGGGCGCGATGGTCTGGCAGACCCGCACATACTCCGCGGCCGCTTCGAGCTTCTTTCCTCCGCGCTCCAGGCGCTCCGGATACTCGAACGACACTTCCGGCGGCGGCTTGGGGCCGCAGGTGAAGCCGCACAGGATTGCGGCGGCGAGGATCCTTCTCATTCCCAGCCTTCCCGCCCCACGAGTTTCACGAATACGCAGGAACAGATCCGCGTCTTGCGGACCCTCCCGTCCTCCCGCCGCACCAAGGTCAAGTCCTGCTCCAGCTCGCTCCCGACGGGAATCACCATCGATCCCCCCTCCGCGAGCTGCCGAAGCAGGGTGATCGGAAGCTCCGGGGCACCCGCCGTCACCAGGATCCGATCGAAGGGCGCCTCCTCCGGCCAGCCGAGCGATCCGTCCCCCTCCCGCAAGGTTGGAACATATTCGAGCCCGGCCAGCCTTTCGGAAGCGTCCCGAACCAACGCGGGGATTCTCTCGATCGAGAATACCCGCGCCCCCAATTCGCAGAGCACGGCCGTCTGATATCCGGAGCCGGTTCCGATTTCCAGCACCTTCTCGCCCCCTCGAAGCTCGAGAGCCTCCGACATACAAGCGACCATGTAGGGCTGCGAGATCGTCTGCCCGTGCCCGATGGAGAGAGGCCGATCCTCATAGGCTCGATCGGCCCATTCGGGAGCCACGAAGCGATGGCGAGGAATCCGCCGCGCGGCCGCTAGTACCCGCGGGTCGCGGATGCCTCGCGCTTCGAGCTGCTCGCGAACCATCCCATCGCGTGACGAGTCCAAGTCCATTCCAGTCCGAGCCCGTGCCGGGCGACCGCCCGGAGGAAACGCATCGTGTCCATGGCCGGCGAAATCTTGCTTCGCTCGGTTCCGTACAGGGTGGGAACGGGGACGTGCACGATACGCCAGCCCGATTGCGCCGCCTTCAAAAGCAATTCTACTTCGACCTCGAACCGACGGGAACGGATTTCGACGGAGCGGAGCCGGGAAGCGCGGTACGCGCGAAAACCTGAGTGTACGTCCCGAATCGGCCTCCGCAGGAGCAGGGAGACGAGCACGGTGCTGAATCCGTTGGAGAGCTTCCGCGACGGAGGCATCGTGCCGGACCGCGAGCGGCTTCCGATGACGAGATCCGCGCGGGAGAGCGCCTCGAGGAGAACCGGGACGGCGTCCGGATCGTGCTGGCCGTCCCCGTCCAAGGTCACCACGGCCTCGAACCCGGCGGCCAGCGCCGCCGACATTCCCGTCCGCAGCGCCGCGCCCTTTCCGCGATTGCGCTCGTGCCGCAGGACGACGGCGTCCACGGGCCCGACATCGTCGCTCGAACCGTCGTCCACGACGTATACCCGGTGAACGTGCGGACGGACCCCGGAAACCACGCGCCGGAGGGAGGAGGATTCGTTGTAGGCGGGAATGACGGCGGCGACCGAGGTCATCGTCACTCCGGCCCCTTCTCGCCCTCCTCTTCGATCCGGCTGATCTTCAGCTTCAGCGCCTTCAGGGTATCGTCGGTGATCTTCACGTCGTTCCCGATCCGATATCCCACCACCCAGACGATCTTGTCGTCGTCGGTGAGGATCGGGACGCGGTCCCGAACCGGTTTCGGCACCTTGTTGTCGATGAAGAACTTCTTCAGCTTGACCTTACCTCTCGCGCCGAGGGGGCAGAAGATGTCTCCGTTGCGACGGAGGCGGACGACGAGCGATCCCTTCACTTTCTCGAGATCGATCACTTCTTCGGTGTAGTCCTTGTTGCGGATGTACTCCTTGAGTCCGACGATCTTCCCCTCCAGCACCTGGGCATCGATTTGGAGATTCAACTTCGGAATGACGGTCTTGCCGGGCACCTTGAGCCGCTTTCGAGCGAATTTCGGCGGAGGGGGGGCCTCTTTCGGTCGGTAGATCTTCAGGACGTACGATTCCCTCCGAGCCTCGAGGCCCTTCGGAAGCCGAATCGCCTTCGCGTAGCCCTGCTCTCCGCACAGGGAAATGATCTCCAGGTAATGCTCGAAGTTCAGATTGGGAAGTCGGCCGAGGAGCGAGCTGATCGCCTTGTCGATGATCAGGGTCTGGATCGCCGGCGGGAGCTTGCCGAACTCCTCCACGGACAGACAAATCTCGTCCTCTCCGGAGAGCATCTTGGTGTTCTCGTACACCTCGTTGGCGATCTCCCGCAAGAGGATGTAGAAGGAACCCGCGGTCTGTCCCAGTTTCACGAGGGAAAACTTCACCCGCGGATTGAATTCGCTTTCGACCATGGGGATGAGCTTGTGCCGGAGCTTGTTCCTCGTGATCGACGTGTCGAAATTCGTGAGGTCGGTGCGGTAGGCCACTCCGCGCTCGCGCAGATAGGTCTCGATCTCGTACCGTTCGACCTCGATGAGCGGGCGCACCACGAAGAGATCGTGCTTTTTCGAGAGGAGCCGGATCGGGGCCATCCCCTTCAGTCCGCGAAGGCCCGTCCCCCGGATGATCCGATGCAGGATCGTCTCCGCCTGGTCGTCCATGTTGTGCGCGATCGCGATCTTCTGCGCCGGAACCGAGAGTGCCGTATCGTACAGCCATCCGTGTCGAAGATCCCGGGCCGCTTCCTCGGGGGAGAGCTTCCGCTCCTTCTGCAGCGCGACCACATCGACCTTGGCGGAGTGGAAGGGAAGCTGGAGGCGCTCCGCGAGCTGCCGGACGAATTCCTCGTCCTCGTCCGCCGCCTTGCCGCGAAGTCCGTGATTCACATGCCCGACGTGGATTTTCCATCCCGGTTGTTGGACCTCGTTCACCTCGCGCAGCAGATGAAGCATCGCGACGGAGTCCGGGCCCCCGGAAACGGCGCAGAGAACGGTCTCCCCCGGCCGGATGAGGTCGTACCCCTCGATCGTCAGGTACACCTTCTTGAGCAGGTTCACGGTGTTCCCATTATACCCTCGCGGGGGATGCGCTCATTTCCGCTTGAGATGCGAGAAATAGGGGGACTTCTCCTTGTCGTACAGGAGCCGCCCGTTCACGAACGTCAGGTCCACGAACGTCCGATAATCGAAAGGATCCCCGTCGAGCACGATCAGATCCGCGTCCTTCCCCTCCTCGATCGACCCGATGCGGTTCGAGACCCCGATGAGTTCGGCCGCGGTGATGGTGATCGATTCAATGGCCGTTTGTTCGTCCAGGCCGCCGCGCACGGCAAAGGCGGCCTCGAGGGGCAGATTCAGGAGATCGCGGCCCGCGATCCCGTCCAGGTCGATCATGGGCGATGTGGGAACGATTCCGAATTTCACCCCGGCTTTGCGCAGGATCGCGGCCTGCTCGATGCTGCTCCCGTTCGGGCGGTTCACGCCGCGGTCCCGGTAGACGCGGTTCCTCGGCGTGAGAATGCAGTAGGCATTCGACCGGCCGATCTCCTCGGGCAGCGTCCATCCTTCATCGACACCAACCAGGACGCATTTCATCGGGAAGTCGGAAAGGAGCTGGAGGACGACGCGGATCTCATCGGCGGTGCTCGCGCTGACGCGCGCCAGCGCCTCGCCCTTGAGGAGCTTCACTTCCTGCTCCACCCCTCCGGTCGAGGGAGCCTGCTCGTTCGGCTTCAGCCGATTCTGCGACTTGCGCTTCTCGAAATCGTCGAGCTTCTGGAGGTACTCCCGGGCCTTCCCGAACTTTTCGCGGACGCCGTGTCTCTGGGAGGCACCTCCCTGTGTCCACGCCGAAAGGTCTACGGCCGCCGGCTCCAGCACCGTCATCTCGTCCAGCCGACCGTACGCCATCTTGACCACCGCGCTCCCCTGCCCGAGACTCATCGTCCGGCCGCCGAAGAACCCTCCGCCGAAGCCCAGTTCCAAGTAGGCGGTGGTGATGCCGCTGGCCAAGGCGAGCTGGACGGTCTCCGAATACGGATCCAGCATATCCGACAGTTTTCCACCGCCCCAGCCGGAGACGCCCAGCCCGTAGGCGGAACACGCCACGAACCCCGGCAGCACGCGCCTCCCGCGCACGTCGTGCTGGACCGTCCCATCGGGGAGGGGGATTCCGTGCCCGATCCGATGGATCTTCGAGTCCTTGATCAGCACGGTCGCGCCGCGCAAGGTCCCCTTGGTCACGGTCGTGACGTCCCCCCCCACGAGCGCGACGTAGACGGGCTTCTTGGCATCGTCCTTCTTCGTGTCGTCTTTCTTCGGCGTCTCTTGAGCCCAAGCCGAGCCGAACGTCAGGAGCCAGAGAATCGAGCCCGCGATGCGCCTCATGGCTTTCCCTCCTCGTAGACGGGGCGTCCCTGAATCAGCACGCGGGTCACGCGACTCGTGGCGGAGAGGGGATCCCCGCTCAAGAGGACGACATCGCCGTCCTTGCCCGCCTCCAGCGATCCGGAGCTTTTCTCGATTCCGAGGACCTCCGCGGCATGGAGCGTGAAGGCCTTGAGAGCCGCTTCCCGAGGGAGGCCGTACTTCACCATCTCGGCGACGCCCGAGAGGAAGTCCTCATGCGCGTCGTATCCTCCGGCCGTCGCGAAAACGATCTTGGCGCCCGCGCGATGAAGCTCTGCAGCGGTGTTCAGGCGATCGTGCGTGAAGGGCACGAATTCCAACCGCGGGAGCAGCATCACCGTCGCCTTCTTTTCTCCGAACCGATCCGCGGCCTTCCACGCTTCGGAGGCGCACAGATACGTGATGCGGGGAGCGACCCCCTCCAGGGTTTCCAGGATCTGCCAGAAGTGAGCCACCGCGGCCGGCGATTCCGCCTGGAGCACCACGGGGAGTTCCCCCTTGAGCGCGTTCACCAGGATCTGCATCCGCGCATCGGGCTTCTGCGGAGGCTTCGGCTCCTGAAGCGGCTGCGTCTTCTCGTCCTTCTTCTCGTCCGTCTTCCCTGACTCCTTCTTTTTCTTCTCTTCCTCTTCTCGCTTCTTCTTTTCCTCTTCGTACTTTTTCTTCTCGTCCTCGTATTTCTTCTCCGCATCGAGGTGCTTCTTGGCCGCCTCGAACTCGCGCCGGAGCATGTCCTTCACCGAGGAATCTGCCCGCACGTGAATGCGAAGAAACGCGCTCCTGGAGACGACCATCTGCTCCTTAGGCAAACCGTTCAACTTCATCGCCAGGCCCTGCCCCGCGATGACGCCCCCCCCAGGGGCGATACCGTAGGTGGTGAACCCCGTCCGCGGCAGGACGTCGAAGATGTCGAGCGCGGGGTTGAATTCGTCGAACGCCAGGTTCTGGGGCGTGCTTCCGCCTCCCATCGAACGCGACCAGCTGAAGGCGGTGTACGCATTTACGAATCCGGGCATCGCCACCAAGCCCTTCCCGGGGATGATGGTAGCCCCCTCGGGGACTTTGGCGTCCTTTCCGATCTCCGCGATCTTCCCGTTCTTGATCACGATCGTCGCCGATTCGATGTCGCTCCCCGAGATCGGGATGGCCCTCACCTGCGTGATCGCGGTCACTTCGTCGGGAGTCTTGGGCGCTTCCTGGAGGAGCGCCGCCGCAAGGAGGGCGAGCATCAGTTTCTCCTTCCGTCTCGGCGTGAATCGTACACGATCTTCCCGCGGATCATCGTCGTTCGCACGTGGGACCGAACGTCGAGCGGAGGGCCGCTCCAGAGCACGACGTCCGCATCCCGTCCCGGTTCGATACTCCCCACCCGGTCTTCCGCCAACACGGCCTTGGACGGGGCCACGGTGACCGCTTCGAGCGCGATCCTCTCGGGCAGCCCGAGGCGTACCGCCATCGAGGCCTGGAACATCAGATCCTCCTCGGGAACCACGGGCGAATCCGTGTTGATCGAGAGCCGTCGCACTCCCCCCTTCCAGTATTCCGCGGGAATCCCCACGATCCGATTCTGGAACGACCAGAACGGCGGATCGAAGAGGCGCGGTCCCACGTCCATGTGAAGTCCCCGTTTCGCGATCTCGGGGGCGACGCGATACGCGTTGTCCTCGCCGTGCGACAGGATCACCTCGAGTCCGTATTCGTCGTGGAAGATCCGAACCGTGCCCATGATGTCCCGGGCATCCGCGGTGTGGATGATCACCGGATATCGCCGTTGGAAGAGTCCTCGCATGAGCTCGAGATCCGGACGCGACTCCGGCTTCACCTTCGTGAGCCCTTTTTCGAAGTTCGTCCAAGCGGTGTGATACGCCTTCGCGCGGTCGAGTTGACGGCGCAGGATCCACCACATGCCCATGCGGGTCAGTCCGAGGTCTCCTCCGCCGCGCTCGGGGTTCCAGGCTTGGGCCACCTTCATCGCGCCGGGGAATCGAACGACGAGATCGTCGATCGTCCGCCCCCCGCCGGTCTTCATGAGCACGCCGAAGCCGCCGATATTCGTTCCGCTACCCGGAATATAGAGGACGGTCGTCACTCCCCCCGCCGCCGCATCCGCCAGGAGCTCGCTCGCGGGCTCGACCGTCGCCTTCGTATTCAACTCCGGATTAGTGGGATGCACCATGTCGTTGATGTCCCAAAGGGAGCCGCCGATGTGGCAGTGGAGATCGACCAGCCCCGGCATCGCCCAGGACTCGCCCCCGTCGATTACTCGCGCCCCGGGCGGGATCACGATCCGTTCCCCCACGGCCACGATCTTGCCGCCCCGGACGAGAATAACGCCCTCGTTGAGCACGCCCGGAGGGCCCATCGTGAGGATCTTGGCCGCCCGGATGGCGACGGTGCTTTCCGCTTCTTGGACCGCCAGGGCGAACAGCAGCGCGAGCATGCCTAGTATCTCCTGCCGTCCCTCTTGGCGTCGTACACGATTCGGCCGTTGACGATCGTGGTCCGCACATAGGATCGGATATCCAAGGGTTCTCCGGACTTGATGACGATGTCGGCGTGTTTTCCCTTTTCCAGCGAGCCGACCCAGGCGTCCGCCAGGACCGCTCGCGCCGGGGTGATCGTCAATCCCCGCAGCGCCACATCCACGGGCAAACCATATCTCGCGCACATCGCCGCCTGAAACTCCAGGTCTTCCTGCGGCACCACGGGAGAATCCGTGTTTACGGAGATGTCCTTGACGCCCGCTTCGAAGTACTTCGCCGCGATTCCGTAGAACCGGCCGTCCCGGAGGAAGTAGTGGAAGTCGTACACCCGCGGGCCGATGTTGCACTGGAGACCTCGTCTCGCCAGCTCCGGCGCCGCGCGAAATCCCCCGAACTCCCCGTGGGAGACGATCATCGCGAGCGCGTATTCGTCGTGGAACATCCTGGCCGTCCCCATCACGTCGCGGGCATCCGCCGTGTGGATGATCACGGGATAGCGACGCTGAAACAAGCCCCGCATCATCTCCAGGTCCGGACGCGAGTCCGGCCGAATCTTGGTAAGTCCCTTCTCGAAGTTCGTCCACGCTCCGTCGTAGGCCTTGGCCCGATCCAGGAGGCGCCGGAGCGCCCACCACATGCCCATACGCGAGAGGCCCAGGTCTCCTCCCCCTCGCTCGGGATTCCATGCCTGTGCGACCTTCATCGCGCCGGGGAACCGGAGCACGAGGTCTTCGATCGTCCGACCGCCGCCTGTTTTCATGAGGACGCCGAATCCGCTCACATTCGTTCCGCTGCCCGGAATATAGAGGACCGTCGTCACTCCCCCCGCCGCCGCATCCTGGAGGAACTCGTTCTCCGGTTCGACCGTCGGCTTGGTCGAGAGTTCCGGGTTCCGGGGATGTCCCATTTCGTTGATGTCCCACATCGAGCCGCCGATGTGACAGTGAAGATCGACGAATCCCGGCATCGCCCATCCGTCGCCGGCGTCGATGACTCGTGCGCCGTCGGGAATGGCGACTTTCTCTCCCACTTCGACGATCTTGCCGTCCCGAACGAGGATGACGCCGTGGTTCACCACGCCTTGCGGGCCCATCGTGAGGATCTTCGCCGCGCGAACTGCCAGAACCGGATCGCGTTCCGAGGAGTCTTGCAGCGCTAGGGCGAGGGCGAGAAGAGCGGCGTTCATGGGGCGTCGCCGTGCACTACTTTGCCCTGGATGATGACCTTTTTCACCCTCGTCGAGAGATCGAACGGTTCCCCCGAATAGATCACCAGGTCCGCGTCGCATCCCCGCTCGATCGATCCGATCCGGTTCTCCAATCCCAGCATCCGCGCGGGAGTCAGGGTGATGGCCTTAAGTCCGTCGAAAGGATCGAGCCCGTATCGGACGGCGTAGGCGGCGGTGAAGGGCAAGAGTTTCGTGCCGCTCGAGGCATCGGAGTACAGCGCCACGGGCACGCCGGTGGAAGCCAAGGCTTCCGCCAAATTCACCCACGCGCCCCGTTTCTGAAGGAGGAAATCGGTGCCGAACGCGGCGGACGCCGACTTTTGAAACAGGTGTCCTCCCAGATGAACGGCATCCTGCGCGCCCATCAAGACGAAGTTCAGGTTGAACTCGTCTCGGAAGATCTTGAGCGCAACCTCGATCGACGCATAGTCGGGCGTCTCGAGCAGGGCGGGAATCTCCTTCCGGAACAACGGGCGCAAGGGGTCGAGCGTCTCGTCGCGTCGCGGTTCTTTCTTGTCTTGCGCTCCCCCTCCGGTCGAACTCGCCTGACCCGCCCCGCCCGAGACGCGACGGCACTCGATCGGTCCGGAAAGCACCATTCCCTGCGCGTTCACCTTCCACTTTCCTTTGAGGTGATTCTCGCCCTCCAGCTTCATCGTGATGTCGTACTGCGCGCCCTGCTCCGAGCCCGTGAGCTTGAGCTCGTTGTTCGCGAACGTTCCTTCGATCGATTGCGTCTGGCTCCGTCCCGCCATTTCCGCGGTGAAGCTCCCCGTCACCCGCGCCCCATCCAGCTTGAGTTCCGCGGTGAACTCTCCCTTCATGCCGTAGTCGGGAACTTCGAGCGTCCCCTTCCACGTGCCGGTAATGGCATCCGGTTTCTTGTCGCCCGTGGTTTCGACCTTGACCGGCTCCTTCTTTTCCTTCTGGGACTTTTCCCACGCTTCCCACTCTTCGTGGTACTTCTTCGCCCGCTGCAAATACTGCTTCATCTGATCCAGGCCGGCCGTTCCGGAGGGGACCGCGAACTTGAAGGCGCCGATTTCCCTCACCACCGCGTCCGCTCCTCCGTGGAGCTTGATCACGCTGCACGCTCCCTGCTGCCGCGGCGTGAGAAGAATGGTCGTCACGCCGCCGGTCGATCCGTCCCGGAGGGCGGGATCGTCCAGACGGATGAACTTGGACGCGGGCAGGGCGAGTTGCGATGGAGTCGCATCCGACCCCCATCTCCCGGCCCGCTCCGAGAACGACTCGCCCTGATCCAGATGAAATCCGAGATGCGAATCGAGGTCGATCATTCCGGGACCGACCACATCCTTGGAGGCATCCAGGATCTTCGCCTGCTTCGGAAGGATGTTGCTCCGTCCGACGTACGTGATCTTGCCCTCTTCGATCAGGATGAGACCGTCGAGGATCACGCCTTGGGTCACGCTCAGGATCTTCCCCGCGCGGATCGCCAGGATTTCCTTCTGCTTGGTTCGACTCGCGTCGGTTCGCGCCGCCTCGTAGGTCCGATTCTCGGCCGGCTTCCGCTCGTACACGAACTCGCCGTCGACCATCACGCGCTGGGGCACCGACGACGCCTGGAACGGATCGGCGTTGAGGAAAACCAGGTCCGCGTGCTTGCCACGCTCGATCGATCCGACGCGGTCCGCGATTCCCAGGAGTTCCGCAGGGCCCAAGGTCACGGCTCGAAGCGCCTGTTCCTCCGACAAACCCCATCGCACCGCGGAGCCCGCGACGAAGAGAAGATCGATTCGGTCGCCGAATCCTGGAGCATGAAGCGCCAGGGGAACGCCGGCCTTCGCCAGGGTCGCGGCGGCCCGTGCATCCGGCTTTCCTTCGCCCCCGCCGCGGTGATCGTCCCCGCGATAGCCGCCGCGCGGAAAGAAGGGCGAATGCAGGACGACGGGCACCTTCCGCGCCGCGAGGAAATCCGCGATTCGGTACGCCTCGGTTGCGTGGAGGAGCACGACTCGAATTCCCGCGCTCTCGGCGAAGAGCACCGCCTTTGCGAGATCGTCCGACGAGTGGGCCGCCACGAACAGCGGATCCTTCTTCGACAAAACGGGGGCGAAGGCGTCCAGGGCCGTCCGCGTCCAGCCGTTCCGCCCGTCGGGCTTGCCGCCTCGGCTTCTGGCCTCGTCGAAAACGCGCCGCAATTCCGCAAACTCACCCATCCGCGAAACCGGCCCTTGCCGCTTCGCCGGGAGAATCGGATTGTCGGACGAGGGAAGAATCGGCGGCTTGTAGAGGGGAGGCGGATTCTTCACCGACGCTCCCAGGATCGCATGCAGTCCGATCGTCTCGCGGAGGACGCGGTCCTTGCCCGCCGTCTTCACGACCGCGCCTCGCCCGCCGAGGAGGCGGGCGGTACCGGGCGCCAAGTACACGGCGGTGACGCCGCCGGAGACGACCCATCGGTTTTGATCGAAGGGGTCCACGCCGTCGATGGCCCGAACCTGGGGGGCGATCGACTCCGAGGCAGCGCCTCCGTCCGCGAGCCAGGTCGCCGCGTCCACCATCCCCGGAACGACGACCTGATTGGACGCCTCGATCACCTTGGCGCCCTCAGGCGCGCGGTCGCCGGCGACGACGTCGACGATCATTCCGTTCTCGACGAGGATGACGCCCCGTTCGATCACCCCGCCCGAGACGGTATGGATCTTCCCGCACTTGATCGCGGTGATTTGGCGCGGCGGAGCCGCATTCTCGCCAGGTTCCCCCCGCGAGAAGACGACGGGCGAGGCCAGGAGCGACAGCAGCACGAGGTTGCGGGCGATCTTCATGAGGTCCTCGCTACTTACCGCCCAGGACGCGCTTGAGCTTTTCGTCCTTGGAGCGTTCGTACACGACGCGACCGTCGACCACGACGGAATCCACCCAAGTCTGGGAGTCGAGCGGATCGCCCGTCAGCACGACGAGGTTGGCATCCTTTCCCTTCTCGATCGAGCCGAATCGATCGGCCATCCCGAGGATCTCGGCCGCGTGGAGCGTGGCCGCCTTGATCGCCTGATCCCGTGGGAGGCCGTAGCGAACGGCGGTCGCCGCCTGGTACCACATATAGCTCGTCGCGAACGATCCGCCGCCGGTTTGGAACGCGAATTTCACCTTGGCCTTCGCGAACGCCAGCGGCGCCACGCGCAAGACTTCCTCATGGCGGTCTTCGTCCGTTTCCCAGTACGCGAGATCCGGGTCGAGCACGACTTCGAATCCCGCTTTCGCGATTTCATCGGCGGCCTTCCACGCGTCGCGTCCGACGACCAGCTTCGCCTTGATCTTGTACTGCCGGACGAACTCGATGGCCTTCACCACCGAAGCGGCATCCGGGCAATACACGAAAGCCCACATCTTTCCTTCCAGCAGATGAACCATCGCCTCCCGCTTGACGTCGAGCTCAAACTCCTCCGCGTCCTTCTTGTCGGTCGACGTCTTGACCTCGCGCTTCTCCTTGAGCTGGGCGATGTACTCGATCACGTCGTCGAATTCCTTTCGTAGGGCCGCGAGATGCGCCATGCGGCTCATTCCGCGTCGAGACTCGAGGGAGATCTTCATCGCCAGGTTCTTCGCGACGGTCATGGCCTCGACGGTGTATCCGGTGGGGCGTACGACCACTCCCTGCCCCCCGATCAACGTGAAGTTTCCCGGTGAGACGTAGAGGGTCGTGAACCCCTGCCGAAGCGAATCCTCGAAGTAGGGATCCACGGGATTGATCGAATCCCAGACCGAAACGTACGGCACGCTCGGCATCATCTCGTTGGGCCGGTCGACTCCCCGAATGGTATGCGCCTCGACCCAACCGGGCATGACGACCTTTCCGGAGGCGTCGATCACCTTGGCGTCCCACGGAATCTCGATGTTCTTGCCGACGGCCTCGATCTTTCCGCCGCCGATCAGAATGATCCCGTTCTCGATCTCCTCGCCCGAGACCGTGATGATCCGACCGCACTTGATCGCGGTCTTGGTGTCGTAGCGAATCGACCGGCCCGAAGCCGTGGCCAGAGTAGCGAAGACCGCGATGGTCGCCCACGCCGTTCGCATGAAGCCTCCCGCGATAATCAGTAGTCGCCGATCTTCTTGCCGTACACACGGCGGCCGTCGACGAAGACCCACTCGATCCGCGATTTCACGTCGAGCGGGTCTCCCGTCAGCACCACGAAGTCGGCGTCCTTCCCTTCCTCCAGGGTCCCCACCCGCTCTCCCACCCCGAGGATCCCCGCAGGGTTTATCGTCACGGCACGGAGCGCGTCTTCACGTTTCGCGCCGTACTTAACCGCCATCGCCGCCATCGCGAGCATCGACTCGCGCACGTCCAAGTCTCCATGGAGGAGGGCGACCGGGACGCCGGCGGCGGCCAGTCTGGCGAAAGTATCGAATCGAATCTCGCCTCCCTCGGGGAGATACAGGTCGGAGGTCCGGAACCACGGTCGAAGAACCACGGCGACCTTTCGTTCGGCCAGCTCTCCGACATAGCGATGCGCCTCTTCCGCCTCCTCGAGTTGAAGCGTCAATCCGAATTCGTCGGCGAGACGGAGCGCCGTCTCGATGTCGAAGGAGCGGCTGGCGAACACCCGCACCGGCAGCTTGCGATCCATCGCCTTGAGAAGGATTTCCTTGTCCTCGTCGGACGTGGCCGGCTTCTCCTCGCGATACCGCCGCGCGTCGAGGAACGCCTTCCGGAACTCCCATACCACTCCCATGCGCGTGGTGGGACGGCGGGAAAAGAACGACGCCTGAGAGCGCCGAGGGGATTGGTTTCCCCACGCCGGCCTCCGGCCCATGACCGCTTTCAGTACCGCGTCCTCGCGGACGAGCATCTCCCGGCCGCTCCGACCTACCGGCTTCACGACGGAGCCGAGTCCTCCGATGACGTTCCGTTCGCCCGGCTCGACCAGGAGCGTGGTCACCCCCACTTGAATCGAATGTTGAAAGCGGTTGTCTCGCGGATCGATGGAGTCGAACACTCGGAATCGCGGAGTGATTTCCGACGATTCTTCGTTCGGATTACCGGTGATTCCGATTCCGGTGGCCGCGTCGACCATACCGGGCATCGCGGCATAGGCCGAGAGGTCGACGATCTTGACTCCATCCGGAACCGCGACATCCCGCCCGACTTTCTTGATCTTTCCCCGTTCGACCAGGATCACGCCCGGAGAGATGTCGGGACCGGACACGGGGATGATTCTCCCGAACTTGAAGGCGACGGCGTCGGAAGTCTCGCGCTCCTGAGCGGGAAGAAGGAGCGAGGCCACTACCACGATGAGCTTCACGTTCGCCCCCTATTTCTTGCGCTGATAGACGATTCTCCCGTCCACCAGTACCAGTTCCACCGGGCTCGCGAGACTTAGAGGATGGCCCCCGTACACAACGATATCGGCCAGCTTTCCCTCGTCCAGACTTCCCAGTTGGTCGGCGACTCCCAACATCTCCGCAGGCCAAAGCGACAGCGCGCGCATCGCGTCATCCCGATCCAGTCCATACTTGACGGCGAGCGCAGCGGAAACCCGGAGGTACGACTCGTCGGCGGACGGGGCATCCGAAGAGAAGCCGATGCGAACTCCCGCCCGCGAGAGTCGTCCTGGAAGCTCCAGTTTCCGTCGGACGTCGGAGACCCTCATCGGTCCCAAGGCCACTCCGGCGGAAACCCGCTTGACGTCGTCGATCGCATGAAGCCCTTCTTCGGCTCCCAGCAGGATCAGCTTGAATCCGAATTCCTGTCGCAGGGCCGTGGCACGCTGGATTTCGTCCGTCGAGGATACCCGAACGACGGCGGGAAGACCCTGTTTGAAGAAGAGCGTCCCCACCTCGCCGTCGGCATCCCGGAACAGGCGCCGGAGCAGTTCCACCGCCCCGGCCTTCGAAGTCGGCCGGCGGTCCCGCGCGAGAGCCTTCGTCGTCAAACACATCTTGAGGGCGACCGATTCGCGGAACACCAGTCGGTCGAAGGTCCCGCCGGACAGTCGGACCAGTCCGATTCGGCCTCCGATGAGATTCCCGTCCCCGGGCGACAGGGCCACGAGCGTGACGCCCGACTTGGCCGCCTCCGCCACGTCCGGATGCGTGCTCGAAAACGCGTCGATCGCGCGTACCTTCGGCGTCACCGCCTCCAAGTCCTCGTCCGTGTCGAAGGCGCTCCCGAGGTGGGAGTGCATGTCGATGAACCCCGGGGAGACGCAGGCGTCCTTGCCGAAGTCCAGCACCTTCGCATCCAAGGGAGCGTCGATCCCGCGCCCCACTCTCTCGATCTTCCCTTTCCGGATGAGGACGACGCCGTCCTCGATGACGCCCTTGGAGACCGTCCAGATCCGCCCGGCGCGGATCACTACGGTCTCGGTCTTCTCCTCCTGAGCGACGCTCCAGAGGAGCAGGAACGCCAATTCCACAAGCCCTCCCTACTCGATCTTTCGCTGATAGACCCACGCCCCATCGACCATGGTGCGCTCGACCCGACTGCCCGGTTCGAACGGCTCCCCGCTCAGGACGACCAAGTCCGCCACCTTGCCCTTCTCGATGGATCCGACACTGGCTTCGATCCCAGCGTGCGCGCGGGCTCGAGAGTGACGGCCCGCAACGCCGCATCGCGGGGAAGTCCGTGGCCCGCGCAGCGAGCGGCCGACTCCAGGAGGAACCGCGACGCACCGCCCCCGTGATGGCCGGCGGCGGGATCCGGATGGGAGGCGATGGCCACGGACACTCCCGCCTTGGCCAGGAGCGCGGGGCCTTCGGGGTCGTGTTTCAGGTAATCCACGCGACGCATGTCGTATCGGAAAACCGGCCCGAAGACTACCGGGATTTTCTCCTTCGCCAGCGCCCCGGCGCACACGGAGGCCTCGCTACCCCCGTCGATGACCGCTTTCAGACCGTACTCCTTCGCCAATTCGATGGCTCGCTCGATCATGTCCGCGGTGTGCGCTTCGATCCGCACCGGAATCTTCTGCTCCAGGGCCTTCACGAAGATCTCGTTCTTCGGATCGAGGCGTGGCTTCGTCGGTTTCTTCGGCTCTTCCTTCAACTCCTCGTCCGCCTTCTTGCCTTCGTCCTTCTTCTCCTCCTTGGGAGGATCCTTCTTCGGTTTCTTTTTCTGCTGCGCGTCCCATTTCTTCTTTTTCTGCTCGTACTCGGCCAATTCCTTCTTGTACTTCTCCCACGTCTCTTTGTACTGCTTGGCGCCGTCGAGGACCCCCTTGAGCATCCGATAGCTCTCGTACCGCTGAACTACCGACGAGAATTCGCTTCCTCCCGTGCCGAGGGAAAGGCGAAGACAGGCCTGTCGCTTGAGGATCCACTTTCCGCGATCGACTCCAGGCCGGAGGATCACCGCGAGTCCGTTGACGGCTCCACGGGCATAGGGGACGAGGCAGACCGTCGTGACCCCCGCCTGGAGCGACTCCTTGTGATCCTCATCGTAAGGATCCACCAGATCGTAGATGTCCTGTTCCGCGGATCCTCCGGACAGAAGGTCGGTGCTCCCGACGAAGAGGCGCGACGCGGCGTCGACCAAGCCTGGAATCACGACCTTCCCCGCCAGGTCGACCACTTCCGCCCCATCCGGAGGCTTGACGTCGGCTCCGACGGCGGCGATCTTCCCGTTCTCGATCACGAGGACCGCGTTCTCGATGGGCGCGCCGGAAACGGTGTAGAGCTTGGCCCCCCGAAGAACGACGACCTTCGATTTGGCGGATTCTTTCTCTTCCTGGGCGGCGGCCGAAGGGAACAACAAGAGGAGCACGGCAAGACGTGTCATATCCGCGCCTTTCCTGAAGCGAAGATCTTCCAGCCCTCCCGGCGAGCAGTTCGAACTCTATCCGCCGGCCCCGGGCGCGTCAATCAGAAACGCCGTGCCGGCCGAAATCGCGACAGGAGGGATCGTCGGGAGTCCAGCGCACCCCGGGGTTTCCCAAGACGAACAGGTCGACGCTCGGCTATCGTCACCGGAGCGAGAGGGCGTTCTCACGCACCGCACGTGGGTATCTCCGCATCGAGAGGAGCGGGGAACGGCACGCAGTTGGGATGTCAGTCGCGAGAGTGCAGCCAAGCCGAAGAGGCCAGGAGCACGGCTCCGAGAACGAGGTTCAACATCGCCATCCGCTCGGAGGTGCGATGGAGTCGATCGAATTCTTGGGGATTCCCCTCGCGGCGAAGGCGCCGGATCTTGGGATGCACGCCGAAGGTTGCGCCTACGCTCACCAGGAGCATCGCGGTGAGAAGAACGATTCGGAGCCACGGGATCAGCGCGCTTCGCCGGGTCGCCGCCCG
>CAZGKV010000055.1:0-30635 GCA_964526305.1 uncultured Planctomycetales bacterium | reverse complement strand
GCGGATGGGGCGCCCCTTCTTGTGCCGGGTCGCGTTGAGGAGCCAGCGGAATGCGAGCGACTGGGCCCGTTTGGAAGGAACTTGGACCGGCACCTGGTAGGTGGCGCCGCCGACTCGGCGAGAGCGCACCTCGACTTGCGGCCGGATGTTGGTGATCGCCTTGTTGAAGAGCTCGAGAGGATCCTGATCCTTGATCTTCTTGGCGACTTCATCGATCGCGCGGTAGAACAGGCGCTGCGCCAAGGTTTTCTTTCCTTCCCACATCAGGCAGTTGATGAACTTCCCGACGAGCTTGCTCTTGAACCTCGGATCCGGCTTGAGCAAACCCTCGAACGACTTGAATTTCGTGGGCATCGTTTACTCCTTGGCCCTCTTGACGCCGTACTTCGATCGGGACTGCTTGCGCCCATCCACTCCCGCACAGTCGAGCGTCCCGCGGATGATGTGATAGCGCACGCCGGGCAGGTCGCGCACGCGACCGCCGCGGATGAGCACGATGGAGTGCTCTTGCAAGTTATGCCCTTCGCCGGGGATATAGGCGGTCGTCTCGCGGCCGCTGGAGGGAAGGCGGACCCGCGCGATCTTTCGCAGCGCGGAGTTCGGCTTCTTCGGCGTCATGGTCTTCACCAGGGTACAGACCGCCCGCTTCTGGGGACACGAGTCGAGCACCGGGGACTTGCTCTTGTACTTGACCTTTCTCCGCCCGAACCGGACCAGCTGATTGATCGTCGGCATAGAGGGGCCCTATTATATGGTTCCCGTCATCGAAGTCAAGCCACCGTGAGCGCTTCCTCCGTTTGAGGAGGCGCTTCCGGCTCCTCCCGAAGGAGCTTCATGTTCAGGTACTTCTTGAAGCCCGTGCCCGCAGGGATCATGTGTCCCACGATCACGTTCTCCTTCAGACCCAAGAGAGGATCGCGCCGGCCGGCGAGCGCGGCTTCCGTCAAAACCTTGGTCGTCTCCTGGAAGCTCGCGGCCGCGATGAAGCTCTCGGATTGGATCGCGGCTTTCGTGATGCCGAGGAGGAGCGGCTTGAAGGTCGATTGCTTCTTCCCGCCCTTCTTCATCCTGTTGTTCTCGTCCTTCAGCTTGAACTTGTCCATCACGGCCCCCGGAAGGAGCGCGGTGTCTCCCGGACCCTGGATGCGGACCTTGCGCATCATCCCCGAGACGATGAGTTCGACGTGTTTGTCGTTGATCGTCACGTTCTGGGCGCGGTAGACCGATTGCACCTCGCGGAGGATGTACTGCTGGCATTCCTCCTCGCCTCGGATACGGAGGATGTCGTGCGGGACGAGCGGCCCTTCGATGAGGGCATCCCCCGCGCGCACCCGGTCCCCGGTGTGCACCCGCAGGTGGCGCCCGTGGGGCACGACGTGCGGCTTCTCCAGCGCCGTCTCCTCGTTGCGCACGATGATGGTGCGCCGCCCTCGTTTCTTCTCCCCGAGCTCGACGACGCCGTCGATCTCCGCCATGACCGCGGGCTCCTTCGGCTTGCGGGCCTCGAAGAGCTCCGTGACGCGCGGCAGCCCGCCGGTGATGTCCTCCGTTCCCGAGAGCTCGCGCGGCGTCTTCGCGAGGATCGTGCCCGCATGGACCTGGTCGCCTTCGTCCACCTCGAGGTACGCCTTCTCCGGAACCGGGTGGACTTCCTGGATCACGCCCTTCTCGTCGGCGACGACGATTTGCGGGTGGAGTTCTCCCTTGTGCTCCATGATAAAGCGCTTGAGGAGACCCGAACGCGGGTCCTTCTCTTCCTGCATCGTTTCGCCCCTGACGATTTCCTCGTAGCGGACGATGCCCTCTTTGCCCGCGATGATCGGCTGGTTGAACGGATCCCATTGCGCCAGCATGTCCTTGGGCTTGACCTTCTGGTCTTCCTTTACCTTGAGGAGTGAACCCGCGGGGAGAATGTACTTTTCGATCTCGCGATCCTTCTCGTCCACGATGAGCAGTTCGCCGTTTCGGTTCACGACGATCAGCGTCCCGTCCTTCAGGCTCGCGTGCTTCACGTTCAAGAACTTCACGACGCCCTTATTCTTCGTGTGGATTCGGGATTCCTCGGCCGTCTTCACCGCCACGCCGCCGATGTGGAACGTCCGCATCGTGAGCTGCGTCCCAGGCTCTCCGATGGACTGCGCGGCGATGATGCCCACCGCCGTCCCCTCCTCCACCATCTTCCCGGTGGACAGGTCCATGCCGTAGCACTTCGCGCACATCCCCAAGGAGGCATCGCACGTCAGCGGGGAGCGGACGCGGATCTTGGTGAACCCGAGCTGTTGGATCTTCTGCGCGATCTCTTCGGTGATGACCTCGTTCTCGCGGACGACGACCTCGTCCGTGAGGATGTCGATGATGTTGGTGCGGGCGCACCGGCCGATGATCGCCTGCGCCATCGTCACTTCCTCGCGCTCGCCCTTGTACACCGCTCCCTTCGTAATGCCGTTGAGCGTCCCGCAATCCTGGATGGCGACGACGATGTTCTGGCAGACGTCGACCAGTTTCCGAGTGAGGTACCCCGCGTCGGCCGTCTTGAGCGCCGTGTCCGCCAACCCTTTCCGCGCGCCGTGGGTCGAGCTGAAGTACTCCAGCACCGAGAGGCCTTCCCGGAAGTTCGAGAGAATCGGCGTCTCGATGATCTTTCCGGACGGCTTGGCCATCAGGCCGCGCATGCCCGCGAGCTGACGCACCTGGTCCTGGCTGCCGCGCGCGCCGGAGTCGACCATCAGCCGGATCGGATTCAGATAGGGCGCTCCATTCCGAACGTCCGTCCGCAACCCCTTGATCATCGCGTCCGTCACGCGCTCTCGGCAATGCGTCCAGCAATCGATGATCTGGTTGTATCGCTCCCCAGGCGTGAGCGCCCCGCGCTGGTAGTTCTTCTCGATCTTTTCGACCTCGATCTGGGCCTCGCGGACGATCTTCTCCTTTTCGGGAGGTATCCGCATGTCGTCCTTCGAGAACGAGAGCCCCGCTCGCGTCGCCGCCTTGAAGCCCGACTCCTTGACGTCGTCCAGAAGCTTCAGGGTCGCCTCTTTTCCGCAGAGGCGATGGCATCGGCTGATGACCTCCTGGACTCCCTTCTTGTCGAGTTCGTAGTTGTAGTAGGGCATTCCGACCGGCAGGATCTCGTTGAAAAAGACCCGACCGACGGTCGTGCGGATCCTTCCCTTCTTGCCCTTCTCGATCTGGCCTCGTCCCACGACGATATCGCGCTCCTCGAGGAATCGGACGTCGATCAGGGCGTGCGGATGGATTTTCCCCATGTCGTAGGCGAGAATCGCTTCCTGCTTCGTGGAAAACTTCATCCCCTCGCCCTTCATCTTCTCGCGACCCAGGGTAAGGTAGAAGAGCCCGAGGACCATGTCCTGGGTGGGCGAGATGATCGGGTTGCCGTGGGCCGGGGAGAAGATGTTCTGCGTGGAGAGCATCAGGATCCGCGCCTCGACCTGCGCCTCGTACGAGAGCGGCAGGTGCACGGCCATCTGATCTCCGTCGAAGTCGGCGTTGAACCCGGTGCACACCAGCGGATGAAGTTCGATGGCGTTGCCCTCGACCAGGACCGGTTCGAAGGCCTGGATTCCCATCCGGTGAAGGGTGGGCGCCCGGTTGAGCATTACCGGATGATCCTTGATGACGTCTTCGAGAATGTCCCACACGCTCTCGTCGCGCCGTTCCAGCATCTTCTTGGCGCTCTTGATCGTGTCCGCCTTCCCGAGTTCCTTCAACCGCCGGATGATGAACGGTTGGTAGAGCTCGAGCGCGATCTTCTTCGGAAGCCCGCACTGATGCAACTTGAGGGCCGGCCCCACCACGATGACGGACCGGGCCGAATAGTCCACGCGCTTCCCGAGGAGGTTTTCGCGGAATCGGCCCTGCTTGCCCTTGATGATGTCCGACAGACTCTTGAGCGGACGATTGTTCGTCCCCAGCACCGGACGGCGGCACCGGGTGTTGTCGAAGAGCGCGTCCACGGACTGCTGGAGCATCCGCTTCTCGTTTCGGATGATCACCTCGGGGGCGTTCAACTCCAGGAGCTTCTTCAGACGGTTGTTTCGATTGATAAGTCGGCGGTACAGATCGTTGAGATCGCTCGTGGCGAAGTTCCCGCTGTCGAGCAGGACCAAGGGACGAAGATCGGGCGGGATCACCGGGATCACCGTCAAGATCATCCATTCGGGCTTGTTCCCGCTCTCGAGGAGCATCTCCACCGTCCGGAGGCGTTTGACGATGTCCTTGATCTTTTGCGCGGAGGTGGTCTTCTTGAGTTCTTCGCGGAGCTCGTCGGACAGCTTTTGCAATTCCACCCGCTGTAGGAGATTGCGCACGGCCGCCGCGCCCATGTCGGCATCGAACTCGTCGCGATATCGTTCCTTCGCCTCTCGGTACTGCTCCTCGGTCAGGAGCTGTTTCTCCTTCAAGGGGCAGCGCTTCCCGCGGACTTCGGTGACGATGTAGTCCTGATAGTAGACGACGCGCTCCAAGGCGCTCGTCTTCATCGCCAGTACGCTCCCGATGCGCGAGGGGATGGTCTTGAAGAACCAGATATGCGCCACGGGCGCGGCCAGGTTGATGTGACCCATCCTCTTTCGCCGGACGCGAGACTGGGTAATCTCCACGCCGCACCGGTCGCAGACGATCCCCTTGTACTTGATCCCCTTGTACTTTCCGCAGAAGCACTCCCAGTCCTTTTCGGGACCGAAGATGCGCTCGCAGAAGAGCCCGTCCTTCTCGGGACGGTAGGTCCGGTAGTTGATCGTCTCCGGCTTCTTCACTTCGCCGTAAGACCAGGACCGGATCTCTTCCGGCGAGGCCAGCTTGATGCTGACGGACGAGTACTCGTTGATGCGGTCGTACGCGAGTTCCACTCTAGAGCTCCTTCTGCTTCTCGAGCTTGAGCGAAAGCCCCAGACCCTTGATCTCGTTGCACAGCACTTCGAACGACACGGGCGTGCCCGGCTCGAGGATGTTCTCGCCGCGCACCATCGATTCGTAGATCTTGGTGCGCCCGTCGACGTCGTCCGACTTTACGGTCAGAAGTTCTTGGAGGATGTTCGCGGCGCCGTACGCCTCGAGCGCCCACACCTCCATTTCCCCGAACCGCTGACCGCCCGCTCGCGCCTTGCCGCCGAGCGGCTGCTGGGTGATGAGCGAGTACGGCCCCGTGGCGCGCGCGTGAATCTTGTCGTCCACCAGGTGGTGGAGCTTCATCATATAAATGAGGCCCACCGTCACCTTCTCGTCGAACGAATCTCCGGTGCGGCCGTCGAAGAGCTCGACTTTGCCGTCCTTCGGAATCCCGGCCTTCTCGAGAACCTGCTCGATCTCGGCCTCCTTGGGTCCGTCGAACGGAGGGGTGATCGCGCGCAGTCCGAGCTTTTGACACGCCCACCCCAAGTGGGTCTCGAGAATCTGTCCGACGTTCATGCGGCTGGGCACGCCGAGCGGATTCAGGACGATGTCCACCGGCGTCCCGTCGGGCAGGTAGGGCATGTCCTCCACGGGGAGAATCTTCGCGATCACGCCCTTGTTCCCGTGACGGCCCGCCATCTTGTCGCCCACGGACAGATTCCGCTTCGTCGCGAGGTAGATCTTCACCATCTCGAGGACGCCCGTCGGCAGCTCCTCGCCCCGCGTGAGCTGGTTGACCTTCTTCTCCCGGTCGTTTTCCAACTGCTCCATCTGGCTGAACAGATTCCGGAGCACGGCTTCCACCTGCTCCGCCTGCCGCTTGCCCTTGATGTCCATCCCGGCCAGATCGAACTTCTCCTTCAACCCGCGAAGGTCCTTCACCGAACCTTTCGGCCCGTATTCGAAGCCCTTGACCGGAGGACGGCCGAGGATCTCCTTCAGCTCGTCCATCGCGCCCGTCAGGAGCTCGTTCATCCGCTTGTAGGCCTCGCGCTCGATTTCGCGCGACTCGTCCTTGATTTGCTTCTTGGCCGTCGGAGTCAGGTTGGTTTTCCGCGAGAACTTCCGCGTATCGATCACGATCCCTTCGACCCCGCTGGGAACCTCCAGGGACTCGTTCTTCACGTCTTCGCCCGCGCGCCCGAAGATCGCATGCAGCAGCTTCTCTTCCGGAGTGAGTTCGCTCTTGGACTTCGGCGCCACCTTCCCCACCAGAATCTCTCCCGGCTTCACGCGGGTGCCGACCTTGACGACTCCGTCTTCCGCGAGATTCCGGAGCATTTTCTCGCTGACGTTCGGGATGTCCCGGGTGAATTCCTCCTTGCCCAACTTCGTCTCGCGGATCTCCACTTCGAACTCTTCGATGTGGACCGAGGTGTAATAGTCTTCCTTGACGAGCCGATCGGAGACGATGATCGCGTCTTCGAAGTTGAAGCCGTCCCAGGGCATGAAAGCGACGAGTACGTTGCGCCCGAGGGCGAGTTCTCCGGACACCGAAGAGGGACCGTCCGCAATCACCTGCCCCTTCTTCACCTTGTCGCCCTCACGCACGCACGGTCTCTGGTTGAGGCACGTCCGTTCGTTCAGGCCCGCGTACTTGCGGAGGCGGTACGCAGTCTCCTTCCCCGCGCCGGAGGCCACGATCACTTCCGTCGCCGTCGCCTTTCGGATCTGCCCGTCTTCCTGCGCTTTCACGACCATGTCGGAATTCTCGGCGACGCTCTTCTCCATCCCGGTGGCGACGACCGGCACCTCCACCCGCACCAGCGGCACCGCCTGGCGCTGCATGTTCGATCCCATGAGCGCCCGGTTCGCGTCGTCGTGCTCCAAGAACGGAATGAGCGCCGCGGAGACGCCGATGATCTGCGCGGGAGAGACGTCGAGGTACTGGATCCGGTCGGTCTCGACATACTGGAACTCGCCGTTCACGCGCGCGATCACGCGCTCCTCGGGAAGCTTCCCGCCCTTCTCGGCTCCGAGTTCGGCCGAGCCCATGATCTTGTCGACTTCCTCGTCGGCTCGGAGGTATACGATCTCGTCCGTCACCTTTCCGTTTTTCACCACGCGGTACGGGGAGACGAGGAATCCGTAGTCGTCCACCCCCGCGTAGATCGCCAAGGAGCTGATGAGACCGATGTTCGTGCCTTCCGGCGTCTCGATCGGACAGACGCGACCGTAATGAGAGATGTGAACGTCCCGCACCTCGAACCCGGCCCGCTTCCGGTTGAGCCCTCCAGGACCCAGCGCCGAAAGACGCCGTTCGTGCGTCAGCTGGGAGAGCGGATTCGTCTGGTCCACGACCTGGGACAACTCGCTCCGGCCGAAGAAGTACTCGATAGCGCTCGAAACCGTCTTCGAATTGATCAGGGTCTTGGGCGAGAACCCCTCCTGTTGGGACATGTTCAGGCGCTCGAGGATCGACCGCTTCAGACGGAGGAATCCTTTCCGGATCTCCTCGCCCGCCAGCTCGTCGATCGTCCGCACCCGTCGGTTGCCCAGGTGATCGATGTCGTCCGCGATCCCCTCCCCGCGCCGCATCTTCATGATGTACTTGATGGAGTTGATGACGTCCTCCTTCTGGACCGTCATCTCCTCCTCGGGAAGGTTCATGTTGAACTTTCGGTTCAACCGGAACCGTCCGACGCGCCCGAGTCGATAGCGCTGCGCATCGAAGAAGCGCTCGTAGAAGAGTTGCTTCGCCTTCTCGGGAGTCTGCGGCGTTCCCGGCCGCAGCCGGGCATAAATCGTAAGAAGCGCCTCCTCATGCGAGTGAGTGTCGTCGTCTTCGATCGTATTCAGGATGACGGGATCGTCCAGGTTGGGAAGGATCTCCACGGACTTTACGCCCGCATCCTCGAGCTGTTTCAGGATCCCCTTGGCCATCCGCTGTCCGCTCGCCAGGATCTTCTCGTTCTTTTGAGGATCGACGACGTCCTTGACGACGACCTTCTCCACGAGATCTTCTTCGCGCGCCCCCGAGACCTTGATCTCCTTCGTTTCGTGGAACGCCCGGAGGATGTCTTCGTTGGTGGAGAGTTCGGGCGACGTGGCCCGCAGGAAGGTCGTCGCCGGGATCTTCCCGCCCTGGTCGATGCGGATCGACGCGCTGTCCCGTTTCGTAACGGCGATCTCGATCCACGAGCCCCGTTCGGGCACGATCCAGCAGGAATGGACCTTCCGGTCGCCCTGCCGGTCTTCCATGAAATCGATTCCCGGAGAGCGATGCAGCTGGCTGACGATGACGCGTTCGGCTCCGTTCACCACGAAGGCTCCGCCCCCGAGCATGACCGGAAGGTCTCCCAGGTAGACCTCTTCCTCGACCGGATTCTGAGGCTTGTTCAACCGGAGGCGCACCTTCAGGGGGGCCCCGTAGGTGAGCCGGAGCATCCTGCACTCGTCGGGCGAGTATCTCGGCTGCCCGATCTCGTACGAGATGTATTCCAGCGAGATCGTCCCGTCGTAGTTCTTGATCGGGAAGGTCTCTCGGAGAATGGCCTCCAAGCCGGTGCTCGTCCGCTTCTCGGGCGGCACGTCGCGCTGAAGAAAGGCGAAGTAGGCTCGGATCTGCAGATCCGTAAGGGCGGGGACCGGAACGAGCTCCCCCAAACGGCCGAATCGGACCTTTTCCGTCATTTCACCCCCGGGGACACACAGAGGACACAGAAACGGGACACACAGAGGACACAGAGGGGTGCGTCCCCTCCCCTTTCTGCGCCCTCCGTGTCTTCGCCGGTGCCTTCTGTGTTTCTACTTGAGTTCGACGTCGGCGCCGGCATCCTTGAGCTTCTTCAAGAGCGCGTCGGCCTCATCCTTGGGAAGCCCCTGCTTTACGGCACCGCCCTTGTCGGCGAGATCTTTGGCTTCCTTGAGGCCCAAGGTCGTCACCTCGCGGATAATCTTGATGACGTTGATCTTGTTCGCGCCGGCGCTCTTCAGCACCACGTCGAACGAAGTCGGGGCCTCTTCTTTCTTGGCCTCCGCCGCCGGGGCCGCCGCGGCCACGACGACTCCGCCGCCCGCCGCAGCCTTCACGCCGAACTTGTCCTCGAGCGCCTTGATCGCGCCGGAGAGCCACAGCACGTTCTGCCGTGCCACGAATTCGCCCAGAAATTCCACCCGCTCCTGCTCGGAGAGCTTGCCCGTCTCCTCCAAGAGCCCTGCGACGTTACCCATCGAGCCTACCTCCGTTCTAGATCCACTATTTCTTCTCTTGTTGGTCCTGAATCGCCTGGAGCGTTCCCAGGAACTTTCGGGGAATCTCATTCAGCGTCGAAACGAACTTCTGCGGCACGGCTTGGAGCACTCCGAGGAACATCCCGAGGAGCTGCTCTCGGCCGGGCATCTTCGAGAGGCTGTCCACCTGCGCGGGACCGCAGAACCGGCCCTCGACCACGGCCGCCTTGATCTCCGGCTTCTGCGTCTTTTCGCGGAAGGCCACCAGCTTCTTGGCGATGACCACCGGATCGGGCCCGAACACCACTGCGTTCATTCCGGCCAGCTTCTCCTGAAGCGGCTTCAACTCCAGCCTCTCGAACGTGTGGTGCGCGACGCTGTTCTTGAGGACGTTGATCCGCACGCCGGATTCCCGCAGCTCCCGCCGCAGCTCCACGCTCTGCCGGCCGCTCATCCCCCGGACGTCGACGAGCACCCAGTTCTTCGCGCCGCGGTATCGCGACACGAGTTCCTCCACCATCCTCCGGCGCATCACCTTCGACATGGCCTTCTCCTACGCATCACGTGGTCTGGAACTCCACCCACACCGGCGGACTCATCGAAGCGGACAGCACCACGTTCTCGATGTAGTGGCCCTTCACCGTCGGAGGGCGCATCGAGCGGATGTGCTCGACGAACGCCTCCACGTTCGCCTTCAGGTCGGGTTCCGCGAACGAGAGCTTTCCTACCGCCGCCTGGACGTTTCCGTTGGCGTCGTTTCGGAATTCGATCTTGCCCGCCTTGAACTCGCGCACCGCCGTCCGCAAGTCCTCCGTCACCGTTCCGCTCTTGGGGGACGGCATCTTCCCCTGCGGACCCAGAATCTTTCCGAGCTTGGCGATCACCTTCATCGTCCGCGGCATCGCCAGGGCGACGTCGAAGTCGAGCCAGCCGTCCTCGATCTTCTTGGCCAGTTCGGCCATTCCGACCTCGTCCGCCCCCGCCTCCTTCGCGACATCGGCATCCGAGCCGTCCGCGAAGACGATCACCTTTCGGGTCTTCCCGATGCCCTTGGGAAGGGCCACGGAACCGCGGACGATCTGCTCGCTCTTCTTCGGATCGATGTTGAGCTTGATGGCGACCTCGACCGACTGGTCGAATCTCGTCGAGGCCATGGACTTCACGACCTTGACCGCCTCGTCGATCGAATACCTTTTCCCCGCGTCGATCCCGCCGAGATCCTTCTTGTACCGCTTGCTTCGTTTTCTCACGACCTATCCCTCGACCTTGATGCCCATGTTCCGGGCCGTTCCTTCGATGACCCGGAGCGCGGCGTCCATCGACGAGACGTTCAAGTCCCGCCACTTCCGCTTCGCGATATCTTCGCACTGTTTCCGCGTGACCTGCCCAACCTTCTCCTTGTTGGGGGTGCCCGACCCCTTGACTACGCCGGCCGCCTGCTTCAGCAACACGCTCGCGGGCGGCGTCTTGTAGGCGATCTCGAACGTGCGGTCCTTGTAGATCGTCACGATGCAGGGGATAATCAGCCCGTTTTCCTGGCGCGTGGCGTCGTTGAATTTCTTCACGAACTCGCCGATGTTCACGCCGTGCTGGCCGAGCGCCGGGCCGACGGGGGGCGCCGGCGTCGCCTGTCCTCCCGGGCACTGGAGCTTGACCTTGGCCATCAGTTCTTTGACTTTCGGCGCCATCGCACTCCTCGCTACGTTTTCTCAACCTGCCAGTACTCGAGATCCACGCGCGTCGCCCGGCCGAAGATGGTGATCGTGACCGTGACCAACCCTTTCTGCGAGTTGATCTCTTCGACCATGCCGTCGAAATTCTCGAACGCGCCCTCTTTGATCCGAACGTTGTCGCCCTTCTGAAAGTCGATCTTGATCTTGGGCTTGTCTTCCTCGGTCCCGGCCTGCTCGTTCAGGAGTCGGTTCACCTCGTGCTCCGCCATCGCGATCGGCTCTTTGAGTCCGAGGAAATCTCCGATTCCCGGCGTTTCCCGGACCAGGAACCACGCCTCCTTGTCCTGCACCATCTCGATCATGATGTAGCCGGGATACTTCTTCTTCTCCCGAACCGTCTTGCGGCCGCTGCGGATCTCGGTCACTTTTTCCGTCGGCACGATGATGCTCGTGACCTTGCTTTCGAGGCCGGCCGCTCGGACCCGGCGCATCAAACCGTCGCGCACCTGCTCTTCGCGTCCGCTCTGGACCCGGACCACGTACCAGCGCCGGCCCGACTCGTCGACCGGGGGAAGCCCCTCCCCCGCCTGTTCTTCCGTTCCTTCGGTCATTAGAATCCCAGATTGGTCTTGAGCATCAACCAGGTCAGGAACTCGTCGCAGGCCCACAGGAAAAGCGCCGTAATGGCCACGACGAGGATCACCACGACCGACGATCCCACCCACTCCTTCCGGGGCGGCCACGAAACCTTCCGCAGCTCGCCCTCGGTCTCGATCAGGAAGTCGGTCCACTTCGGTCTTCCATAAAGGTAGTGGGCTACCGCGCCCACGAGCAATCCGACCGCCGCGCTCGGAAAAAAAATCGGCCGGAGCGCGAACTCTTTCCCCAGGAACTTCAGCAGCCCCAAGCTCGTCCACCACCGGCTGTCCAGCTCCGGGATCCGGTAGAGGGACACCCCCGCGAAGATCCCCATCGCGATCGTGGCCAAATACGCCACGAGTCGGGCTCCACGTCCCTCGCGCGGCTTGATCCAATCGAGCCGTCCTTCGAAAACGCGCCGGGCCGCCAGCAACGCCGTCACTCCCAATGCCGCGGCCGCGATATGCGCCGGCCGAACCGGTAGCTTCTCGCTCAGCGGCCTCCCCAGCCAGTTGCCGGAAGGGAGGAGATAGTACAGCGACGCCCCCAGCGCCGCCGCGAGAAGAACGAGCCAAGCCAGAGCGACGAACTCGAACTTCGACTTCTTCCGGGCCGGCGCCTCCGGCTCGGTCCGCTCCACTTCGCGCTTCTCGACTTCGGGCATCCGTACCTCGATTCGACGCCGGCTACCGCTCGTCCGGAGCGGTGGCAGGACGGGGGGGACTCGAACCCCCAACCCCCGGTTTTGGAGACCGGTAGTCTACCAATTGACCTACCGTCCTACGCGAGACCGGGTTACTTCTTCTTTTCCTTGTGGAGCACCCGCTTTCGGCACTCCGGGCAAAACTTCTTTCTCTCGAGCTTCGCCTGGGCCTTGGAGTCCTTCGTCGTGCGGTAATACCTCGTTCCGCATTCCGAGCACTCCAGGAAAATCCACTCTCGAGCCATCGCTCCCTCGCGGTCTACTTATGAATCTTGACCACGACTCCCGAGCCCACCGTTCGGCCACCCTCGCGGATGGCGAAGCGGAGGTTCTCGTCCATGGCGATCGGGGTAATCAATTTCACGTCGATCGTCGCATCGTCTCCAGGCATCACCATTTCGACGCCGGGCCTCAACTTCGCTTCCCCGGTCACGTCCGTGGTGCGGAAGTAGAACTGGGGACGGTATCCGGGGAAGAACGGCGTATGACGCCCGCCCTCCTCCTTGGACAACGCGTAGATGTGCGCTTCGAATTCCGTGTGCGGCGTAATCGAGCCCGGCTTGGCGATGACCATCCCGCGCTCCAGCTGTTCCTTCTCGATTCCTCGGAGGAGGATTCCGACGTTGTCCCCCGCCTCCCCTCGCTCCAACTCCTTGTTGAACATCTCCACGCCCGTGACGACGCTCTTGAGGGGCTCCGGCCGCAGGCCGACCACCTCGACATCGTCTCCGACTTTGCAGAACCCCCGCTCGATTCGGCCCGTTCCGACGGTGCCTCGTCCCTTGATCGAGAACACGTCCTCGATCTGCATCAGGAACGGCTTGTCGACCTCGCGCACGGGCTGAGGAATGTGCGCATCGAGCGACTCGACCAACTTCATGATCTGGCCGCACCACTGGCAATCGTTCTTGGCGCAGCCGCACTTGAGAGCGTTGATCGCCGAACCCCGGATTACCGGAGTCTTGTCTCCGGGAAACTCGTTCTTCGAGAGCAAGTCGCGGATCTCGAGTTCGACCAGGTCCAAGAGCTCGGGGTCTTCGACGAGATCGACCTTGTTCAAGAAGACCACCATGGCGGGGACCTGCACCTGCCGGGCGAGAAGGACGTGCTCCTTGGTCTGAGGCATCGGCCCGTCCGCGGCGCTCACCACCAGGATGGCGCCGTCCATCTGCGCCGCGCCGGTGATCATGTTCTTGATGTAGTCCACGTGGCCCGGGCAATCGATGTGGGCATAGTGGCGCTTTTCGGACTGATATTCGACGTGGGAGATGGCGATCGTCAGGATCTTGGTCGGATCGCGACGACCGTCCTTCTCGCTGGCCTTCGCCACCTGATCGTAGCTGACGGCGGCCGCCAGACCCTTCTTGGCGAGGAGCGTCGTCAACGTCGCCGTCAACGTCGTTTTCCCGTGATCGATGTGCCCGATCGTGCCGACGTTCACGTGCGGCTTGCTGCGAACGAACTTTTCCTTTGCCATCGCCGAATCTCCCTCCTACGAGGCCTTACCTTATATAGATGTAGGAACCGCTTCCTTTTCTTCCCGAGCCCAAGCTGGAGCTGGAGACGGGACTTGAACCCGCGACCTCGTCCTTACCAAGGACGTGCTCTACCGACTGAGCTACTCCAGCGTCTCCCGCCGCGGCGACAAAGAGCTCTCTTCACCAAGAACGGTCGCAGGAAGGCGGGCCGCATTCCCCCGAGCATCCGGCTCTAGGAAGGCGAGAATTATAGCAATCGCCGTGCCGGTGTCAACAACAAATGCCCCCCTCGGCTCCGGATTGACCCCTCTCCGCCCCGACGGCTTCCGATAGGATTCTTCGCAGCGAGGAGATGTCGAACGGCTTCTCCAGGCGGGCGTTCGGCACCTCTTCCAGGAACCGGCGAGTCTCGGGAGAGAACGCCCCTCCCGTGACGAAGACCATTCGCGCCGCCTGCTCCGGCCACTCTCGGACGAGCCGGCCGTGGAGTCCCATTCCCGTAATCTGCGGCATCATGAGATCGCAGACGATCGCGTCGAACCTCATTCCGGAAGAGACCAGATCCAGGGCCGCGCGAGCGTTCGTCACCAGAGTGACTTCGTGGGTTCGGAACAGCGCTCGACGGATGGCCTGCCCGACTTAAACTTCATCATCCACGATGAGGACCTTCGCTCGCTCGCTCCCCTTCCGAGTTCCGGATAGCCGGGGAGATCGTTCGGTTCGAGTCGGCAACTTCAACTCCGGGAAGGACAGCCGATAGATCGCCCCCCGACTCTCCCCCCTCTCCACTTCCATGGTCCCGCGGAGCGAAGACACGATCCCATGCGGAACCCACAATCCGGAATCGGCAAACGGGTCGAAGAGGCGCTCGAGTTCGTCGGAGGACATCACCCGGAGATCGTCCGCGAACTCCACTTCCACTCGCTCGGATCCCGAACGCACCGACACCCGCAGTTCGCAACGATCGGCCCCGCCGACGGGCCAAGCGCGGGCGGCGTGGAGGAGGAGCGTCAGAAAGAGTTCCGCGAGACGAGCCTCGTTCGCTTCGAGGGGCGGAACCGTCTCGAACTTCGTGGAGACCCGGATGCGGCGGCGAATCTCGTTCCCGGCCAGTCGGAGGGCCGAGTCCAGGACCGCGATTCCCGCCGCGCCGCCCGACTGCGGCCGCAACGCAACCGCAAGAGCGCTCACGAAGGCCACGACGGCGAAGCCGAAAAGCGCCCGTCTACTGCGAATTTCGAAAGACGCATTCATCCGAAAGCTTCCGCATGATGAACGACTTTCGCAGGTCCTGAAAATTCCAGTGCGCGACGGTGACTCGGAGGCGCACCCCGTTCGGGGCGATCAGGGCGGCCGGCACTACGCTTCCGGCGACGTCCAACACGCTGAACAGGGGATCCAAGATTCCGTCGGCATCCACGTCCCCTGCCGGCGATTGGCCGACCATGGCCAGCACGACGAGGTCGGTCGCGACGGAGCGATCGACCAGGAGCCCCGCGGAGTCGTAGATTCGTTGCTCGACCTGACCCACCAGGAACGCATCCAGCATGTCTCCGTCCCGGTTCATGTCCATCCCGCCGAGAATCTCCACGGAGACTCCGAGGGAAAGCGGGGGCGCCGCCTCCTCCAAGTAGAGCACGCGAGGAACGAAGGCCAATTCCGCCGTCCACCCCGGACGGGGACCCTGATACACGACTCCGAATACGAGGTCACCGGAGGCGTCGGAGTCCATGGGGATGCTGTATCGGATCGAGGTTCCATCCGGGGCGATCCAGGCGATGCGGCAGAACATCAGTTCCTTTTTCGTCCGGTCGAGAAAGGCGCGGCTCCGGTGTTCGAGATCCTGCGTCACGGCGCTTTCGTTGTAGGTCGATTGAAAAGAGGACGTGGAAGGCCAAAGCTACGACGAGGGCCAAGATCGCGGAGGCGACGAGAACCTCCACGAGCGTCAATCCGCATTGCGAACCGGGGTGGCACCCTCCCATGGCCTGGGCTCCCGACGGAAGACCGGCCGGGATCCGTGGTCCCGAGGGCGGAGGGGCTTCGAAGGGCCCGGGTCCGGATCGACGGACGCCGGCGAGCCCCCGCCCGGAGGACGGGGATAGTGGTTTATGTGGCGATTACATAATATTTGTATTCCCGAAACGGCCCGGAAGTAAGGGTTTTCGGCGGCGAAGTTCTTGACCCCTCCGAAGGCGGCTCCGTAGAATCCGGGACCGTCGCTGGGATAGCTCAACGGCAGAGCTCCGGTTTTGTAAACCGGCGGTTGCGGGTTCGAATCCCGCTCCCAGCTCCAGAGGGCAGGTACCCAAGCGGCCAAAGGGGACAGGCTGTAAACCTGTTGGCTTTACGCCTTCGGGGGTTCGAATCCCTCCCTGCCCATTCGCCTTCGCTCGGCGAGAGCAGCGAGCCGATGGCGAAGGCGAATGTCCCGCCGTAGCTCCGAAGGAGCGGAGGCGGACCCACCCGAGACGCGCTCGCCGAGGTTCGGCGGAATGCCCGGTGGTTTCTTCTGGAGTAGCCGCACCCCGACTTCGACTCGGCCGGCTTCGCCGGCCTTGCTCCGTGCAAGACCTTCGCATGATCCGCACGTTCTGACGAGCGTTCCTCGAGGGACCGCCTGCGATCTTCGCGCATCGTTTCCGCCACCCGTCCCTCACCGATGAACTCGAGCAGGAAGTGCGGCTCGATCCTGTTTCCGCAAGAGGAATGGCGCCCTTCTCCCATCAAGGCAAGGGAGGGGAAGGCGGCCAGAGTCGCGAAGATGCGACCGCGCCGATCCCCGAGGAACTACGGGAGTCATACAATCGCGCGAGCTAGGCGAAGAGAAAGGAGTGACCCGTATGGCACAGCTTCGAGTGGTTCTTGTCCCTCTGTCGGCAGCCATTCTTACCGCACAAGGATGCAATAGCGATGGCGAATTGGACACGACCTTCGGTGGACGAGGGTGGGTCGTACACGACGGAGCGGCGGGCGGATACAAGAACGACCGAGCCAACGGCGTCGCCATCGATCTAGCCGGGCGTATTGTGGTCGTAGGCCAAAGCTGGGCGCCAGCGGGAGTGGAGACCCCCGCCGGAGATTACGATATGGCACTCTGGCGATTCGACAGCACCGGGATATTAGATCCAACCTTCGGCGGCAGAGGGTATGTAACCCATCACAATGCCGCGGGGGGGCGCGGCCACGATGTGGGTAATGCGATCGCCATCGACCCTGAGGGCCGGATCATTGTGGTAGGGAGCAGCGTTGGAGGAAGCCGGGATCTTGCTGTGTGGCGTTTCCGACCGGACGGCACCCTGGATGGGTCCTTCGGCCCCCAAGGGAGGGGGTACGCGATCCACGACAATGCCGCGGGGGGAAGACACGACGATGAGGGGAATGCCGTCGCTCTCGATCCTAGTGGCAGGATTTTGGTCGCCGGCTATAGCTCGGGTGTTGAGACCTTTCGAATTCGCCGAGAGACCGCGGTTTGGGCCTTCACTCCACAAGGCTCCTTGGACACTGCCTTTGACGGGGTGGGCTACAGGACCGTCCATTTCAACGAATGGGAGGCGGGCGATGACGAAGCGAGCGGACTCGTCGTCTATCCCGATACGGGTCGGATCATCCTGTCGGTCGTGAGCCGCCGTAATTTCAATCAGTGGAAGGACAAGATGTGGCTCTGGGGCCTGTCGGCCCAGGGAGCCGTCGATAAGGCTTTTGGGTCGGGTGGTATCGTGAAATACGCCGGACCGGGGGAGACCGGTGCAAGCTCGATTCAAATCGATGCGAGGAGCTTCCTGGTTGTCACTGGATATAGAACTGACGACCAGGGAAATCGGGCCATGGCGGTATGGCGGTTCTCTCCTTCCGGGGCCATAGACGCTAACTTTGGGACCCGCGGCGAGGGACTCGTCGTCCACTATGGATTCGGTTCGGCCGAAGGCAAGGCGATCCGCCTCGATGGCACGGACCGAATCCTGGTCACCGGATTCACGGGGGGAAGTTTCGCTCTCTGGACCTTCAATCAGGATGGCTCCCTAGACACGTCCTTCGGCACCGACGGACCTGGATTCACGACCCACGACAGCGCTGCAGGGGGCACCGGGGCGGATGTGGGAAATGCCCTGGTCGTGGACGAGTATTCCCGCATCGTCGCGGCCGGGTATAGCCTAAACGCCGTCTCCAACGAGGACATGGTGGTCTGGAGGTTTGGACACGGTAGGCCTCGTGTACTGTGGCCGACCCAGCGCGCAAAGCCCCACGCCGCGCCAGTCCAGGAGGAGGTCACCTTCCCTTGAGGAGGTTGTCGACGCCGGATGGCGACGGGGCCATGGGCGAGAGGCGAACCGAAATTCCCTATCGCACCGCGCAGAGCGGGAACGAATCCCAGATCACCGGGGGATCGACAGACAGCACGAGCGCCCCATCATCGCGAAAAGAACTCCTCGAGCGCCCGGCCATTCCGCGCCCGGAACTTCGCTCGCGCACGGATTCCCTCCAGCGTCTGGCGAATCTTCTCCGTCGCGTACGGAGCCGGGTGCTTCCGGAAGAACGCTTCGACCTCCCTCGCGTGCGCCTCGCTCGGAATCCCGGAGGCCGCCGCCGAGATGATGTGGCCGATCATCCACGACTTTCCGTACCGTTCGTCGAGCGTCGACCAGTGTTCTTGGACGAGCGACCACGCGACGGCGCGCGTCTCGATCGGCGAACCCGCGAAGACGTGCATTCCATCTTGGGGTCGCACCTTCCCCGAGGAAAGGGTGAATTCGACCGCCCTGCGGAGGGGACCCTCGCGCCGGAACGCGCCCGTCGCCGCCAGGAGCCTTACCTTCGTCTCGGGGAGATCCGCCTTCTCATACAGGCCGGTGAGTTGGTCCAAGCTCTCGTCGCCACCATGTCGCGCCGCGCCGGTGAAGACCAGCCCATGCAGATTCGGACGCACCGACGACAGATCCCGCCGGGCGCTTTCGAATCGCCGCTGCGCCTCCGCGACGGCCGAGGGTTCTCCGAAGTGGACGGCGACGCTCAGCACCGTCGCCCGAAGGAGTTGTCGATCCGCCGGCTCATCAGCCCGTTCCTCCCAGCCCACCTTCTCCACGACGGGTCGCACGAGATTCCGAACGAACTCCTCGAGGCGCGGCAGCGCGGCATCCCCGACATAGAGATCCGCAAGCGCCCGGAGACCTCCGGCGATGCCGCCCCACACGTGCGGGTTTTCCTCGGCGCGAAAAGCGTCGAGGAGCCCCAGATACTCCGGCACCGAAACGTAGCCCGCCCGCATGAGCAAGTAGGCGTCGGACTGCAAGCCATAGCGGTCGAGCGCGCCGAGGGATCCAACATCTTTCCACGCCCCTCCCGAATAGTGGACGAGGTAGAATCCCGGCTGCCCCGCATTGAGTTTGGTTCCCGGGGGCGCCGGGATCACCGTCTTTCGCGCGCTAAGCCGCGCGCTCTTCTTGCGCCCCCTGGCATCCACCATCGGGATGGGGATATCCCACACGGCGGGATCCTTCGCCGGCCGAGCCGGATCCCGATCGAGGAAAAACCGCTCCTGAGAAAGTGCGAGTCGACTCCCGTCTCGCTTCGCGATCACCACCGGAAGTCCCGTGCGGCGCGTCCATCCGTCCATCATCTTTCGCACGTCGCGCTTCGCGACCTTACCCAGGACGCCCCAGAGATCGTTGCTCGTGGCGCAGGCATACTCGTGAGCCTTCAGGTACCGGCCGATGCCGCGGCGAAACGTCTCCTCTCCGATCGCGGCCTCCAGCATCCGGAGCACGGAGCCGCCCTTGTTGTAGGAGATCGCATCGAAGATTTGGTCGACTTCGCTCGGATCTCCCACGGGAACTTCGACCGGATGCGAGCTCCGTAGGCTGTCGAGCCCGATTCCGCCGGAGGTCGTGCCGGCCACGTACTCCTCCCAGATGTGCCAATCGGGGAAGAGGGCATCGGTCGCCTTGAAGGCCATGAAGGTGGCGAAGCTCTCGTTGAGCCAAAGGTAGCTCCACCATTCGGGACTCACGAGGTTGCCGAACCACTGGTGCGCGAGTTCGTGGAGCACCACCTCCGCGACCCGCCGCTTCTGAGGAATCGAGGACTTCTCCGGGTCCACGAAGATAGCCGTCTCCCGGAAGGTGATGGCCCCCCAGTTCTCCATCGCGCCCGCTTCGAAATCGGGGATCGCCAGGAGGTCGCACTTCGGAACCGATTTCCGGTACGGGATTCCGTAGTACCGGTCGAACCACTCGAGTCCTCGCACCGCGGTGTCGAGGGCAAAGCGGCCGAGCGGGGTGCGGCCCGGCGTGGTGTACACTCGTACGGGCACTCCGTCCTTCGTCCGTCCCTCGATGCTCTCGAACTCGCCGACCGCGAACAGGAGAAGATACGTCGACATCGCCGGCGAAGGAGCGAAGGTGACCCGCCGCCCTTCCTGTCGCGCCACGGGCATGTTGGACACCGCCGTCCGGCCCTCGGGCACCACGATCGTGACCTCGAAGGTAGCCTTGAGCGCGGGCTCGTCGAAACACGGAAAGGCGCGACGCGCGTTCGTCGCCTCGAATTGGGTCGTCGCAAGCCATCGTTTGGAGCCGTCGGCGGCCGTGTAACTGCTCCGGTAAAACCCTCGCATCTTGTCGCTGATGACGCCGCGGAAACGCAAGCTCACGGTCGCCTTTCCCCGAGAAAGAGGCTTGGAAACCGTGAGCGTCACGTGCTCTCGCTTCGGGTCCAGCGAGACCTTCGCTCCCGTTCCGTCGATCGATGCCTCGACGATCTCGAGATCCACCGCATGGAGTACGACCGATCTCGTCGCGCTGAGGATCTCGACGTCGATTTCGACGGCTCCGGAAAATGTCAGAGGGTCCAAGTCGGGCTCGATCGTGAGTCGGTAAGCGAGGGGGCGGACTCCCGGGGGCAGTCGGTGCTTGTCTACGGACTTGTTCTTGGTCTTTCGCGCCGCCGCGGTCAGCATTTCTGGCTCCTCGATATGGGCCAGCAGCTTACGCATCTTCGGCCGCTCTGTCGAGAAGTCTCCTATCGTCGCTCGGCGATCGTCACCACCCACCACGGACCGTCCGTTCTCCCCAGAAGCGCGGCCCAGTACCAGGCCGATTGGTCGCTCCAGGTGCGACCTCGACCGTCGCGAATCCTCTCCACGACCCAGAGTCGCTCGCTCCCCCGCGTGGCCACGAAGGCTCCCCAACGGCTCCCGTCGCGGTCGACGCGGTCGGGCGCCATCCGCACCTCGTAGCCCAACCCTTGGAAACACATCCGAGCGGGATGGAGTTTCCGCGTGGATTCCGTGACCCACCGAATCACGATCTCGCGCTCTCCGTCGGTGAAGCGGGCGACCCGGCCCGGGAATCCGCCGCTCCAAGGAGTGTCTCGTTCCGATTTCGGGAGAAGCCGGATCGGGCGACCGTCGATCTCGGACGGCCACCCCGGAAACGACTCCAGCGGTGGGCGCTTCGACTCAGGACGGGGAAGCCACGGAATCGCGGCCGCTAGGACGCAAGCGAGCAAGTAGATCGGACGCATCGACGGATCCTCTCCAACACGGTGATCAGCGCTACGAGGAGCAGCGCGGTCAGAACGAACGCGAGGGCGCCCATGGCATCATGGGCCCACCCGGGACCCTCGATGATTCGGCTCTCGAGATAGAACAACCCCACAGCGCGGAATACGTTTCCCAGAACCACAACGACGAACGTCCCCAGGACCGCGATGAGGCATCTCGCATTGTCGAGTCTCAGGAAGCTCGCCAGGGCGAAGGTGAGAAAGAAGCCCGCCCAGAGCATCTTGATGCCGCTACAGGGCGCATCGACAAGGACCGTGTTCCCAGCCCAGTTGAGCGAGGTCCCCTCCGCGAGGACCGGGAATCCCGCGAGCCGGAGGACCGGCGCCGTCAGGTGAGTCGCCACCAAGCGCAGTTGAAATCCCACGTAAACCTGCAAGGTGGTCACCACGGGGAGAGAGACGAAGAGGAGTCCTGCGATCCCGAAATCGATGACCCGTCCGCGCCAGAGGGCGCTCGCCCAGGAGGAGAGCGCGAGCATCGCGATCGCGGCGCGGATCAACGGCGGAACGAACCAGTAGGACCCCGAGTAGAGGAGAAGGAGAACCGTCGGAAGCTGAAGTCGGTGTCGGACCAGACCGGGCGATGGCTTCGTCCCGAAGAGAAGCAACAGCAAGACCGCAAGTGGGAGAAGAGACCACAATCCCTCGGGCGTGTCGGCGGCGCGTACGGCACACCATCTCCACACCGGCCAGAATGCGATAAGCTGGGCCGCTCCCAAAGCCGCCATCAGGCGGCGCGAAGGAGCGCCCGCTTCCGTCGGATCGCCCATATCAATACCCCGAGTGCGATCAGGAACAGCAGCCATTCTCCCGGCTCCGGAATCGTCGGAACCGTGCCGACCGGAACCGGCTCCAGCCCTGCAGCTTTGTATTGCTCCTTCGTCTCCAACACCACGGCTCCCGATACCGGCGTCACGAGCTGATGGCGAACGGCCGTGGCCAGGGCTTCGTCTCGACGGTCGGCCCGCATCGCCCCGAGGACTTGTTCGTACGCCCACAACCGGGCCAGATGAGCCGAGGTCTTGTGGTCGCCGGCGGCGCCTTCCTTGTCTTTCTTCCGACTCCACTTCAGCGTCTTGGTCTCGCCCCGCCATTCCGCGAGGGCATGGTCCAAGTCGCGCGGGAGGCCCGAGACCGAAGGGAGGGCTTGGATCCAGGGGATCCGATCCAGCTCGCCCGAGATCGTGTTGGGTCCTGGGGCCACTTGGTAGTCGAGGAGGATGGGGTCCCGAGCTCGCCTTTCCCACCGCTGCCGAAGTCCCTCCGCTTTCCCGAACAGAAGCGGATGCGGACCGTGGATCCAGAGGATGACTGCGCCTTTCCGCTCGGAGGCGAGGTCCCAAGCGCGCACGAGAGCGGGGAGGTTGTCGCATCCTCCCACCGGCTCGAGTCGTCGAAGCTTTTCGGAGAGGTCCCGAAGCGACTCGGCCGAAGCGGTTCGCACACCGGGGCTGAGGTCGAGTACGTCGTCGGACGCGATCAGCACTCCGATCTCCGTTCCCAGGGGAAATCGTTGTAGGCTTTCCGCGACCTGAGGGATCCCTCGACGCATCCCCCGGGATCCATCCAGGACGAAAACGACCCGGGAGGGAGCCTCCGTTTTCTCCTCGGAGAGCGTCGCACGGATCTCTTCTCCGTCCGGTTCCGGCCCACGGGCTGCGATCACCGAAGCCTCTCGTGCGGCCACGATCACCGTACCCTCGCCCTCGAGCGCCGACACCGGCATCTCGCCACGCACCTTGAATCCGTCGATCTTTAGAGCGTCGGTCGAGGGTTTCAGGGCGCGGGAAGACTCGACCCAAACCGAGTGTCGGACCTCACCGGGGATGTTGAAGTTGCGTTCGTGGAAAAACGGTAATCGCAAATACCCTTCGCTGCGGGTCCGAAGGAGAAGCGGGCAGGTCATCCCGATTCGGATCTTCATTTCGCCGCCGTTCGGCGGCACGGGAAAGCACTGGACGAGAACCCGATCGCGCCCTCGACTCGTCACCAGGAGCGGATCTCGTCGTTTCCGCACGACCGATTCGTAGGCGGCGCGGGTCTGGGCGCGGCCCCCGAAGGCCGCCTCCCTCTCCTCGCCGTCGATCCACAGGGTGACGCGCGACACCACGCCTTCGGGAGGCGTCGCGATTTCGGCGCGCGCCTCCTGCTCCCGGGAGGAGGTGTTGCGAAAGACGAGCGTCCATTCCAGGTACGCGACCGCGGCGTCCGGGTCCATGCTTCCGTCCAACCTCGAGGCGGACAAGTGAAGACCTCGAAGCCGACCCGCGACGCTCTCGCCGGCCACGTCCGGATCGAACTCGAAATCTACGATGGGATTCACGTGTCTCGTCCCCGCGAGCTTCGGAGGCGCGACCGAATTGAAGAGCCGACCGGTGACGCGAAAATAGACCTCTCTGGCTTTCTCGGGAGTGATGGGATTCGCCAGCCCCAAGGCGAACCCGATCATATCGGTCCCGATGCCCGAGCGTTCGTAGCAAGCGCGGAGCAGGACATCCTCGTCGCCGACGCGGCGAAGGAGTCGGATCCCCGAGTTTCGCACCTCCAAGTCCTCCGAAGCGGCCCGATGAAGTCCGTAGGCGGTCAGGGTGGTACGGATCTGAATCACGGGGAGGATCAGGAGTCCCAGCACCGCAGCGGCCCAGAACCACGGGACGGGGCGGCCCAGTTCGGTTCTCAGTCTGCGGCGGAGCCAAGCGGCTACGATCACGGCGGCATAGGGCCCGAGGGGCAATAGCCCGATGAGGAACAGCACCGCCAGCAGTGCCAACGGCAGAAGCGGCAGGAAGACGAGAGAGTAGAAGAGGGAGACTCCGATCGCGAAGGAATTCAGGAATCCCAGGAGGCGCGGTCGCGCGGCAGCGCGACCGAGCGAGAAGAGGACCAGACCGTTCGAAATCGGTACCAGGGCCGCGAGGATCGCGTGCCAGAGAGTGGGTAGGGGATCGAAGAACGTCGTCGCGCAGATGCGGGTCGCCAGTTCCGTAAGCAACGAAGCGGCGGGTGCGAGCACCCCGAAGGTGAGAAAAGCGGAGCGGGCCAACCATCCAGGCCGAGCGACCGGCGTCGACTCGGGTCGGAGCGCTCTCTCCTTGGGAGACACGGCGGGTCCCATCCTTCTCAAAACTCCACGGACCACTTCGTCGGTGACCACGTCCACGTTGAGAACCCGGACCTCCTCCTCCACGTGCCGCCGGATATCGTCGAGCACTTCCTCGGGTTCCGCCTCCGTGGAATCCAGCGAAGGCCGTGTCCGTCGAAGATAGTCCTCGAGAACCGCGCGCGCCGAATCGGTCCATTCCTTCATGATCGCTCCTCTCCCCTCCGCAGTTCGCGGAGTCCTTGGACGAGAACTTCGAGATGTTCGTTCATTCCCCGAGCGGCCTTCTTGCCCCGATCCGTGAGGGAGTAGTATTTCCGAGCGGGACCCTCGGGAGATTCCTCGAGCCTCGTCCGGACCAGCCCCTGGAGACGGAGTCTCGACAACAACGGATAGAGCGTCCCCTCGGTCAATCCGAGCCCGGGCACGCCCACGAGGCTCTTCACGAGTTCGTATCCGTAGCGCTCCCCCCCCTCGAGGGCGTTCAGGATCGCGAGCTCGAGGATCCCCTTGCGAAGCTGTACGGTCCAGTTTTCGAACAGGTCCACGCGTTCGTCCACTACTATGTATTACAAGGTATATAGCACAGCGATGTTCCGGGGTCAAGAAAGATTCGGGGCGCCCGAGGTCGAAAAGCCGGCGTGGTTGCCTGCCCAGGGGACCGGCATGCGCCGGGGCTGTCCAGCGGAATCGGCCAGGAAGGCCGATGAAGCTGCCCGCCTGCGCGGCCGAAGCCCGCCGCTTCGGCGGGGCGAAGGCCCGGAGGGTGCCGTATTCATCCGGGCGGCGTAGCCCGGATGAATAAGGCAGACTAGGTGGAGTTACTTCGTTCCGAACTCCAGCAAGAGGGTCGCGGACTCCATGTTCTTTTGCTCTTTCCCGTTCATGATCTTCTGTTCCACGCGTTTGACAAATCCCCCGGGGACTTCGGGATTTCGCCAAGTCGTCTCCACGCTCTGAATCGGGGTGCGGCCGGCCTTCATCGTGGTCGTCTTCCTCACCACGGCGCAGGCGTACTCCTTCCCCGCCGTCTTGAGCGTCTCCGCCCCCGTCAGCTCATCGGTCCAGCCATCTTCCTTCTGCGCATCGAGCCAGAACCGTTGCTTGACCGCCCACGAGGGAGCCCCGGCGGCTTTCCACACCTTGAGAAGTTGCCCGCCGTCCTTTCCCCCCTTCTTGACGGGACCGGTGCGGAATTCGTAGACGACGCACGCGTAGGTTCGATCGCCGACCTTGACCTCCTCCTCCCCCGCGCGGGTCATCTTGTAATTGAGTTCTCCGGGGAGCCCGGTATGAACCCTCCTGGCCATCGGCTCGGAATCGCCTTCCTTGGACTCGATCTCCAAGAAGCTCTTGGAGACCTTCATGACGGTCTCCTTCCGCTCCGTCGACTTTTCCTCGTATCCCCCGGACTGGCTCGGCTGATAATGCGTGAGGCGATATTTGACCCAAGTTCCCACGGAAGCGTCCGCCCATGGGTGCTTCCAGTCCTTGGTTACTTCCTTGGAATCCTGGATGGGCGTCGTGAGGCAAAGGAGCGCGGCAAGATTCAGCAAGGGGTTTCTCCGATCAAGATCCCGGGAAGTGTACCGATTCGACACGGCGATGCAAGAGCCACAATTTCATGGCGCGACATCGACGAGTTTGTACCATGTGGGGCGCGCGGATCCGCGGGGGTAGTTCAGCGGAAGAACACCGGCCTTCCAAGCCGGTTGTCGCGGGTTCGAATCCCGTCCCCCGCTCTCCTCACGCGCGATACACCACGTACCCCTCCCGAGCGCCTCGCTTTCGCACCACCGCGAGAGGTGGAGGAGAGCCCTCCTTGGCGCGGGCGTTCGAATCGCGCCATGCCGAGATCGCGTCTTCGCGCGGCTCGACCCGATATCCCTTGCGCGTCCCGAGGACGAGGGCTTCCACCTCCTCCGGCATCAACCCGAACTCGGGATGATCCGGCCTACGTCGCCGATACCAACCGGTACATTCGGGAGAGTCGATCGGGGCGAAGTTCCGGTTCTCGCGGGTGCAGAGTCGCCTGATCCGCGCCGCATCGTGTCGCGTCTGCCGGAGAATGCGCGTCCGAAGTCTCCGGAGAAGATCGCGCAGATCGTCGCGATCGTGGAAATACGAGCGGAAGAATCGCAGGCGGTCCGACCGGGAGAGGCGAGGAACCCGATTGATCTTGGCCATCGACCGGAGGCGAGACTCCAACGAAACCGAACGGAGAAGCTTCATCTTCTCGAAGTCGATCACCCGAAGATCGTGAGGGCGCTTCGGGTCCACGAGGACATTGCTCGGGTTGAAATCGTACTGCCAGACGCCGGCATCGTGGAGGCGGCGCGCAAATCGTCCATAGTCGTCGGCGAGCTTGCGCCGCACCCCGGACGGCGTGGCGGGATCGAGCAGCGCTTCTTCCACGGACCGCCATCCCTCGAGCTTGCGGCAAATCACGAATCCTTCCGCCCCGCGTTCGGCCACCGCGGCCAGCGGAACCGTCGGGATTCGCCGCCGTTCCACCCCCAAGTACATCCGAAGCTCATGCCGCGCGCGGGACCCGAGAAACCGGGACTTGAGTCTGCGGAACACCCCCCCGGGCTTGTAGATCTTGACGAGCCACACGACGCCGGAGACCCGGCACTCCACGGTCCGCTTGTGGCGGTAATCCTTCACCACCCGTCCTCTCAGGAGGGCGGCGTCCAAGTCGTCGAAGAGCGGGGCCTCTCCTCCGGCAACCCACCAGCGCACGCGGGAGCTATCCATGACTCGAAAGCCCGAGGCGGCGGGGACAGAGGAGCATCTGCCATCCGAGCACGGCGGCCGTTTCCAACCACCGTCGCCGGGTGCGCGGAAGGAGACCGAACGTCACGACGTTGGCGAGGGTGAGGCCGCCGATCTCCGCCAGGTTCTTTCCCGGATACAGCACTCGCAGGACGGGATACGACGTCCCGCGATGCTTGCGAAAAAAGGTGAAGAGCGAACGCACGTATTCGATCCGCGCCCGTACGGCCACCCGAGCCCTCGAACGTCCTTGGAGATGGACGACTCGCGCCGCCGGAACGAGGCGGACTTTCCAACCGGCCAGTCGCGCCCGACGGCAGAAATCCGTTTCCTCCAAGTACAAGAAGTACTCCTCGTCGAAACGACCGATCCGCTCGAGGACCTCCGCTCGAATCATCATCGCGGCGCCGATGACGTTTTCAACGTCGATCGACTCGCGATATTCCTGCCGCTTGCTCGGATAGCGTCCCGGAAAACACAGTCGCAGGAGACTCTTGTTGAGGAGCGCCGTGGCCAGCGTCGGATCGAGGTCGAAGGAATGCTGCCGTCTCCCGTCCTCATGAAAAAGCTGCGGCGCGACGATCCCGCAGTCTCCGCTTCGAGTCAGCTCGTCGATCAGCGCGTCCGCAGCCCCCGGCTCCAGCCGCGCGTCGGGATTCAGCAGGAGCACGTACCGGCCGCGGACCAGCCCCAGCCCCTGATTCACGGCGGCCGCGAATCCCCGATTCCCCGAATTCCGCACCAAGGCGATGCCGGAATACCGCGCGGCGACGAAGTCCGCGGATCCGTCTCCCGACCCGTTGTCCACGACGATCGCCTCCCAATCCCTCCGGGTGGAGGCGCCGATCGAGTCGAGGCAGGGACCGAGATGGTCGCGGCTGTTGAAACTGACGACGACGACGCTCAGATCCACGGCGGACCATTCTGGCGCCCGACCCTCGCGAATGCAAATTCCTTCTGGCGGCGGCCGCCCAAATCGGGTAGGAATCACCCCATGGCCTACCGACCGTCGTTCGGTTTCGGCCGCAAGCTCGCCGCCACTGTTTTCGTGGCCCTTCTGGCCGGCTTCGCCTGGGCGTGGATCGAGCGGAAAGGCCTCCGATTCGATGCCTCCCCTTCCACCAAGTCGGAGCCGAAGAAGGAAAGCCGCGCTCCCGCGACGGACGCCGGAAAGAGGGAATCGACCTCGAAGAAAGAAGGCGACCCGACGACGAGGCGCGACCCCGGTTCGAATTCGGACCCGACCCCGACGATTCCCGAAGCGAAGCTGGGATCCATCTTCCGCAGCGCCGAGGACCATGTCGAGAAGGCACGATACCAGGAGGCCTGGGCTCTGATCGCGGAAGTCAAAGAGATCCAGATCGCCTCCGACTCGTGGCGATCGAGACTCCGCACCTTCCGGGAACGGGTGCAGAATTATCTTCGTCTGATCCGCGAAACGCAGCGCGGCGGCACCATTCGGATGCCGGAAATGACCCGCCTACACCTTCGCACCCGCGGTCGCATCGTCGCGCGCCGCCTCTCCGAAGACGCCTCGCGGTACCATTTCGAGGACATCCGAGGATTCCGCGGCTCGATCGCCAAGGACGAAGTGGAGCGGTCCGAGAAGCTTGACGAGTACGCCGCCTTTGTCGAGATCTGGGCGGAGTTGGTCCGCCGGGCCTCCAACGCCGGCGTGAAGGCGGTGGACGAAAAGGTGAACGAAGTGTACGTCTACCGCTTCGAGGACCTCCCGAACCGGAAACCGGCCGGCTGGCAGTATTTCGACCTCGCCGACTATTGCGCCTCGAACGGGTCGAACGAACTCGTGACGCCGCTGTTCGACCAAGCCCTCCGGCACGACTCCGCCGTAATCGGGACCGTCCACGAGAAGAAGGGAGAGAGGCTGGTCGACGTCCTTTTCTACTTCCTTTCGATTCATTCGCTCCCGGACGCCGAGTTCGCCCTCACGAAAGTGCTGATCCCGCAGTACTCCGACACGCGCGCCTACCGGGAGCGCGTGCTCCAGGATGCGGACGCGAGGGACCTGATCGCGAAAGTCCTGAAACAGGAGGTGAAGTTCACGACTCCGGAGAAACCGCGCGAAGATTCCCCTCCTCCCACGCGAACCGACGAGCCCGTACGAGAGACGAGACGGGACCCTCCCGGGCTCTCCCCGATGCCGGGAGACGCCGTGGCCGCCGTGCGCGCGAAGGTCGAAGAGGGCGATCGCGCCTTCCGAAAGGGAACGGAGCATCTCCTGAATTCGGACCCGAACGCGAATCCCGACGGGTGGGCGGGCGAGAACCGTAGGGCTCTCGATTTCTTCCGACAGGCCGCGGCGGCCTACGAAGCGGCGCAGAATCTGTATTCGGACAGCGCCAAGATTCCTCAGGCTCTTCTGGATCGCTTCCGGGACGCTCAGATGCGAATGTCGCTCTGCCGGAAGAGAGCCGTGTCGGGGAAGTGAATCCTTGAAACAGGGGCGAATGGATCATCATCAGGACTCCAGATAGGACTCGCAGCCGACGAATGCCGCCACCTTGGATTCTGGATGCCGGGCCCTACCGGGTGAGGATCGTCCGTCGGAGCGAGGTGACCCGCTCCGATCAGTCGGACGTCGTACCGGCGTCGCGCATCGTTTCCCGGCTTCGATCCTGGCTGGCCGATCCCGCATCGCGGCGGATGCTGATTTCCGCCGCGCAAGCCATCGGGCCGACGGGCGACCTCGTAGCGGATCCGGGATCGTCGGAAACCCTGATCCGAGCGCTCCACCCCCGGTTGGAGCGCGCCTTCACTCACGGCGATCTCGTCGGTCTCCGGGTCCGGGGTCCGGTCATCGAGGGAGGAACGACGGCCGCTCCTCCCACCACGGACGCCCGGCCCTTGGAATCTCCCCCTCCCGCGGAGAAGACGTACGATCTCGTCTTCAAGAAACCGCGGGACGGCGACGTCTATCTTCTCGGAGACAAGGTCGAGGTGGAAGCGGTCGTCCGCGAGAACGGATCCGAGACGAAGCTACCGGTGACCTACGACTCGGGCGTGGACGAGAAGAAGATGTCCCTCCTCGATACCGAAGGGACCCACACGATCACCGGAGAGAATTCCGACGTCTCGGTGCGGGGCGAGGTTCGCGTGGTCGCGGTCCGTCCGTGGATTTCCGTGGTGAAGTCCGGCGGATCCGACCTCTACGAGGTCTACGACTACAAGTCCGACTCGCGAAAACCGGGCCTGGTCGAGACGGATCTCTACCAGCCGGAGCCGAAGACGTTCGTGCCGACGGTCGCAAAGATGGGAACCCGCGTCAAACTCGACTTGACGCTCCAAGGGGATCGGTCCCTGAATGACCCGGCCGAGGTCGAGATCGCGGTGGTATCTCCCGAAAACTGCGACGACACCGAAACGGATTTCGCGTCCGAGGGATTCGCCGATCGGCCGCTCCGGTGGAAGGGGACGGGAACGCTGGCGAAGCTGAACGAGGACAAGGTCGCCGCCTCGGCCGATCGGCCGATTCCGATGAGGGTCTGTCGATTCCTGTGGAAGTCGCCCTGGCACTACCGAGTGAAGTGGCCCGACGGCAAGTGGAGCCACGAGGACGCGGATCCCTCGAAGTGGCGAACGCTGGGAGGACCGAAGGAGTTTTT
>CAZGKV010000054.1:0-31448 GCA_964526305.1 uncultured Planctomycetales bacterium | reverse complement strand
CGCGTCAGGAATTTCTTCATTTTCCCGCCATAGGATCTGAGGAGTCACTTGGGGCCACCGGCCACCATCGCAGGACCCCGTCCGAGCCTTTCGGGTCAACAAGCGACGCGTATACTACGAGCCCCGTGTTGCTGCTTCCAGGAAATCCGTGTAGGGTCGGCTCTTGATCCGAGACGCTGTGCATTGCTCCTGAGACAGGCCCCGGGAGATTGTTCTTGAGCGCTCAATTTCCGCTGCTATAATCCGTGACCTTATGGCTACCGGAGGCGGGGGGACAACCCGGTTCGAGAAATGAGGCGAGTTGCTTTCCTGGATCGAGACGGAGTTCTCAGTGATTCGATCTGCAGAAACGGGAGGCGAACCGCACCACTCACGATCAACGAATTCCGAATGTTCGACGGCATCCACCGTGAGGTCGATCGCCTCCGCATGGCGGGGCTCCTATTGATAAATCTCACGAACCAGCCCGAGGTCGCGCGGGGACTTCTCCATTCCGGGATACCGTTCGAAACCAATCCCCGACTGCGCGCATCCACGCGGGTGGACGACCTCCTCGTCTGTCACCATGAGCGATCCTCGGGTTGCCGATGCTACAAGCCGCGGTCGAGAATGCTCCTGGAAGCGGCGAAGAAGTGGGACTTAGACTTGGGGGATCCTTCGTAGTGGGTAACCGGTGGGTAGATATCGAGGCGGGTCGAGCGCGTCCTTTCGGCAGCCGTGCGTAGGCCCGAATTCCGACGAAATCGCAGCGGATTCACGGGGCGGCAAGGCAGGCTACGCGCTGGGCAAGAGGGCGCGGCGATTGTTCCAGGGCCTCGACGCGCCGGGAGCGTCCCGCACGGCTAGTCTCGGGAGCGGGATACAGCTGGGACTAGTGGTGCACGATCACGAACTGAATTTCGAGGCGACAGATGGAAAAAGAGGCTTTCTGTTGAGTTGCTGGTCGGCTGACGGAGATTGTATGGCGAGAGGCAATTGGAGCGCCGCTTTCCTCTTCATGATCATGGTTACGTCGACTGGATGTGATTCTGCCAGTCCGCCGGCGCCTTCGGGTCCAGACCCTGCAGAAATATCCAGAGCCCTCGGCGTTAAGGTGGAGACGATTCCGAATGAGGTGCGTCAATACCTCGTGCATGCGGAACGGAGTACCGTGGATTTCACGAAGATCGGACGAGTGCACCAGGACCTCGGGTATGCCGTGGGAGTTACGCTTCCCAGTGGGATGCAAATCGGATTCCGGTTTGCACCGCCGAGCAAGTGAGTCATAGTCAAGAACCCGAAGACGATCGACCACGCCATCGCAGCACCAGCGTGACAAACGAGACAAGGGCGATCAATCCCGTTAGAGCCATGCAGGCATACATGAGCTGTCCCCCGGGCCGAGTATGGTGATATGGCGGCCGGTATTGCAGGGTAACCCTTCGGGCTCCGACAGGCACTCGCAAGCCAAATTGTGCATGATTGGTCCGAATGAGCGGCGCTTCAATACCATCGAACTCCGCCCGCCACATCGGGTTCCAGGTATTGGCGATGACAAGGAAACCATCGTTGGGGCTCTCAAGATCGAGCGAGATACGATCTGGAGTGTATTCCGCCAGACGCACCACTCCCATGGAGAATTCGCGTTTCGATCCCAGACGGGGGGCGTCCGCAGTTTCGATGTAGGCTGTATCCCTCATGTGATCCGTTGTACTGCTGGACAAGGCATCGAGAACCTTTTCTCCCGATTCGGCGATGGCCACCCGGCGGACGAAGCGATATCGAGGTAGAGCCAGTGTGTTACCGTAGATGTAGACATCCTTCCCGCGATTCTGGCGTTTCACTGCATCGCGCACATCCATCCGGAACCGCCGAAGTCCGGGCCAGTAGGAGAGCTGCGAGATCTTCTCATGGCCCGGGCGCGGACTGTTCACAAACCCGGTGGCGAAGTCCCGAGAGACAGGATGGGTGGGTGGGGATTCCGGAGCATGGACTAAACGAAGGGAACTGCCTCTCAGCGGGTACTCGGAAAGGAGGTACTTCACGTTCAACAGTGAGAGCAGGTGGAGATTGAACCGGTCATCGATGTCGAATCCCTCTTCAAGCACCTTCCGAGGATCATCTCCCGGAGGTAAGCCTAAGTCAGGTACGATGAGAGTGGACCCTAGGAAGACGTAGTGTTCCCAGTGGGCGCCCTCTGCGAGGTCGAGGAATTGGCGGTTCCTCGGAAGTTTCCTGAAGAGAGGATCGAGCACACGAACCCAGAGTTCGCTGTACACGCGCGGGTACAGGTTGGACCACCCGTCGGCCGTCTCCAAACCCTGGCCGTACGCAAACGTCGGGTGGAGTTCCATTACGCTGGCCACTCGAAATGGCTCGGGGTCCATTTCGCGGAGCCGATCCAACGCCCGAACTTGATAGTGCTTCTCGCCCCAGCCATCGACCATGAGGGGATAGAACAAGGAAATCTTCGGCCAGATCAGGAGGAAGCCAAGCAATGCCCCCATGGCGATTGCTCCGACACGGCGAGCCCTCGACGAGGGAACCAGTTTTGGCGCCACTGCGAGCGTTCCGATACCGAGGAGAATCCCCACAAGAAAAGGAGCGCCCGTGGCATGAAATCTACCCATATCGACGGTCCCAATCCAAGGTAGGACCAATGCCACAGCACTACGAAGGAAGAGGAAGAGCCCCTTCAAGGAAAGAAGTAGGTAGAACAGTCCGATTCGCAGATAGATGCGTTCAAGTTGTCCTTGCGCTCGACGCTTGTACGCGGCAAAACAGAATATCGGTATCAAGGCAATTGGTAACCATGTCACGACACCGCCGACGAGCTTGTCCTGATTGAAGTAATCAGATCCATTCTGGTAGCTCACCAATCCCATGGGCGACCAATCCATGGCTCGGCCAGGCCAACGGCTGCGATGGGCGAGGGGCGCGTTGCAGAGTTGTGCGACGAGCTGCGGCGCATCGCAGATTCCCACGACGAGGGTGAAAACCGCCACGCAGGAGAAGAATCGGATCGACCTCTCTCGATGAACGATAACGAACCACCCCACCAGAATCGTCATCAGATACGGCATGCTTCCGCCGAATACCGTGAAGAAAGAGAACCCCACCGCCGACACTACGGTCCATCGAAGTGCAGACCTGGAGTTCCGGATTCTTCCGAATAGCCAGAGCAGAAACGGGACCCCGGCGGTAAGAGATAGGAGCTCCCCTACCGTATAGAAATAGAAGGCCGCATGGAACAACCCGGTCAGTGCACCTGCCTTGCGGGTCATTCCCAGCTGCTCCTCGCAGACGAGAGCCGTGAAGTAGGCGGAGAAAAACCGTTGTATCCACACCAGGATTCCCGAAGCGAGCCATACAGGCAGGACTCGATACATCAACATATCCAGATTGAGAGGATCTACGGTGCCCCAGAAGGATAGTCGGTCAACCCCGCCGAGAACCGAAGGGGCCCACGAAGAGAAGTAGCTGCCGCTCTTGACGACGGCAAGTTGAGCTGGAATCGTCTCCAGGTACCCCCCGTAGCCGTAGATCCAGGACCGAGGCCCCAAGATGAGGTTTTCTAAGGACTGCAGGGCAGAAAGGAGAAGTGCGATCCCTAACGAGGGCCTTCGCATGAACCAGTCGCGCCATCCCAACCTGGTGGCGGATTCTACGATCATCGTTTTTCGCACCCTGGAACTCGGGAACAATTCATGATGAGGTGATTGTAACGCGTTTGGATGAGTCCGAAGGGCACGCGAACTAGATCGTCTCTCACGTAGCCATGCACGGTCTCAAAGCGTGTCTTCGCCAGGCTGACATAATGATCAAAGCTGAGTATGGCTTGTCCTCGATCCATGGGCATGACGATCCGCTCGAACAGTGATCTCTTTTTGCAGATCACGGGATCCAACGTTAACAGAAAACCTCCAGGTCGGAGGCAGTCATAGGCAGAATCGATCAAAGACTTGGAATCCTGGTCCGTAAGGTGATGTAGAACACCTGTGGCGAGGACAACGTCGAAATAATTCGACGGTGGACGAAGTGTGTCTTCTCCAATGTGTTGACAATAGAATGTCTTCCGACCGGTGTGCCTTTCTCGCGCGTATTCTATATAACGCGGATTCATATCATAGCCTACATACTCGATCTTCGCCGGTAGGTGCTGCAGGATTCGCGCAGGTCCGCATCCTATTTCCAGGATGCGTGTCCAATTCTTGATGGGATGAAGAAAGCCTCGGACATAAAGCCTCAGCAGGATGTCTCCCCCCCATACTTTCTGGTGAAGCATATACAACCACGGCAGTGACAGGATGGAACGGACCCCTGTTCCCACGTGACTCACCTCGGCTTGGTGAAACTTTCGCTGAAGTGGTGATTCCGAGGGGAGAGTCTTCACATGTTCGCCACGCAAGAGAACCATGGGCTTACCACTCCACCGCAATTCCGGTTTTGCTCTCAAGTAATCGCTTCCCATTCCCTATCAACAGATAAGATCTAGACGGTACTCGTACCAAGAACGATCGTAACTGTCTAGCGTATGTGCCCGCCCAACGTAAGTGCTCGGACTCGATCCGCTTGCATGCGCCCCAGGTGGGCTCTTGGTAACGTAGCTCGAGTCTCTCACCCGTTCGACTACCTCACCGAGCTCAGGCTCACGCCCCCGTCAGTCCCGAAGGCGCAGCACGGCGCCATAGTGCGATCCATCGGACAAATGGACGCGTAATACGAAGTATTCATGAAACGTCGTCATGCCCCCGTCGGCGAGAAACACCGTGAGCGTCGTACCGTTTCCTAGGGGTATCCCCAGTGCCTTCTTCTCGCCCAGGTTCACGATCTTTCCTTCGAACTCCACGCCGATTGCCCGATGGCCCGGATGGCTCGTATCCCAGACTCCTCCTCCGAGATCGCTTCCCGTCCCATCGCAAGACCGGAGTTCGATCCGGTGAACGATAAGCTCCGACATCTGAGGTGGTGCAAGAGTGATCCGTAATGCGACGTCAGGACGTCCGTCTCCCTCCACGCGCGCGGACTCCCCCACCACGTCCCGATTTATCGATCCCAAGAATACCACAGAGTTCGGTAAGCCGTTTTTTCCCACAGTGAGCGGTCGTACACTGGTAGGTGCGCCTCGAATCACGGCCGCCTTCACAGTATGACCCGATCCGAGGAACAACCATTCATGGACTCTGACATCAGGCAAACTCAGGACCCGCCGAACCGTGGGCATACGGCTGGGGATCGGCTCCAAAGTAGGATGCTCCACCCATAGCACGATGCAGTCGGATGGATGAACGGTGAGATCCCTCACAAACGACATCCGTGGAGCGATACGGTCCAGCATCGCCCTTCCATGCGTAATCTCCCAAGTCGGACAATCGCTCAGTCCCTTCAGCAGTGCTTCCTCCACGCCGCCATAGGCGTAATTGTTGTCCGGGATCACCACGATGACGGGTAAGTGCCGCTCAAGACGCCATCGGTGGATTTCCCACAGTGTTTGGGAATCTCTCTGCAGTATCCGGACACCCCGGAAGGGAGAGTGTTTGTACATGGTCCAGCCGCACAAACCGCAGAGCGGCAGGGCCACGCCTAACGTCGCGATCTTGCGCAATGCATCCGTCGGTACGCATGCGATGCATACCGCCGCCGAAAACAGGAGATGCAACCCGACCTCATAGAGCGTCGTCCCGGAGGGGCGATGCACCAATCCCATGATCTGTAGTGTACCCCCTAGCAGAACGACTGCCCGCAACCCCCAACTCCAACGTCTTGAGGCCCCAGAGACCTTCGTACAAATGAGGAAAAGAGCCATTGACCCCATCCAGATACCCAATAAGATCCAGATGTAGTAATAGCCAGAATCGAAACGAAGCAAGAACGACCAGAAGTCCGGCTGCACATTGCCGGGGTGGCGAAGAAAACCGAACCACGCGTGAAAGAACTCAAATGTGCGCTGCACGCTGAACGCATAATAGGTCCAAACTATGATCAAGAAGGTCAGGATCGCTCCCGCAGCGGCTACGGTTAGCCGCCGCAAGAACTGAAAGGGCGTCAAGGGAGGCGCTACCAAGGTCGGAAAAAGCATGATTGCGCCGGTCAACAACAGGGTAATCTTTGTTCCTGCCATCGCCCCGCAAAGGGCTCCCAGCAGTCCGGCATGGACGACGGACTTCCCCCCTGCAGATCGAACCTGAACTAGGAAGAGATAGGCCCCCAGCAAGGTAAACGTTATTTCCGTTGCATAATAGTCGGGGAGTGATGAGTAGTAAATGCCGCTCCCAGATGAGTATATCGACCCTAGCGCAAGGATCCACAGGAGTGACTTGTCCATCCAGTTCAGCGTTCGCCCAACCATGGAACTGATCAGAATCATCCCCACCATGATTACGTTGATCACCATCACGGAACGGCCAAAGGCGTCCATTCGGCGCTGTAAGTCGGTTTCCGGAATGCGAAGTACATCCGTCAGCGCCAGGTTGATGAGATGATGAATCACGCCAGGAGTCTGCCCCTGGGGAAGGAAGACGCGATCCTCCTTCCCCTCCAGAATCCGCATGCTATGAAAGTACCGGTACGCGAGGGACTCGTTCGCCATCAACATGGGAGACACCTTATGGATCACGAGCCAGAGCGAGGGTAGACCGAAGAGCGTCGTTCCGAAGCAACTCAGTACGACCCAGCCGGCACGAATCCCCACTCTACGCCAGAGTGGTAGGGCTGCCATAGCCGTTGCCGGCTTCTCGATCGACATGGGATGCACTCCCTTTCCCCTCTCATACGCTTCGTCTGCCGTGTCCGTCAATCCGAGACAACCTCAGAGGGCGCGAGCGCCGAAGAATACGCCTTCGAGGATGAGTACTCACAACTCGATCAGAACCGCCATCGATACAGATTTACGTCGAACGGATAGAAGAGCCTTGGGATCCTGAACCACGGCAGGCTGAACACCGGTGGAAAAGTGTCCCAGTATGAAACCGCGAATGGCTCGACGCTTAGCGCTCCCCGCGAAAAGAAATCGTCCGCAACCTTGCGGAGTTCGTTCGCGTGCCAAAAGAACATGTCGAGCTTAGAGCGGAGGATGCGCCGGCCGAGATCCCACGCTCCACGCTGGGCATACCGGAACGGCGCCCAGGGACTTACGTCGAAAATGAACAGATCTCCGCCCCTCTTGAGCACCCGCGCAAATTCCGCCAGAACCCCCCGCACGATGCGCCGGTTTTCCAATACCGTCTTTCCCACCATATGGTGGATCGCATAGAACGCGAGGATGGCGTCGACGGAGCGGTCGGCCAGGGGCAGTGCCGCGGCTGTTCCATACACGCGGAGATCCACGCATTCGTTGACGCGTACCGAGTCGAAGGAGGCGTCCAGACCAATGAGGAAACAGTCCGGTCTACGGTCGTACTGAAGCGTCGGACCACACCCGACATCGAGAATCACCTGTCCCGGCTGTAGGTACTTTTCGACGAGCCGGGCCTGTTTCTCATAGCAGAGGCAGAACGCCCCGTCCCTCTCTGTGGACCGTGTCATCGCCTGATGCCGGTCGTCGAAGTAAGACACGGAGGACCGATCAAGGAAACATGCGACCCCGTTCTCGACCTGACCCTGGAATCGGCAACCCTCGCCGCTGCAGCGAATCTGCCTGGACACAACGACAAGGCGGGAACGGCATACCGGGCAGACTAATCGTTCCTCGATACTGCTTTCCAACAACACCGGAGACCGCTCTTTCTCTTCACGAAGGAGTCTCACTGCATTCGCTCCTCAGGGTACGGATGATAGCGCCAACGGGCGCCCATAGTAGAAATGCGACCAATCCGATTCCACCGATTCTTGTGCCCAGTGTCCATTCCAGGATGCTCCCCTCTGCCGCTGCACGTCATTCCGTAAGCGTCCAAAAGTAGTCGCCCGTGTATCCCGCCTCCGAAAAGAGGCGTCGCCAGCCATCGGGTTCGAAGTAGGTCTGCGCTGTCAGGACCCATCGCTCGAAGTTTCGCCTCTGTTCGTCGCTCAACCACGAGTCTACTTGGACATACTTGTGTGCGCGGCCTACCCGCTCGATCTCCGAGAGCGACCTCCGACAGCGGTCCAGCGGCAAATTATGGATCGCATTGATCGCGACCACGAGGTCGAACGACTTGTCGGGAAACGGCAGATGGTCGGCGGTGCCGCGGAACATCCGGCCCTGCACGGTCTGGAGCGAGTTCTCGATCGCGTACGAGGAGATCTCGAGCCCGACGACGGTCGCGCGGCCGAGCACGCCGAGGAAATCGTGCATGAAGAAGCCCTTTGCACAACCGATGTCGAGGATCCGCGCACCGGGCTGGAGGCCGTAGTACTCGCGCATTCGCCTCGCGACGCCGACCCAGCGGCCGTCGTACCGATAGCCGCCGTAGCCCTGGGTGCGATCGCCGTCGAAGTACTCGCGGCCGAACTTCATGGCGACCTCGCGCCCCCGCGGCACACCAGACTCGCGTTGGGCGATGTTCCGTTTGATCTGCGGAAGGCTGTCGAGGAGATTGATTTCCCTGCCCATCACGACTTCTTCTCCGCGAGCACCGCATTGAGCAGGCTCTTCAGGCCATCTCGCAGTTCGGTAAACTTGAAATTGGGAAGCTCCGCGCGGAGCTTTGCAGGGTCGAAAGTCCGATGCGTGATGGCGCCCTTTCGCGGTTGCGACTCAACTCTGAACTCGAAACGTGCTAGTTCCTTGAGGATCGACACAATCGTCCCAAACGGCACGGCACGTCCCGTAACTACATTAAAGGCACCCGAGGCGCCCGATTCGACAAGTTCGGCGACAACCCGGCAGACGTCATCGACGTACACGTGATCGCGGGTTTCCTCACCTTCCCCGAACATCCGAAGCGTTCTTTCTGCCACGATCGAGCTGACGAAGCGGTTGGGCCCATATGCGTTGTGTGTGTCGCCAGGTCCGTAGATCCCCGACGGACGGGCAATGAGCAGCGGCCACCTCTTCGCGCACGAGGCAAGTTGTAAGAGCCGTTCCGACGCGAGCTTCGATAGCGCATAGTAGTTGTCCGCATTCAACGGAGTGGCTTCCGTAATCGCTGCGTCGATTAACGGGTAGACCGCATCGCTGGAAACATATGCCAGCCGCTCGACGGGGTGTTTCTCGAGATACGACGCCACGTTCGCGGCCATGGCAACGTTGTCGGTCACACCGCCGGGTTCTTTGCAGTGTTCGGGCGTGAGACAGGAAGCGAAGATCACGACCGTGTTCGGCCCCATATGCGGATCAAGTAGGGACAAAGTCTCCCGCCTGCGGAGATCGAGCGTCGGACGCCCGAAGCCCCGTACGTCGCCGCGACCCTCGAGCTGCCGCATCAAATGCCGGCCCAGGAAGCCGCCTTGTCCCAGCACCACCCATGTACGTTTCACGAGCTACCTCCGTTCATTCGCTGGAGGATCAGTTCCACCGCTTCGCCCAGATCTGCCGCTCGGGCGTCCGAGTTCCGGCACTCCGAGTACGGTCGGTCGATAAGAATGGTCCACGCCCCCACCGCTCGACCCGCCTCGATATCCACCCACCGGTCGCCCACGACGAACGATGCCCGAAGGTCCACGTTCCACTTTTTCGCAGCTTCGACAAGCATCCCGGGCCGCGGTTTGCAGCACGCACACCCCGAGGATCGCTCATGCGGACATACGAAGATGTCGTCCACCAGCGTAGACTCGCGCAGCCGGCGATTCATTTCGTCGAGAGCCTCCGGAGCCAGAAGGCCCCGCGCGACCTCAGGCTGATTCGAAAAAACGATCACGAGAAGTCCCGTGTCCCGAAGGCGCCCCACCTCCCGATCGACACCGTCGAACATCCGGAATTCCTCGAACGAAAGCGGTGCGGTCGGCTTCCCTTGCCTGAGAATCGAATCGTTGAGGACTCCGTCTCGATCCAGAAAAGCGGCCCGTCTCATGCCTCCGGCCGCCCCATCGAGACGCACCGGATTCCAGGAAGCTCCCGCCGCTCCAAGGCGCCCACGCAATCGATGACCACCGGATTGTCCAATCGGCGCAACTCCGCTCCGTCGACCTTCGCAAACTCCTCCCAATCCGTCATGATGAGCAGCGCTTTAGCCCCTTCGAGCGCCTCTCCCCGACCGCAAAGCTCGATCGGTAGGTCGATCGCCTTCACCGTCGGGTCGTAGGCCCGAATCCGATAGCGACCGGCCAGCTCACGGATGACCTGAATGGACCGAGAATTCTTGAGCGACGTCGTATCCTTCTTGTAGGTGAGGCCCCACACCGCCACGGTTTCCCCTTCTGCAACGACGCCGGTAGCGGCATCGACCGCCCATCGATATCGAAGCTCGTTGTAGCCGAGAATCGTCTCTACCAGCTTCGCATCGACTCCCTTGGTGCGAGACAGATCCCGAATCGTTACGAGGTCGCGCTCCAGATTCCCACCCGCGATCCCAAGACTAGGTTGAATGTACGCCTTGGGACCGATGCGCGAATCCAGCTTCAGCGCCGGAACGATCTCCGACCAATCCGCTCCGATCCGCTCGCACAAGTTCGAAAGCGAGTTCGCGTAGGTCACGGCTCCGCACAGATAGAGGTTGATCGCCGTCTTGCACAGTTCCGCGCTCTCGAAGCGCATCCTCAGGATCGGGCAACCGAACCGACGAAGGCCTCGCTCATAGTCGGCCGGAAGCGGCTTCGAGGGATCGGCGCATCCGACGATGAACCGTTCCGGCTTCGTCGCCCTCTCGATCGCCCGACCGAAAATGAGCGTCTCCACCTGATAGGCGACTACCAAGTCAGGCCTGGTCTTCGCCACCCGTTCGGCCACGGATCGCGATAGGCCGGGAGGAACCTGACTCATCAGTACCAGCGTCGCGCCCTTCCGGAGATGCGGAGCGATTCGATCGACGAGCTCGAGCACCGGCCGCACGTCGCCGGCGTTGGAGTCGTCCGTAGGAATGTCCCGCGCTACGAAAACGAGGGGACACGCCCCCAACGCCGACGGATCGTTCGTAAACGCGACGCGCTCCGAGAGAGCCTCGAGAAGCCCGGGCTCGAAAAACGGCATCTTCCGAGCTTGAAGGGATCCAATAAGGGCAGCGTCGGGATCGTATGCAACGACCGGCCGGCCGAACGTCGCCCATCCGGCGGCCGAGTTGATTCCTAGGTGGGACATCCCCGCGAAAGCCGTAGGAGGATCTCCTGTCCCCGAGCTTGGGAGCGCCACGGATCGAATCACCGAGGAAATCCATCGATCGTTCTCCGAGGAGCACTCCCGCCTCGCGACGATCTCCTCGAAATGCTCCAGGTCGCGCTCCCAGGTGACGTCCGGACCCTCCACAGATTCCCGCGTCTCCTTCGGAACGCCGCTCGGAAGGACACGCTCGCGGAGGATTAGTTCCGTAGCCCCCCACTTGCACAAACCGTTCGCGTGCACCGAACCCTTCTCGCCGAAGACGTCGATCGAGAACGAATTCTTCCAACAGACGAAGCTCCCTTCCATGACGATTCGTTGGTCCGGTGTCGCCATGACGAACCGATCGATCCCCCTCGACTCGATGGGGCGGACTTCGCGGATGTCGATCCTCGATCCTCGAACCCCTAGGATCCATCCCCCCAGATCCAGAAGATGACAGCCGAGGTCTTCGAACGCTCCAAGTCCCCCGTCGCGCCACGAGCCCATGATGTTCCTCACGGTCCCGTTGCCGTAGAAAAGGCGCGCGGAGTATACGGTACCGATCGATCCGACTTTATCCTTCAGACGCGCGATTACGGGCTCGAATCGATGATTGTACGACGTGTACCAAACGACGCCGTTCTCGCGTGCGATGCTCTCCAGCCGCCGCCCGACGGCGTCGTCGAGGAAGAGCACGGGCTTCTCTACCAAGACGTTCTTTCCTTGGCGAAGAAACTTCTCGAGGAGTTCGAGCTTGGGCTCGTTGGGCGTGGCCAGGACGACCGCGTCGTACCGGCTCGCAGGGACGGCGTCAGGCTCCTTGGCATCGGCCGCCGGATTGACGGGATCCACCGTCGCAACGCACCGCTCGCCGAGAATCTGCTTGCGCTTCGCCCCGATGTTACCGTAACCGACGAGGAGATACCTCATGACGCATAATGAACGCGCTTCTCGATGTGCGAAATCGCTTGCTCCACGTCATGGGGGGTCACCGGGATGTTTCCTTCCCGCTCGCACGCGGCCGCCGCGGCCATGGCGCCCAGAATCGAAGCAATCACGATGCTCTGGGACACGGCCAGAGCCAGGGAGGCGTAGGCCAAGAGAGCATCCCCTGCCCCGACCGGATCCACCAGTGTCGTAACGAGACTATCGAGGGTGAAGAACTGGCGCGGATTGGGCCCCGCGCTTCGGTACGTGATGAGCCCACGATCGCCCAGCTTGAGAATCAGGTTCTTGCATCGGGCGCGGCGATAGAGCTCCAGCGCCATGGGCCGAACGACGAGGTCCTGATCTCCCAAGGCAAAACGCGCTTCCCGCTCATTGGGAGTAATGAGATCGAACTCGGCGAAATCCAGAATGTTGCCCCACCGGTTGCTCACTTGGCTGTCGGCAGCCTTCAGGGCCGAGGGAGGAATTGCCGGGACCAACATCGGGACCGTATGCCGGTTGAAGATGCCGTGACGAAAGTCCGAAAAGAGCACGACGGCCGCCTCGACATTCCGAAGACTGTCGCAGAAGACCTTGAGGTGTTTTTCGCTGATCGGCCGGTTGTCCATCCGATCTACTTGGAGCAGCCGGTGACCGTCCGTGATGAACCGCTCCTTGTAGGTCGTCGGCCGAGTCGAATCCACGATGGGCAGACACTTGATGCCGCTGGATTCCATCTCCTTCTGCGTGAAACGACCGTGCTCGTCGTCTCCCAGGAGCGTGGAAAACGTAACGTTCCCCCCCGCCGCCTTGACGTGACGCGATACGATCGCCGCCGCGCCCGCATACTTGTCGGTCCGCTCGTAATGGACGCTGAACGTCGGATGCTTCGGGGATGTGCCGAGGAGCGAACAATAGCTGTATCCGTCCACGATCGTATCGCCGACGACATGGACCGGAACGCCGTCCATTTGATGGAGAACGCGTCGGAGATCGCCGAAGTCCACCTTCTCCGATTCCATGAGCGCGAGCAGCTTTTCGACCGAGAGCGAGGGAGCCTTGAGATTGATGAGGGCGGAAGAGGAATACACGATGTCTCCCGGGGTGAAGACCATCTCCCCCCCGTAGGAATCGAGGGCCTTTATCTCCTCCTGCGTCTTCGGATGGACCCCGCCGTCGACGTATTCGTATCCCTTCGCGAAATAGTCCGGTTGGATCTTCCGGATGCTCTCGATGGGGGTCGCGTTATGATCGACGAAAACAAAGTCCACCAGTTCCAACGCCGCGAGGTTCGCCGCCCGGAGATCCTGAGGCACGTAGGGTCGGTACGCCCCCTTGGCGATGAACTCATCCGCGGTGATGCTCGCGATGAGAACGTCCGCCTTTTCTTTCGCATACATCAAGTGGCGCAGGTGGCCGGGATGAACGATGTCGAAGGTCCCATGGCACATGATGGCCTTCTTGGCGCGCGGACGCGGTCCCAGGAGCGTCGCGATTTCCTCCTGCGACCGAATCTTGTTCTTGAATTCGACGGCGGCCATGACATCTCCCTCCCCTATGGTAGCTTGGCGGCCTTCACGACTTTCACGTTGTAGTACCGCAAATCGTCCATCGGATTCGGATACCGCCCCGCCCGGAAGGCACGACACAGGTCGGAGATCGCGTCGTCCACGGTCCTCTTCGGAACGTATCCGAGCACCCGCTTGATCTTCTCGGAAGAGACGTGGTAGGAGCGGATGTCGTTGGTCGGCACCGTCTCGATCGGAATGGGCGCCTTCTCCGGGAACTCGCGCTCGACGACCTGCTTCACCCGGCGTCCGAGCTCGGCCAGACTCTGATTCTCGTAACTCGCGTTGAAGATCTGACCCGCGATCTTGGCGTCGGGGAGATCCACGAGATCCGTGTACAAGTCGCACACGTCCTGAATATGGATATTCGGCCGTTTCTGCGCGCCGCCGAATACCTTGATCTTGCCCTGGTGCACGGCATGGTTGGTGAGGATGTTGACGCTCAGATCCAACCGCAGCCGCCGGCTCGGGCCGCAAATCGTGGCAGGGCGAATGATTACGGTCGTGAAATTCGGAGACTGCTGGGCCAGCAAGATGGGCTCGCACATTCCCTTGTACTTGTTGTAGTCCGTGAGGGGAACCAGCGGATGCTCCTCCGTTACGTTCGGGTCTTCGGAGACTCCGTACACGCTGGAGGTGGAGACGTAGATGAAGCGCCGTACGCCCGACTCCTTGGAGACTCGGACGAGGGGGTCGAAGGCGTCGTAATTGATCGACTTGGACAGTCCCGGATCCAGCTCGAAGCTGGGGTCGTTCGAGATGCAAGCGAGGTGGAGAACCGTGTCCACCCCTTCGAGAGATCGGCGCAGCAATTCCGGATCGCGGATGTCCCCCTTGATCAGCTCCAGACGCTCGGGGTTCTTCTCCTTCACGTCGTCGAGAACTCCCTCGCCGAAGAGGAAGAGATCCAGAACCCGCACTCGGTGTCCGCGCTCGAGAATCCTCGGCGTCAATTCCGCGCCCACATAGCCCGCTCCGCCGGTGATGAGGACGTCGTGTTTCTCGTTCATTTCAGACGGCCACCTTCTCCAAGACTGGCCCCCTCCGGTCGGACGCCCTCCTCGCGGCCAACACCGGAGGAAGCGAAACGGTCCTTCGCTGGACGGATATCTCCCACCACAAGACCAGGATCACCTTGAGCGCACGAAGAATGCTCTGTGTCGATATCGCCTTGGACTGTCCTTGATTCCGCTCCTGATGAATGATCGGAACCTCCACGGTGGAAACGCCCATCCTCACCGCATACGCCGTCATCTCCGTCAGGAAGAAGAACCCCTTGCTCCTTCGTGGCAGTGCTCGCGCGACCGGCGTCGGGTAAACGTTGGGTCCCTGGTAGTATTTCAGTCGATTCCCCAGAAGGACGTTGAGTAGGGTCCGGCAGGTGATCGTCATCAGCTTCCGGTGCCAGGGCCTGGCGGCCTGCCCGGTATGATAGGGAACGACCACATCCGCCTTTCCCACGGCTCGAAAGATGTTCCGGATAGTGTCGAGGTGAACCTCGTTGTCTCCGGGTAGGAATGCGAAAAACTCCATCTTCGCCGTCCGAAGCGCATTCTCGAACCCCGTTCGAAGGCCTAGATTGCTCGGATGGCGAATGACTCGTACGCGCCGATCTCCGGCGGCCAGGCGATCGACGAGCGGTCCGGTTCCGTCCGTGCTCCCATCATCCACCAGGAGGATTTCGAAATCCTCGAGCAACTCCTCTCCGGCTCTCACGATGTTTCGGATCGCCGCTTCGATTCCGCCCGCCTCGTTGTAGGCCGGAACGAACACCGAGACACGGCGGGGCAATCCCCGCACGATGTCGGACGACTCCCTTTCCGATCCCACTTCTCACTCTCCCCTAGTACGGGCCGGCGAAGTGTGCTTGGAGGTCCGGAAGGCGCTTCTGAATTCTCGCGTCGTTCTTCAAGAGCCGGAGACAGGTCTCCACGATCGTGTGCGCGTTGGGATGGAAGGCCTCTTCCAAAGGCTTGCTCACCGGCGCGGGACAATCCAGCGTGGTGACGCGACGGACCGGCGCCTTGAGTGCCTCGTGACAATTCTCTGCGACGACGGCCGCGACCTCGGCTGAAAATCCGCAGTGAGCCCAGCTCGTATCGACGACTACGAGCCGGCCCGTCTTTCTCACGGAACGCACGATCAGTTCGACATCCAGTGGGCGGATGGACCGGGGATCGATGATTTCGAACGAGATGCCATAGTCGCGGACCAACTCGGAGGCCCGCTTCGCCTCGAAGACCATCGCCGACGTGGCCACGATGGTGACGTCGTTCCCCCCTTGGACAACCGCACCTCGTCCGAAGGGGACTTCGACCATCTCCTCCGGAACCTCTCCTTCCATTTCGTAGAGCGCCCGGTGTTCGAGGAGAATGACTGGCACGTCTCCCCGAAGGGCGCTGACCAAGAGACCCTTGACATCGCCGGGCGTAGACGGCATCGCCACATACAGCCCTGGGAAATGCGCGAACAACGCCTGGAGACTCTGCGAATGGGTCGCTCCCTGTCCCCATCCGCGACCGATGATCCCTCGGATGACGAGGGGCACCCCCTTCGTATGGCCGTACATGTATTTCCATTTCGCAGCCAAGTTGATGAGCTGATCCGTTGCGAGGAACATGAAGTCGTTCCGGGGATGAACCCATACCGGACGCTTCCCCATCGCGGCCGCGCCGATCAGGGCTCCCGCCATGGCATTCTCGCAGTTCGGCACGTCGAACACCCGCTCCGATCCGAACCGATGAAACGCCTCCGACGTGGTCCCAAAGGCCCCCTTGATGTCGTCGACCCCGATTCCGGTGATGAAGACGTCGGGATCGGCCGCCATGGACTGCGCAAGGGCCTCGCTGATCGCTTCTCGATACTTCAGCGTTCGTTTGCTCACAGTCACCTCAATACGTTCCGGTCAGAATGTCCTCGACCGCGGGGAACGGACTCTCTTTCGCGAAGGCGACGGCTTCGCGAAGCTCCTCTTCCAGTTCCCGTCGAATCCGATCCAGATCGGATTGGGAGAGTACGCCCTCCTGGAGGAGACTCTCGCTCAATCGCTTGATCGGACAGCGCGCCATCCAGGAATCGACCTCTTCCTTGGAGCGATAGCCCCATGCGTAGTCCCAGAGGGGACCCACATGTTCTCGCCACCGGTACGTCATGCACTCCAAGAGGTACGGCCCCTTTCCTTCTCGAATCTGAGCGACGGCCTCCGATGCGGCGTCGTAGACGGTCGTTACGTCGTTTCCGTCGACTTTCTGCGCGGGGATCGAGTAGGAAGCCCCTCGCTGCCAAATCTCGACATCCTTGGGCTGCCGTACGGACAAGGGGGTCAGTGTGGAGTATAAGTTATTCTCGCAGACGAAGAGCACGGGGGCTTTCCGAACGGCAGCGAGATTCAGGCTCTCGTGCCACACTCCCTCTTCGATCGCGCCATCGCCGAAATACGTGACGGCGACTCGGTCCTGACGGTCCATCTGGAACGCCATTCCCGTCCCCACGGCGACCGCGACGGTTTGTCCGAGGATGGCGGAGGAAGCGACGACACCCGCGGAGAGATCGGTCAGATGTACCGAACCGCCTCGGCCACGTGCACATCCGGTCACCTTGCCGTGCAATTCCGCGACCATGCCCCGCAGATCGCCGCCCTTCGCCAGATAGTGAGCATGGCACCGGTGCCCGCTGTACACGACGTCGTCCTTTCGGAGCGCCCCCGACACTCCGACGGCGACCGCCTCTTGGCCGATCGCGAAGTGGGTCGGCGTGCGCATCTGCTGCTCTTCCTTGTAGAGATGCGCCAGGGTCTCTTCCGCGTTGCGGATCCGCATCATGGATCGGAGGAAGGAAAGCCTCTGTTCGGTGCTCGGCTTCATTCGTCCCCGTCAATAATGGAGTTCGAAGACCGTAAAAAGGTGATTCTCATACACCATTTTGTGCCTCTTTGCAATGTGCGCATGCAGCCGTCCGACCGACTCCTCGTCCCGATACTTGGTGAAGCCCGTATAGAGTCTTCGAAAGAGCACATAGTACTGGGGCCGGCGACCCGACTGGCCGTAGTTCCGAATATGCCTCGCATACGCGGCATCAGGATTGGGAGGCCCGTTTTCCGGAAAGGCCTCAAACTCCGCTCCGCCGATCACCGCTTCCTTGGTGAAGAATCCCACGGCCCCCGGGTAGATGTTGGTCATTACCACCCGTCCGCCCACCACTTTGGGAAGCTCCGCTAGCTCCGCATAGGGATTGTTCCGCACGGCCTGCATGGATCGCCGAATAGCGCGCGCGTCGTGCATGAGCAAGGAGGCGATTCCGGCCACCAGAACCCCGGCCGCCGCCGACGCCGTCAGGCGCATCTTGCCTCGAAGCCTCCGGAAGGCGTCCCCAATTTCCCGAAAGGCGCCTCCGAGTACGAGAACGGCGAGCGGGGATAGGTAAAACGCCCCCACGCCCTGGAGGTTGTAATCGGCGGAGTAGGCAGGGAAAACCGCTAGAGGAATGGTCAGAGTGAGTCCGACCCAGATCGCAAGGCGAACGATCGGAGGATCGGACTTCGAGTCTGCGGACCCCAGCCGGCTCCGACGCCACCATCGGAGAAAGACACTCAGGATCAGAGCGCCCAAAGTCAACTTGATGCCATAAATGGAAGCCAGAGTCCGTCCAATAGACTCCACCAGCCGAATCCCGCTCAATTCGTGGGTGCCGTGATGGACGATATTGATCGACTGGTACCAATCCTTCAGCTCCTCGCCCGTCGGACGCCCTGTCGCGCGATTCGCCACGGTCAGCCGGACATCCGCCAAGGCTTGGCTCATCCCCAGGTGAACCACGTTTTGCGCCAGGTGGATTCCCACTCCCAACGCCGTAACGGAGCACAACCCGAGTACGTGCCGACGATCCAATCGGAATAACCTCAGCGCGGACAGGAGGATCCAACACAGCCCCGTAAGGATGACGAATTGATAGGCGAGGAAGAAAGAAGAAACAAGGGCCACCCCGAAGCCCGCGAGAAGCCACCTTGCCTTCCGTGAGGCATAGTACCGGTCCATCGCAACCAACGGAAAGAAGGCCAGCAAAGGGAAGGCAAAGTACATCGGGTGGTCCATCAACCGAAGCATCGTCGCAGGCGGGATGAAGAGCAGGGCAAAGCCCGCACCCGCTCTCCCCCAGGTGCGAAACAGAATGGACACAAACCAAAGGAAACACCCCACGCCCGCGAGAAAAGCCCCCGCGAATACGATGCGAAATGTTCGATATCTCTCCCCGACAAGTTTCATCATCGCTGCCACCAGCAACTCCGGCCCGGGAGGCATGTGGTTGTAGACGAAGGGATGGTCCTCCGCTCGAGAGCTGCTGGAGATGTCTTGAAGGAAATCGCTGTTCGAGAAGCCGTAGGTCACGAAGTTCCGACCGGCCAAATAGTAGAGGAGGTGCTCGTCTCCTCCGAACGAGCTAATTTGGACACCGTGTCGAAGCGAGGTACCGAAAACATAGTAGACGGCGAAGAGAAATGGAAGTGCCGCAATCAAGCCGCTGGTCCAAGCCTTTCCAAATCTCAATTCCCCCAACTCGAACTGGAATTGAAATCTTCCTCCCCGGTTCGCCATGCCGAACCACTTGCCGAGAAAGGACCGGGAACGCGGTTGGTTTCCTCCTGGAATCGAGGTGACGGCGCGGACAGCCTTCTCCCGCGACGATTCGACTTTCATGATCTCACAAACCCGGCCATAGGCGTCCGCCGCGCAACTACGCTACGGTAACCGGCCGCGTTTCCGCCTTCCTGTGGAACTGCTCCAGCGCCTTCTGCCCGTCATCGTTGAATTGCTTCACCGTCGCGCGGCTGTAGTGGTGGTCGACCCACTTCGCCAGGAATTGGGGAGGAACCGTAATCACGTGCGCGCCGGCGACAGCCGCGTCCTGGACATTGATGGCTTCCCGGATGCTCCCCACGATGATCTTCGTCGGGTACTTCCAATGCGCCAGCCATTCGACCGCCCGGCGGATGAGAAGGGAGGCGTCCGTGCCTTCGTCGCTCACCCGGCCGCTGAAGATGCTGGCATAGGTGGCCCCCGCCTTCGCGGCCAGCGCAACCTGCCCGAAGGAGAGAATCGCGGTCACGTTTACACGGATTCCGCTGGAGGTCAGTTCCTTGACGACGTCGAGACAGGGTTTGCCCTGCTCGTTGATCACCGGGATCTTCACGACGACGTTCTCCGCCCAGGCCGCGAACTTCCGTCCTTGGCGTAGCATCTCCGCCTGGTCGTTCGTCGTCACTTCAACACTCAGCGGCCGGGGATGGATGAGCCTGGCCACGGCCTTGGCCGTAGCCTCCATGTCATGGCCGCCTTCCTTGAAGAGGATCGACGGATTCGTAGTCACGCCGTCGAGCACGCCCTGTTTCAACCAGGTGCGAATCTCATCGAGATTGGACGTGTCCAGGAAGATCTCCATCGCGACTCCCTTCAACTCATATGTGCCCGGCGTCCGATTCGGCCTTGATCTTCAGATGCAAGAGCGTGCAAATCAGGTGATGAAGGACCACATGGTACGCCTCCACGATAGGCGTCCCCAACGGTTCCTGATCCACGGGCACCACGATGCACACGTCCGAGCGTTCGGCGAGATACCCTCCACCGAACCCGCTGAATCCAAGCACGCGCGCCCCGTGCTGCTGCGCGTAATCCACCGCGCGAGCCAGATTCTGAGACCACGGCCCGGCGTTCCCGACCCCCGAGCCGCCGTGCACGGAGAGGGCAATGACCAGATCGCCGGGTTTGAGCCAGGCTTCCAGTTGTTCGGAAAAGACCGTCCCGAAGCCCGAATCGTTCGTCCACGCACTCACGAGCGGAATATTGTCGACGAGGGACAGCACCTTGAGACGCTTCTTCCCCTTGACCATCGAGAACTTCGAAAGATCGCATGCGAAGTGGGTGGCCGTGGAAGCGGAGCCGCCGTTTCCGATCAGGAAGACCGAGCCATCGTTTTGCCAGGTTTCGTGGAGGAGGTCGACCGCTCGGAGGACCTTCTCCCTTGGGAGCTTGCGGTTGATCTCGTCCATCGTGGAGAAATACCGCTCCACGAAAGTCTCGAGCGTATCGGGTTTCCGGCTTGCGACGCTCCCCTTCCTCGCGGATTTCATCGAATCGCCCCCCTACGCGGATTCAGAATGGCTAAAATCGCTGCGTACGTTATCGGAGGGTCGGAGGGGGGTCAAGAACTACTTTTCGAAAGGCCTCGACGTATCCCTCGGCGGTCCGGCTCCACGAGAATTCGGACGCGCGCTCGAGCCCCGCCCTACGCAAACTCTCCCGGAGCGATCCGTCCTCGGTTAGCCGCAAGATCGCGTCCGCAATCCCCTCCTCTCCCTCTGGATCCACATACACGGCCGCATCTCCGGCCACCTCGGGAAGCGACGACACCCGGGACGTCAGCACCGGACATCCGCACGCCAGGGCTTCCAAGACCGGAAGGCCGAAGCCTTCATACAGGCTCGGGAACAACAGGAATTCCGCCCCCACATAGAGCCACCGAAGGTGCTCATCGGGCACGTATCCTAGGAATCGCGCCCTCGGATGACCGTACACGGTCGCGGATTTCCATCCCTTCGCGCCGACGACCACCAACTCCAGAGGAACGTTCCACGCCCGGAGCACGCGCGCGAGATTCTTCCTCGGTTCGACCGTCCCGACGAAAAGCGCATACCGACCCTCTACTCCGTAGCGACGCGCCATGTGGCGGCCCTCTTCGGGGTCCCCCGGGCGGTACGTCGAATTGACGCCGGAGTAGACCACCTCGATCTTCTTCGGATCGATATCGTAGTAGCGCAGCACATCGTCGGCCGTCGCGCGCGACACCGCGACGATCCGATCCGCGGATTCGATCGCAAACCGCGCCCGAGCCAGACTCGCCAGTCGCGTGCGCCATCGCATGGTCTCCGGCATCACCTTCCACATGACGTCGTGAACGGTGATGACAATCGGAACCCGACCCACGAGTACTCGAGGGACCGTATAGAGCCCGGACCAGAAGACGTCCAGGCGATCGGCCATCGCCCGCCTCATTCCCTCGCACTGCATCCAGAGCAAAGGGAAGTGACGGGTGGGTTCTTGGCCCTGTCGGACGAGAAGCCCCGCGGGCAAGCGCGGTGGCGTCCCACCCGGCCAATAGCCGACGAGCGCGAGATCGGGACACGTCGCCAAGGCGTCCACGAGCTGCTCCACGTATACCCGGATCCCCGCCCGCGGTTTGGTGAGCGCCGTGAGATCGCAACCGATTCGCATGGTCCTCCGCCATTCTGGGCCTGAGCGGCGTCTAGGTCACTGTTTTCTTTGGCCGGCGCCCGAGCCCTGCTACGATCCCCCAGCACATGCGTCCCCGCATCGTTCTGTTGTTCACTCTGGTCGCGGGAGCACTCTACCTCTTTCTCTGGTATGGCCACGTGTCGTGGATGGGGGACGACGGGTTCTTCCTCGCCAGTGCCGATCGAATTCTCCGTGGTGAACTTCCTCACCGGGACTTCGTCATTCACTTCACCCCAGGATCCTTCTATTTTCTCGCCGGCGCACTCGTGCTGTTTGGGAACCACTGGGAGGTCACGCGCGTCGTGGCCTGCACGCTCGTTCTGATCCAGGGATCGGCGGTATTCCTCCTTGTGCGCGCTCTAAGCAAGTCCAATATCGCGGCCATTCTCGGCTTCTTCCTCATCCTCTCCCCTTCCGCCATGAATCCGGTGTACAACCAACATCAGCTCAGCGCGACGATCTGCCTCCTCACGGCATGGATGTGGTGGCTCTGGCAAGAGTCCGGGAAGCTGCGATACGTTGTTCTCGCGGGATTCTCGGACGGGCTGGTCTGGTGGGTGTCCCAGAATAAGGGCGCCCTCCTCGCCGCCGCGGCCGTCGCGATCTCGATCTTCTTCGCGATCGGCTGGGCCCGCCGCCTCAAACTTCTCGGTACCTACGCCGCGGGAGTCGGGATACCCCTTGCGGGGTTTCTGATTTTCTTGTGGGCCACGGGTCTTTGGCCGGAGTTCCATCGCCAAGCCGTCGACTACGTTCTTCGCAACTACACTTCCGGGAGTGGCGTCCCTTACGGAACCACGTACGCTTCCTTGGATGGCGCATCCGGCTTCCGGCCGGCCGTCCGGACTCTCTACGCAAGCTGGTACTTCCTCGTCCCCCTGGTGGCCCTTCCGACGGAGGCGATTCTCTTTTTTCGTCGCCGGACCGAGCGGTCGCGATCGGGAATTCTCCTCGTTCTGGGAACCGCCCTCTTCGGGGCCGCCCTACATCGACCCGACACCGATCATCTCCTCTACGTGACGCACTTTCCCACAGTCCTTTGCCTCATGCACCTGATGACATCCGCGTCGAGCCCGTGCCGATGGCTCGGGCGTTCGGCGATCGGGATTCTCGCCCTGGTCTCCTGCATCGTCGTCGCCTCGATCGGTTCCCGGACCTGGGGAGGGATTCGCCGCCCGCGATACGATCTCGTCACCCACCGGGACAGGGCCTGGACACACTCGCCCCCCCTGGCGATGACGCTCGAAGGATTGAAAGGCAAACTCGGAGAGGGCGACCTCTTCGCCTTCCCTCACTCTTCGCTCTACAACCGCTGGCTCGAGCGCCCCAACCCGACCCGCTACGACTATCTGATCGAGGGCGTCTCCACCCCGCAGGATACCGCGGAGGTCCTCGAGACCCTGGAACGCAAGAAAGTTCGCTACATCCTCCTGGACAAGCAGTGGGACGAGCGGTGGATTCGGGTCGTTTACCCCCGAGGCAGCGTCAGAATCCGCGACGGACATCTGATGGAATACGTCCGGGCTAACTACGTCCTGGAGATCGACCTACCGCACGCCGCCCTCTACCGACGGCTTCCTTGATGCCCCGCGTCAGCGTCGTCCTTGTGACATACAACGCGCGCCCCTTCCTGAAGGATCTCTTCGATTCGCTGGACCGCCAGACCTTCCGCGATTTCGAAATTGTCGCCGTCGACAACGATTCCAAAGACGACACCGTCGAATTCTTCCGGAGGCGCGGCGGGATCGTGCTCCTCCCGCAGGATCGGAACACCGGGTTCGCCGAGGGGTGCAACATCGGAATGGCCGCCGCGCGGGGCGAGATCTTGTTTCTCCTCAACCAAGACACCACCCTCGATCCCGAGTGCGTGGCCGAGCTTGTGCGAACGATGGATGCAAATCCGCGCGCGGCGATTTGCGGAGCGAAGATGCTCTTTCATCATGAGCCCGGAATTCTCAACAGCTTCGGCCTCGAGGCGTCTCGCTTTCTCTATTTCTGGGATCGCGGAGTCTTCGAGCCCGACGAGGGACAGTACGACGACCGACCGGTACTGGCCGTGAGCGGTGGTGCCATGGCAGTCCGAGCCGGAACGCTTCGCGGATTCGATGAAGCCTACTTCCTGTATCAAGAGGACGTGGACTTCTGCCTGCGCGCCGTTCTGGCAGGCTGGGACGTAATCACCGCTCCGGGCGCGAAGGTCTATCACAAGCAGACGTTTGAGGGACACGCCCCGTCGCACCGCAACTTCCGGAATCCCGCCAACCGGTTGCGGACCATACTCAAGCTGGCGGGGTGGCCGATCCTTCCCTGGATCCTGCTCGGCCACGTGGGATACGAGTGCCTCGTGGCGGGTGCGGCCCTCCTCAAGAAGGATTGGAGACTCGCGATCGGTCGGATCGGCGCGATGTTGTGGTCGCTCGCACGACTCCCCGCCCTCCTTGCCAAACGTGGCACACTCGTCCGTCGAAGAAGTGATGCGTGGCTGATCGCTAGAACGAGTTCCGATTGGAGGCCCCACCCGCTCCTTCGACAGCCCGACTATCGGCCGGTTTGGGACGCGCGAGTAGAGGGCATCGTACTTCCCGGTACCGTGGAGGTAGGCACCCACGATCCTCCGACCCTTGGATATGGGTGGGGTCCCCGAACTCGAATCGATGGAAGATCCGCTCGCCCTCTGTCTTGGTATGGGATCGTCTATCTTGGGACCGCAATGGCGCCACAGCTGCGCATCGTTGCTCGGGCATCCGGTCAATTTCGCGGTCGAGTGGAGGTGAACGGTACAATGGTCGGACCAATCGAATTCGGGCGCGAGTGGTCTACCGCTACACTGCGAGTGGCCAACCCACGCGAGGGAAATCGAGTCGTCCTACGGCGCGAGGGTCCGGGAGGACTTCTGTACGTCGAGATTGTCGGTTGGGCGTCGTAGGTACTTCCACTCTTCCGCGCGCAGTAGCCACAAGACCGCCGCATAGGCGATCGCGCCCGCCGACACCAATCCGCAGACGGAAGCCGGCAGTGACCAACGCAGCAGCGTGTACCTCTGCCCAAGTTCGACGAGAACCGCCATCGCCCCCGTCGCAATGGCGACCTTCCACAGCGTCGTGATCAGCCCACGTCCATCCAGTCCACTCTCCGTCCGCAGGTAGATCACGCTGTACGCCAGGAATGCGAGGATCTGCGAAGCGGTGGCCGCCCAGGCAAGCCCGGATTGTCTCAGCGGTCCGACCAATGTCCATCCGAGCCCGGCGTTGGTGGCAAGCGACAAGACCCCCACGAGCAGGATCGATTTCGTCCGGTGCGCCGCGTACAGCGCCTGACTCAGGACCACCTGTCCCCCGGCCAGGAGACTGAGCGCCAGAATCCGCAGAACGGCCGCGGTTTGTTGAGAATCGGCTCGATCGAAGGCGCCGCGCTCGAACAGAAGTCGAACCACGGGTTCGCTCAAAAGGAAGAGACCCACCGCGGCCGGCACCGCCAACATCCACGAGACACGAATTCCCGTCGTGACAAGCCGACGAGTTTCTTCCCTATCGGCTCGCGCGTGACTCGTCGCGAGCGACGGAAGCAATACCGTGCCGATCGCCAAGATCAGGAGATCGCCGGGCATATAGGCGAGTTTTTCCGCATAGGTGATGTGGGAGAGAGCGCCCTCCATCGGAATCCGCGTCGCGAGGGCGCGAATGACGAGCGCGTTCAGCGCATAGAGGACTGTCTGAAATACCATGGGCCAGAGGAGCATTCCGAGGGTGCGCAATTCGGGATGGGTCCAAGGCGCCGGCGTCGCGAAGAGTCGTCGCACGGGAGCCGAGGGGAGGACGATGAGCACTTTGGCGAGGTTTCCGGCCACGGCCGCCGCCACGAGGGTAAGGGCGCCCCACGTGCGAGATCCGGCAAGGACGATCGCGATCGAGGCCGCATTCAGCGAAAACGTATCCAGCGCGGGCAAGAGGAAGGATGAGTTCGCGTTCATCACCCCTTTGAGCACCGACGCGAACACGGAAAACCAGACGAGCAAGAAAGAGAGCGCCATGTAGCGCGCGCACAGCACCACATCGGCGGGGACGAATCCCGGGCCTACGGCACGGGCCAGCAGCGGACTCGCCAAGGATCCCAGGAGCGTAAGGAGGGCCGCCCCGAGCAGAAGGAGCCGCAGCGCACACCGAACGAATCGCCACGCCTCCTCCTCTCCCCGCGCGACCTGCGCGGAGCGGAAGACGGTTACGATGACCGGCGGAAGAAGCGCTCCCAGCATCACGGTGAGCGAGGAAGGGAGGATCAGAGCTCCGAAGGCCACATCCGTCACGCGATCGGAGCCGAATCGGGCCGCGACGACGACGGTGAATCCCAGCGCGGAGAGGGCCCCGAGGGCGCGCGCCGCCATCAGCCCCATCGCCGACCGCGCGAGTCCCATCGACCTCACCGCACCGGGTGAACGAAGATGGCAGGGTCGTTCGCGTGAGAAAAGACCCGTGGCTCGCCGAATCGCTCGCGAATCCGCGCGAGCCAGGGAGGCGACAGATCGTCCAGGTCCTTCTGCGTGTAGACCAGGTAATCGATCTCGTGGAGGACTTCGAGAAGCACTTCCCAGCTCACGGGCATGTCCCGCATGGGCGTTTCCGCATACCACGAGACTTTGTCCGTCGTCGAGAAAACCATCTTCCGCCCCGGTTGCGACGCGATCCACGCTCCGGCCGTACGCGTGGATCGCTCTTCCGCGCGAATGGGTCGCAGGTTTCTGGGCGCCAGCACCAAGACCAGAACCGCCACCGCCCAAGGGAGGAGAGTTCCCCGCCGGAAGCGACGCAAGATCCACTCCACCCCCGCGACGCCGAGCGGAAGCATCAGGGCCATTCCGGGGAGCAAGTAACGATAGCTCGTATAGGGATTCCGCGTCGTCGCCCAGATAATCGCGACCCAATAGAGGAGCGGAAAGCTGAGCCAATAGGGAACGGCCCACGTGCGGCGGATCCCGAGTGTCCCAAGGACTAGGAGGGGCAATACGGCCCAATACGACACCTTCGTGACGTGCCGCATCATCTCCTTCACCGGCTTCCGAACCCGCCGCTCGCCTCGCTTCTCCGTCACCTCCGGCGGCCGTACCTGCTTTCCCTCTACCGCTTGCACGCTCCCCTTCGCCGAAATTGTCCATCGTCCGGTCACCGAGCGCGACCAGAGAAGAAAGGGAAACATGGCGGCCAATCCTGCCGCGGCCGCGAGGAGGACCGTGACCGCGCGCAAAGCGGGCCGGCCTCGCCAGCAGGAGACGGCAAGCCAACCGGGGATCCCAACGACCGCGAGAATGCCTTCCGCGCGCGCGAGATACGCGGCCCCCGCGGACAATCCCGAGAGCAACCCCAGATCCCACCGCGGCGTCTTGACCGTCTCCCATCCCAGCCAAATCGCTGCGATGAAGAAGAACATGAACGTGCCTTCGGTCATGACGTCCGCGTGCAACTCAACGAAATGGGGATAGACCGCGTAGAGCAGCGTCCCGAAAAAGGCCGAGGGTCTCCCCACGGCGTCCCGGGTGAGGAGAAAAAGGGGCGCAGCGGCGGCGGATCCGAGCGCCATCGACACGGCGAATCCCGCCATCTCCGTTCCCAGAAGCGGTTTGACGAGCGAAATCAGGAGCGGATACAGCGGATGGTAGCCGATTCGAAGCGCCTCTCCCCAGCGCCCCGCTTCGAAGTGGTCCGCCATCCGAAGCATCTGACCGCCGTCGGTGCCGAAAACGCTCGTCCCGAGGTAGAGGGTCATGCGGGCGAGTAGAGCCGCGAGAACGATAAGCGAGGCCAGACGCCGGTCGGACATGGGGCGGAGTGTACCAGAAGACCCGGAAGGCGGTTAAAGGATCGTTTCCGATGAATCCTGGAGTAAGATGAGAACATGAGTCAATACGATGCCCTGATTCAAATGGGCCGCAAAGCCGAGGAGTACTGGATCGCGGACCTTCAGGCGCTGTCGCTTCACGACTCGCTCGAAATCTTCGAGGAACTGGTTCAATCGACTCCGGAAGAGTGGTATCGCCTCGAGGCGGACCTCCCGATCGCCCTTGCCGCCCTTTACGATCGTGTCCACCAGTCCCATTGAACGCGTCTTGCAGCGAGCCTGCGACCTCTTGAGCTTTCTCGGAGTTCCCTACCACTTCTATGGGGGCCTCGTGGTAGCGGCCTGGGGAGATCCTCGAAATACCCGAGACGTCGACGTCGTCGTGATTCCCTCCGTCGACACCCCCGAGAAAATCCTGAGTGGCGGTGCCGATGCAGGTTTCTTCTTCGATCCGGAGCGGGCTCGGCTTGACCTCCTGACATCCAAGTTCACTCGAATGGGACTGGGTCGCTCCCACCTCGACCTGTTCTTGGGCTCTACTCCGTTCGATCGAGCTGCCTCGGCACGAAGGAGAAGGATCATCCTCTTCGGCCATGAGATTGACGTCGCGAGTGCGGAGGATCTCATCGTCTACAAGCTCGTGGCCGGACGTCCGCGAGATTTGTCCGATGTGGAATCCATCCTCGTACGGCAGCGCGGAACATTGTCCGTCTCGTACATGGAGGAATGGGTATCCAGGATCAGTCAGGACCTCGGCCGTCCGGAAGTCGTAGGATCCCTGGAGCGATTGCTGCGACTTCGGTATCGCTAGAGGAATCTCCGCGCCCACATTTCGAACACGAGAAGGAGCCACAGCCGGTCGCGGTGATCTCGGGACCCGGTCAGATGTTCCCGCACCAGGCGCTCGACGGTCGACGGCGAGAAGATCCCTCGCTCTCGCGACGACTTGCCCAAGAGTGCGTCTTCCACAAGCGGCCTCAGCTCTCCGCGAAGCCATTGAGCCAAGGGGACGCCGAACCCCATCTTTCCGCGCCGACGAATTCGGGGAGGCAGGAGATCTCGAAACGCCGATTTTAGGATCGCCTTCCGGCGCTTGAGCGGCGTGGGGATCGACATCGCGAGATCCACGACCTCGGGATCGAGAAACGGACACCGAACCTCGAGCGAATTCGCCATGGAGGCGATGTCGACCTTGACGAGGAGATCGTCCGGAAGATACGTGACCAAGTCCGTAGAGGACGCCGCGTGGACGGCATCGCCGCCCGCGCGCCGGAAGGGATCGCGGATTCGCCCGAGCACCTCGCCATCCACGCCGATCTCGCGACGCAGATCCCCGGGAAAACATGTGACGAGATCCGCATAGAGTTCCTCGAGCGGACGCCGCAGAGACCCCAGGAGCCGGCCGATCCGCTCGCCCCGAGAGGTCGCGCGCGAGACGAATCCGGAGAGAAATTTCAGCACTCCCGCCGGGACTCGCCGGAGTTGGGACATCCTCGCGAGGGCCTCATACCGCAGGTACCCCCCGAAGCACTCGTCGCCCCCATCGCCGGAGAGGGCGACCTTGACGTGCTCCGCCGCCATTTTCGCCAGAAGAAACGTCGGAATCGCGGACGAATCTCCGAAGGGTTCGCCGAAGCGCTCGATCAACTCCGGAAGTACGGAGGCATCCTGTCCGCGAACGGTGCACTCATGATGGTTCGCTCCGAACGATCGGGCCGCCTCACGGGCGAATCGAAGTTCAGAGAACTCCTCCTCCTCGAAACCGATCGAAAACGTAGCCGTCCCCCGTGGCATCGACCCGGCGACGATCGTGGAATCGACGCCGCCGGAGAGGAAGGCTCCGATCGGGACGTCCGCGTCGAGCCTCCGGCGAACGGCGCCGGTCACAGCCGCCGAAACTCGCTCCTCGTAGTCGTCCGCCTCCACGACCCGGAAAGAAGGTTCCCAGTAGCGTCGGACTCGGAGCGAGCCGTCCCACGAGAGAAAATGGGCGGGGGGAAGTTTCCGCACCTCCCGCAACATCGTCCTCGGCGCCGGGACGACCATGTAGGCGAGGTAGTGAGCGAGCGCTTCCGGATCCAACCGGCGCGGGATTTCGGGATGCTCCAGGAGCGCCGCGATTTCGGAGGCGAACGCGAATCGAGAACCGTCGGCCCAATATACGAACGGCTTCTTGCCGAATCGATCACGCGCGGCGAAGAGGGTCCTCTTCTCCTCGTCCCAGATCGCGAAGGCGAACATGCCCTGGAGTTCCCGAACGCACTCCTCTCCCTTTTCCTCGTAGAGATGGAGGAGGACCTCCGTATCGGAACGGGAGCGGAACGGATGGGACGAGAGTCGCGACCGCAGCTCCCGGTGGTTGTAGATCTCGCCGTTGAAAACGATCCAGATCGGCCGGCACCCCCGCATCGGCTGCCGGCCGGTTTCCAGGTCGAGGATGGAGAGCCGCCGGAATCCCAGCCCGGCGTCGCCGTTCAGATACACTCCCTCGTCGTCGGGACCGCGATGGCGGAGGCGATCCCGCATTCGGAGGAGGAGATCGCGATTCGGGGAACCGATGATGCCCGTGATGCCGCACATCAGTACTTGGTCGAGATCCGCTTCTCGCCGCACGCGAAGGTACTGCAGGTGCCGTTGTTGAATTCCCAGCATTCCTTGTGGTGCGGAGTCTTGCAGCGCCGGCAGTAGACGCGATTGTCGGACGGAATCTCGACGCCGCACACTTGGCACACGGGATTCGTCCCCTCCGCGGGACGATCGTCGACGATCTCGATGCCCGTCAGCTTCTGGAGGAACACGTACGCCCGGTCGTAGACCTTCATCGTCTTCTCCGCGAAGGCGAGAAGATCCCCTTCGTCCTGCAGCACCGAGTGCTTGCGGACCATCATTCGCGAGGAGTTCACCGAAACGATGACCTTGTCGTTGCCCCGAAGGGCGCGCAGGTCCTCGATCGCCTGCTTCGACGGAGCGTCCAGGAATTCGCGGATGAATCCGGCGTCGTTCGACTTGATGACGTACCTCGGATCGAAGACCGGATCTCCGACTTGAATGTCGTCGACGTTCAGATACTTGACGTCCATGTCCTTGAACCGCTGCGGGAAGATCTCGATGCGATACGGCCAACCCGGGGGAATGGTGAAGGTGAGCTGGGTGAAGAACTGCGGGGGGCTGTCGCTCGACTCGTAGATCGAGAGCAGGCCTCGCGAGCTCTTATAGAGAAAGGAAACCTTCGGGCTCTCGAAGGCTTGGCGATCGTGGAATTGGCCGTCGTACACCTCGGAGAACTTCGCGAACGTGCGACGCAGGGCGCCGAGGTCCTCGCCCCCCATCTCCCGGCGAACGCTCCGGCCGGACGCGACCTGACCGTAGACGCGACTGTTCCAATTGCTGCGACCGATGTCTCGGGAGATCTCCCGGACGGTCTGCCAGATCCAACGCGCGCCGATGATGACGAAGATGATGACGAAGATGACGAACAATTCCATCTTCACGAAGATTACACAGAAGAAGGGGGCACCGATGCCACAGAAATCGCCCGTCGGGGGGAGGATCGGACGCAGGCGATCTTAGAGCACATCCCGGTAGGCTCGTGAGCCGCGGCGGGCCGAGGGGGCGTAGCCCCACACCGAGCCAGCCCAGGAACGAGGAGGAGACCTAGCCTGGATTTTTCGCGGTCATCGACACAAAGACGAGTTTGGGATGGACGGC
>CAZGKV010000053.1:18234-32032 GCA_964526305.1 uncultured Planctomycetales bacterium | reverse complement strand
GGATGTTCCCTTCCGCGTACAGTTCGACGTACTGCTCCAGTCCGCCGCTCCCTTTGGGGGCCCAGAGAATCATGTGATCCGCGCGAATCGTGACGTCTCCCCGCGTTACGGTCGGAGACATCAGATAGAAGGTCGCGGATTCGCCCTCCACCTCGGGCCACTTCATCCACCAGTCGCACTCGATGACGCTTTCCTGCTTCGCATCCTGGGCCGCGATCGGGAGCGCCGGAAGCAACGCGGCGAGGATCCATCTCCTCATTTGAGATCCGCCCAGTTCGGGCCCCGGCCGACGTCCACTTTGAGCGGAACGTCCAGCGGATGGGCGCGCTCCATCTCCTCCCGCACCGCCGCGAGGGCGCGATCGGCCTCGGACTCCGGCGCCTCGACGACAAGTTCGTCGTGCACCTGCAGGATGAGCTTGGCGCGGAGGCGCTCCCGGTCGAGGCGTTCGCCGATCTTCACCATCGCGATTTTGATGAGATCGGCCGCCGCGCCCTGGACCGGCGCGTTGATCGCCACCCGCTCCGCCGCGCCGCGGATCATCTTGTTCTTCGAAACGACGTCGGGAACGTACCGCCGGCGGCCGAACATCGTCGTCACGTATCCGTCCTTCCGCGCCTGCTCGAGAGTCCGATCGATGTACGCCTTCACCCCGCGATAGCGTCCCAGATACCGGTCGATGTATTCCTGCGCCGTCTTCGGATCGATTCCGAGCCGCCGCGAGAGCCCGTAGCCGCTGATCCCGTAGAGGATGCCGAAGTTGATCTCCTTCGCCCGGCGACGAAGATCCGGAGTGACGTTGCCCTCTCCGAACACCTCCGCGGCCGTCGCGCTGTGGATGTCCGCCCCCTCGTGGAAAGCCCGCATCATGATCGGATCCCGGGAGAGATGCGCGACGAGGCGGAGCTCGATCTGCGAGTAGTCGGCCGAAACGAAAACCCAGCCCGGTTCCGGCACGAAGGCCTTCCGGATTTCGCGCCCCTCTTGGGTCCGCACCGGGATGTTCTGCAGATTCGGTTCGCTCGAAGAGAGCCTTCCTGTCCCCGCCACCGCCTGGTTGTAGGAGGTGTGGATCCGTCCCGTCTCCGGATTCACGAGCTCCGGAAGCGTATCGACGTACGTGCTCTTGAGCTTCGAGAGCCGGCGATATTCCAGAAGCCTCGCCGGCAGGGAATGTTCGGCCGCGAGTTGCTCCAGCACCTCCATGTCGGTCGAGAGTCCCGTTTTCGTTTTCCGCCCGGGCGTGAGGCGCAGCTTTTCGAAGAGGATCCGCTGGAGCTGCTTCGGGGAGTCGACGTTGAACTCCTCGCCCGCGTCCGCGCAGATCTCCCGACGGAGTCCCAGGAGGCGCTTCTCGAATTCGCGGGCGAGCGATCGCAGAACGGCCGCGTCGACTCGCACTCCGTTCCACTCCATCCGGAGGAGAACCTCGAGGAGCGGAAGTTCGAAATCGAGGATCTTGTCGAGCCCGTCGCGGCGGATTCGCTCGCGAAGGATCGGAGCGAGGCGCACGACGACATCCACGTCCTGGCACGAGTAGTCGCGGGCTTGTTCGACGGGGACCTGGTCGAAGGTCATTTGCCGCTTTCCCTTTCCCGTGAGATCGGTGAAAAGCCGCTTCGCTTCGCCCAGCCATTTTCGCGCGAGCGTCTCGAGATTGAACGGTCCTCCGTCGGGGTCGATCAAATAGGCCCCGACCATCGTGTCGAATTCGATCGGCCCGAGGCGGACGCCATGCCGGCGAAGCACCAGGGCGTCGTACTTCACGTTCTGCCCGATCTTCGGAACCCGCGCGTCCTCGAGCAGCGGTTTCAAGATCGAGAGCGCCCGATCCGGCTCGACTTGCGACGGGGCCCCCAGGTACCGATGACCGACCGGGATGTACACGGCCTCGTTCGGTCGGACGGAGAGCGAGATCCCGACGAGGCGGGCCCGGACCGGATCGGCCGAGGTGGTTTCGAGATCGACCGAGAGCACCGGACCCGCGGAGAAGCGTCGCGCCAAGTCGAGCAACTCCTTTTCGTCCGAGATCGCGCGGTACTGTCCCGAGGGCGCCTCCTTCGGCTCATCCGCCTCCAGTTCCTGAAGGAGCTTCGTGAATTGAAGTTCTCGGAAGAGGTTCGCCAGTCGTTTGCGATCGATCGGACGCGGAGCGAGATCCGCGAGCCGGACCTCTACCGGAACGGCGCGGTCGAGCGTCGCGAGCTCCCGCGAGAGATAGGCGTTCTCCCGATCGCGCTCCAGCGCCTGTCGCACGGAGGCGCGCTTCACGCGCTCGAGATTCTCGTAGAGTCCGTCGAGCGTCCCGAATTCCGCGATGAGCTCCGGCGCGGTCTTCTCGCCGATCCCCTTCACCCCGGGGATGTTGTCGGTGGCGTCTCCGAGGAGCGCTTGGACCTCCACCACCCGCTCGGGCGGGACGGAGAATTTCTCCCGCACCTCCTTCCGACCGATCCGCCGTCCCTTCATCTCGTCGTAAAGAATGACGCCCGGACCGGGTTCGCCGACCTCTTTCGTCACGAGCTGCATCAGATCCTTGTCGCCGGTGACGACCACGACTTCGTATCCCTCTCGGGTCGCGCGATCCGCCAGCGTCCCGATCACATCGTCCGCCTCCACGCCCGAGATCTCGAGCATCGAGAGGCCGTACGCCTCCGGAAGCCGCTTGATATGGGGGAGTTGCCGTACCAGGTCCTCCGGCATCTCCTCCCGCGTGGCCTTGTAGGCCTCATACCGGCGGTGCCGAAACGTGGGTCCGGGCGCGTCGTAGACGACGGCCACGGCGTCTTCCCCATACGTCTTCCGCACTTTGGCGAACATCGTCGCCAATCCGAACACGGCGTTGGTCGGAAGGCCCGCGGTGGTCCGAAGACCCTTGATCGCCCAGAAAGCGCGGTAGAAGTACGCCGATCCGTCGATGAGGACGAGGCGCTTCATGAGCGCGCCACTCTAAGGAGTCCGGAGCCCCGAGTCCAGAGTCCTACGCGGATTCCGGCCGCCGGGGCGGAGCCTCGTTCCTCGTGAGCCAATAGAGCCCCAGGTCGGAGACCACTTCCGCGAACCTTTCGAAGTCCTCGGGCTTCACCCCGTAGCTGTCGGCGCCCGACTCGGAGCAGCGCCGGTCGTCCAAGGACCCGCTCGCCGGGTCCCTTCGCCAACGTCAGGGGAACGGGCCGATCAGCGTCGCATCGTCGTCGGCAACTCTTGGGGTTGGACTCCTCCTCGCTCCTCGCGCTGCTCGCTACTCGGCCTGCCGCGGCTCACGAGCCTACCGGGACGTGCTCCTAGAGCGCAATCAGTCGCCGTGCCGCTTCCGCAATGTGTTCGGCGCGAGGAAGGAAGGAGTACTCGAGCGGCGGAGAATAGGGGACGGGGTGATCGGGGGCCGCCACCCGGACGATGGGGGCGTCCAAGTTCCAGATCTCCTTTTCGGCCACCAGTGCGGCGAGCTCGGCACCGAATCCTCCCCGCTTCGAATCCTCGTGCACGATCATCAGACGGCTGGTCTTTCGGACCGACGCCAGGAGCGTCTCCTCGTCGAGGGGGACCAGCGTCCGAAGGTCCACGACCTCCAACTCGATCCCTTGGGGCGCCAGCGACTCGGCGGCGTCGAGCGAGGCATGGACCATCGCCCCGTACGTCGCGCACGTGATGTGGCGTCCCTCCCGGCGCACGAGAGCCCTTCCGATCGGGACCTCGAACTCCGGCCCGATCGGGACATCCTCCTTGAGGTCGCGGCTGAAGAAAGAGTAGAGCCCTTTCGACTCCAAGAAGAGCACCGGATTTCCGTCGCGAATCGCCGCCGTCATCAGTCCCTTCGCATCGGTCGGCGTCGAAGGGGCGACGATCTTCCATCCCGGCGTGCGGACGAACCATGCCTCCGGGCACTGGGAGTGGAAGGGGCCGCCGCCGAGGAGCACCTGCGATCGCTTCGTCGCGCCTCCGTAGGGAAGCCGGACGACCATGGGAAGGGGCTTCCGATAGCGCCAATAGATCTTCGCCGCGTTGTTCACGAGCGCATTGAAGGCGGGTGCGAGGAAGTCCGCGAACTGGATCTCGACGATCGGTCGCTTCCCCATCAGGGCCGCCCCCACCGCGCATCCGACGATCGCGCTTTCCGCCAAAGGCGTGTTCAAGCATCGCTCGGGACCGAACTGTTTCGTAAGCCCGCGCGTCACCCCGAACGCCCCGTCGTAGCGTCCGCCGATGTCCTCCCCGAGGACGAACACCCGCGGGTCCGATTCCATCATCTCGACCATCGCCAGCCGCACCGCCTCGTCGTATCCGGCGGGGCGCGTTTCCTTGGGCGTCCCCTTCGGCGCGGGCTCCACGCGGGGAGCGAACACGCCCTCGCACACCTCAGGCGTCGGCCACGGCGCCCGGCGCATCCGCTCCGTCGCTTCGTCCACGAGGCGCTTGGCTTCGTTTTCGATCGCGGTCGCCTCGCTCTCCGAACCCAGCCGCCCGCGGTACGACTCGATCGGATCCGCGGCGGCCCAGCGGTCGCGCTCCTCGTCGATCTCATACCCTTTGCGATGCTGCATCCCGTGAAATCGGGGATCGTCGTGATGGGCGTGGCCGCCGCGTCGATAGGAGACGATTTCCAGAAGCGTTGGCCCCTTCCCTGCCCGCGCGCGCTCGGTCGCCCAGATCGTGGCGGCGGCGATCTCCTCCGGATCGTTTCCATACACCGTAATCCCGGGCATTCCGTATCCAGGCCCACGGAGGGCGAACCGCTTCGTCGCCGACTGTTCCGACACGTGCGTTCCCAACGCCCATTGGTTGTTCTCGAGGACGAAAACCATATTGAGCCGCTGGGCTCCCGCGAAATTGATCGCCTCGTGCCACTCTCCGAGACTCGATCCGCCTTCGCCGATGAACGAGACGCACACCCGATCGCTCCGATCGAGTTTGAAGGAGTAGGCGATGCCGACGAGGGTCTGCGTAGAGATGGCCAGCGGGGCCGTCGGGGGCAAGACCCCCTTCTCCAAGTCTCCGATATGAAGGTCTCGGCCCTCGAAGGGCGTCCCCCTCTTGCCGGCTTGGGCGAGGAGCGGATTGTCCAGGTCGCCGGTCAGCGCGACGAGGACCCCGATGTCGCGAATGACGGGCCCGACGATGTCCTCGCCCGGGCGAAGCGGAAGGGCGACTCCGACGATCGCCTCCTGTCCCCAGGAGCGAAACCCCTTCATCGGGGATTGGAACCTCTCCCAGACGACGTCCTTCTTGTCGAAGAGCTCCTTGAGTCGGTCGTCGAGCGCGCGCGTGACCGCCATCCACCGGAAGAGTTTCCGCTTCTGCTCGGGGCTGAAGGAACGGCGAATCTCGACACGCCGGAAGAAACCGCGGACGACTTCCTCGAGAGACTCTCGGTACTTCGTCGCGGCCTGTTCCGCGGACAGACCGGGATAGATCTCCGCGTCGGCTTCTCCCTTGGGAAGGGCGGTGACCCGATCCAAGGCCGCCAGCAGACTCTTTTGCACCTCTTTTCCGCGTACGGCCTCGCGTGCGGCCGGGAGAAGCGGCGGACACTCCAGGGACAGGAATCGGAGCAACTCCCCGGCAACGGCCGAGCGGGAAGAGGTCTTCGAAGAGGACATGGCGGCGCATTTTATCCACAGACCTCGAGAAAGGGAGCAAAACTCTCACTCCACACTTCCCCCTTGCACTTCCAGGGGGGTTCCCCTATATTCCGACGGTCCTCCGCTCTTCCGTGAATCGATCGTTCCGTAGATGTCCGCGGAGATCCTCTGTACGGAGCGGCGCGGGACGTCGTTCTTTGGACGTATGGGGCCCGGTCGAGGTCGGCCGGGAGGACTGGGGTACGCGGATCGCCATTGGGGGGGATCGATGGATCCGAGAATCATTCTGGAGACGGCGCGTCACCGGGAAGAGATCACGGCGATCGAGGCCTTGCTGCTGATCCAGGAAGGGCCCGGGATTCTGCCGCCGCTGTTCGAGCTCGCCGACGAGTTGAACCGGCGCTCGAACAACGATGTGGTGACGTACGTGCGCGGCAAGCGCATCCACTACACGAACATTTGCCGCGCCGAGTGTTCGTTCTGTTCCTTCCGCCGGACCAAGGTGCAGAAGAGCGCCTTCACGCTCTCTCCGGCGGAGGTCGTCCGGATGATCCGGGAGGCCGGACCGATTCGCCAGGTCACGTTGCAGGGCGGACTCAATCCCGATCTCAACCTCCAGCACCATTTGGAGATGGTCCGGACGGTCCGCGAGGAATTCCCCTCGCTCCATATCGAGGCCTACTCTCCGTCCGAGGTGCACTTCGTCGCCCGCCGCGCCCGCACCTCGATCCAGGACGTCCTGCGCCGGCTTCGGGACGCGGGCCTGGACTCCATGCCGGGCGATTCCGCCGACATCCTCAACGACAAGGTCCGGAAGAAGATCTGTCCGGACAAGCTGCGCACGAACGATTGGGTGGACGTCGTGAAAACGGCGCACCGCCTCGGGATTCCGACGACGGCCACCATTCTCTTCGGACACATCGAGGACGAGATCAACACGTGCGAACACCTGGAGATCATCAAGAACATCCAGAAGGAAACGGGGGGCTTCTCCGCGTTCGAACCCGTCCCGTTCATCCCCAAGGACACCTCGCTGGCTCGGTCGAAGAAAATCAAGGGCCCGCCGTCCTTGGAGTCCGCGCTCCGGCTGGTCGCGATCTCGCGCATCTTCTTCTGCCGGCTCATCAAGAACATCACCCTCGACTGGACCAAAGTCGGGCTCGCCGGGGCCGTGGAGTCGACGAAGATGGGGGCCAACGATCTGGGAAGCTTCTCGGTCGATTCCTGGGTGATTCGCGGTCCCGAGGCGAACGGGAAGCTCCATGTTCCCTCGACCGTGGTCCGATCCGCCGTTCAAAAGGCGGGCCGCATCCCGCAGGAGCGCGCCCCCTTCGACGGCCGCCTCATCCCGGCGGTGCGGACGCGGAAAGAGGAACTGATCCTCGTCTAGAAACAGTGGAGCCGCCCCGGAGCGGGTTCGGGGCGGCTCGAACGCGTTTCGCTGCCTGGAATTCTCCGGTCTGCGAGTCCGTTTCCGAGAACCGCCCGTCGATGCTCGTTTAATTCCCCACCACCCTGTGCTATCATCCGGCCGAAATGGTTCGATTGCTCCTCCTCCTCGCTCTCGCTCTGCCCGCGTCTGCGGACGAAATCGAGCTCAACGACGGCACGGTCATCGAGGGAAAGGTCACCGACCTCGGCGACTCGGTGCGGATCAGCCGGAGCGGCGGGTCGATCGTCTACCCCAAGTCGGTGGTCAAGCGGATCACGTACAAGAAAACGCGCGAGGAGGAGTACGCCGAACGCGCGAAATCGCTCAAGGACGACGATCTCTCCGGTCACCTTGCGCTCGCAAAATGGTGCCTCGAGCATCGCCTTCGGGTCGAAGCCGCGGTGGAATTTCGAACGGTGCTCGGTCTCGATCCCGACCACGAGGAGGCCCGCGCCGCCCTCGGGTACCGGCGGTACAACGGTCAGTGGATGACCGAGGATGAAATCAAGCAGGCGCAAGGATACGTCAAACACAAGGGCAAGTGGGTCACCCCCGAGGAGCGCGACCTCGATCTCGCGCTCGAAGCGCAGAAGGAGCTCGACCGGAAGATTTTCGCGGAGGTTCAGAAACAGCTGGAACGCATCGGCGCCTCCAAGGAGGAAGTGCGCAAGGAAGCCGCCGAGCGGCTGGCCACGATCGCCGACTCGTTCAAGACGAAGCCCTTTCTCGCCGCTCTGAGTTCTTCGAACGACCGGGTCCGGCTTTTCGCCGTCGAAGAGTTGGGCCGGATGAAGGAGAAGGCCGCGGTGAAGCCTCTCGCGCGGCGAGTCGTTTGGGATCCCCGCGAGGAAACCCGCGCGGCGGCGCTCCGGGCGCTCCGTTCGATCGGAGATCCCGACACGATTCTCCATCTTCTCCCGTTCTTGGAAGAGGATTCGGCCTCCGCTCGGATGCGGGCCGAGACGGCCCTCGGCCAATTCCCCGATCTCCGGTCGGTCCCCGCCTTGATCCATCTTCTCGGGTCCGCGAGCGATACGCTGAAGTTCATCGAGAAGTACGAGGGTCAGATGGCCCAGATGCTGCGTCGCACGCTTCTCTTGCGAAACGGACAGAGAATTCAGGTCCCCCCGACCGTGCGCATCGACATCGACCTCTTCGACGCGCAGACGAAAGCGCGCCTCGAGGCGGAGCGGGACACGTGCCTGTCCGCGCTTCGCGCGACCACGGGCAAGGACTTCGGGGAGGATGCCGGGAGATGGGCCGACTGGTACCGGAAACACAAGAAGCCATGAACGTCCTCATCGTGGGAAGCGGGGGACGCGAACACGCCCTGGCCTGGAAAATCGCGCAATCCCCCCTCGCGAAAAAGGTGTGGTGCGCGCCCGGCAACGCCGGAATCGCGGCCGTCGCCGAGTGCGTGGACATCATGCCCGACAACATCGAAGGATTGGCGCGCTTCGCCAGGAGGGAATCGATCGATCTTACGGTGGTCGGTCCCGAGATGCCGCTGTGCGAGGGGATCGTCGACCAGTTCGAATCGGAGAAGAGGCGCATCTTCGGGCCGTCGAAAGAGGCGGCCCAGATCGAGGGGAGCAAGGTCTTCTGCAAGAATCTGCTTCGGAGGTACGGGATCCCTACGGCGAATTTCCGGGTGTTCCAACAATCGAAAGCCGCCGTTTCGTTCGCGAGGTTAGGGAAGTTTCCTCTCGTGGTCAAGGCGGACGGCCTCGCGGGAGGCAAGGGCGCGGTCATTTGCCAAAACGAGAGCGAGGCCGTCGTCGCGATCGAAGCGATGATGGAGAAGAAGATCTTCGGAAAGGCCGGAGAGCAGGTGGTGATCGAGGAATTCTTGAACGGAGTAGAATCCTCCGTCATGGCGCTCACCGACGGACAGAGCCTGTACGTCCTGGAGACCGCGCAGGATCATAAGCGGGTATACGACGGCGATCGCGGCCCCAACACCGGCGGGATGGGCGCCTGCTCCCCCGCACCCGTGGTCTCCGACCGCGACTACGCGCGGGCCGAGCGGGAAATCCTCGTACCGATCGTCCACGCGATGAAGAACGAAGGACGCCGCTTCAAGGGTCTCCTCTACGCCGGAATCATCTTCACCAAGAGCGGTCCGAAAGTGCTCGAGTTCAACGCCCGGTTCGGGGATCCGGAGACGCAGCCTCTGATGCTGCGTTGGAAAAGCGATCTCGTCCCGGCGCTCCTCGCGGTGATCGAGGACAAGTTGGACGCGGCGGAGATCGAGTGGGACCCGCGACCCGCCGTGTGCGTCGTGATGGCCTCGGGCGGTTATCCCGGCCACTACGAAACCGGATACGAGATCGAGGGGCTCGAGGGCGTGACGGACGCGGTCGTCTTCCATGCCGGGACCGCGAAGCGGGAGGAAAAGATCGTGACCACCGGGGGACGCGTTCTTGGGGTCACGGCGCTCGGCGACGATCTCGCGGCAGCGCGGGACCGCGCTTATGCCGCCACAAAGAGGATCGCTTTCCGCGGGGCCCATTTCCGAACCGACATCGGATCCAGGAAACCGTGACGGTCCCGTCTCCCAATCGCGTCAACCTCGTCGACCTCGCGCTCTTGCTTTTGGCCCTCTCCGTAGCGGCGGCGCTCGTGATCCACGTCGTCGTTCCGTCTCCCCTGCGGCGAGCCGTCCTCGACGAGGCCGACCGCCGGCCGGTCGAGATCGTGGCCCAATCCGACGCCGTCTTCTTGGCACGGCTGATGACACCGGGAGATACCCAAGGACCGGGGCAGATTCGAATCGAACTGCTCGATTTTCGGATCGAGGAAGGTCGGCTCCAGGCTCGATTCCGGGTCCCCGCGCGAACGTGGCGCGGCCACCTTCAGTACGGAGAGACGACGTTGGCCGTCGGGGAGCGGTTCGAGTTTCACTCGGGCGGATACAAGTTCGTCGGGACGATCGTCCATGTCGCTCCTTGAAGAATCCTGGACGTTTCGGACGCTCTCGCGGCCCTCCCCGCTTCCCGCCTCGCGACTTTGGCGACTGCCTTGGAGCCGGGCCTGGGAGCCGATTGTATTCGTGGCCGTGGGGTTGGCGGTCGGCGCGCGCCACGGCACCGTGGCCGGAGTGGCCGCGGGCGCCTGCGTGATCGCGTTGACCGAACTGGCGGCACGGCGCCCCCATTGGGCGGTCTCGTTCCTGGCCTTCGCGTACGCCGCGGCGCCCCGACTCGACGCGCAACTCCGCGCGGAAGATTTCGCGACGCTGGGACTTCTCCTGGCCGCGCTTCGAACGCGCCGTCCGTTCGCGACTCCCCTCGACCGACCGATCGCGATTTGGCTCCTGGCCATCGGGCTTTCCCTCTCCGTCGGACTCCTCTCCGGAACGATCGCGCGCCCCGCGATGGGGGCCTTCACCGCGCTCAAGATCCTCGAGTACCTGATCGCCTTTTACGCCGCTGTTCGGCTTCGTGCCCGACTCGAACCGGCTCTCTTTCTCGCGCTGATGTGGCTGGTCCTATGGGGCGCCGTCGAGTCGTGGACGACGAACGGGCGGATCTTCGATCGACCGCCGTACAAGGCCGAGGCGAACCATGTCGGGGGATTCGCCGCTCTCTGCGCCGCCTGGTCCTATGGGCGGATTTCGGAACGCTCGACGCCGCGCGACTGGACCCTCCTGGCCGCCTCGGTCGGCCTGGCGGCGTTGACTCAATCGCGCATCGCACTCCTGGCCTTAGGCGTCGTGAGCGTTCTCCAGCTCTTCCGCGCGCGCGTCCGAATCCCGGCCGTCCTGATCCTCCTCCTCGGCGCGTTGGCCCTCCTCGGGCCGCTGAAGCCTCGGTGGACGGAGGCTCCGAGGGAATGGCGGACCTTTCGGCGGACGGAGGCGCGCGTCGCGGAGGGCTTTCCCCCCGTGTTCAGCTACACTCGAAATCGATTCGAGGTGTGGGCGCTCCTCGCCGACGACTTTGCGCGGTACCCCATCGTCGGTACGGGACCCGGATCGCGGGACCGAGTCCTGTACGAAAACGCCGGCGCCATGATCGCCTGCGAACTCGGCGCCGTCGGGATCGGGGCGTTTCTCCTCCTGCTCGTGGCGATATTCCTTCACGCACGAGTCTCCTGGGGCGCCATATCGGCCACCCTCGCCATGCTCGTCCTCGGATTGGCTTCGATCAGTTTTTTCCTGGCCCGAGAGGCGGGACCCTGGTGGATGATGGTAGGCTCCGCCCTCGCCGGATATACTCCGCGGGACGGAGAATCTTCCCTTGTCGACCCTGCAGACTCGGCAGGCGCTTGACGGCTCGCTCGTCCGCCTCACCCTGAACCGTCCGGATCGATTGAACGCGTTCGACGCACCCATGCTTCGCGAACTCGGAGAGGCCTCGCGATCGATCGCGGAATCCAAGGCGCGGCTGGTCGTGATCGACGGCTCCGGCAAGGCGTTCTCCGCGGGAGGCGACCTCGCCGCGGCGTCCGCGAGCGGGAACGCGTCGAGCTATCTCGGCACTCTCGCGCGGCAGTTCCACGCGGTCCTGGAATCGTTCGCATCGCTGGAGGCCGTGATTGTGACCGTCGTGAACGGGGCCGCGGTCGGAGGAGGGTTCGCGCTCGCCCTCGCCGGAGATCTCCGGTACGCCACGCCGGACGCTCGGTTTCGGATCGGCTACGGCAGGGCGGGACTCACGGTCGACGGAGGGATTTCCTGGCGACTTCCCCGCCTGATCGGACTGGCCCAGGCTCAACGCCTGATCATCGAAGATCCCGACGTCGGTCCCGAAGAGGCGCTTGCGCTGGGACTCGTGCACGACATCTTCCCCGCGTCGGACCTCCCAGCGAGGTGCGAAGCGATCCTCGAGAGTCTCCGCCGACAGGGTCGCATGGCCGTCGTCCGGAATCGATCGCTTCTCGCCGCGGGAGCTTCCCGGTCGTTGCGCGAAAGCCTGGAGGCCGAGGCGGAGACCATCCGCCTGAGCGCGGGCACGGCCGACGGTGCCGAGGGAATTCGAGCGTTTCTGGAAAAGCGCGCGGCCAAGTTTCAGGGATGATCGTGTTTCGCCGGCCCCGGCGTAGGGCTCGCTTCGTCCAGGTGATGGACGTACGGATGAAGCACTTCGTGAACCTCCGACGGGAAGATCCCGTGTAGGGCGTCGATCGTCTTCGCCGCGTACCGGCCGACGGAGGTCGGAAGAATCGCCTCCCGCAGGCGCACCGACAGCGTGGAGGAGAAGAAGACGAGGACCAGGACGATCAGCCACCCCTTGATCGCGCCCAGCACTCCGCCCAGATGGCGGTCCCACTCTCGAAGGTGCCACCGGTCGAGCAGCTTGCGATAGAAGAGAGCGACCAGATAGGTGCCGAGGCTCGTCAGCGCGTAGGAAACGAGCATCGCCACGAAACGGTTGAGCGGGGCTTTGGTTCCGAACCACGGAGCGATTTGTGCGGACAGAGGGATCGCCACGACGAATCCGAGAACGAGCGAGACGATCCCGGCGAGCTGCCAGGCGAAACCTTTCCAGATACCGAAAACGACGGCCGTTACCAAGATGGCGATCGCCAAGATCGTGATCATCTTCTTCTCATTGTACGACGCCCAAACCCTCGGGGACGAGAGGTTCTTCGAATGCCGTACTGCCGATGGGCATCGCGAGGATGAGAGCGATGCCGGCTTGAGTTGAATCGAGTCAGCGGGATCAAGGAGTGACCCAGTCTCCAAGCTGAGAGAGAGCATCTTCCTCGGTCAAGCTGTCGGCGGCAGAGTGGGTCTTTTTCGGCACCCACTGCGGATAGGGAGTCGTGACGATCTCGTGAGCCCCGCCCCTCGTATGTCTCTCGCGGATCGCGGCGAGCTTGGCTCGCCCGAGATGCGAGGCCATTCGCACGACGGCCGGCCACAGCCTTCGGTGTACGAAGGTGATCTTCTGGAGGATCAATCGGCACGTCAGGATATCCCCGGAGTCCCGGACCGCGCGGGTCACGTTGAAGATCTCGTTCCCTTTCGGGTGACCCCACCAGCTCCCTCGGATCGACCCGCCGGCGATCGCTTCCGCCAGGCTGGGAACGGGGCCGCGGGCGCCTTCCAACACGACTCCGTGGCGTTCGACGAAGGCGAGGGCTTGCTTGGGAGTCACGGTGTGACGGTACCCGCCCATGGCTCCCCTTTCAAGAACATAGGACCGAGGCCCCCTCGCCTCGGAGGAGAGAACGGAAAGGTGATCCCCGAATTGCCAAGCGCCGTCGGCGATGGTAGCCTGAAGGCGAAGAGGGAGGAATCGGATGGCCCGCGCCGACATCGGAATGCTGACTCGGGAAGCCCTAGCACGCGAGGTGCGCGCCGGCCACATCGACACCGTATTGCTCGGGTTCACCGATCCCTACGGCCGGTTCGTGGGAAAGAGGCTCGACGCCGAGTTCTTTCTCGAACAACCGGACATTCACGCCTGCGATTACCTGCTCACGGTCGACATGGAAATGGTTCCCGTCCCCGGCTATGCCTTCGCCGATTGGGAAAAGGGTTACGGCGACGTCCTGGTCACCCCAGATTGGGAAACCCTGCGACGGGCAAGCTGGCTGCCCAAGACGGCGATGGTCATCGGGGACGTCAGAGAGGCGAAGACCCGAACCCTGGTTTCAGTGGCGCCCCGCACCATCCTGCGACGCCAGATCGAGAGGGCCGGCTATCGGATCATGGCCGCCTCGGAATTGGAGTACTATCTGTTCCAAAACTCCTACCGCGACGCCGCGGGCCGGCAGTACCGCGGCCTCGAACCCGCCGGTTGGTACCGCGAAGACTATCATGCGCTCCAAGGGG
>CAZGKV010000053.1:0-18224 GCA_964526305.1 uncultured Planctomycetales bacterium | reverse complement strand
AAGGGGCGCGTGAAGAGTCCTTCCACGGCGCCGCGCGGCGACACCTGAAGCAATCCGGCGTCCCCGTCGAAAACTCGAAGGGGGAATGGGGCCTGGGACAGCACGAACTCAATATTCGGTACGCGGACGCGCTCGCGATGGCGGATCGCCACGTGGTGTACAAGCAATGCCTCAAGGAGCTCGCGGATCAGATGGGAATCAGCGTCACCTTCATGGCCAAGTATGCCGCCGACCAAGCCGGCTCCAGTTGCCACATCCACATGAGTCTCTGGAACAAGAATCGCCCGGGGTTTGCCGACGAGAAGATCTTCCGGTGGTTTCTCGGAGGCTGGCTCGCGCACGCGCCCGAGGTGATGGTCCTGTATGCTCCGACGGTGAACTCGTACAAGCGCTACCGGTCGGGCTCGTGGGCGCCGACGCGGCTTGCCTGGAGCTACGACAACCGCACCGCCGGCTTCCGCGTGGTGGGGGAAGGCCGGAGCCTCCGAATCGAGTGCCGCATTCCCGGGGCGGATTGCAACCCGTATCTCGCGCATGCGGCGGCCATCGCGTCGGGAATGGATGGAATCGCCCGGAAGATCGATCCTCCGGCCGCGTTTGAGGGCGACACCTACGCGGCGCAGAAACTTCCGCAGGTCCCGCGGACGCTGCGCGACGCTTTGGCCCTCTTCGAAAACAGTTCCTTCGCGCGCCAGGCTTTCGGCGTCGACGTCGTCGCGCACTATTCCCATTTCTTCCGAACCGAACAGGAAGCCTATGACGAGGCCGTGACCGACTGGGAGCGGCAAAGGTATTTCGAGAGAATCTGACCATGCGACTCGAGAACAAGGTCGCGTTGATCACGGGCGCGGGAGGCGGCATCGGCCGCGAGACCGCGCTCCTCTTCGCCCGGGAGGGCGCGAAGATCGTCGCCGTCGACGTGAACGAGACGGCCGCACGGGAAACGGTCGAGGGGAGCGGCGGAGTCGTGTGCCGGGCCGACGTTTCCAAAGCCCTCGACTGCCAAGGCATGGTCGCGATGGCCGAGAAGACCTTCGGCCGGCTCGACGTGCTCTTCAACAACGCCGGAATCATGCTGCCCGACGACGACGACGCCGTGCGGACGGACGAGTCGGTCTGGGAAAGAACGATGGGGGTCAATCTCAAGGGCGTCTTCTTCGGCTGTAAGTTCGGGATCCCCGCCCTGCGCCGCGCCGGCGGCGGCTCGATCATCAACACCGCCTCGTTCGTGGCCTTCCTGGGCGCCGCCACGCCCCAGCTCGCTTATACGGCCAGCAAGGGCGGCGTTCTATCGATGACCCGCGAACTCGCCGTCATCCACGCGCGCGAAAAGATCCGCGTGAATGCACTCTGCCCCGGTCCGCTCCACACCGAGCTGCTCATGAAGGTCCTCGATACCGAAGAAAAACAACGGCGCCGCCTGGTGCACATTCCGATGGGTCGGTTCGGCGAGGCGAAGGAAATCGCCAAGGCCGCCCTGTTCCTGGCGTCCGAGGATTCGTCGTTCATGACGGGAGCGTCCCTGGTCGTCGACGGCGGAATCACGGCCGCCTATGTGACGCCCGAGTGATGGAGCGCGTCAGACCGGTAGGCTTCGTGGCCGCGGTGGCGGCGCAGGCGCGCCGCGATCCGCGGCGTGGAGGCGAGTCGGAGCCTGACTCCGGCTCAAGCAACATGGCTTTCGATCTCGGACGTTGCGCACGATGGGATACTCCCTACCGTGAGATGATAGAGCGGTGACGTGGCGATCCTCGTGCAGTTTCTTCGGTGGAGCGACCTCGATCCTACGGGCCGCAGCTTCGATCCGAACCTCGCCCGAGATGCCGCGGAGGAATGTCTTGCCCGTGCCCTCGGGGACAATGTCACGGGGGACCGCGAGGAGCTTGAAGCCTCCCTCGACCGTGCGCTCCTGGCCAAGTACGGGGCCTGGGCCGCGGGATGGCGTTGGGCGGCCAGCGAGCCGGGGGGCGGTGGTCCGATCAGGGCGTGGTGTTGCGCGCGGGACAGCCTCCTCCGATCCGATGACCCCGGTCCGAAGGCATCCGTGGATCGGGTCGTCGGCGCGCTTCAAGAATGGCGAAACTTCCTCGGCGAACTCGCGCGGATATTCCGGACTCTCCGTGATGCGGACGCCGGGGTGCCGATCCAGCAGGCGGTGGAGCACGCGGCAGCTCGTCTCCTTCCTGTCGTATTGGAGCGCACTTCGGCGGAGGATGCTTGGTACACAACTTTCGTCCGTGTGCTGAGTTGGTATCTGGAATCCTGTGGGCACTCGGGAGAGAAAGTACGAGAGGCAGTAGCCGACGTCGTTTCTGGACGGTTTTCGAGCTGGGTGGCTCCCGACGACGCGACCGGACTCGAGACCTACCGGGATCTCGGCCAAGAGGTCGCCCTCTCCCTTCAGGCCCCGGAGGATCGGCGCGATGCGCTTTCCGCATGGCTTGCGATCCGAGACGCCGCCTTCACTTGTCCACCGGGCTCCCCTTCGCGTGATCCTGTTCAATCCGACGCCCACCGGCGTTACATCGACGGTCCTGAGCGCGCGCGAGACCCTCTCCGTTCGCGGAACATGGCGGCCGCCCTCGAGGTTTGCCGGGCATCCGCCCTGCAGGGCGAGCCAATCACCTTCGGTCGACTCGCATCGTGGCAAGCGCTCGTGCTCGGAGAGGAAAGAGTCGAATTCCGCACCGCCGATGCCTACGCCAAGGACGGACGCGAGCGTTATCCGATTGCTCCAGATACGCGGACCCAATTCGAGAAAGCGCTCTCTCAAGCGAACGAACCCACGACTCCTTTGGCCGTCCGCGCCGCCCGCGCGTACCTCGACGTCTGCTTCTTCCACCCGTTCGACGACCGGAACGGCCGATCGGCTCGACTGGCCCTCGATCACACTCTAACGAAGGAGGGGCTCGCGTTGCCTTCGGTCGAACCGCTCTTCGTCGTCGGGCGGGCCGCGGACGATTCCCACGGCGCGCGGTGCTTCGCATCCGTCCTCGATCACCTGACGGGTCCTCCGGCGGCCCTCCGCAGATAGCCGCGTTCAGAATCCGTTCTTCGGATTCCTCCTCCGGGAAGCCGGTCGATTCCGCACTACTCCCAGACGATGGAAGGAGAGTGTCATGGCCATCCCGCACAAGATCTCCTGGTGCCGTCCCCTGCGAAAATTGATTGAGTACGAAGCCGACAACGGAAGGGTTTCGACTCTCAAGACCTATCATCCGCTGGCGTTCAACCTCCTCATGCCGCTGAACACGGACATCCCGAGCAAGTACGGGTCCGTGGACGTGGATTGGATGTTCCGCGTCGCCCCCGTGTCGATCCACCCGGGCACCGGCTTTTTCGTCTACGGGGCGGCCAAGACGATTTGGAATACGGGCAAGGGAGTGGCGGGCTGGTTCGTCAAGGATCCCATGCTCAAGTTCAACTATGGGAGCATTTTTCAAGGGGGGAACCGACGGGCGGCCTGGGTCGCCCACAAGTGGTTGACCAGCGGGGACACCTTGGAGGAGGTCTTCGCGCCCGCACTCGAATTCCTCCAAGATCACTGTACGGACGAGAGCATCTGCTCGCTTCCGTACGACGACGACAATTAGCGATCCCGCCGACCGAGCGCGCGAATCCGAGTCAGGGACCCCGGACGACATGCCGTGGAAACCGATAGGGTTTGGCCGGTCCATTCGACTGAAGGACGACCGTGTGATAGCCCCCGGCCCAGACGCCCACGATCCCCGATAGGCCCGGGACCTGGTTGGGGATGAACTTGTCTACCGTTGTTCCGTCTCCGAGCGTCCCCTGGATGTTCCGACCCCACGTCCACACCGTCCCGTCTTCGAGCAAAGCGGCCGTATGGAGCCAGCCTGCGGCGACCGCCTTTACCCTCGCGAATTCGACCAAGTTCACGGGCTCGGTTCGGTCGGTCAGAGTGCCGTCTCCAAGCTGGCCGTGGTTGTTCATTCCCCAGGTCCGAACGGTCCCGTCCCGCAGGAGTGCGACACTGTGATCGTTGCTCGTGCCGACCGTCGTCACACCGCTGATCACGATTTCCACTGGGCTGAGTCGGGCGACCGTCGTCCCATCCCCGAGTTGTCCCCGGCTGTTCCGCCCCCACGCGCGGACGGTCCCATCCTTTCGGAGCGCGAGTGCATGGTACCCACCGACCGCAACGGACGAGACCGTGTCCAACCCCGAGACCCGCATCGGCGTCGCATGAGCCTCCGTCGTTCCGTCCCCGAGCTGGCCCGAGGCATTCGCGCCCCAGGCCCAAACGGTTCCATCGGCCCGGACCGCCACGCTGTGATGGGCTCCCGCCCCAATAGCGACGACCTCGGTCAGTCCGGGGACGGGCAAGGGGCTGAGGCGGTTCGTCGTGGTTCCATCCCCCAGTTGACCCTTGGCATTATTGCCCCACGCGCGCACGGTACCGTTCCTCAGGACGGCGATCGTGTGATTCAGCCCCGCGGCCACCGCGACGACGCCGGAGATTCCCGGGATCGGCACGGGAGCCGTCCGATAGACCGTGCTACCGTCTCCGAGTTGTCCGAACCCATTCGCTCCCCACGACCGCAAAGTGCCGTCTTCTCGTACGACGACCATGTGCCAGTGGCTGGCCGAGACGGACGTGACCTCCGAAAGATCGACGACCCGACCCGGAACGGCGCCGATTCCGATGGTTCCGTTCCCGAGTTGGCCGGAGTCGTTCAACCCCCAAGCGAAGACATGTCCATCGGCCCGGAGGGCCAGGGCGTGGCCCGACGAATTCGCGGCCGTCACGGCGACCACGTCGGTCAGTCCGACGACCGGGACCGGCGTCGAGGTCGCGTCGGTGCCGCCGTTTCCGAGAATGCCGCTGCTTCCATGTCCCCAGGTCCGGATCGTATGGTCACCGAGGAGGGCCATCGACACGGACGATCCGCCCGCAATGGCGACGACTCCGGCCAGCCCGGAAACTTGCGTTGCGAAAAGCGTGGGGGGGACGGGCGCTCCCGTCAGACTAGCTATATCGAACCCCCAGGACCACACCGTGCCGTCGCTCCGTAACGCGAGGGCGTGGTACGTGCCGGCCGAAACGGCGACGACTCCCGAGAGACCTGCGACCGGGGCGGGTGCGGATCGAGTCGTTGTTGTACCGTCGCCCAATTGACCGTAGGAATTGCTCCCCCACGCCCAAACCGTTCCGTCGTAGCGGAGCGCCAACGTGTAGGAGAGACCCGCCGAAACCGCGATTAGGCCGGAGAGAGCCGGGACCATGGCCGGGACGCTGGAACCTTCCCCCCACGTCCAGACGGTCCCGTCGTCCCGCAATGCCACGACATGGTAGTAGCCCGCCGCGATCGCGATCATATCTGTAAGACCCGGGACCGTCGTCGGAGTGAAGGTATCGGAGGACGCTCCGGTGCCGTGCGCCTGTCCCGCCCCCCACGCGCTGACGGTGCCATTGTGGTGAAGGGCCACGGAGAAGCGGTAGCCCAGCGCGGCAGAGACGACGTCGGAAACGCCCACGGACACGGGGACGGATCGAGCAGTCTCGGTCCCATCTCCCAGTTGTCCGGATCCGTTCCATCCCCACGCGCGGAGCGTCCCGTCGCCCAGGAGGGCAGCACTATGGAACGGGCCTGTGTACACCCCGACGGCGTTCTCGATTCCCAAGACCGGAGCGGGCATAGCGTAGGGACCCGGGGTTCCGTGGCCAAGTTGTCCGAACCTGTTGTCCCCCCACGTCCACACGACTCCGCGAAGGCGATCGGCTTCCCCACGATCCGACCCGCAGCCGAACGGCAACAAGAGAAGCGACAGAAACACCTTTCTCATGAGCCCTACTACGAGGCGAATCCAGGTTCCGGAGGTGGGAAATCCACGACGGGAATCGCACCGACATCTTCAGGCCGACCCTCCTGTCCCCGATGACGTAGGGTCCGTGGCAACAAACTCACGCTTGTGTACTACGGTTCCCCCGGCGATTTCGGAGTAGGAGGCTCCCGCGAGGCCGGGGGGATCGCCGTCGCGTCGACGGGCGAGCTCTTGGACGCTGTCGCGATCCTACCCCTACGTGGTCGTAGTCGCCGACGGCACGGGCACGTGGTACGTCGACTAGCCTCAAACCAACCGGCGAGGCGAAACTCGAAGTTCGAATCCCTATCGCTATTTCAGGAGCCCCTTCGCGACCGCGGCCTCGAGAACAAGTTGGAGGTACCCCTTCCGGGCGGTGCTTCCCTGAATCGTCTCCACTCCACAGATCGTCCAGGGATGTCGAATCCTGCCGCTGGGCTCCCATTCTGATCCCCACTCCGATCCGTTCCGCAACGCGTTCATGGCCTTGATGAACTCATCCCAGGTCGGCGACGCGGGCATCCCCAGCGCGAAGCGCATATAGTCCGCCGCCTCCACCAGGGAGACTTTGCCGATCTTGTTCGGCGTGTCGATCTTGGAACTGTGGCGCAAATCGAGGATCGGGCTCATGGATCGCCGCAGCTCTCCCTGCTGCGAAGCGAAGTAGACGGTATTCGGCGCGGGGCTCGCGGGGATCGGAGAAGGGAACGTGGCGTCGTGGTGGGCCCACATGTAGTCGGCACTCTTGTACCAGAAGTCGAAGGCATCCGGCTTCTTGAGCAGAATGTGCTTCTGGTCGATGTTCTGGCTGGCGTAGGCCGCGGTCTCTTCACTGTACCCTCCGCTGATGAACGCCGCATGATGTCTCACGGGCTTCGCGTTCTTCCCCTCCTTTCTTGCCTTCTCTTTGGGGTCGTCGTTCTTGTCCTCGGCTTCCTTGCTTTTCAGCCACTGGTTCCAGGCGTCGGGAGAAGGAAAATTCTTCCGGCCGCCGTCGGCCGGGTCGTCCTCGGGGAAGAATTTGCCGTCGACCGTCTTCCCGACCGGTCCGACCGCGTCGAAGCACACGATCCCGTCGATCCGGGGGGCGGCGGGGGACTTGAACCACTGGAACACGATGTTCATGCCGGAACTCCAGCCGGCGATGATCAGCTTGTCCAGCCGGGCGCGCTCTCCACGGGGCTCAGGACGATCGGCCCACAACAGGAACACGAGTTTCTGGACGCGCTTGATTCCCGTGCCGGCTTGACCGAGAACGCCGTACGCGGCCGCTTTCGGCATCGTGGGCTTCGTGAAGTTGTTGGGGACGTTAGGAATGACCAGGAGGACGTCCGCTCCGGACGCGGCGACCTGCGCCGCCCAGCCGCAAAGCGGATAGTGCGCGTATCCGCCGGCAACGGCCTCCCCATACCGTCCGGGGGCTGCAGGGCTGAGGACCACCATTCCCGATTGATCGAATTGGTGGCGAACGGCGTCGGGGCGATTGTCGGATTCGTTCTCGAAGTAGAGGAGCAGGTCCAGGGTCGACCCCTGGCCCTTGCCGGCCCCATGAACCAGCAGATAGGTCATCGAAGAAAAAGGCTTGCCCCCCACTTCTTCCAACGGGGTCCGCGGATCTTCCCGTACGGACGTCGTCGCGATGCTCTTGTCGTCGACCTCCTTGCGAATATCCCTGTAGAAGGGGTTCAAGTCGCGTACCCTCTTCGTCACGTTCAGGAACGCGACGTCGACGAGTAGGGTCACCGTGCTCGACGGGCCGGGCTTCCCCTCCACCTTCAGCGCGTGGAGCCGCGGGTGCAGGTCGTTCGAGAGGAACCATCGACCCTCCTTGTCCAGGGAGAACTTGAGCTTCTCCTCGAGATGCAGGATGTCCCCGGAAGGATCGGGAATCTGGATGAGCAGCTCATACTCCGTCGTCTTCGGGAGATCCAGCTGATCGAACGCGACCACCTCGTCGCTCAGAGGAGCCATGGTCTTCTTTCCAAGCCAAGCCTTGATTCTCTTGACCAGGGGGTTCTTCAGATCGATGTCGTTCTCTTCACCGCGGTCGATCTGGATCATCAGGAAATGCGCCGCGGAGGCGGCGAAGGTCGGGGTCTTCTCCGCGACGCCCGCGGTCGTGGCGCTTTGGGACGCGGGTGGATCCCATAGGAATCGACTCGCCGGCTCTTCGGCGGGCGATGGGTTGATTCCGTAGATGAGGTCCGTCGCGCCGAGACTGTCGCCTTTCTCCAGCGCCTTCAGGAGATTCGCGGGATCGAACGAACTTCCGTGCGGATATCGGAACCCCCATTGCTCGACGACGAATTGGGTCGGCGTCGGGAGGGACGCGGGATCGAGGCTGAACATCACGGTTCCCTTATGACGCTCTCCGTCCTTCTCCTCCCAGGTTTGGAAGACCTTCTCGGTACCGTCGGTGACGAGCAGCCGGGGATGGGATGCGGGCTGAGCCGTCACCATCAGCTTCAGAGTCTTCGGTTGGGCTCCCTTCTTGATGATGATCGGGATCACCTCGAGCACGAACGGCTTCGGGTCGTACAGCTCGCACTTCTCCCATTCGCATTTCCCCTTGGACGGATGGCACTCCAACTTCGGTTCGTTCTTCGGCTCGAGGAAGACGATCTCCACGCGGCGATTCGTCCGGCTCTTGTATTCGTCGAGCAGGGGCTTCTCGATCGGCCAGTTTTCCCCGCACCCGACCGTCTTTCGCGCTTCGCTGAAGAACTTCAGTTCCGTCCGATATATCGCGAGTCCGAGTTGGTCTGTGTCCAGGCTCGACGCCAGAACTTCCATGTAGATGTCGAAGATGGCCTGCCAGGTCTGCTTTCCGACGATGCCGTCCTCGGCGATCTTCATTCCGAACGCGGCGTTATAGTTCTTCTGAAAGATCTCGACCGCTTTCTTTGTCTTCGGCCCTTTCTTGCCGTCCACCGGCCCAGGATCGCAGCCCCATCCCCAGATCGCATTCACCCACTTTACGATGAGCTGGTAATCCTCGACCTTGTGCTTCCCTTGGGAGATCTTCACCCATTCGTCCCGTCGACCGACGAGGGCATGCAGGACCGAATCGGCGCGCTTCTCCGTGAGACCGACGTTGTACTCATCCGCGCCGGTGGTGTCGGCGTGTCCGGCAAGGAGAATCTTCCGCTCCGGATGCTCCTTCGCGTGGAGGTAGCAGGTCCGCAACGCGTCGAAGCCGAAGGGCTTCTTCTCGACCGAGTCGGAGTCGGGGACGTATTCCGGCAGCAGCACCGCGCTGTCGTGATGGAAGTGGAGGTCGCGCACCTCCAGCACGTACGCCTTTCGGCGCTGGAGCTGGAAGGTGTGGCGCTCGCCGGTCGCGCGCTCCCATCGTCCGGGCAACTCGGGTCGCTTGATCCACGTCTTGTTCCCCATCGCGTCACTCTTCCAGGGTCCATAAGTTGAAGAGGGCCTCAGCGGTCCCAGGATCGTCTTTCGACGAGTCGGCCGCCGCTTCGTGCAAGACCTCGACGACCCGCGCGGAAACGTCGGCGGGCACGGATCGAATGAGCGCACCTCGAATCCCTTCGCTCCGGAGGCAATACTCGAGGAGATCGATCCACCGTTCCCGGAATTCCGAACCCGCGTCGCGCCCGAGGCCTCGCGCGAGAATTCCGAACACCCTCCGGTTCGTCGGGTCCGCTCCGCGCGCGGGAGCGAAGAGGCGGCCCGCGATCAAGCGGTCCGCCAGCTCCGCTCGATCCCTCGGGGCGGCGCTCGCCGACTCGATCGCGCGCCCCAACATCTCCGCGGCGACTTCCCGCGACGCCCCTCCCCGTTCGGTGAGCGCTTGGACGGCATAGTCGCGCAAGATCGACCTGCCGCCGCCCAGGGTCTCCTGAAGCGCCTCGATGGGACTTCGCGCCTTTTCGATGGCGGAGCACCGGCGGACTTGTTCGACCTCCGCGGCGGTCGTCGAGAGGACCTGGTGAGCCGCGAGCGCCGTCCAATCGCCGTCGTGCCGGCACGCCAACAAGAGAAGGTCGCCTTCCTGAAGCGCGAGGGTGTTCCAGTGGTTCGCCGCAGTACGGAATCTCATCTCCGGGTCGCTCCTCCGTTCGAAGGCAACCGAGATCGATTCGCCCACGCGGGGCTCTTCCCCCGCGATCACCTCGAGCGCCTCGAACGTGACGGTGCCGCGTTGCGACCCGTTCGGCGTCTCCTCGCACACCTTCCATCCGACCTGCTTCGCGATGAGGATGGAGGCCCGTCCGAGGAAGGGAACGAGATCGGCCGACAGAGAATTCATCAGGGGCTCCAGTGGATGTTCACACCGTTGTTGTAGCGCGGTTCGCAGCTTTCGAAGTTCGCATCCCCTGCGTCCATACCGCCCGACGCGGGCGAGATCAATTCGTACTTCTTTTGTCCCTCGGTCCTAGCGCCGATCGCCACGTATTTTCCAACGCCGCCGCCGGTGAAGTCGAAGTTGTCGACCGCTCCGGAGAATTTCGCGATCCAGTACACTTGGGCGAGAACCACGATCGACCCGGGGGCGTCGTCACTCGTCGCGGCGACCGCGGTCCTGAACGTGTTCCCTCCTGTGATCTTCTCGAGTTCCTTGCCGGTGTGCGCATGAGACTTGGGAAACGACCCCGTGGGACTGTCCCCCGTCCAGACCGTTCGCTTCTTATCCGAGTTATTCGGCTGTACGGAGGAGCTGTCGCTCTCTCCGAAGGGAGACGATTCGTCGGTCGAGTCAAGGACAGGGAATCCGCCTTTCGGCTCTTCGAGCGCCGTCCCCGGGACGCCGTCCTTCTCCCCGTAGACGCCCTTCAAGTCGCACGCCACGCCGTTCTGGAGGTCGTGCAACTTCACCTTTGCGACCCCGAGATCCCCGGAGATTCCCCCGCCGATGACCTGGACCTCTACGCTCGCGTCCCAAGCGTATTCGTTCTTCTTGAACCTGCCGGACCGAAATCGGAGACGGTCCGAGTTGGATCCGCCATCCTTGTACCCATCGTTCCGGTGATGAGCGATGGTCGAATCGGGATCGACCTTCACCTGGACGAAGACGACGTTCCAAACGACCTTTGTCCCATAGAGCGTAGCGGTCACCGAGAAGGATCCGCGCTTGTCCGTCTTGAGGATCGCCTTGCGTCCGCCCTCCTGGGACACGAGGGACGGGGGCACGGTCCCGACAGCGGGATTGGGATCCACCTTCCACGTCACCTGTTGATTCAGCGGAACCGTGACGGCCTCGAGGAGAAGATCCTTCGTCCCGCAGACGATGACCTTGGGCGGATTGGCGGTCATGCTGGAATCCGAGGAAGCCGCGATCCAATTCGCGTCCGAGCCGCGGGACTTCGTCTTGTCGCGCTTGCCCATCGTGCGAGGCACCGTTACCCGGATCGCCGCCAGTTTGGGGGGCACGGGAGGCAATCCGGTAGGAGGCCAGACCGGGGGCGCGGGCATGGGAGACTTGCCGTACCCCGCAACACCTCCCCCCTTCTTGGCCTTGCTCGGCTTGAGGAACCACGAAATCGTTCCGAGTCCAGGATCGATGCCCGCGACCCGGACCAGCCCCTGAGTATCGAGCTTCCCCTTTCGCACGCTTCCGTCCGGGAGACACAACTCGTAGCTTTCGCCCGCCATGGGCGCGCCGTCTTCGTCCAGCAACTCGAACTCGATCCAGGTCTTCTCCTGGACGGTTTCCTTCGGGGGCTCGGGGGACCTCTCGATCGGCGACTCCATCCCCGCAGGGAGAATCGGCTCCGCTTCCTCCTCCAGGGGACGTCGCACGCGCAAGCGATCGCGGAGGAGGAGCGGCGCGAGGCGACGCACGATGTCGGCGTCGCTGAATCGGGCCGGGCTTGTCTCCGGAAACGCCTGCCGGAAGAGAGCGCGCAGGGCCCGGGCGTTCCATTCGTCTCGAAGAAACCCACGAAGGAACGACTCGGCCGCGGCGACGCTGTCGAAAGGAATCGCGGCGGCCGATCCGGCGGCCGGATCGATTTCGAAGGCTTCGGATCCGCGGCGAATCCGGAAGCTCACGGCTGCGCCTCCCTGAGGAGTTCCAGAGGCAGGTACGGTGACCTCACCGTATTCCCCAGATCGAATCCGATGCGGCTGGAATCGTCACACTGGGCCACCACGGGGAATCGGCTCGGGTCGGACCCAAGCCAGCGGGCTTCGACCCGGTCGTCGCCGGTCTGCTCGGAGAGAAAGTACCACTCTTGTGCGGGGAGAAGGCCTACGCCTTGGATTCTCATCTCCATCGCTTGGATCGTGGCGGGGAGGCGGTCCCACCAACGCTCCCAGAATCTCAGGTCCTCCTCCGTCGTCCCCGCGCGCAGCATGTGGCCCCATGCCGTCGGGATCTCCGGGGAGGGGGAGATCGGAGCTACCTCCATCCGAGGGTACTCCTCACCCGCGAGCCTTTCTTGCCATCTCTTCATAGGACGAGATCCTTCGCCAGAGACTTCACCGCAGGTTCACGGCCCCGGGGGCCCGATCACTTTGACGCACGATTGTCCCCCCGAGACGCACAGTCCCGGCGCGTTGCCGTCGTTGTGTTCCGAGGGGCAGGTGACGTACGCAATCGCCTTGCCTTCCGCCTTCACTTTGCCGCAGCCGTCCTTCAACGTCACCGAGCCCATGATCTTGTTCGACTTCACCCCACCGCCCGCCGTGCCGCCGTTATCCCCCGTCGACTTGCTGAGCTTGTCCCCTTTTCGGAGCGTGTCCTTGCCTTTGATGGTGACCTTGCTCGAACCCGTCCCGTCGCTGCACCTCCCGAAATTCGGATACGGCAACGGTCCGGGAGCGCCCGCGCAGACACCGGGAGTCTTGCAGACATCCAGGGGGCCCGGGGTTGCGCACTTCCCCGAGGCGCTTGCGGAACAGGCTGGAAACGGCATCGCTTATCCCAATTCAATCGAGGTTCCGTCGATCTTCACCTCTCTCTCAGCCACCACCCGGGCGGTCCGGGCTCTCACGGTGTAGTCTTCGTCCGCCAGGGTTTTCATGCGACGACTTTGGATTCGAAAGAGATTGGAAACCCAGCCGTAGAAATCGCGCGCCCGCTGGACGATCCGATGCGCGGCGACCTCCAGCTTGCCCGCCTCCCACCGGATATGAGGCGCCGACATCGTGATGGTCCCTTTCGGAGCCTCGATCGAAAAGTCGCCCGTCACCCGGAGCCTCGCCGATCCTCGAAGGATCCCGATCACGAAGACCTGTTCTCCATCCAGCGAGAGGACCAACACCTCGTCTCCCTCAGAAGGATGGAAAGTCGTGGCGAGACGTGCCCAGAGGGGATCCCTTTCCGGAAGCGCGACTTCCACCTGCCCGGACCGTCCTCGCGTCCCCGTCACCCACGCGGATCCCAAGTAAGACGCGGTTTCGGTCATCACATCCTGACCCCTTTCCTGTTGGTGCTCTCGAGGTTCGTCCCTTCCAGGTTCGCCTCCATGAGTTTCGCCTCATAAAGGTTGGACTCTCGCAGATCCGCGCCGGCGAGGTCGGCCTTCAGGATCGAGGCGCGAAGAAGACTTGACCGGGTCATCCGAGCGCCGCGAAGTACCGCTCCATCCAGAGTCGAGGACGAAAGATTCGCCTCGCAAAGGGAAGCGGAGCCCAAGTACGCGGAGGAGAACTCCGCTCCCGGCAAGTGCGAGCCGGAGAAATCCGCGCCGTAGAGCTGCGCGCCTTCCCATATCGATTCCTCGCCGGTGATCTGCCGGAAGTCTCCTTCCGGCAGTATGGCCCCAGCCGCCTTGAGCTTGCCCACGACTGCGCCCTCGGCGCGAACCTTGCGACCCCAGCAGTGCGCCAGCGATGCGGATGTCAAGTTCGCGCGCGATAGATCGGCCTCATGCAGACGGCATCCCGACAGATCGGCGCTTTCCAACCGAGCGGCCTCGAGATCGGCTCGGGATAGATCGGCATTGGCGAAGATCGCCCACTCGGCCCGAACGCCGGACAGCGTCGCCCCTCGGAGACTACACTTCGAAAGGTCTGCCTCGTGCAGATTCGCCCCCGACAAGTCCGAGGAATCCAGGTTTGTTTCCGCCATATCCGCCTGATGAAAGATCGCGCCCTGGCAATTCGCCTCGCGAAGATCGGCTTGTGCCAACGAGGCGCCGCGGAAATCCGCTCCTTCCAATCGGGCGCGCGTGAGAACCGCTCCTTGCAGAATGGCGTTCTTGAAATTGATCCCCCTCAAGTCTGCGCAGGCAAGATCGATTCCCGTGAGGTCCTGATCTTCGAGACTCTCGCCGCGCGCGATCCTCGCGAGGACTTGATCCCGAGTCGGGGGTTCGGCCTCCTCCGGCGGATCCTCCTCTTCCTCTTCCCCATCCAGGTCTTCTTCGGACGTATTCTCCTCGGGGAGTTCGTGTGGGGCGAGCATGGCAAACAACTGCGTGGGGACTTCCAGCTCCCGCTCTGCAAAGAACTCCGATACTTCCGTCATGGTCGCTTGGAGATCCGCGGCGCCCTCCGGCGGCTTCCACTCGATCTTGGGGAGATCGGGGTCCTCCTCTCCGGCGTCTTCCTTCTCCTCGGGCGCCTCTTCGGATTCCTCCGCCGCTTCCTCCTCTTCGGGTTCGTCGGGGTCCGCCTCATCCGCATCCTTCTTCGCGAGCGCTTCCTCCAGCATCCTCCGACACGCGTCCAACGAGCGCGGCGCGTCCTGGGTCGATTCGGACAGCGTGAAGAGCTGCACCCAATCCGTCATCTTTTCCGATCGCACGTCGGTGTGCCCACGCCAGAGAAGCGTCAACCGCTCCTCATCCATATCGGCCCGGAGGGTATCGAGGCGAAGGGACACTTCGCAGAACTCCTGGTGCGCCTTCTCCCGTCTCAACACGAAAAAGCGAACCCGAAGTCCAGGGAGGCGACATCGATAGACGGAGTGTTCCGGATGGAGGTTCTCGAGGTAAATCTCCTCCTCTCCCGTCAGATAGCCTTCGAGCTGCTGATCCTGCGGAGCCGTGTTGAAGTAGGAGCCATCCCAATCCTCCGGGTACCAAGGCCAGCGCTCTTTCAGCCACTTCTGTCCGAACGTGCCGACCCGTGAGGCGCGCTGAGGCCACGTGCCCGGGATTGGGCCGAAACCGGCGACGATTTTCGCTCCCGGCCGATCGGGGTAGACGATGTTTGGGATTTCCTTGCCCACGGGGTTGCCCTGGACACCGGGACCTCCGTACGCGTTTTCGTAGGTGAGGGCCGTCCGTTCGAAAGGCCCCCGATCGCCGACGACTCCCAGCGACTTCGCGAAGCGGCCCACTCGAAACGTGACTCGGCACGCGGTGACGGGTTCCCTCCCAGGAGCGTGGCACGTCCCGGTCAGGAGCAGGTCTGTCCGCGGCTTGAAATAGGCCAACTCATCGACGTCCTCCCACTCGGGCTGCTCCGGCAGCGGAGAGGCGACACCGTCCGGGTGGAGTCGGAAAGTTCCTTTCACGATGACGGTCGCCGACCATTGCGGCGGGCGGATCTTCCCGGCGATCCAGGCGACCTTGAAGGGGGTTTCGTTTAGGAGGTCCACAGCGGTCGTTCTCCTGCCTTCCACGTCTCCGCGATCAGGCGATCCCGGTCGGTCCTGTGGACTCGACTCAGATTCGCGCGCGCCCATTGTGTGGCTTGCTCGGTCGCCCGGTGCAACTGAGCCGAGAAGAGGTCCGCTTCCGAGAAGTCCGCCGCGTCGATCTTCGCGCCGGTGAAGTCTGCGTAGTGCAGCACGCTCCCGGCGAAGCGCGCTCCCCGGAGATCCGCGCCGGCGAAACCGGATTCGCGGAGATCGCAGGAATTGAAATCGGCCCCTTCTCCGCTCGCCTTCTCAAAATGAGCCGACGTCAGAAGCGCATGAGAGAATCGCGCACGCTCCAGCCGCGCCTCATCGAAGCGCGAGTGTTCGGCATGGATCCCCTCGCAGTTCGCCCCGCTGAGAATCGCCCTTCGGAAATAACATCCGTCGGCGCGGGCTCCGGCCAAGGTCGCTCCGGTCAGATCGCATTCCGAGAGATTGGATTCGGTGAAGTCGCACGTCGTGAGATCGGTCCCGGAGAGATTCCCCCCGATCATCGTGCAGGTGAGGAAAGCGGTGTGCTTCAGGATAACGTCCCGAAAGTCCAAATGGGACATGCTGCTCTCGATGAGCCGAGCGCTCGACAAATCGAGTCGATCGATCTGGGCGCCGTCAAGGAAGGAGTTTCGGATCTCGGCATCGGAGAAACGAGCCTGCGTCAGATTCGCTCCGTTGAGGAAGGAGCGAAAGAACCGCGCGCCCGAGAAGTCCGCGCCGGCCAGGTCCGCATCCGTGAGATCCGAGTAGCTCAGGTCGGCGCCCACCAACCTCGCCCGCGACAGGTTGCACTCGGAGAAGTCCACCCGGCGCAGATCTCGACCGCCGAAATCGTGGCCGGAAAAATCCAACGTGCGGGGCTCCGTCATGAGACCTCCAGGGTGTTTCCGTTGAACTTCGAGGTGCCGGTGACGTGGTGATCTCCTTTGAATCGGGTTGCGCCCTTGACCGTGATCTCCCCCGTCTGAGTGAGCTTGCCCTTGAATCTCATGTCTCCGGTGAGGTCGGTCGGCCCCTTGACGATGACCGCGGGTCCTTGGATCCCGACCGTGCCTCCGCCCTTGATGTGGACCTTGTCCGCCGATTGGAGAGTGGCCGCTCCCTGGGCGTCGATGACCGTCGGTCCCTTGGACTTCACCGTCGCCTTGGCGCCGCTCGTCACCGTGACGTTCCCGCCTCCGTCGCAGAGGAGCGTGCCGTTCGCCTTGATGAGGGTCTTTCCGCCCGACTTCGAGACCACGTTCGCACTCGCTTGGACCGCATGATTTCCCCGAGCCACCTGCGTGATCTTCGCGGCGCTCACGGTTCGGCTTCCGGCGACGGTCATGGAGCTCTTGCCTCCGACGTTCACTTGGTCCGATCCGCCGATCGTCTCCTGGTTGGAAGCCGCGACCATCAATTCCCTCGCGCCTCCCACCACACTCAAATTAGACTTGCCGCAGAAGCTCTTTACGTCGCCGGTAATCTTGGCGATCTGATTTCCTCCCGCCTTGAGCATCTCGTCGCCGCCCAACTCGCGATTCATGTGTGCCGCCGTGCCCAGATTGAATCCCGGCGGAGAATTCGCCGCCCCCATGGTGAAGAAGGAACCCTCGGTCGGGGAATTCAGGGAAATCTTCTGCGCCCCTGCCGAGTCTTCGATCACTAGGCCGTTTCCTCCCCCCGTCCGGATCGCGCACTGCGACTGGTTCCCTCCCGACACCGGGCCCGCGGTCTCGGGATTCGCCACCGCCGAGGCGATGATCGGTCGATCCGGGTCGCCGTCGATGTGGGTGAGGATTACTTCGGTCCCCTTGTGGAGCGGAAAGTGCATCCCCATCCCCGCTCCGGCGTAGGGTTGAGCCATCCGCACGTACCCCGAGGCCCTGCCACCGCAGCGTCCGGAAAGATCGAAAGGCAATTGCACTTTGTATCGTCCTTGATCGTCGACCTCCGCGTACTCTCCGTCGCCCGCCGCGTCCACCTTCGCGTGGATCGTCCCGAAGATCCGCGGCTTGGGAGTCAGGCGCTCGGGACGGTAGACCCGGTCGGCCGGGATAGAGGCGAAATCGTTCCGATAGGACGAGACGGCATTCGTAAGATTGCCCGCGGTCATCGATTGCATGCCCTTGTGCCGGACCTCGGTAATCAGGTATCGCCTGTTCCAGTCCTCGCGGTAGTGCTCGGCCAGTTCGTAGGTCAAACCCGGCCGAAAGGAGCGCACGGTCCCGGTTCCCTGGAAGATCCGCTCGCGACACCGCAGTTCCTCGGCGCGGACCTTGGCCAACGCCCTCCCCTCTTCCAAGTCCATGTAGTGATCGCCGTACTCGAATACCGTCCCGATCCCCTCGCCATCGACCTCCGAGGAGACCCTGAGATCGGCGGAGGGGGTCCGATAGTTGTAGTCGCGCAGGACCACCTCTTTCGGGAGGGGCGTATGGCGAAGGGATAGTTCCTGAACGGCCTCGTGCTCGAGCCATAAGCCTACATTCGGCGCACCGCCGTTCCTCGGGGCGGGACGGAAGGAAACGATGTCGTTCCCGCCAAGGGGCTCGTACGCATCCGTGGAATCGGCAAAGACGATCTTCTCCGCTTCCTCTTCCTGTTGGAAGAAGTAGAAAATTCCCTCTTGCTCGCAAAGCCGCGAGAGGAAGCTGAGATCCGTCTCTTGGAACTGCACCAGGTACTCGCGTTTGGGATAGTCTCGAGCGCCCAGCTTCATCTCGTAGTCCAGGGAGGTGAACCCGTTTCCCGTCAGCACCTCTTCGATGATCTGCGGCACGGTCCGGTTCAGGAAGATCCGGCTCCCGGTGCTCCGAGAGGTCCCCCATAACCTCGGCACGAGGACGGCCCTGTAGGCGAACCATCCCCC
>CAZGKV010000052.1:0-32240 GCA_964526305.1 uncultured Planctomycetales bacterium | reverse complement strand
CACCCTCGGCGCCGCCACCGCGGCCACGATCCTACCGGGATGTGCTCTTAGCCTCCGCTTTCTCGACCGATTTCCACCGCCGGTGGAGCCAGTTCCACTGCTCCGGATGATCCCGCACGAAGCTCTCGAGCCTCGAGGTAAACACCTGCGTGATCCGACGCACCGCATCGGGACGCCCTCGGTACGCGTCCGGATCGATCGGTTCGTCCGCGCAGATGTGATGGAGGCCTCGCTCTCGGTACACATTAATGGGCAGAATGGGGGAGCCGTACTTCAGCGAGAGGACGGCCGGACTGCGGACCGTCGAGGCGGGCGATCCGAAAAAGTCGACCCGTTCCCCGTTTCTTCTCGCATCCTGATCGACCTGAACCACGAGGACGCCTCCGCGGCGGAGGACCTCGGCCATGGCGGGAACCGCTCCGTGCTTCGGGAGGATCGTCTGACCCGTGGAAGTGCGGGTCCCCAGTACCCACCGATTTAGGTACGGGTTTTCGATGGGCCGCGCCAGGGAGTGGAGGCGATATCCGGCCACCGTAACGGCGATCCCGGCTATTTCCCAATTGCCCAAGTGACCGGCCGCCACGATGACGCCGCGGCCGCTCCGGACCAACGCATCGAAGACCTCGAGTCGGTGGAACCGTACGTGTCGGGAAAGCCCTTCGTGGCGGAGGAGCCGCGGAAGACGGATCGTCTCCAGCGCGATCAGGGCCGCGTTTTCGAACACGAGGGGAACGAGAGACGGCGAGAATGCGGCGCGGAGGAGATTGCGCTCTGCGACGCGGCGATGCTTCCGATCGAGTCGAAAGAGAACCGCTCCGACGAGACGCGCCAAGGAGCGCAGGGGAAAGGGGGCCGCGAGCAGCGCCAGGAACCGAACGCCGAGGTAGACGAGAAACTGGATCGGTTTCCAGCGGAGGGGACGGAAGTCAGCCATTCATCGCCTTCGCGGATTCCGCGCGGACCTTTCCGCGCGTGACGCTCCGCCAGCGGGGATGAAGCCAGAGCCACTGCGCGGGATGACGACGGACGAACTCCTCGAAACGAAGGCTCAACTCCCGGGTGAGGGAGAGAGCGGGGTCGTCGTGGGCGACATATTCCTCGGGCCGAAGGGGCGGAGAGAAGTCGGCATGATGCAATCCCTTCTCGTCCCGATAGATCTCGACCGGAAGAACCGGGACTCCGTATTTCAGGGAGAGGACGGCCGGGCTGCGCACCGTGGATGCGGGACGGCCGAGGAATGGAACGACGACGCCGGAAGTTTTCGCATCCTGATCCACTTGAATGGCCAGAAGCTCCTTTCGTCGGAGGACCTCCACCATTTCCCGCAACGCCCCGTGCCTGGAGATGATTTGTTGACCCGTCGACTGTCGGGTCTCCCGCACCCACCGCTCGAGGTAGGGATTGTCCAGGGGACGCGCCAAGGATCGCAAGGGATACCCCAGCATCGTGATCGCCAGTCCCGCGAGTTCCCAATTCCCCAGGTGTCCGATGACCACGATCACTCCCTTTCCCGAGGCCCATTCCCTGTCGAGTCGCTCCAAATGGTGGAACTTCACGTACGGCGTCACTCCCCGGAACCGCATGAGGCGCGGAAGTACCACCATCTCCATCGCGGAGAGACCGAGATGTTCGTACACGCTCCGAATCAAGGTTTCGGGGGTCCCGTCGAATCCGATGTGGAGGAGATTCTTCCGAGCGCGCTTCACGTGTTTGCGGTCGACCCATCGGAGGACCGCTCCGACACCGCGGGCGATCGGCCGGAGCGCCTCCGCCGGAACCATCGCCGCGGCCGCCGCCAGACATCGGAGCAGGAAATACATGGGAAAATGGAACGGTCTCCACTTGATCAACCGGAATCGCCTGTGACCGGAGGGCATCAGCGAGGAAGCGCTTCCGTGGCCGCGGGGCGGCGCGCCCGGACGATCTCCAACAACGCCGCGTTGAGGAGATCCTCTCCGCGGGTGATTTCGAGCTCGACGCGGAGTACGAAGATCGGCTTCTCGAATCCCTCGGCTCGAAGCTTGTGGGCGTCCTTTTCCGTCGTCACGAACGCCTCGGCCATGAACTCCTGGGCTTCGAGATTGAGGAGCCGCACGTCGGAGGAATCGTACGGATGATGGTCCGGGAACGCGCGGAATTTGAGCACGCTCGCTCCGGCGCCTTGGAGCGTCTTCCGGAACGCTTCCGGGTTGCCGATTCCGCAGAATCCGTAGACGGTGCGGCCCCGCAGCCATTCCACCTCGTGGCGCCGCTTGTTCCAGAGCGACCGGAGCGCCACCGGACGGTGGATGGACTCGACGATCGGTTTCCCTCCCGAGAGGACCGCCAATTGTTCCCGGAGGGCGTCGATCGCGTTTTGCGGAATCTGATCCGTGCGCGTAAGAACGATGAGGTCGGCCCGAGCCGCATTGGCGGGGCGTTCCCGAAGGAAGCCGCGAGGCAGAAGACGGCCGCCGGAGAACGGATTCGTCGCGTCCACCGCCAGGATGTCGAGGTCGCGGCGAATCCGGAAATGCTGGAAGCCGTCGTCCAGCAGGATGGCGTCGGGGCGGAATTCCCCCAAAGCGGTTTTCGCGCTGGCGACGCGATCGGCGCCGGTCAGGCGAACCACGGACTCGAACTCCAGCGCCAGACTCTCGTCGTCCCGGTCGGCATCGATCTTTCCATAGCCGCGCGCGAGAATCGCCGTCCGAAGGCGTTGGGAGGCCAGCTTCCGCGCAAGGTGTTCTACAAGAGGAGTCTTTCCGGTCCCGCCCGCCGTGAGATTTCCCACGCTCACCACGGGCACGGGGAGGCGCACGCGACGCAGGAGTCCCAGGGAGTACGCCCACTGGCGGCTCTTGTGGGCCATCCAATAGAGAAGAGAGAGGGCCGACAGGACCGCCTTGAACGCCGCGGCCAGCAGGCCCCGTTTCCGACCGCTGAGGACCGCCGAATAGTAAGAACGCACGATCGCTGAGAGAATTCTATCCCCGGCGGGAGCCGAAATCAAATCGGGGCTACTGAAGGGCCCGGACGGCCTCTTCTCTCGTATTCTTGAACGTGAAGATCTGCGAGAGGCCCAGGAGGTCGAAGACCTCCCGCACGTTCACGGTGGGTTTCATGAGAACGACGTTTCCGTCGTTGTCCCGCAGCTTGTCCAAGGCGCTGATGAACACCCCCGCCCCCGCCGAGGAGATGTAATCGAGCGCGGACAGATCTACGACGATCTTATACGTCCCGGCTTCGATCACGGTGTCGAACGCCTTTTCGAACTGCTCGTAGGTGTGGGCGTCCAGGAACCCCCGCACGGTGATGAGGGTGATCCCGTTCTGCAACGGCTCCGTTCGGATTTCGAAGGCGGGCATGTCTCTATCTCACATACTTGACGAGGGTAAGCTCGTTCTTGACTCCGTCCTTGAAGCGATATCGGACTTCGTCCATGATCTGGCGCATCAGGAAAATTCCCAACCCCTTCTTCTTCCCGAGCTTGACGTGATCGGTCAGGTCCGGGGTCGGGATGGACTCCGGGTTGAAGACGCGGCCCGTATCCCGAATCATGACCTTGAAATGGGCCTCGTCCGTTTCCACCTCGATCTCGATCGACCCCTCCACGCCGTCGTCGTACCCGTGCTCGATGATGTTCGTCACCGCTTCGTCGACGGCGAGGATGATCTTGTTCTCGTCGTCGCGGGAGAGCCGGCTCTGCAGGACGAGCCGGGCTATGAATTCCCGCACGACCGCGAGGAACTTGGTGTCGTTCGTTACGACGATCCGGTCCTTGAGCGTCCCACCCATGGCACCGCCTCACAAGTACCGCAGAGCGACCAAGGTGATATCGTCATGTTGGGGGGCGGCCCCCTTGTGATCGTCCAGCGCCTTGACGACGAGATTCAGGAACTGATTGCAGTCGCGGTCGGCGAGCTGGCGGACGAGGGCGTGGAAGCGGGGGTCGCCGAATTCCTCGTGGGCGGCGTTCATCGCTTCGATCGCGCCGTCGGTGTACGCCACGATCCGGTCTCCGTGATCCAAGACCAGCGATCCCTCCTCGATGGTCCGCTCGAACACCGGCCCCCGGTCGAATCCCAGAGCGATTCCCTTCGGGTTGACGAGCTCGAGGTTGCTCTTCCCGGCCCGCCACACGATGAGCGGGTTATGGCCCGCGCTCGCCACCTTCATGGCGCGGTTTCTCTTGTCCAGTATACAATAGATCGCCGTTACGAACATGCCCTTCTTGATGTTCTGGGCGAGCATCTTGTTGGCGCGCACGAGCGTCGCCATCGGGGAAAGGTTGCGGGTGCGGTCCACCTCTTCGCGGATGAAGGCGAGAGCCATGGACATCACGATCGCCCCGGGAACCCCCTTCCCGGAAACGTCCGCCACGATGAGACCGGTGTGGTCCTGGTCGATGTCGATGAAGTCGTAGTAGTCTCCGCCGACCTCTTGCGAAGGGCGGTAGAAGGCGCCCACGTCGTACCCGGGAAACTTGGGGATCTTCTTCGGCATCAAGTTCTCTTGGATCTCGCGCGCGATCGAGAGCTGATGCTCCATCCTCTTCTGTTCCAGCTCGTGCTCGTGGGCCGTCTTGAGCGCTCCGGTCATCTTGTTGAACGTGCCGGCCAAGACTCCGATTTCGTCGGTGGAGATCGGCACGGTTTCGTGGTCGAGGTTGCCCGAGCTCACCTCGTGCATGTCTTGGAGAAGGAGGGCCAGCGGTTTGGTGACGAGCGCGGAGAGGCCCATGGCCACGGCGATGCTGACGGCCACGGCGAGAAGCACCGTCAGGAAGACGGACCAAAAGAGCGTCGTCTTCGCGTCCGAGATTTTTTCCAGGGAAAGCATCGCGTAGTGACGGAGCTTTACCTTCGATTGCGGGTCGGGGTTCTTGACGAACAGGCGCACGCGCGTCGTGCGCCCGCCGTGTTGGGCGTCCCGCTCGGCGACGCTGATGACCTCCCCGGGCTTGGGCTCCGGAAGCTTCAGAGTGATCCGAGACACCCCCTTCATCGTGACTACCGGTGCGGGATCGTTCGGCTTCAGGTTGGGATCGGAGACGTCCACCACCCCTACGTCCACCAAGTCCTCGCTGCCGGCTCCCTTGAGCGACTCGAACGGATTGATTCGGTCCAGGCGTCCGATCGGGGAGAGCAAGCGCTCGAATTCGGGAGTATCCTTGACCCCGTCGTACCAATCCTCGCGCTTCAAGAGTTTCGAGATCACCTGGCGAACCTCATCCCGGCGAGCCTCGCTGGTCGGGTTGATGATGGGGACGACGGCCCTCTGATTCTCGGGGACGGCCTCGACCGTTTTCTCCCAGTCGAACTGGGGATCGAGTTTCCTGAGGAAGAGGTGGAACTCGGCCTGACGATCGGGCCAGTGGATCGCCGTGTGCCAATACTCTTCGTCGACGGAGGCCAGAGTCAGGACGAGCCGCTCGCCCTTCGCGTTGATCTCGTCGTTCAGCTGATCGACCGCCTTGTTGTAGACGACGATGAAGATGAGGACCCCCGCCACGAACGTGACGCTGCTCATCGCGGCGGCGATTTTCCACTTGAGGGAGAGGCCGCGGCGAATGGAAGGTCCTGGGGCGACGCGCCGGCGGACCGCGCTGTCCTCCTGCTCCGGCCCAGCCGTAACGACCTCGGCGGTTCCGTCGGCGGTGCGCCGAAAGCGGGAGGTGGCGGGCTTGGCCGCCCGGAGGCGGCGAGTGCTCGGGGCCCGTTCGCTTTCCTCGGCCATTCTAAACCTTATCGCTCGCGAATAGTTTCCGCGCCGCGAACACATAGACGGCGCCCGAGGCGACCGTCACCACCAGGGTCGCGCCGGCCGAGACGACCAGAAGCCATCGCGTCCAGAGCGCCCCGTGGAGATAGGAAGCGTACCACAGAGCCGTCCCGACCGTGAATGTTTGAATCACCAGCTTGAGCTTGCCGAGGAAGTTGGCGCCGAACTCGATCCCCTGGGCCTCCGCCACGCTGCGAATCCCGTGCACGAGAAACTCCCGCGCCAGCACGATCACCACGAGCCACGCCGGGAAATAGGCTCGAAGCGAATCGATCTCGAGAAAGTACGTAAAGGCGCCGCAAACGATGATCTTATCGACGAACGGATCCGCGATTCGGCCGAAGTGGGTGACCTCCCCGTACTTGCGCGCGAAATAGCCGTCGACCCAGTCCGTTCCGGCCGCGATGAGAAAGAGAACGAAGGAGAGAAGGTACAGGAGGTTCAGCCGCTCGCGCGGGAGCCGGGCCTGCTCCAGCGCCACGACCGTGAGGGCTGCGAGGAAGAGCAGCGTCACGAAGAAACGTCCGCTGGTGATCTTGTTGGCCAACGTCATGGCGGGTAAGATTAGACCTCCCTCCGGTAAGGTGGGAAGCCTTTTCTGGCCATGCGATGGTGCCGCCGGCATGAGAGGTCGATGGTGGTTCGCGGCTCCCGTACTCGTTTTGCTCCTGGCAGGGGGCTACGCGCTCACTCGCGTGCGGAAGCCTCGAGCGCCCTCTCCCCCTTCGCTCCCCCCGCCGACGCCGGACCCCAGGTCCTTCGAGAACCGGTTCACCCTGGAGGCCCACGATCCCGAAGTGCGGGCCGTCGCCTTTTCGCCCGACGGAGTTCGACTGGCCACGGCCGGACTGGATCGCACCATCGTCCTTTGGGATGTCGCGAAAGGCGTCAAGATTCGCACCTTGGAAGGACACGAGGGATGGGTGCTCAGTCTTGCCTTCCGAGCCGACGGCCGACTTCTCGCCTCGGGAGACGGGATCGGTCAGATACGGGTGTGGGATTGTCGGACCTGGGAATCGACCGCGGCCTTGGGAATCCATTCGGACTCGATCTTCACGCTGACCTTCGCCTCGGACGGAAAGCGCATCCTGGCCGGCGATTCGGACGGATCGGTGTGCGGATGGGAGGTACAGACCGGAGCGCAATCTCCGACCGGATCGCGGCATCCAGCCCACGTCACCGCGATGGCCTTGGGGCCGGATGGACGGCTTCTCGCGACGGGGGACGAGAAGGGAGGACTCCTCGTCCGCGACCTGCAGGCCGGCTCCTCAAGGCGCGAAGCGACGGCCCATGTGGGCCGCGTGAATTCGATCGCGTTTACGCCGGACGGCACGCTTCTGGCTACCGGCGGGGCGGACGGGGTCGTTCGTCTCTGGGATGCGGAGAAGGAAACGGACGCGCGAGTCCTCGGGGGCCACGTCGGCGCGGTCCTCTCCGTCGCCTTCAGCTCCGACGGACGCGTCCTCGTCTCGGGGGGGCGAGACGGGACGGTGCGAATCTGGGACCGGACGGGCCGCGAGGTGCGCCGCCTCGAGGCCCATCGGGGGCCGGTATGGTCCGTGGCCTTTCGCGCGGACGGGGGACTCCTCGCCACGGGCGGAGGAGACGGTAGGGTTCGTCTATGGGGGATGAAGCCGTGAAAAAAACGGAGCATCGGAAGCTCGGGGTCGAACTCTTCAACCTCGTGTGGACGCTTCTGGAGAGGAAGAAGCGGACGGCAGAGGAGGTCGACGCCATGATCCACGCCGCGCACGCCTCGCGGCACCACTGGTCGCTGGCGGGGACGTCGGTGAATCTCGCTCGAGGGGAGTGGCAGATTTCTCGCGTGTACTCCGTCCTCGGCCGTTCGGAAGGGGCGCTCTACCATGCGGGACGATGTCTGGAGATTTGTCGGAAGCACGGGATCGGGGATTTCGATCTGGCGTACGCCTACGAGGCCCTATCGCGAGCCGCCAGCGCGGCGAGGAAGAAGGCGGAGGCCCGGAAATACGCGAAACTGGCGCGAGTCGCGGGGGAGAGAATCGCCAAGTCCGAGGATCGAGATTGGTTTTTCAAATCGGACTACGCGACCTTGCCGGCCGCTACATCGTGATGGGCTTGTCGTGATCGAGGGCGTCGAGGAGAGCCTCGGCCTCGCGCCGCCAAGAATTTCAGGCCCAAAAAGATTTCTACCGGTGGGACATACAGGTCTCCCCGCTTCTCGCGCTTTCGGATCGCTTCGGTGTATAGAGGATGGCCTGCGCTCTTGATGAAATCGATTCCATAAGGCTTCAGCCGGCACACCGCCTCGAATTCCTCGATCGCGCAGCCGGGAAATGCCTTTCGAACCCGCGCCAGAACGGTCCGCATCTTCGTCGATTCGACGATGAGACCGGTGTCGAGCGTGGCCCGCGGCTCCTCGAAATAGGCGATGGCCGTGCCGCCGACCAGGACCCAGCGCGCTTTGGCGGCGTCCAGGATCTCCAGGATCTTGACGAGAATGTCGCCCGTCATTCCGTTCGTCTTCCAGAACCGCTTCTCGATGCCCCAGAACTCCATGGCGCGGAAGACGGCGTCGAGGGGAGGGCCGAGCGTTCGCACGGCCGTATTGTACTGGATTTCAGGCTGGGTCCAATCCCCGGCGGAAATCCCTGCGGCCGGCCTCACACCGAAACCAAGTCCGCCACGAGGTCGTACCCCTCCCGCCCCGCGACGCGCGCGCGCCGGATCTCGCCCTCGCGAGCCTCGCCGTGAAGAGTGATCGTCGTGTCGATGTCGGGAGCGTCCGAGGCGGTGCGTCCGACCCAGACCGACTTCTTCTTCCGCTCTTCCACCACGACCGGTACGACCTTTCCGATCTTCGACTCGTGTTGAGCGAAGAGGATCTCCTGCTGCTGGAGCATGATCTGCTCGAGACGCCGGGACTTCACGTCCTCCGGAAGATGACCGTCCATTTCGTCCGCCCGGGTTCCCTTTTCCCGCGAGTATCGGAACGCCCCGAGGCGGTCGAATCGGAGCTCGCGCAGGTCCTCGAGCATCCCCTCGAAATCCTCCTCCGACTCGCCGGGGAAGCCTACGATCACCGTGGTGCGGATCGCGAGATCGGGGATCTCCTCGCGCCATCGCCGGACGAGGTGCTTCTGACCGCTTTCCGTCATCCCGCGGCGCATCAACCGGAGCATCCGCTCCTTCGTATGTTGGATCGGCATGTCCACGTACTTCAGGACCTTCGGGATTCGCGCCATCGCCCGGATGAGACGGTCGGTGACATAGGTCGGGTAGGCGTAGAGCAGACGGATCCACTCGATTCCGTCGATCTCGGCGAGGCGCTCCAGCAGCTCGTCCAGGCAGAGCTTGCGGTAGAGATCCAGACCGTAGTTGGTCGAATCCTGCGCGATGAGATTGACTTCCTTGCATCCGTCCTTCGCGAGGGCGCGGGCCTCCTCGAGAATCACCTCCATCGGCTTCGATCGGAACTTCCCCCGGATCTGCGGGATGATGCAGAAGGCGCACGTGTGATTGCATCCTTCCGAGAGACGGAGGTACGCGGTGTGGGGCGCCGTGAGACGCAATCGATCGCGGTCGATTTCGTACTTCGGGAGGTCCGCGGTGACGAGGTTGAGAGGTTTGGAGCGCCCCGTCTTCTCCAAGATTCGCTCGCAGACCTCCCCGATCTTCTCGCGATCGGTGATGCCGAGAACCGCGTCGACGTTGCGAAGGCGCGACGCGAAGGCCTGACCGTACCGTTGGGGAAGACACCCCGCGACCACGACCGCCTTGAGCGTGCCCTTTTCCTTGAGTCCGACCATCCTCTCGATGGTCTGCATCGACTCGTCTTCCGAGGCCTTGAGGAATCCGCAGGTGTTGACGACCACGACATCGGAATCCTCGTAGTGCGTTTCGAGGTCGAAGCCGGAGGAGACGAGACGGCCGAGAAGCACCTCGCTGTCGACGAGGTTCTTCGGGCATCCGAGACTGACGAAGGAGACCTTCGGGGCGGCCATGGGAGGGGAGATTATACGGGGAACCGTGCCGCCATCTCAACCATGCTTCGCGAGAAGCGTCAAAGGGGCCGCGCTAGCGCGCGGCCCCGTGCGTCGTCTACTGATCCAGCTCCCGCACCGGCCAGAAGATGGTCTTCCCTCCGGCCTTGATTTCGGTGGTGAGGTTCATCGTTAGTACTCTTTTCTCCATCCGGAAGGGGAGTTGGAATCGGCGACCTTGGCCCCGGCCTTCAGATTCGTGTTCGTCTTCATCGCTTTTCCTTTCAATCCGTCCTAATGTTCCCCGTTGTTCTTCCTCGGTTTTCAAGATTCGGCATCCAGATGGCGGCAAGCGGCTGACAAAGGCGGGGAACAGGGCGAGGAGTCCCGGGCGACTACATCTGCACGTCCAACACGACGGGCGTTCCTCCCCCCTTGGGGACGAAGAGGGTGATCCACCCGGTGTTCTTGAAACCGCCGTGGCCGGTATCCCGCTTGAGGAAGTAGCGGTACTTCGTCCCCTCGGCCTCCTTCTTTCTCCAGGTGATCCGGACGATCTTCTGGTCCGAGAGGCCTTTGGCCACCACGGCGGGAAGGACGTACCACTTCGCGTTCAATCGCTCGATGTTGCGCTTGTTCCGGTAGTTCACGAAATCGCGGTCCAGCTCGTCGGAATCTTCCTTCTTGAGACATTCGTGGACCAGGGGCACGAGCGCCTTCTCGCGATCCTTGTCTTCCTTGAGAAGGCAAGCCTCGATGAACTTCTTCACGAGCTCGACGTGCTCCTTGAGGGGCTCGATCTCCTTCTCCTTGTCTTGCGCCAGGAGCAGGGCGATCGCCGTCATCAGAGGCATCGTCCCGGATGCTACCGACAACGCGAGGCGGGGTCAATCTTGAGTCGCCCGAAAAAAGTCCCCTCCGCGCAAGGAAAAGACCTTCTTACGGCGGGCTCAATCTTGATTGCGATCCGCGTCCCCCCGCGATAGGGTAGGTCACCATGCCTGCGTCGTACGACATTTCGTTCGCCAAGATCGCCGTTCAAAACGGGCTTTTGTCGCCGGAACAGGCGCAGGCCATACTCAAGTCCCTCGCTTCGGGGAAGATCCTCGCGCAGACGGCGGTCGAGGCGAAGCTCCTCACCCGCGAACAGGCGGCGAAGATCATCGAGGCGGTCAACCGCAAGGGGACCTCGCAACACCCCGCGCTGCCGCGGAGCTCCGGAAAGTCTACGGCGATTCGTCCCGCGACGGCGGTTCGCAAGCGCACGGAGAGTCAACCGGCCGTACGACAAACCAAGAGCCTCCCGGCCGTGGCCGCGCGCAAGGCGAGCCAGCTTCCCTTTCTCGTCGCCGCGGCCGTGCTCTTCGTCGCGGCGGGGGCCTGCGGCATCTACTTCGTCGTTCGTCCGAAGCCGGCGCCTCCCAAGGAGAATCCGGCGAAGAAGGACCCTCCGAAAAAGGACGAGCCTTCCAAGAAAGACGAGACCGTCAAGAAAGAGGGGTCCAAGAAAGAAGACTCGGGAAAGAAGGACGAACCTCGGAAAGACACGGACAAGGAGGCGTTTCTCCAGCGACTCGCCCAAAAGAGGAGAGAGGCGGAACAGAAACTCGGGGAGCGAAAGGCTCAGCTCAAGGAAGAGCGCGACTCTGTGGCCGCGGAACGGAAGAAGCTCCGCGAGCGGATGGCGACAAAGCGCCTCACGGTGAAGCTCGCCTCAGGCCAGGTCTACGTCGGCGCGGTGCTCACCGCTTTCAGCTTCGATGAAATTCAGATCAACGATGCGGCGACCGTTCCCTGGATCCTGGTCACGCCGGAATCCACGCTGGAAGTCGCGAAGGCGGTTTTCTCCGATCGGCCCTATGAGCGGGGACGCTTTCTCACCGCGCGGAAGCTATGGAAGGAGGCGATGGCGGCCTTCGAGGAGGCTTCACGGAAGGAGGAAGACCGGCGCAGCAAGATCGAGGAGATCCTCCCGATCCTGGACAAGCTCCTCAGAGGCGAGGGGTCCTTCCGAGGAAGCGCGCGTCGGGTGGGCCAGAACGGCATTCTCCTTTCCTACGACTTCCAGGATGCGGCCCAAGCCGAGGACTTTCAGGGCCGCGCCTCTTCCCAGATCCAGAGCGGCCGACTCGAATTGCCCGAGGGCATTTCGCGAGTGACCGACCTGGAATTCACCACCGACCTTGACGTCGAGATGAAGGTGAAAACGGCCGGGAAGCTCCGCCTCGGCGTTCAGGGGCTCCTTGTCGAGGTCGGACCGGAATCGAGACTCCTGGGCAAGGATAAGAAGGAGCTTGCCAAGGGGGTCGGTCTCAAGGCGGACGTCGAGACGCGGGTGCGGCTCCAGGTCCGCGGCGCCAAGATCGAGCTCTATCTCGGCGCGGACCGCGCGTTCGTGGGCGAGGTCCCGACGGAGAAAGGCACGGCGCCCCCGATCGGAACCCTCTCGCTCGGCGTCGCCGGTGGAACGGCTCGCCTCTCTCCCCCCCTGACCATCCGGGGCGCCGTCGATCCGAAGGAGCTCGAGAAGCGCTTCGCGGAGGTCGAGATCCTCGTACATCGGGCCACGTCCGACAAGCTCGACGATATCCGCACTCAATTGGAAGATCAGAGAGCGGAGGAATTTCTCGGAAAGCGGGCCGGCTATCGGGTCGAAATCTCCGCCCACGATCCGTATTTCGTCTATCGAATCCAGGACCTGGCGAGCCACGACACGGTCAAGGGGCTGATGAAGGAGTTTCTCCAGACGCGCATCCCGGGAAAACTCGAGGAGAGTCTCGACGCCCTTCTCGCCAAGCATCCCGACGTACCCGGACTGCACTACTTCAAGGGACGGTATCTCCAAATGACCGGGGACACGGACGAGGCGCGGAAGTCGTATCGGGAGGCGTTGAAGCACTTCCCGGAGTTTTTTGAGGCGCTCACAGGCTTGGCCGAAATCCATCTCTACGAGGATGAGTACGACGAAGGCCTTCCGCTCGTCGAAAAGGCCGTCCGATGCCGTCCCGACTACGCGCCGGCCTATGCGATGCGCGCCGTACTCCGTTTCGCCAAGGATCCGAGGAATCTCACCGATGCGATTCGCGACGATCTCGATCTCGCGCGTGTCCTGGATCCCGGCGACGACGAGATCGTCGACTATCGCCGGGCCGTACAACCGAGACGAACGTACCGTCGGGCGCCGGGGCTACTTGGATTCTGGCCTAAGGCTATGAGAATCGTCACGAAGGTAAGGGCCGGAGCAGGGTCGACCTGGATCCTGGCGAGTTGAGCTCGATCCCCCCGCCGACCGCGTCTTCCAGAACGAATCAATCGAATCGTCCCGTCGTCAGCTTGAGCACCACCAAGTGGTGCACGAGGTCGCTCAGCACCAGCGCCGCGGCCGCGGCGAGCGCCCAGGGCCTCCACGCAACGGGGACGAGAAACCAAGCCGGGACGACTAAGGCCGCCGCATATCCGTGATGAAGGCGAATGCCGACGAGCCGTCGCTGGATCTCTCGGGAACGCATTTTGAATCCGAAGCGGAAGAGACAGCAAAGAAGTTCGATCGCGACGGTGAGCGCGGCGCCGAAAAGAACCACGGCCCACACGACTACGTTCCGCGACAGGAAGGGCAGCGACCGAAGAGCGTATGCACGTGATGGACGAGCTCGAAGCCCTCCCTCTTCGCGATCCGCACCTGCTCCCGCTCCACCGCCTCGCTCTCGAATTCCACCACGCTCTTGCATCGGACGCAGACGAGATGGTCGTGGTGTTTTCGGCCGATCACCGGCTCGAACCTTCCCTGACCTCCGAAGTTCCGCTGCTCCACCAGCCCGGAGTCGACCATGAGCTTGAGCGTGCGGTAGACCGTGACGCGGCCTACGCCCGGGGTATGTCGCTTCAGTCGTTCGTATAAGTCCTCGGCGGTCTGATGCTGATCCGAGGAGAAAACCTCCTCGGCGATCCGCAGGCGGGGCGCGGTCACGGAAAGGTTCCGCTGACGGAGAACCTCGCGGAACGCGTCCATTCGGCGGTGAATGCTCGTCTCTGTTCCGGGCACGATTGGATGATACGGAAAGGGCGGGAAGAATGGCTAGGGCTTTCCGCCCTCGCCGGCCATCTCGTGGAGCTCACGGAATCGGCGCCAGATATCGTGCATCCTCTCGTCGAGCGGAAAGGTCGCGAGGGATCGCCACGCCTGTTCGCGGACGGCCCAGTCTTCGCGATCGTCGGAGATTCGGGCCGCGAGCGCCTCCAAGACGGCCGGGAAAACCGCCTTCGTGCGCCCCAGGACGAACGCGGCCCCGGCGCGCACGTCGACGGAAGAATCGCGGAGCCCTCCCACGGCCGACTCTACGTCCCCCCACTCTCCCAAGGCGACGACCGCGCGTCGGCGGACTTCCGGATCCGAGTGAACGGCCGCGGGGCGGAGGACCCCGATCACTTCCCCCGATTCGGCGGGACTCGGCACCCCTCGGTGAATCGCGTAGATCGCGGCTCCCAGGATTTCGGGCCGGGTCTCGGTCCGGACGAAATCGAGGATGGCACGCCGTGTCCGGGGATTCTCGATGTTGAGGCGATCCAAGAGCTCGAATCCCAAAAGGTGGCCGGCACGCGCCAGCTCCAGAGCCGCCTCCTCCACCGCGGGGTCCCGAACTTCGCCCAAGACGATGGCGAGGAGCTCTCCCGCCTCCGTCCCGGCCGTGCGACGAAGCTCTTCCAGGGCCCAGCGAAGCATGGCGGGGTTCGAACGAAGCTCCCGCGCCAGATCGGGAGTCACGCCTCCGATTTTCTCCCGGCTCAACTCGGCCACGCGGTCCGGAACGCTCTTCGGCGGCGAAACGTGGGACGCAGGGCTGTCCGAAGGACGAGCAGGTTCTTCCGACCGCGTCTGCGGCTGCGCCCCTTGGGGCGCGGCGTTCCGGCGCCCCACAGCGAATCCGACAATCCCACCCAGGATCAACGACGCGATCGCGAAGCTCGCGACCCGCATCACCAAATCCTCACATGGAAGTGGTTGGAATGGTTCGACCAATACTGGACGTACGAGAGGGCGTTGTAGATCTGCGAATCGTTGAAGAAGATCACGCGTACGTTCATGAGCGGCTTCACATGGTGGGTGATCAAGTCCTTGGTTCGAGCGCGCGAGTACGTGGAACTGGTGATCGTCGTCGGCCCCGTAGTGTCGGTGCGGACGGGATAAACGTCCACGTCCTTCCCCACCTCGTGGCTGAGATGGCCGGAGATGTCGCCGCCGTACTTGAGCGAGATGTCCCCGATTCCGATCGCGGGCCAGTCGTGCTGGACGGTCCAATCGGAGGCGACATTGAGGAGACCGTACACCAGGGAAGGCGTTCCCCAGCGGCGGCTGGAAGAGGCGTACGAGTAGTAGCCGGTTCCGCTTGCGGGAAGCTGTACGAACTTGGCCTTCGAGGTGGGGAGTGCGAGCGGATTGGAAAGGCCGGTCGAGAGATAGCCGCCATGCACCCACCGCGCGGCGCCGCCGAACCAGATCTTCTGCCACGCGCCGGAGCTCTCGACGGTCGCCCAATAGGAGCCTTCTCCCGCCGTGCCGACGACGTCGTATCCCGTGCCGGGGCCGGTGCGGACGTTGAGGGACGACGTCGTAACCTTGGCGTAGACCGCTCCCGTTGCCGTCAGCAGGGACGAAGAAATCCAGCCGGCCCCGGGGCCGTACCAGATCTTCCGCCACGATCCCGAAGTGGCGAAGGCGACATAGCTCTGCCCCACGGCGACGGCGCCGATCTGGGCGTAGCCCGTTCCCGGACCGCTTCGGACGGTCGCCAGGTCGGCGCTGACTTGGACCGTCTCGTGGGCCAAGAGATCGAGGGAGAGGAACCCGAAGGCGGCGGCGACGAGTACGGATCGCATCCCAGTCCCCTTTCACGGCTCGCTATCTCGACTCAACGATCCCGCGGGTCGATTCGTACACAAAACCCCATATGGGTGTACGCCAAAAGAGGAGGGGACTTTTACTCGGCGTGCAATTCGGCGTGGACCGGAGTGGTGTGCGATTCGGAAGTCCTCACCGTCTCTTCCCATGCCTTGAAGCCCCGCTTCTCGAATCGCACCTGGACGCGCGGTCCTTTCACCGAAAACTCGACGACTTGGTCCTCGAGCGTCGTGCCCACGAATTCCCCGTCGAGATAGATCTTAGCCGGGGCCGGGGTCGAGCGGAGGGCCAATCTCCCCGAGGCGGCGGGAGGCGGCTCGGTCTTCTCCGCCGCGGGATCGAATTCGAGAGTGAGATGCGGATGGTACTCCGGGCGATTGACGCGCGAGCCCAACTTAAGATCCGGAGTCGCGTCGAACCATCGGACGTGGACGGCAGTCTCGCTCGACAGAAGCAGCGTGAGGGAACGATCTCCGGCCAGTTCGGCCGCGACGAAGGCGGTCACGTCCAGTTCGTCCCACTCCGCCCCCTCTTCCAGCCTTGCCGGTACCGTGGGATTCCACGATCGAAGCCACGCGACGTAGGGCTGTCGACTGTATTCGGCTTGGACGAGGGCAAGGCCGGGGAACGGTCCGCCGGGCACGGGACTCCAGAGGGCGTCTTCGCCCGTGACGGGCTCCGCGGCGAGGATCTCGCCCGGATGCTGCCACGCCTCCGACACCTTCGCCTGGGCGATCTTGAGCCCTTTGTTGACGTTGGTCGCGAGGATCCGATAACTCGTCGGCCCTCGATGCTCAGTCGTTCGCTCGTACCCTCGGCGCAATCGGAGGAGGGCGCGGCGGAGGAGCGCGTCCTTGGGGAAGGAGGAGAGATCGAATCGAAGGGACGGCGAATAGAGGGCCGCGGAGGAGCCGAGCCAATGATCGTATCGGCAAAGGCACAGCGGCGTCATGCGCGTCGGCTCGAGGCGGAGCGTCTTGGCCCCGACGGGGAACGGCGGGCGTGGGGGTGCCGAGGAACAAGACAGCGCGAAGAGGAGGAACAGGGACAAACGCATCGGGCCATCATAGAAGAAGAGAAGCAGGATGCCTAGCGAGGAAGAAACGCCGCGGCAATCGCCTCGAGTTCCGCGGGCGCCACGTCCCCCACGGCGGTCACGACACGCGAGGCGTCCCGCGCGGCGACGAACGACTTTCCCTCGACCCGGCAATGGACCAGGCCGTGTGCCAAACGAGCCTCGATCCTGGGGAAACGAGAGAGGTCCGCGGCCGCGAAAACGGCAACCAGGACGGCGGAACGGTCGCGGTGCAAAACGTAGAAGGCAGCCGGCGCGCCCTTGAGATAGCACATCCGCGCCCCGACCATGCGGGTGTTTTCCGGCAACGGGCCCGGGGCGCTCTCGAATGGGAGTTTCTCGCGGAAGTACCGTGCCGACTCCGCGGGATCGGGCGATTCGACTCCCAAGGGGGCCCGCCCCTCTACGTACTTCGCATGGTGCTTGGCCATCTCGTCGGCAAGATCCAGCTCTCGATGACGAGTCGCAAGAAAAGCGATCAGGGCGAAGGCCGAGATGGCCGCGGCCGCGATCCAGGGCCAGAGACGACGGCGTCGGGGGATCGATTCCACCGCTCGCCGCCAAGCTTCCCGATCTTCAGGTTCCGGCCGGCGGAGCGCCCCGCGGATCCGCGCTTCGAGTCTCTCCTCCGCGCGAATCCGGTCCGCGCACGAGGGACACGCTTCGAGGTGGCGGGCGAGCGCCGACGCCGTTTCCGCCGAGAGCTCGGAATCGAGATGGAGACCCAGGAGACGGCGAATCTCGGCGCAGGTCATGACACCCTCCCGCGCGCGTGATCCGCCAACCGCTCCCGGAGTCTTCCGCGAGCCCGCGCAAGATATCCCATGACGCTTCCGATCGGCATTTCCAGCGCCTCGGCCGCCTCCCGACACTTGAATCCGGCGACCGAGACGAGAAGAAGCGCGGCCCGCTCGGGGCCGGGAAGTTCCAGGACCGCCCGCCTCACCTCTTGATCGAAGTTCTGGAGCAGACGATCCGGATCTTGCAAGAGCTCGTCGTAGGCGTACTCCCGCTCCAGTTCCGCCTCCGCCGCGATCTCGGCCGAAGCGACCGGAGTCTCGTGGTTTCGGTTGATCCCGAACACCGTGAGCGTGGCGATCCGGAAGATCCATGCCTTGAAATCGGTCCCTTCTCGGAACTCGCGAACTTTCGAGAACGCGACGAACATCGTCGATTGAAGGGCGTCCCCGAGGTCGGACGGATTCCAGACGAGACCCCGGACGTAGGAAGTCAGCGGCTCCCGCACGGGCTCGAGATAGGCCAGGAAACGGTCGCGCACATCCATCCATTCTCAATGTCTCACGGGGACCGCCTTCATACACCGAATTTTGTATGAACCCGGAGATCTCGACGCATTTCGACGGGGAGATGTTTCTCGTTCGGCTCGCGCTCCGGAATCCGTATTTCGTCCTCGTGCTGGGACTGGCGATCGTCGTCCTCGGCGCGACGGTCTTGGAACGCATTCCCGTGGACCTTCTTCCGCAATTCAAGACCCCCGCGGTCCAGATCGTCACCTTCTATCCGGGCATGCCCGCAGAGACGGTGGAGCGCGACATCTCGACGCGAATGCAGCGATGGACCGGGCAGTCGGTCGGGATCGAGCATCAAGAGGCGAAGTCGATGCTCGGGGTCTCCATCGTGAAGGACTACTTCCACGAAGAGGTCGATCCGAACTCCGCCATGTCGCAGGTCACGTCGTACGCGATGAGCGATCTGTACTACTTGCCGCCGGGCACGGTTCCGCCGATGGTGATGCCGTTCGATCCGACGGCCTCGGTCCCTCTCTGCCTCTTCAGCGTCTCGAGCGACCGGTACAACGAGACCGAGCTCTACGACATCGCCTACTTTCAGCTCCGGAACCGACTCCAGTCGATTCCGGGAGTGATCGCGCCCGCGGTGTACGGCGGACGGCTGAGGCGCATCCTGGTCTATGTGGACCGCGAGAAGCTTCAAGGGCGGTCGCTCTCGCCGATGGACACCGTCTCGGCGATCCATCGGAACAACGTCTTCATCCCGACGGGGAGCGCGCGCTTCGGGCCGATGGAGTACCAGATCGAGTCGGACGCGATGGTGCCGAACCCGCGGGATCTCGACGACTTTCCGGTGAAGATGGACGGATTCGCCCCCGTGTCGATCCGCGACGTCGGGCGCGCGGAGGACACGAGCGAACTGCAGTCGAACATCGTGCGTGTGGACGGAAAGCGGCAGCTCTACGTGCCGATCTACCGCCAGCCCGGGGCCAATACGATCCGCGTCGTGAACGGCGTCCAGGATTCCATTCCCGAGCTCCAGACGCGCCTGCCCGAGGGCGTGAACATGGAGGTCGTCTTCGATCAGTCGAAATTCGTGCGCGAGGCGGTCCGGAACCTCGCGTCCGAGGGCGTGATCGGGGCCGTGCTGGCCGCGATCATGGTGCTCGTTTTCCTCCGGAGCCTCCGCGCGACCTTCTTCGTTCTCCTCACGCTGCCGCTCTCCATCATGGCCGCGGTCGCGGGGCTCTACTTCGCCGGCCATTCGATCAACGTCATGACCCTCGGCGGCTTCGCGATCGCGGTGGGGCTGCTCATCGACCAGTCGATCGTCGTGCTCGAGAATACCGAGCGGCACCTGGCGCTCGGGAAGGAACCCATGCAGGCCGCGCTGGACGGCGCCGGCGAGGTCCTCCGCCCCGTACTCGTCATCGTGACGACGATCTGCGTCGTCTTCTTTCCGGTGATCTTCCTCTTCGGCATCGGGAAGTTCCTCTTCGCCCCGCTGGCCCTCGCGGTGACCTTCGCGATGGCGGCCTCCTTTGTCCTGGCCTTTACGATCGTGCCGGTGTGCGCGGCGAAATTCCTGAAGGCGCACCGAGAAACGCGGTCTTGGTTCGACGGCCTTCGCGGACTCTACGAGCGCTCCCTGGGATTCTCGTTCCGATTCCGGTGGGGGGTGCTCGGACTGGTCGTCGTGGCTTTTCTCCTCTCGCTGGGGCTGGGAACGAGGATCGGGACGGAGCTCTTCCCCGAGACCGACGCGGGGCAATTCCTCGTTCGCGTGCGCGTCACTTCGGGAACCAAGGTCGACGAGACGGAGAAAACGCTCATCCGAGTCGAGGACAAGATCCGGGAGGTCGTCGGCAAGGAAAACGTCCGGAAGCTGATCACGAACATCGGAGTCCTGAACGACTGGCCCGCCGCGTATACCCCGAATTCCGGGCCCCACGACAGCTTTGTCCTCGTCCAGCTCGCGCCGAGCGCCCCCAAAGGGGACCGCGCTTACGTGGCCGAGCTCCGCCAAGTCCTGGCGAAGGAGTTCCCCGGGGTCGAGTTCTCGTTCGAGCCCAACAACATGCTCAAGGCGGCGCTCAACTTCGGACTCCCGGCTCCCATCAACATCCAAGTCCAAGGGAACGACCTGCACACCTCCTATGCGATCGCCGAGGAGGTCAAGCGTCGGATTCGCGAGGTGCCGGGGGCCGTGGACGTTCGAATCCAGCAGCGGCTCGACTATCCCCAGTACCGGATGCATCTGAACCGCCGGAAGTGCGCGGAGCTCGGGCTTTCCGCGGACGAGATCGTCAAGAACGTCGTGACCGCGTTCAATTCGTCCGTGAGTTTCGCGAAGTCGATGTGGATCGACGAGCGGAACGGGAACCACTACTGGATCGGAGCGCAGTATCCGGAGAGCGCGTTCGAGGACCTCGAGACCCTCAAGAATGTTCCGATCACCTCGAGCAAACAGAAGGAGCCCATCCTCCTGCGTGACCTGGCCGAGTTCGAGCGCGCGACTTCGCCTTCCGAGGTGAACCACTACAACATCAACCGTGTGATCGACGTCTTCGCTTCGGTCGAAGGGCGCGACCTGGGGGCCGTCGCGACCGACGTCGAGAAGCAGCTCCAGGACATCGAGCGGAACGGCAAGATGCCCAAGGGATACTCGATCCTCAGGCGGGGCGAAGTACAAAGCATGAAGAAATCGTTCGGCAGCCTCGCGTTCGGCCTGGCGCTGGCGTCCGTGCTCGTCTACCTCGTCCTGGTGGTCCAGTTCCGATCCCTCGGGAATCCGCTCATCGTGATGTTCGCGGTCCCGCTGGGGCTGATCGGCGTTCTCGTGATGCTCTTCGCGACCGGCACCTACATCAACATCCAATCGCTCATGGGCGTCATCATGATGGTCGGGATCGTGGTTTCCTTCAGCATCCTGATGATCGATTTCGCGAATCGGCGCGTCGCCGAAGGGAAGACGCGGGACGAAGCGATCCGCGAGGCGGCGGGGCTTCGGCTTCGGCCGATCCTGATGACCTCGCTGGCGGCGATGCTCGGACTCGTGCCCATGGCGATCGTCGGGGGGGCGAACATCCCGCTTGCGCGGGCGGTGATCGGGGGCGTTCTGGCCTCCACGTTCCTGAGTCTCTACGTCGTGCCGATTCTCTACGGCACGTTCGGGAGGGCCAAGGCATGAGTCGAATCCTGTGGGCCGGAGGACTCGCCGCGATCGCGGCGATCGGAGTCGTCCCGTGGCTAAGGTTCTGGAAGGCCCCGGCCGAGCGTCCGCCCCAGTCCTCCACCGGACAGCCGCACGTCGAGGTGGCGACGCCCGTGCGAAAGACGATCTTCCGCAAACTCAAGCTTCCGGGAGAGGTGAGGCCGTTCCAAGAAGTCGCGGTCTACGCGCGAGTGCAGGGATACGTCGCCGCGGTCGGGGCCGACCGGGGAACCTGGGTACAGGAAGGTCACGAGCTCGCCCGGATCAGCGTCCCCGAAATGGACAAGGAGATCGCGAAGCAGACCGCCGAGCGCGACTGGAGAAAGACGATTTGGGAGCGGCTCGACAAGATCGCGAAGAAGACCCCCAACCTCATCAACCAAGAGATCCTCGATGATGCGAAAGGGCGTTACGAAGTGGCCGAAGCGGAACTCGCGCGACTGCAGACGCTCGCACAGTATTCCGTGCTGCGCGCGCCGTTCGAAGGTCTGGTCACGGAGCGCTGGGTGGATCCGGGAAATCTCGTCCAATCCGGATCGACGAAGCTCCTCCATCTCATGCAGGTGAGCGTCGTTCGCGTGCGCCTCCACGTTCCCCAGTCCGAAGTTCCCTCCGTGCGCGAGGGCGAACCCGCGGAGGTTCTGGTGGACGAGATGCCGAGCGTGAACTTCAAGGGAACGATCGCTCGAATCTTCTGGGCGCTCAGCCGCGAGACGAAAACGATGGCGGTCGAGGTGGACGTGAAGAACGAAGGCGACCGGAGCCGCTGGATCCGGCCGGGGATGTTCGCGCGGGTGACGCTCGATCTCGATCCGCGGAAGGACGTCCTGGTGCTCCCCGCTTCCTCGCTTGTCGTCGAGAAGAAGAAGACGTTCGTTTTCGTCGTGAAGGATGGCGTGGCGGAGAAGAGGGAAATCGGGATCGGGCTCGACAATGGGATCGAGTTCGAGGTGAAATCCGGCGTGAAGGAAACGGACGAGGTCGTGGTGGCCGGGAAAAATCTGGTTTCCAGCGGCGAGCGGGTGCGAACGTCGAAACGAAAATGAGACGCGCGATCGTCTTCGTCTTCCTCGGCTCCTGCGCGTTTCCGGAGAAAACGTGGGATCCGTCGCGACCTCCGGAGCCCTTGAAGGTCGAAAAGAAACTGCCGGACGGTCGCTGCCCGATCGACCTCGGCACGGTCCTGCGCCTCGCCGGCGCGAACAATCTCGAAGTAGCCTTCGTGCGGGAGAAGGTGGCCGAAGCCTACGCTCGGGAGAAGCTTGCGTGGGAGCGCTTCGTTCCCGTGATCGGCCCCGAATTCACGTTCCGCCGGCACGAAGGGCTTACCCAGGGCACGGACGGCGCGTTCGTGGAGGTGGACAAGCAGTCGGCATTTTCGGCCGGCCGACTCCGGTTTCGGTGGGAGGTGGGCGAGTCGATCTTCGCGATCCTGGCGTCGGCGCGGCGGTCGGACGCGAGTCTGGAGAATCTCCGGGGAACGGAAAACTCGATCGCTCTGGCGGCAGGGCTCGCCTACTACGATCTCCTTCGCGAACAGGTGCGTGCGCGCGTGCTGGAGGACTCCGTGAAGGCCTCGCGAAAACTCGAGGCGGAGCTCAAGGTTGCGGTGGAAGCGAAGCGGGGTTTCGAGGGAGACAGACTTCGGGCCAGCGTACAGGCTACCGGAGCGCAGATTTCGGTCGAACGGGCGCGGGAGGCCGCGAAGATCGCGGGGATCCGACTGGCGACGCTTCTGCGCCTGCCGCCGGAAATCGAGCTGGCGGCCGTCGAGGAAGAGCCTCAGCCGCTCCGGTTGATTCCGCCGGGCCCTCTCCCGGAACACGTGGGACGAGCCTTGGAGTCGCGCCCCGAACTCCGTGCGGCATTGGCGGAGCTGACGGCCGCGCGCCAAGATCGCCTGGGGGCGACCTGGGGCCCGCTGGTTCCCGACATCGGGGTGGATCTCTCTTGGGGCGGATTAGGGGCGGTGTTCGGCGAGGCGGTTTCGTCGCGGGACTACGTCGTCACGCTGGGCTGGCGGATCGGTCCGGGCGGCCTCTTCGATCTCGGGCGCCGGGATCTTGAGGACTCGCGGGTTCGACAGGCGGAGATCCGATTCGAGCAGGTTCGCCACCGCGTGATCGAGGAAACGCGGTCGGCGTGGGAGCAGCTCCAGGCGCGCGAGAGGATGCTCGCGCTGGTGAGGCAGGAAGTGCGGGATGCCGAAGAGGCGCTGCGCTTGAATCTCGAACGCCAGGCCGCGAATATCGGGCTTCCGCTCGAAGTTCTTCAGGCGGAAGAGGCTCTTACTCGCGCGCGGGTCGACTTTGCCACCGTGGTCATCGAATACAACCAGGCGCAACTTCGACTGATGGCGGCCATGGGCCGGAAACCCTAGAAAGATCCGTATGAAGGGCTCCGCCTCGCGACATAGAGGAGGGAGGTGCCCTGATGAGCTTGATTCTGGCGATTCTCCTGCAAGAGGCCGAATGGGCCCGAGCGCGAGAGCGTGCCCAGGCGGAATTGAAACCGATTCTCGTATACTCGTGGGATCAGGACTGAGGTCCGGGGTCGATTCGCGTCCCGGGTTCGGACGCTACGCAAAGAAAACTCCTCGCGGCAGAGCGCCGGTGCATCATTCTGAACCGGCACGATGCCCGACTTCGGTCCGTGAAGGTCGAGCTCTTCGCGCCCCAGGGTGAACGGATCCTGATGACGGATCGCGCGCCCTTCGCCCGCTTCGTGGAAGAGTTGGAAGGGGGGCTGGCCGAATGCGAACGGGAACGGGCCGGAGCGATGGAGCATCTGATGTCGTTCCGTGCGGTTTCTCCCGAAGATCGTCGCCGAGTCTCCAAATTGGTGGAGCTCTTCTCCGAACCAAACCTTGAGGTCCGTGACGAGGCGGCCCTGGAGCTGAAACGGATGGGCGGAGTCGCTCGGGTCGTGCTCGAAAAGTTCGAGACGGAGCGGCGGTGCCCGGAGACGCAGGCGCGGATCGCGGAGGTTTTGCGATCGCCCCGATGGTGGCGTGTGGGTCTCGAGCGAGAGATACCCTTCCTACTCGGAACGAGCGACCCGCGCGCCCGCGAGCGGCTGAGGCGGATCGTATCGAACGTCCGACCGTTCGTGCACGACGGATTTCCCGGTCTGGATGCGGAAGCCTACTTGCGGGGCTGGTGGGCCTACTCCCGAAATCGTCTCGTATGGGACCCGGAGGCGGATCGGTTCCGAGAGAGGTGAAAGGCCTGTGGGAACAATCCGGCCTGCGGGCCGGTTACTCAAAGTGCGATGGAGAATCGCGAAAGATACGAATCTCTCCTCGTCCCGCAGCTGGACGCCCTCTACCGCACCGCGCTCCGGATGATCGGAGACGCGGCGTCGGCCCAGGATCTCGTCCGGGAGACGGCGCTGAGAGCCTATGGTGGCTTCGGCCGATTCGACGCGGGATCGATTTTCCGGGCTTGGATCTTTCGGATTCTCACGAATACGCTCATCGACGAATACCGCCGCCGAGGCGCGCGCCCTTCCTTGCGGATTTCTCGGACGACGATCCCCCAGCCCGAATCGGCGCGGCTTTCGCGCGGGGAGGTCCGGGCCCTCGCGGAACGAGTCGGCGATGAGGCATCCCGGGCGCGTCCTCGAAGCCCTGCTGTACGAAGGAAGTGAAGGAGCCGGTGGCCAAGCTGTCTCGCGAAAGCCTCGGATACGAGGATTGCTTGCATCGTCTCGACGCGTTCGGATATGACTTCCGCTGGGCCGCGGTGCGCGGCCTTCGGGCAACGCTCCATTGCTGGACCCGGCAAGAAAACGCGAAGGGAGAACGGATCTCGCATGTCCTCGTCCGATCGAAGCTGACCCCCGAGAAAGTCTCGGTGAGGGCACATTCGAGCCGGGCCGTGCTTTTGATCTCTCGTGACCACGGGTTCACGTGAATCTTCGTCTTCGACTCCCGTGAGGATGCGAATCGAGTCTCGGCCATGATGCGTGAATCTTCTTTTTAGGAGGTGACGATGAGAGTCGTATTGGCGGTGGTTCTGGCGGCGGCGGTGCCGTTCGCGTTCGCGGCGTGCAAGTCCGGTAACGGAGCGACGCCCAAGCAGTGTATGGGTTGCGAGGCGGCCAAGAAGACGAACGCCTGGTGTCCGGACTGCAAGGTCGGGTTCAAGGACGGCGAGAAGATGAAGTGCCAGTCCTGTCACGCCGCCGCGACGGCCAAGGGCGGGTGGTGCGTGAGCTGCGACAAAGGGTACAAGAACGGCCAGCCCACGAAGTGCAAGGGATGCGCCGAAGCGGCCCTCACCGGCGGTACCTGTCCCACCTGAAGCAAGTAAAGGCCCTCCGGCCGTAGGCCGGAATCATCTCCTGGGCCGGATCTCCTTGGGATCCGGCCCAGCTTTTCAGCGAAGCTTCCAGCTCCGAAGAGCGCCCGAACTTTCCAGCCCGTACAGTCGGCGCGACGCCGAGTGCACGGCCAAGGACGTGAACGAAGCCGCGTGGATCGGCTTCGACTGATTCGGATTGTCGATCGGGAAGGCCCGAAGTCCCTCCTTCGAAGAGAAGAATACGGAGCGAGTCACAGGATCCACCGTCGCCGCCGAGCAGGAAGGAATTTGAATCGGGCGGGACATGCTCTTGAAAGAGCGGGGCTCGTAGTAGACGATGGACGTACCAAAAACGGCGACGACGCGATCTTCAAGGACCTCCACGGCGATCGGGCTCTCGGCGTACGTAAGAGGATAAAACCTCTCTTTCAAATAGACGCCCAGAAGACTCTCCTTGTGTGCCGAGAGCAGAAGAGTGTCTTCGCTGAACCCCCAAAGGCGAAGGCGGGGACCGATCTCCTTCTTGGAGAGCCGGCTGGGAGAAATCGGAAGGGACCTCTGGACGAGTTGACCGCCGTCTTCCCAGGCGCGGCAGAGATGGGTGGACCCGGCGACGTAGTACGCGGATCCGTCCCAAGCGAAGACGGCTTGGCCAGGACCGGCCTTGTCGGCTTCGGGCAAGGGGGCTTGAAACGTGCGGGTCCAATCTCGGGTCGAATAGAGTTCCAGCGATTGGCCTGCAAGGGCGAGTTCCCGGTCGCGCTGGTTGAATTGCACCGCCGAGGCTGCGACGGGAAGCGCCTTAACGATCTCCAAATTCTCCGAGTCCCGGATTTCGACGGATCCGGACCCCAGGATGGCGATGTACTTCCCGCCCTTGGACGCGACCAGCGACCAGGGATGGGCCGCTCCAGTCTTCGCGGTCTGGAGCGGCTCCGCGTCTTGAAGCTCGATCAGGATGGCAAGCGTGACGATCGTCATACCCCATAGTACGTCCCGCGGGCGACGACCGTTTTATCGGGTGTAAATCTTGAAGCCATTCGCCGTAAAGTCGCGGTCGGTATTGACCGTATCCTCGAAGACCTCGACCTTGATCGTACGATCGTCGAGCATCTGGACGACGAGGAGTCCCTCATGAAATCCGAAGGAAGGAGTCTTCAAGAGTCCGCCACGGTTGTACAGCCGATACACCTTCTTTCCGGAAGGGGGAGTGACGGTGGCCGGGTCGGGATCGAGCGGGTTCGCCGCCCACGCGCGATTCATGCTCTGCGCCCATTGCCCGCCGATCGAGACGCGCACGATGGACGGATCGGCCACGTCGCGGCAGAAGGAAAGGTGCTTCGTCCAGTTTTCGGGGGTATCGGTTTGGTCCACGGGGACCCCGGCGAGAAACCAATTCCCGACGAGGAATCCGTCCCGATCGAAGTCGATCTTGCCGTGCTTGTCCTCTCCCATGCGGATCACGCGCATGTCGAGATGGCCTCGGAGAAAATGTCCATAGTAGGCCAGCGGGGAGACGGCATGGCGCGTTTGCAAGTGGTAGCGGTCGATGTTGACGAATCCGGGGAGCGTCTTCCGCAGGTCGAAGGCGCCGAAGTCGATCGCATAGGGTCCGCTGGAGGTCCCGAGCACCTGACCGGCCTGCACCGTGATCCCCGCTACGATTCCCGGCGCGAGGAGGAGGTGATCGAGATAATAGAAGAAACTGTTGGTGCACTTGATCATGATCTTGTAGTCGTTCTCCGGCTGAAGGACATACAGCACGTATCCCGCGGCGGGAGCAACTACGGTGTGCTTGGTGGCGGGGTCGGGATGGGGAAGGTCGTCGGGGTACGCGGTGTAGAAGTACATGTGATCGGTCGGAAGGGTATGGCCCGGCGGATTGAGGTTTCCGAGAGGGACGATCCGGCGGACTTGCTCGTGGGGGATGGGACTGTACGTGAAGACCACCTCGCCGTCTCCCATATCGGGCCCGAGGTCCATGCCCAACCCCGGAGCGGCGCCGCCGACCCCACCGCCACCGCCCCCTCCGCATCCGGCCAAGACCAGGATCCACGCCCAGGCTATTCTGTTCACGCGAACCTCCTTTTCACTCTTCTCCACTAGCGCGATGGCGGGGAGGAGTTTAGGTGAAAATGCAGGGAGTGCATTCCGCATGGTTGCCGGGAGTTTTGTCCGATTCGGAGCCGCTCGAAGAAGAAACGCCTCGGCGGGTTCGTTCACGGGGGCGGCAGAAAGCACCCTCTCTTTTTACGGACGCCTCCCTCATTGTGAACGATCGCTTTGATCGATTCTCAGACCCGCCGCCTCAATATCCGCTTGGCATGATCGTTGCTTCTCCCCGCTTCGTACGAAAGGAGGCTGGAAATGACGAGATCGATGTCCGTCGCCGTGGCGGGAATCTTAGGGTTGGCCGCCTGCACGGTGGGAGAGAATTCGAAGAGCGACGCCTCGGAGTTCCGGGCTGCTTCGAACTCCGGGAACACCTACCACTTGCTCCGTCTTCGCAACACCACAGCGTGGGCGGTGGAGTACTGCCTGAGCGATGGCCCCGTCAATACCGGCACGACGTGGGTAGGGATCCAACCCGGACAGACGCGCGCCTTCTGGCCCAGGGAAGGCCAGTATCTCTACGTCCGCTGGGGCGGGACGAATGGGAACGGCGGCCAGGGTCTTCGATGCCCGGCGCATCCCCACCGTCAGTGGTGGTGGAAAGTGACGGGGAACCTCGGGATCGTGGGAGACCCCGAGCGAGTTCCGCCCGGATACAACGGCAACTAGCGATGGTCGCGGCCGGCCGTCCGGGCCGGCCGCGGCTCTCACGGTTCCAAGACCATCCCCGGATCCCCCAACACCCAAAGAGTCTTGTCGTCTACGATCCGCACCTCGCGCGGTCTCAATGCCTGAAGCCGCTCGACCGCCTTCCGGTCCCGATACGTTCCGATGAACGCCTCGCGTCCTCGAGCCAAACTCGCGATCCCCCAAACGCGACAAAGCTGCTTCACGCGCAGGACCTTCAGGAAATTCTCGACCTGCGGGGGGGGCGGTCCGAATCGGTCTTCGATCTCGCGACGAGCGTCCTCCAGTTCGGCCGCCGTCCGGCACGAGGTGAGCCTCCGATACACCTCCACCCGCGTGCGAAGATCCGGCACGTAGGACTCGGGCACGTGCGCGTCCAAATCCAGATCCACGGCCGCCTCGACGGGCTCGTCCACCTTCTGCCGCCGGAGCTTCTTCGACGCCTTTTCGAGCATCCGCACGTAGAGGTCGTACCCCACGGCCGCGATGTGACCGCTCTGCTCGCGGCCCAGGAGATTCCCGACGCCGCGAATCTCGAGATCGCGCATCGCGATCTTGAACCCCGCGCCGAGCTCGCTGTACTCCTCGATCGCCTTGATGCGCCGCCGCGCCTGCGGAAGGATCGGCCGGTCCCGAGGCAGGAGAAGGTAGCAATAGGCCTGGACCGTATACCGCCCCACCCGTCCCCGAAGCTGGTGGAGGTCCGCCAACCCGAACTGGTCCGCATTGTGGATGAAGATCGTGTTCACGCTCGGGATGTCCAGCCCGCTCTCGATGATCGTGGTGCAGACGAGGACATCGATACGCTTGTCCAGGAACTCCAGCATCGCGCGCTCCAGATCGGCGGGACTCATCTGCCCGTGGCCGATGCCGAACCTCGCCTCGGGCACGACGCGCTCCAGCGCCGATCGGATCTTCTCGATGTTGTGCACGCGATTGTGGACGAAATAGACCTGCCCGCCGCGATCGAGCTCGTACAGGATGGCGCTCCGGATGGCGCGTTCGTCGTAGAGAGTCACTTCGGTCCGGACGGCGCGGCGGTCTGCCGGGGGCGTCTGGAGCGTCGAGATGTCGCGGATTCCGAGGAGCGCCATGTGGAGCGTCCGAGGGATCGGCGTCGCGGAGAGCGTCAGGACGTCCACCGTCGCGCGAAGTTGCTTGAGGTATTCCTTGTGCTCCACGCCGAACCTCTGCTCCTCGTCGAGGACGACGAGCCCGAGTTCCTTGAAACGGACGTCCTTCTGGACCAGCCGGTGCGTCCCGATGACGATGTCGATCCTCCCTTCGGCGAGGTCCTCCAGGATCGCATTCTGTTCTCGGGGCGTTTTGAAGCGGGAGAGGGATTCGATCCGGATGGGATACTCGCGCATCCGTTCGGAGAAGGTGCGGTAGTGCTGCTCGGCGAGGACCGTCGTCGGAACGAGGACGGCGACCTGTTTCGCGTTCGTCGCGACCGTAAAGGCGGCCCGCATCGCAAGTTCGGTCTTGCCGTACCCGACGTCGCCGCACAGCAGTCGATCCATCGGTCGGGGCGCCTGGAGGTCGAGCCGAATCTGACGACCGACCTCGGTTTGGTCCTCGGTTTCCTCGTACGGAAACGCGAGCTCGAACGCGCGCTGCCAGTCGGCATCCGGAGGATAGGAGGTTCCGAACTCCATCTCGCGGACCGCCTGGACGCGGATGAGATCCTTGGCCAGCTCCTCGACCGCCTTCTGGGCCCGCTCCTTCGCCGCGGCCCACGAAGTGCCGCCGAGGGCGTGAAGGGGCGGCGCGCTTTCGGAGGCGCCGACGTATTTCTGGACGAGATCGAGATCCGCCACCGGCACGAAGACCCGCGCTCCTTCGGCGTATTCCAGGACCATGAACTCGCGCCCCTCGCTCCGCTCCATCCCCACGAAGCGACCGATGCCGTGATAGAGGTGGACGACGATGTCGCCCTTCTCGAGTTCCAGCATGGAATCGATCGGGCGCGCGTCCGGACGCTTCATGAGGGAGCGCCGCAGACGGAGGCGGTTGAAGAGCTCGTGATGGGGAAGGAAGGCGACACCGAAATCCTCAAAGGAGAACCCGCGGTTTAAACGACCGCGGTGGATCGCGACTTCCCGTTTCGCGTCTCGAAGGATCTCGCGCAGGCGCTGCTCCTCGCCCTCGTTCGCGCAATAGACACGGACCTCGCCCGGAAGCCGGGAGATCTCCTCGGCAAGATTGGAAAGGACGCCCGAGAATCGCTGGAGCGAGAGCGTCCGAACGTTTCCTCCGGCCGCCGGCAAGGCTTGGATCTCCAGCGTGGGAATCCGGAGCGGCGGAGGCAGGGCCTCTCCGGGCTCGACGATCGCCGCCCACGCCCCGGCGGGGAGGAGGTCGGCCAACGGCGCAGGGGATCCGTCGGTGAGGGCGAACTCCAGCTCCTCGAGATCGCGCTCCGAACGCTGGTCCGTCATGCGCAGCGTTCGAATCGATTCGATCGCATCTCCGAAGAGATCGAGTCGGAATGGCTCGGCGCCGAGGGGATAGACGTCGACGATTCCTCCGCGGACCGCGAATTCGCCGGGCGATTCGACGGTAGCCACGCGTTCGTACCCCGCCTGGACGAATCGTTCCGCCAGCTCCGGGAGTCCGAGAGTTCCTCCCTTGCGGAGGCGCACCGGCGCCCCGAGACGGAGGACTGTCTGGGCGACGGATTTCGCGGTCGCGACCACGACGGGGGCGAGGCCCGAGCGGAACCCGGAAACGAGCCGGAGTCGCTCCGACGCGAGCGAGCGGTCGTCTCCTTCCATCTCCGGCAGAAGTTCCGCTTCGGCTCCGAACGTGCGCAAGTCCTCGGTCATCTCCTCGGCTTCGGAGGCGACGACGACGAGGAGCGGCCTCTTGAGGGAGGAGGAGAGGGAGGCCAAGATGAGGGCGGAGGATGACCCCCACGCGCCGCCCAAGGGAGGGGGGCACTCCCCCTTCTCGAGCGCCGCGTTCACGCGGCCGACGGTCGGAACGGCGAGGACACGATCGCGCACGGGAATTGGGGGACTTCCCCCGCTCCCCTACTCCCCGGGCGGCCGGCCGTTCCCTCCGCTGGGAGGCAGGACGCCGAGGGCCTCCAGCGCCTGCTGGGCGGCCTTTTGTTCCGCGTCCTTCTTGTTCGCCCCCCATGCGGGACCGTACGTCTTGACATCGAGCTCGACCACCACCTGAAACATCTTTCGATGGTCGGGCCCGCTTTCCTTCATGACTCGGTACGTCGGAATCGTCGAGAGCGTTCGCTGGGCGTAGTTCTGCAAGAGCGACTTGTAGTTCTTCTCGTGCTCGTCCTTCAGGATGAGATCGATCTTCGAACGGATTTGGTCGAGGACGAACGTGCGGGTCCGATCGAGTCCCGCGTCGAGATAGAGCGCGGCGACGAGGGCCTCGAAGGCGTTGCAGAGGATGGAGCGGGGGAGGCTCCGCTTCTCCGTCAAGCCGCGACCGAGAACGATGATCTTCTCGAGCTCCAGATCGTGGGCGACTTCCGCCAGGGTCTTCGCGCTCACGATGATCGATTTCATCGTGGACAGATCGCCCTCTTCGTACTGGGGAAAATGATCGAAGAGGAACTCCGAGACGATCTGGCCGATGATGGAATCGCCCAGGAACTCGAGGCGCTCGTTGCACGGGAGGTCCGGCTCCTTGGCGGACGAGTGCGTCAACGCCTGCACGGCGAGCTCGGGCTTGGCGAAAACGTGGTGGACGCGCGATTCGAGATGGCGAACAACGGCTTCGTGATCGGCCCGAAGGGCGCTCATCGGTTCCCCGTTCATCGTTTTCGGCGGGAACGCGGGGCGGGTTTGCCGGTGATTACGCGGGTCGGCCGATCCGCGGGATCAAGGACAAACGAAACCGCGATTCCCGACCCATTCTTAGCAAATCGGGCCCGCGCTCGCCAGGGAAAACGTAGTAGAGTACTCGCGTGGAACAAAGCGTACTCCTCGAGTGCTATCACTGCCGCA
>CAZGKV010000051.1:0-34762 GCA_964526305.1 uncultured Planctomycetales bacterium | reverse complement strand
CGCCGGGACCACCGACCTCGCGCGCGTGGTGCGGATCCCGAGCGACTGGGGACTCGAGGTCGGGATGCTCTCGGAGATCTTCCGGAACTGCGCCCAGCGCCGAATCTGCGAGGTGGACATCTGCGAGACCTACGACCACAAGCACCAGGATCTTTCGAAGGACAACGTGGAGGGGGGCTTGAATCGGATGGCGGTGGACATCGCGAAGCATCTCTTCCGGACGCTGGCGAGCGAAGGCGTCGCCATTTCCGACGGCTTCTTCAAGAGCGCGAAGGCGATGTATCAGCGCGAGGCGCAGGATGCCATTCGGAAGTACAATGACGACGCGGCCATCAACGGACTCTTCTTCGACCGGCACGCAGAGGGCACGGCCGTCGACACCTTCGCCAAGTCGATCGACGTCGCCGCGAAAGCCGTGATCGAGGATCCTCTCGGGACGCCTCTGATCCCGAACTGGAACAGGGTGACGAGCGCGATTCCGGATTTTCTCGACAAACTTCGCGCCGCGGTGGAGGAGGACAACCGGTCGTGAATCGCTGGATCGTCGTCACGGACCTCGACGGATGCCTCCTCGACGCGCAGAGCTACTCCTGGGAGGCGCACCGGGAGTGCCTCGCCGAGTTGAAGCGCCGGGCGGTCCCCGTCGTCTTCTGCACTTCCAAGACGCGCGCGGAGACGGAGGCTCTTCGGCACGAGATCGGGAACGAGGACCCGTTCATCGTGGAAAGCGGCGGGGCGATCCTCCTTCGGGACCGCACCGTCGTTCTCGGACGGCCCTACGCGCAAATCCTCGACGCCTTCGATCTCCTCAAGCGCCGCACCGGCGCGCGCGGCTTCAGCGACATGACCGCCGAGGAGATCGCGGCCGACTGCGGCCTCTCCCTCGAGCGCGCCCGGCTCTCCCGGCAACGGGAGTACGACGAACCGTTCAAGGTCGAAGGCGATCCCCTGCCCCACGCCGTCGAATTGGGATTGCGATGCTCCCGGGGCGGACGGTATTGGCATCTCCACGGCGACACGGACAAAGGGAAGGCCGTCCGGAAGCTCCTCAAGGAGATGTCCCCCGCCCGAACCGTCGGGCTCGGGGACAGCATGCTCGACCTCCATCTCCTCGAGGCGGTCGACGTCCGCTGCGCCATCGCGAAGCCCGATGGGACGTTCGACGCCGTCCTCGAGTCGAATTTCCCCGACCTGCGGAGGTATCCCGACTGGTCGGCGGCCATTCGAGATACCGTGTTGAAGTAACAATTCACGAAAGACTTCGCGGGCAAAATCGCAATCCTACTCTTGGGAGATCGTCCCGGTTTTCTCACGAGTTTCTCAGCGGCTCTCTCCTGCCGCCAAGAGATTCATCGACCATCCGGACTCGGAACTGCTGGTTTCAGGATTGACGGGACACTAGCGCCCTTGTCTCCTTGGTGTCGGGTTCCCTCCGTCCGGGTTCCCAGAGGATTCGGCTTACGTCATCGCCTCACCTCCTGTCTATGGGTCATGCCGATCGCGCTCATGCGGAGCCCCGGCTCCGCATGAATAAGGCAGGCTAACGAGTTCGAGAGCGTCGGTTCCGGCGTCGTAGATGATGTAAGCAGGGGGAGCGTCCTGATTCTCGAAGCTTCGGGCCACTTCCCCTGCCCAGCCCGCATCGCCGGTCAGGCGCTCCCAGGTTCGAGCCGGGGCGGGTGGAAACTCGGGAGCTTCGACTCGCCGAGAGCGCTCGATGAAGGCTCGCCGGACCATCGAGGGCGCATCACCCCGGGACGTGAAAGCACTGCGACAGGCCCCCCGGGACCCAGTTCGTCCTCTTCGAGCATCAAGGGATGGGCGAACTGGTTTGTCCTACCGGTGTGGTCCACCCCGGCGAAGGCGACCCGCGAGAGGATGCCGAAGGTGCGACCCCCGACCCTGATCCGCGCGTGAGAAAACCGCACCGGGTTGAGGCCCTCCCTCGGATCGCCCGGAGGACTTGGCGGGCTGACCGATTTCAGGTACTCCCGGAAAATAGTCTTGACTGTATTTAGGTCATACCGGAAACTGGTCGTCATGATCGAGCGGCGTCTGGCTCGACTCCTCGAACGCCATCACTTTGCCGAGCGAGACCCCAAGATGGCTTTCGTGGTAGGGCCCCGGCAGTGCGGGAAAACCACCTTGGCGCGCGCGCTTCAGGAAGCTCGGGGATCGCCGGACCTCTACCGCAATTGGGACGATTTCTCGTGGCGGCACGAATTGTCGCTGAATCCCTACGGCTTTGCGGATGCGTATCGACCGAGAGAGAGCGCGCGACCTCTGGCGGTGCTCGACGAAATCCACAAGTTCCCTCAGTGGAAGCGGTACGTGAAGGGGCTCTGGGATACTCGGCGGAGCGCGATGGACCTCCTGGTCACGGGGAGCGGTCGGCTGGACATCTACCGTCGCGGTGGAGACAGTCTCTTGGGGAGATATCACCAGTACCGCCTCCATCCATTCTCGGTCTCCGAACTCCTAGGAAAGGACTGGGACCCGGATCGGGATACGCCGGAACGCGTGCGATCGAACCTACTCTCGATTTCCAAGCCGGGTCCCGAACGGGAGGTCTTCGCCACCGTACTGCGGTTCGGGGGGTTTCCGGACCCCTTCCTCCGTCAAACCGATCGATACCACCGTCGCTGGCTCCGGGAGCGAAAGGAGCGGCTCGTTCGCGAAGACTTGCGAGACCTGACGCGAATCCAAATGCTCTCTTCGATCGAAAAAATGATCGAACTGCTTCAGCCGCGGATCGGATCTCTCTTGTCCCTGAACAACCTGCGCCAGGATCTCGGAGTCTCGATGGAGTCGGTCACCCTGTGGCTGGAACAGTTGGAGCGATTGTACTATTGCTTCCGAATTCGTCCCTACGCGGCAAAGCTCTCCCGCGCGCTCTCCCGGGAGCCCAAGCTCTATCTCTTCGACGTATCGGAGGTCGCCGACGAGGGGAAGCGCTTCGAGAATGCGATCGCCGTCTCGCTCTTGAGCTGGTGCCATCATTCGCAGGATTGGGGTCAGGAGACCTTGGATCTGCGATTCGTGCGCGATAAGGAGAGGCGCGAGGTGGACTTCCTCGTAACCAAGGAAGGAAAGCCGTTCCTTCTGGTGGAGGCGAAACTCTCGGATCCCTCGATTCCGGACGCGCTCCCCCGGTTCGCGGAAAAGTTGGGAGGAGTCCCGGCACTGGTCGTCGTCGCGCATCTCGATCGGCCGGGAACGGCTAAAGGCTTCCCCGTCCTTCCGGCCGCCGGGTTCCTGGCGGCGATTCCGTGAGGGACGTGCGCGTCACTTCCCCTTCGCCGCCAGCCGCTGGACCGCCTCGGCGACCCGCCGCCGCGTCTCGCCGTCGAACCACACGTCGAGCCAGCGCCGGGCGTCGACCTCGAACGCCGAATCCATCGCCTCCACTACGGGACGCCGGAGGGAGGCCTTCACCTGCGCGAGCGCCGGAGCGGGGGCGCGACAGAGACTCTGCGCCTTAGCCAGAGCGCGCGGCAAGAGGTCCTGGGGAGAGGCGATCTCATGCACGACGCCCAGTCGGTGGGCCTCCTCGGGCGCAAAGAGAATCCCTTCGAGCGCCATCGCCGTGAACGTCGCGGGCGGAAGCTGAAGGCGGCAGGTCTCCACCACCAGGATGGGAAGGCCGACGCCGAGGGCGACCTCGTTCAACCCGATCTTCGCGTCGCCCGCCGCCATGATGCGGACGTCCGCCTGCATCGCGAGAACGCATCCTCCGGCGATGGCGTGTCCGTTGACGGCGGCCACGACCGGGATCGGGAGGGAAAACAATCGCGCGAAGACCCGATGAAAACGGAGGATCAGGTCCTCAACGAGCGGGCGCTCCAGGGGGAAGAGCGTCGGAAGATCGAGGCCGGCGCTGAAGAATCGGTCGTAGCCGGTCATGACGAGCGCTCGGGCTCCGCGGGAAAGCGCCTCGCCCGTCAGTCGGTCCAGACTATCCAGAAAGGGGACGTTGATCGCATTGGCCCGCCCCGACTCCATTCGGAGCACGGCCACTCCGTCCCGCAAGTCGAGCTGCATCGATTCCTCTCCTATCGCTTGGACGTCCTCAGCACTCGGAGCGCCATCGCCGTCCCGTAGGATTTCCCGAGCTCGTGACTGTCGAGGAAGCTCCCGTCCATCTCCGCCATGGAGAGGACCCACTCCGCCAACTTGTCATAGTGAGCCCGCCGATCCCCCTCGGGGAGAACGCGGACGGCCTCGGCGGTGAAGTAGAGTCCATGATAGAGGAAGAACCCCGCGAGCTCTCCGTCGGAGTGGAAGTCGCAGACCCGGACCGCGTTCATCCGATCGCGGTATTTCCAGAACTGCTCGAATCCCTTCCCGACGTCCTCCACCTTGAGTCGTCCGGCCACGTGGAGGGCGTATTCGCACTGGACGACGCGCGCGGCGGAGTCTTTCATCGGACTCGGTCCACGGTCGGCGTCGTATGCCTGTTCGCCGTTCTTTCCGCGGCTGGACCACAGCGCGTCGCCCGCCTTCTTGATCATCGACTCGTCGATCTTCGCGCCCGCTTCCCGCGCACGATGGAGCGCGTGGGCGACGGCCGCGGTGCAGAACGGATTGAAGTACTCGTGGGCCCAGAAACCCCGCCCGTCCTGAAGCCGCGCCAGTCTCTTGGCCAAACCGGAAACGGCCTCGAGGTTCTTCGGGTCGGGGGCCAGTTCGTGTTTCTTGAGGAGATAGAGGATCTTGAACGCCTCGGCGTACGATTCCTCGTTGATCCCTCGTGCGACTCGCGAATCGTCGAGAAAGTATTTCTCGGCGCGGGCGACGGCCTCGGCGATCCGATCGGGCGCGACCTCGCGCCAGTCGAGTAGGGCGGCGGCCGCGGCGGCGCTCACGCACACCCACACGTTGGGGAGAATCTTCTGATCCGGCCAGTAGCAGTACCGGCTGTCTTCCCATCCGCCGTTCGCCCGCTGAAGTCGGAGAAGCGCCTCCACCGCCCGCCGAGCCGCATCGTCGAGCTCCTGGGGAGAACGGGACCAGCGCGTTCCCTGCGCCAGGCCGCAGGCGGCCTCGGGCGGCCAGAACGGATCCTCGAATCCATGGGAAGCCGGGCCTTTCTTGAGCGTGTCTTTGTCGGGGACCAGATTCGCGGCCGCGCGCCACGCCCACGGGCTGTCCGGGTGGCGCTTCGCGAGCTCGTGCCAGAGTCCGTCCGCGTCCTTGTCGCTCCCGAGGAAGTACTCGCACAGGCCCTGATAGTAGAGAGCCTCGTCGCTCCGCAGGTTCTTTCCCTTCTCCAGGGATGTCGCGAACTCCGCCTTCGCCTTCGCCACCTCGCCTCGAGCGAGAAGCACGCGACCGCGTTCCACGCTCCCTTCGAGGGTCGGAACTTTCTTCAGGAGATCGAGCGCCCTGTCGCCCTTCCTCTGGCGACGCGCGATTCTCGCCTCGAGGTAGGGCTCGGACTCCTCGATCGCGATTTTCTCGTAGTCCCCTCCCGCGAGCAACTCGTCGTTCGTGGCGCCCTTGGGAATCGGGTTGTAGCTCGGGTTGTTTCGGAGGACGGCCACCAGGACCCCGACGAGCCAGTCGGGGTTGAACGTTCGAATCCGATCGATCGTATGAACGACCTTTCCCTCCGGGGTGAGGAGGAGGATCGCGGGTTCGACCACGTCGAAGCGCTTAATCCCGCTCTCTTGGCCCATCGCTCGGTCGGCCACGACGCGCATCGGGACGAACTTGCGTTGGAGGAGGGCCACGACGTCGGGATGGGTGAAGAGCCCGATCCGCGCGTAGGAATCCGGCAGACCCGCGCGATACATGTGGCTGCCCCACAGGCGAGGCACATACCACAGGATGAGTCGGTTCTGCTCCTTCGCCCGCGCCTTCGCTTTTTGGAAGGCCTCGACGGTTCGGATTTTCCGGATTCCCTGATCGCGGTCGTTGTCCCCGATGACCGCGCCGTCGGTAATCCATTCGATCTTCGTGTCGCAGCGCGCCGCGAGCTCCTGCGGAGGAGGGTCCTGGGCGGGCGCGAGCAGGGCGAGCGCGAGAACGATCCGCATGTTTTCGCCTCCGAATGCGGCGGCTATCCTACCGCCCGAGCGCCCGTTATGGTAATAATTCGGTTGGAAATGCCGAAGCGCAAGGTCGTCGTTCTCTTCGATACGGACACCGACCCGCCGGCCCAACAGGATTACTCGCGCCATCTGCAGTCGAGCGACGAAGCGGAGTTCGACGTCGCGCGGGCCCTCCTCGCCAAAGGCCACGAGGTCGTGTGTCTGGGATTTCGTCTCGATCCCGCCGGCGTACTCGAACGCCTTCGGGAACTGAAACCCGACATCGTGTTCAATCTGGCCGAGGGATGCCGCGGACGGGCGGAACTGGACTTCGCCGTGGTCGGGCTCCTCGAGATGCTCGGCGTCAACTACACCGGAGCGACGACGGCCGGGCTCGTTCTCGCCCGCAACAAGGCGACGTCGAAGAAGGTCCTGGCCTATCACGGCATCAAGACGCCCCAGTTCGCGGTCTATCCCCGAGGCTCCATCAACGGACGGCCGAGCGACCTTCGGTTCCCTCTCATCGTGAAACCGCTCCAGCAGGACGCCTCGGTGGGGATCGCGCAATCCTCGGTGATCAAGGACGACGCGGCGCTCAAGGAGCGGGTCACGTTCGTTCATGACCGGCTCGCCGACGACGCCATCGTGGAGGAGCTCATCTCCGGACGGGAAATCTACTGCGGCGTGACCGGGGATCCTCCGGCGGCGCTTCCGCTCGTCGAGATGGTATTCGAGAACGAGGTCCGCGAGGAGGTCAAAATCGCCACCTACAAGGCCAAATGGAGCGCGAAATATCGCGCCACGAAGGGCATTCGAAACGTCGTCGCGCAGAACATCGAGGCCGACGTCGTCGAGAGGATTCAGCGAACGGCCGTCGAAACTTTCTGCCTGCTGAATCTCCGGGACTACGGGCGCATCGACATCCGCCTCGCGCACGACCACGAGGTGTACGTGATCGAGGCGAACCCGAATCCGTTCATCGCGAAGGACGAGGATCTCCCGAACGCCGCGGCCGCCGACGGAAAGGCGTACGAGGACTTCATCGAGGGCATCGTCGAACAGGCGGTGCGGCGGGCCGCGCCGGTAGAGGCGTGAGGGTCGTTCGACGGTCGCTCCACATCGTCTCCGTCGTCTTTTTCGCGACCGTGATCGCCGTCTACGGTTGGGGACTGATCGTCACCTCGGGTCCGCTCCCGGACCACTGCCGCAATTCGACCGCGAACGTGGCGCGCATCCGCACTCCCGAGTCCGGACCGTGGCATTTCGCCGTCCTGGGCGACCCGGAAGACGGACTCGACCTGTTCGAACGCTGCCTGGACCGGATGAAGCGGAATCCCCCCGCCTTCGTCGTGATCCTGGGGGACGTCATCCATTACGCCCAGCCGTGGTCCTACCAATACTTCCTGCACCGATTCCGCGGCGCCGGATTCGACATCCCCGTGTTCCCCGCGGTGGGGAATCACGATATCACGTGGTGGAGGCTGACGCGGCGCGGCCAGTACGAGTATTACTGGCGCTACTTCGGGTCGGAGAATTTCGCGTTCGTCCATCGCAACTCCCTCTTCGTCCTCCTGGACAACGCGAACGGATCGATCTCCAAGGAAACGAGGAGATGGCTCGAGGAGGTGCTGGAGTCGCGCCACCGGACGGTCGACCACATCTTTCTCTTCGCGCACTGCCCGGTGGTGCGGTACACCGAGGAAGGCACCGTCGACCAACCGCCGGGGCCGGTCGAGGATTCGGCGATGTACGAGCTCTGCCGCGCGTACCCGATCCGCTACTTCTGCGCGGCGCATCTCCACTCCTATCGCCGGGCCGTGCTCGAATCGGGGACGATCCATCTCGTCAGCGGCGCGGGCGGGGCGGATCACGACGGCGTGGACGCGTTCGACCACTACGTCGAAATGGAGATCGACGGACCGCGCGTCACCGACCGCGTCGTCAAGGTCGAGCCCCTCGGATTCGTCCGGCGGGCGAAGCAGGACACCCAGAAGGTGCTGCTCCGCGACACGTTCCTTCGGCTTCGTTGCGAACGTCAATGGGAATTCGCGCTTCTCGCGATCTCGGTCCTCTGGCTCTTGACGCTTCGTTTGCGGGCGATGCAGCGAAAGCGCGAGGTCACTCCTCCTCGCGGAAATTCTTGAGGAGCTTCCGCGCAAGGAGGCCTACGTCCCGTTCTTCTCCGGGATGTCTTCGCGCGACCAACAGGACGGCCTACCCGCGAAACTCCTTCACCCGCGTCGCCACCTTCTCCGCAAAGGACCGGATCGGCGGGAGCAGGCGGGCCGCGAGATCGGAGCGGACGGCTTCTCCCAATTCCGATTCCAGCCGCCGCAGGAATCGTCCCCCCTCGCGACGGAAGCCTCGTTCCGCCAAGGGGTGCTGAAGGAAGAAGATCGCGAAGAGCACCCCGACGAAGGCCAGAAGATCGACCGCCCGTTCGCTCCCGGCCGCGACGAGGCGATACACGCAGTACGCGATCCATCCCATCGGCGCGAGATTGTAGAGCACCGTCCCCAAGAACCCGCTCGAGGCCTTCTCGACGAACTCGGTCGTGCGGCGCGCCGCCAACTCCGCCGCGCCGGCCACGGTTTCCCGGGCCGCCTCGGCCGGACCGGGAACGATGCCCGTCGGATCGATCTCCAGCGCGGCCAACCGCGCGGCCGTCTCCGAGCCGACCCGGTCGAGAAGCAGGCGGATGCGGTCCGAGTCGGCGCACCCCAAGGCGTTCCGCACCGCGACGCGCAACTCCACGGGATCCTCGCCTACGGACGTGGGGAGACGGCGGGAGAAGAGGGCGGAGAGCTTCCCGATCGCCGCGAGGTACATTCCGAAGGGGCCTCCGACCGAGCGCGAGCCCGCCGAGAGCACGAATTCCCGCACCCGCGGGTCTCCTTCGAGGAGCGCGCGCGAGAGTTCCGAGGCGATCCGATCGGCGGCCCCCCTGACGGCGGACTCGGCGAAGCGCGGGATCTCCACGATTCGACCTTCGAGATTCTCGGGGATCTCCGCCAAGATGGAGTCGTGCACATGGCGGACGAGGGCGGAGAGGTTGGAGTTCTTGATGCGCCGAACGGCCGCGCGGTCGATCTCCGCCTGAAGGACCTCCACGAGAGCGGGGAACTCTCCGGCCTCGCGGCCGAAGAAGGCGTTTCGGGCGGAGGCGGCGAAGATCCGGGGACGCTCGATCCCGGACGCCGCGAGGGCGGCGCGAAAATCCTCGATCACGCGGGGCTCGATGCCGAAGTCGGACTTGTTCACCAAGAAGAGAAACGTCCGACCTTGACGGAAGCGGCGGAGGAGTCGGTAGAGCGCGAGGGTTCCGTACTTCTCCGGATCGACGACGCAGAGGATGAGATCCGCGACCTTCAGGACTTCGAGCAACCTTCGCCGGTTGGAGTGGAGCATGCTGTCGAAATCGGGGGGGTCGGCGATGATCTTCCCGAGCAAGCCCGGCGCCTCGTTGGCCACGACCCGATCCGTCTCGGCGACCACGGTCGCGATCGGGCTCAGGTCGTTCTCGCGGTGCGAATAGAAGGTCGTGACCCGGGTACAGGGACGAATCGGCGAGACCTCCGCGATCTCGGAACGGGCGATCGCGTTGAGCGCGGTCGATTTTCCGACGCCCGTTCCTCCCAGGAGGACGATGAGAAGCGCTCCCTCGAGGTTCCGGCGCTGGATCGATACTGCGTCCAGCGTCCGGAGGAACTCCTCGGAGCGGGCGCGAAGTTTCCGGAGACGGTCCATCTCGCGGACGAAAGCCTCCATGGCGCGGATGGATTCTTCGTACGTCATAAGCGAAGCCCGTCGATCTCCCGCCGGAGGATTTCGAGTTCGGATCGGTCCGGCCGGGTCGGGAGCGCCGCGTCCAAGGGTTCCAGCACGAATCGATTCGCCAGGGAGTCGAAACGTTCGAGCTGGAGTCCGATGCACGCCCGTCGTTTGTCCTCGAAGTAGGCGTTGCCGAAAGTCTCAAGGAGAAACTGAGTGAGCTTGGCCACGGCGGATCCCGTTGCGATGTCCACGGCGATCGGCGCACCCAAGAGGACGCCGGTGAGGACGCCGGTCCCCACTTGGAGGAGGGCCTTGGACGCCTGGAGAAAGAAGCGGAGATTCGGAGATCGCCGGATCTTCTCGATCATCTCCTCGCGCATGGAATCGCGCCAAGCCGTGAGGCGAGGCTCTCCCTCCTCCCACGCCGTCTCGACTTCCGCTTCCCCGGCGCCGCCGGCCGAGGCGCGTTTCAAGACGGAGGCGATCAAGGGGTCGGAGGCGCCCTCCGCCATCGCGCGGAGCGTCCCGGCTCGAAGGGCGTCCATGATCTCGCCCATCTTCTTTCGGTGACGCTCCTTGCGCCGGCGCGCCCTCGATTCCGCTTCGACCTCCGCGGATTCCCGTCCCTGAAGCGTCCGAAACACCCACTGCACGGCCCGGCTCGGAGCGTTCAGGATGTCGTCGATCACGGGGACGCGGAAGTGATGAAGGACTTCCCCGATGACTCGTTCGACTTCGGGATCCTTCTCCGACTGGAGATCCGCCTCGAATCGTCTTCGCGCCCCGGCGATCGAATCCTGCGTCCGCCGGCGGATTCCGTCCACGGCGTCCCTGTCGCGCAGGATCGCCTCTACGACCTCCTTCCCTTCCCGCTGGACGAACGCGAGCGCGTTCCGCGCCCTCTCCTCCCGCCCGGAGCCGAATCGTTCGAGGCGGGATTGGAGGCCGGCGACGCTCGCCGAAATCTTCTCGAAGATCGATTCCCCCACGGGAAAGCGTTCGATCTCCGTGACCTCGAGCGCGGCCGCTCCCGGAACCGCAGCCCGGAAGTCCGCGAGGACCTTCTCCTTCTCTTCTCCGAGGAAATTGAAGACGACGATCGCCGCCCGTCCAAGGTCGAGCGCGCGCTTGAGAAAGAGCACGCAGGCCTCATCGTTATACTTACTGGGCGAGGTCACGAAGACGACCGCGTCGGCCGTCGCGAGCAGGTGCTCCGCGCGGGCGAGGTTTTCCGTACGATGAGAATCCACGTCCGGCGAATCGATGAGCACGATTCCGAGGGTTGCGGTCGTCGCATAGTGGAACACGAGCTTGGGACCGCACGGTTCCTTGAGGATCTCCGGGTCGGTCAGGGGAGATCGCTCGTAGCCGGGGAGAAATCCGGGGTCGAGGATGTCCGGCTCCCCCGAGACCGCGCCGACGACCGCCGGTCTTCGGGTCATCCCCGCGCGCGGGTCCGGCGCCGAATACCGGCCCCCCGCGAGGGCGTTGAAGACCTCGGACTTGCCGACGTTCGTTCCGCCGGTGACGACCGCGACGAGCGGACCTCGAAAAGCCCTCTCGACCTGCCGGAGGACCTGGTGTCCGAAGACGCGGCGGAGAAAGTCGATGCGGGCGGCAAGCTCATCCTGCGCGCGGGAATCGGGGATCGGGGAAAGGCGCTCGAGTCTCCGGGCGACGGATCGGAAGGAGTCGAGCATCCGGCCGGATTATACCGGACTACCTCCCGAACTCTTCCATCTCGGAAAGCGGCACCGCGATCGAACCCGCGGGCGTCTGGAGCTGGAGGCGATCCCCGGTGACCTTTCCCGTGAGAAGCGCGCGCTCCGTCTTGACGGTCCAGTGCTTTCGTTCCTCGTCGTACTTGAACGAGACGACGTCCTTGAGCGGGACCTTGAGCGTTCCGAACTCGGTTTCGATCGTGAGGACCGCTTCCCGCGGATCTCCTTCGACGATTTCCCCCGATCGGAGGCGAATGACCGGCGCGGCGATCTCCTCCACGGGCTCCGAAAGCGAAATGAGGCTGATGTGGCGAAGAGAAGCGCGGAAGGAGCCGTACTTCGACGTCGCCTCGATTTCGTCGGTTTCCAACCACCCGTGGAGGATCGTGCGTCCCATCTTGAGCACATCGGAGACGGGCCGCCGAAGGACGCCCGAATCCTGGAGTCGCTTGAGGATCGCCTCGACGCGCGTCTGCACCTCGGGGTCCGGAGAGGGGCGCGCCTTTTCCAGGAGCGCGATCGCGGGGCCGCCGATCCGGAGGAGCGCCTTTTGCGCCTCATCGCGTTCGTCGATGGATCGTGCGCTCAACGCGTCGATGAGGCGTCGAACTTCGGACTGCATTCGTTCGATTTCTTTTTCGCGAACCGGGTAAATCTCGATTCGCCCCTTGATCTCCGCGGTGATTTCGAGCGTTCCGAATCGCGTCCGAAACTTGGCCCCGGACATCGCGGGCAAGTCCGCGCGGAGGAATCCTCCGTCCCGCAGAGCGATCCCTCGGGCGGGAATCCGAGCGGTCGTGAAAACGGGTTGCGTCTCGAGGAGCTTCTGCCACTCCGCGATTTCCTCGTCGCTCCGGACGCCCTTGGTGATGCGAACGAACTGAAAGCGCTCGGGACAGGAGAAGTAGGCCTTGCCCGAGGTTCCCGGACCGAGAAGAATCGGTCCCCCGCTGGAGTTGAATTGAACCGCGCGTTTGTCGGTGTGCGCCTTCTTGCCGTTGACGTAGTAGCGGAGTTCCCCGTCCTTGGGGTCGTGAACGACGGCGAGGTAATTCCACGCGCGAAGGTCGATGGCGGTCGACGTCTGAGATACGAAGTTCGTCTTCTGGGCGTTCCCCGAGTCGAAGTACAATTGCCCGCTCGCCTGCGCGAGGAACCAGAAGTCGCGAGTGTGACAGTTGGCGTCGTCGTTACACGCGAGGATCGTCGCGTAGCCGCGCGTGATCTGTCCGACCTTCACCCGAACCTCCAGGGTGAAGGCCCCTTCGGCGAAGCGAAAATCCTCCGGCAGGGTTCCGACGACGAATCCGTTTTCGTTCTTGCGCGAGAAGCAACGGAACCCCGCAGGATCTTCCACGACGTCGCCCTCGGAGATCTTGACCGAGCGTTTGCCGGCCAAGTCAACGAGTTGTCCGTTGCGGACATCCTCGAAGCACCAGAAAAGCGCCGTTCGATCGTCGACCTCCGAGACCGTACCCCGCGTGGGATCGATGGAGGTCAGATCTTGCGCCGGAACCTTGAGTCGTCCGAAATCGGTATCGAAGGCGAGGTCGGGACGGACGAGGGAGCCCTGAACTTGGAGCCGCGTCGTGCGCACCAGGACCTCCGTTCCCGCTCGCCGGAGAGAGCGGATCTCCGTGAGGGGAACGCGAAGATCGCCGAAACCCGTGCGCAGCTCGATCGGGTCCCCTCCCGCCTTGGCGGTGAATCGCGAGCCGTCTTCCAGCGCGACGAGCACGCGGGGGTCCTGCTTTTCTTGCGGGCGGAGCAGCAGGAGGAGCGAGAGGAATAGTGATGAGTTCATATCCCTTTAGACGGACCGCGGCCAGGTGGGGTTGGAGGAATCGTATCCGGTCAGGACTCCGTAGATCGGCACGGATGGCGCCTCCGGGACCGTCCACGGGCCGTTTGCGACGCGCTTCTGCGAAATTGGTGCGGCCGGCGGGTATCCATCCTCGGAACGGTTACGAGAAATCTTGTGCCTCCGGTCCCGCGCGCATTCGTCCGATAAAAAGAACGGCGAACCCATGCAGCTGGACTCCGTCACGGACCGGGACCTCTTCCAAATTATACCGTACGAAACTTTCGCGCGCGGCCGAGATTCGTTCCGCGGAGGCGAGGTACAGGACCTGGCGCGGGAAAACGGCCATCTCCGCGCGTCCGTGGGAACGCACTCCGTCCTCGTGACTCACGAGGAGGCCCGCTGCTCGTGCGCGGCGCGCAAGCCGTGCGCGCATGCCGTGGCGGCCCTTCTGGGATGGATCGAGGTGCGCGGCTCGAACCGGGCGGGGGATTGGGCGTGGAAGTCGTACTTTCCTCCGGGTCAGATCCTGGATCTGGCCGTCGATCTCGATGGGGCGGGTCCGGGGCTCCGGGTGGAAGTCGCGGGCGGAAATCGCCGCGCGACCCTCCTCATTCCTCCCGACGAGGCGCCCGAATGGCTCCACCAATCCAGGAGTCGCGACGGTGCGCGCTTCTCCGAGCGCGCCGCCGCGGTGCGGGTCTTTCGTACGCCTCTCGCTCCGACGATGGATGCGGAATTCGAAGCCTCCGGACGCCTGGTCCTGCGCGCCGCCTATACGCACAAGATCCGCGACTTCACGCCGGAAGAGGTCGGGCGGGGTCGCGTCTCCAAGGACTGGTTCTGGGACGGCCGCGATTTTTACCCCGTGAAGGAGGGAGGAATCGAATCCCGCCTCTTGGAGGGGGACGAGATCGCCGAATTCCTCGAGAACGAGGTGGAAAGGCTTTCGGAGCGCGTCGTCTTCCGCGCCGGCCCGCGGGTGAAGGCGGCCAAAGTGCTCCCGATGCCCACGCTGGCGCGGGTGCGCGTCAAGGTCGACGGCGAGTGGCTGGCGCTTGAGCCGTCCTACCGGAGCGGAGAGCATGTGCTGGCGCTTCGCGAAATCCTCGGGGCGCAGAAGAAATTCGTTCGGCGCGGCGACGACTTCATCCGAATCGGGCCGGTGACGCCGCCTCCGCCGCGGATGGATCGAATGAATCTCCTGCGGTGGTCTCACGAACAAAATCTGCCGATCGAGGCTCCCCCCGACCTCGGGCTCCTGCAGCCGGCGGGTCCCGCGCCGGAGCCGCACGGCCTTCGGTGCGAGCTGCGGGCCTACCAGAGGGCGGGCCTCGATTGGCTGTGGTTCCTGTACCGGAACCGGGTGGGAGGCGTATTGGCGGACGACATGGGCCTGGGAAAGACGATTCAGACAATGGCCCTGCTCCTCTCGGCGGGAACGACTCGGCCCTCCCTCGTCGTGTGCCCGACTTCGGTTCTGGATCACTGGATCGAAAAGGCGGCCCTGTTCGCGCCGTCCCTCCGCACGCTTCGGTACTACGGTCCCAAGCGGAAGGATCTCCTTCGAATCGCGGGACAGGCGAAGATCGTCGTGACGACCTACTCCATCCTGGCGTCGGATGCCGAGTTGGGAGCCGTCGATTGGGAGTGCGCGATCCTGGACGAGGCCCAGCGAATCAAGAACGCGACCACGCGGGGACATCGGGCGGCCCGTCGCCTTCGGGCGAGGATGAGGTTGGCCCTCACGGGGACCCCGATCGAGAACTACGTCGACGAGCTGCGCGCGATCTTCGACTTCGCGGTACCGGGGTATCTTCGGGAGTCGGATCTCGAGAACGTCGAGAAGCTCAAGCGTCTCATCGCGCCGTTCAAACTTCGGCGGCTCAAGAGCGAAGTCCTCCGGGAGCTGCCGCCGAAATTCGAAGACGTGCGGACGTGTCGCCTCGCCCCTCACCAGGCCGCGCTCTATCGGACCCTCGTGGATCGCCGCGCGAGGGATCTCCTGCGCGCTCTCGAGTCAGGTCCGATCGATTACGTTCCGATCTTCGCCCTTCTCGGAAAACTCAAGCGGTTGTGCGATCATCCCGCGCTGGTGGCCGAGGGGTCCCACGCGTGGCCGTCGGGAAAGTTCGAGCTCTTCCGCGAGATCCTCGACGAAGCTCTCGCGGGCGACCACAAGATCGTGGTCTTCACGCAGTATCTCGAGATGATGGACTTGATCGAGGCGGAACTCCGTCGGCGGGGGATCGGATACGCGGATCTTCGCGGATCGACCGGGAACCGGACCGAGGTGCTCAGGAAGTTTCGCGAGGAGCCGGCGTGCCGGGTCTTCGTCTCGAGCCTCCTGGCGGGAGGAGTGGGGATCGATCTCACGGCGGCCTCGGTCGTCGTTCACTACGATCGCTGGTGGAACGCCGCCCGCGAAGAGCAGGCCACCGACCGAGTGCATCGATTCGGTCAGACCCGCGGGATTCAAGTCTTCAAGCTCGTCACCGCGGGAACGCTCGAGGAGAAGATCGATCGGATGATCGCGGCAAAGAAATGTCTCATGGATTCCGTGGTGGAGAGCGACGCGGCGCTCTTCAAGACCTTCACGCGCGAGGAGTTGGGAGAGCTTCTGCGGGGCTGACGACGGGACCGGGGCACGGCACGGATCGCCGCGAGGCTCGTAGTCACGCGACCTACGAGCGCATCCAGCTCCTTGTCAGGCTCGCGTCTTGGCGGTTCAAGGGTTGCGAACCTCACACGTGTCTGTCCGGGATCTGGTGCCCCCCTGGAGGAGAAATCGACGCGAAATCAGCGCCCCAGGCCCACCCATTTCCGATAGAGAGAACCCCCCAGCTTGGTGCGCCCGTCCTCGAGGAGGAGTCGGACTTCGTATAGACCGGAGGGTTGCTCTACGGTCAACCACACGCTCGAATCGAAGGTCTGTTCCTCGACGAAGCGCGATTCGTCATGGAGATAGAAGTCGCGCTCGCGGAGTTGGAACGAAGAGTCCCCGTCTCCCGGTGTCCGGTTCCAGGTGAATTCCTTGATCGCGAGCGTCTCGGGGTCCGTCGTGTCGGGATTCATCCCCGTGACTTGAAGGAGTTTTTGCCTCCAGGCCGGTTTCAGTTTTCCCTGAGGGTCGTAGGCAAAGGCCTTGAAGACTCGAACGAGCTTGGCTTGCAGGTCTCGGCAAAGGAAACTCCAAACCCGCTCGGCGTCGCGGGCACGATACGCGTCCTGATAGGCCTGGAAGAACTCTCGTCCAGGAGCGTTGTTCCTGGGACCGCACGACGCCAGGACCGCGAGGACGATGGCGCACCGTCCAACGGCTCCCTTTCCCATTCGACATGAGATTGCGCTCGGAGGCGGGAGTTCTCCGAGAATCAGGCAGACCCTAGACCGAGGCCGCCGTACTTTCCGAATCGCGCGCGGAAGGCCTCCCCGGCGAGATGGGCGCACGCCTCCTCGGAGAGGGAGCCGGTGTTGAAGACGACGTCGTAGTACGCGGGATCGCGGGCGTCGAGGCTGAAGTGCTGTCCATAGAACGCGTCTCGGTCCACGTCCTCCCGGAGGACTCGGGTGCGGGCCTCCGCGCGGGAAATCCCATCGCGCTCGGCGATGCGGGCGATGCGCACCGCGAGCGGCGCGGTACAGCGGATCCGAAGGGTCCATTCCGGAGAGAGGATGAACTGCGCGCCGCGCCCCACGAGGACTCCTCGACCGTGACGAGCGAGCGCGAGGACGATTTGCGACAAGTTGTGCATGAACTCGGTGTTGGAGAAGAAGTCCGCGCTCATTTGCGAGCGGATCATCTCGTCGATCTGCGATTGCACGTGCTCGTCGAGGGATTCGAGGACCTGGCGGCGGACGTGACGGGTTTGCGCGATCTCGTCGACGAGCTCGCGACCGTAGAGATGGAAGCCGAGAAGATCGGCGATGCGGCGCCCCACGGCGGCGCCACGCCCGCCGTAGTCGCGGGAAACGGAGATCATCGGGGCATGCGGGGCTTCCGGAGGCTGCGTCTCTGCCGGAGGGACGAGACGGGCTTCCTCCTCCCATCGGAGGATTTGACGGTGGACGAGCTCTTCGACGGAGCGCGCCATAGTTCAGCCCTCGTTTCCAGTATACCCCTCGGTCGAGCCGGGTGCCACGCGGATCGCGACTTCGCCCTCGACGGACGCTATACTTTCGCGCTTCATGATCGACCCCACGACCGACGAACTCATCGAGCGATGGATCCGCGGGGAAACGGCCGCGGGGCAAAAGCTATGCGAGCGCTATCTGCATCGCGCTCGCTCCTTCGCTCAGCGCATCGCGGGTCGCGAACTGGATCCGGACGAGCTGGCCTCGGAGGCGCTCGAGGAGGGATTGGAAGGACTTCGCGGAGGCCTGCGCCCCGAGCGTTTTACGCTGTGGCTCCAAGGGGTCGTGCGCAATCTCTCCCGCCGGAAATTTCGGGATCGGCGGCGTCTGCTCCCCGTGGAGTCTCCGGTCGAGGCGGCCGGTTCCGGGAGCGCCCTGACGCAGCTGGCGAATTGGGAGCTGGTGCGACTCATGGACGAGGCCGTTCCGAAACTTCCCACGGGCATGCGCGAAGTGGTCGAACTTTTCCGTCAGGGACGCTCGCGCGAGGAGATCGCCTCTCGACTCGGCCTCGATCTGGATGCCGTCCACGCCCGATTTCTCCGGGCCTTTAAGGCGCTTCGTCAGGATCTCTCCCGTCACTTCACTACGATGGCCGTGGCCGCGCGCCGGGATCCGGTCTCGTGGGAAGAGATTCGGAATCTCCGCCCGAGCTTCCGGGAGGCGATCGTCGTCCGACATCTCGAGGGGCGGGCTCCCGGCGAGGCGGCGGAGAGGCTGGGCGTCCCCCAAGACACGCTCCACGCGCGTCTTCGCACGGCCTACGAGCAACTCGGCTGCAACGGCCGGAGCGACTTCGGAGAGGCCCGCGAGGCCTGGAAGCGGGAGAGTTCCGGAGTATAATCCTCCCAGAGATGAACGGTTCCGGGTCCGTTTCGGGAGAGCGTCGGCCGTTCCCCACGACCTCCTGGTCGAACATTCTGCATGGGGCGAAATCGGACGCCGCCCTTCGCCGGCAAACCTTGGAACGACTCTTCCGCCACTATTGGAAGCCCGTGTATACGTGCGCCCGTTTCGGGTGGAACCTCACGCCGACGGATGCGGAGGACGTGGTCCAATCGTTCTTCCTGGATCTCTTGGAGCGGGATTTCCTTCAGGGCATGGATCCGTCGCGGGGGCGCTTCCGGAGTTTCCTCAAGGGCGCGCTCAAGAACTTCATCATGAACATCAAGCGCGACGCCCGCCGACTGAAGCGAGGCGGCGGCGCGCGAGTGTTCCCGCTCGAAGAGGCGGGAAAACTCACGTCGACCGGAGGGGATCCGGAGAACATCTTCGATCGCGATTGGTCGAAGACTCTGCTGGGCCACGCCACGGAACGACTCCAGATGGAACTGACTCGGATGGGGAAGGAGAAGGCGTTCCGTGTCTTCGAGCGGTACGATCTCGGGGAGCGTCCCGAAAGCTACCAGTCCGTGGCCGAGGCGCTCGGAGTCTCCGAGAGCGACGTCCGCAACCAGCTTCACCACGCCCGCGAGGCGTTCCGGCGCATCGTCGTCGAGCTGATTTGGGAGTACGCGCTCGACGAGGAAGACGCGAAGCAGGAGCTGCACTGGATTTTGGGCTAAACGCCTTTCTCGCAAAGAGTGCACCTGGACAGTAGCGGATTCACTCCAGTTCTCTCTTTGGGAGATCCCCTGATGCTTGTTCCAGTCGGGCGGACCCTCGGCCTCCTCGCCTTCCTCGCCGGCATCGCTCACGCGGACACGGAACGCAAAGCTTGGAAATCCACCTCGCGGTCCGACGGCAACCGTTGGGTCGGCGCCTACCGGTACGGAGAGGCCGGAGTCGAGTCGGACCGACGACTCGGATCCTCCGCGACGTACGCCCGCTTCTATGCCAACGCGCTTGTCCTGGGACGCGAGTTGCCCATCATGGACGCCTACGCGTACGGAGAGCAGAGCTTCCGCGGAATGCGGACGGGCGCGTACCTCAAGCTGGCGGGATGCACGCTCTTCTCCGTCGCGCGTACGACGGGGATTCAGCTCGCATGGAGCCGACAACTCAAGATCTTCGACGTGTCGGAAACGATGTTCCTCTGGATCGTTCCGGTCACCGTGGGAGCCTCGGGGGGCGGCGGGGCGGACGCCCGATTGGGAATCGCGCCGGACCGTTCGAATCCCGATTCGGCCAAGCTCGGCACGGTCCCGCCACCCATGCACCTGGCGGGAACGGTCGGCGGATGGGCCGAGGTCACGGTCTACGCCGGTATCGGCTTCCGCAAGTGGCGTCAGGAGATCTTCCTCGGAGTCGAAGGGACGGTCAAGATCGCGCGTTCCACGCTGGGCTTGAACGCCACTCCGGACTACGACGCCTTCCGAGGGCTCGTCTACATCGATTTCAATCCGCTGTCGGGAGAGATCTTCCTGGTGACCCGAATCGTCTTCAAGGTGTGGCGCTGGAAGAATCGAAAGGAATGGAAGACATCGCTCGCCCGATTCGAGGGATCGACGAAGCGTGTTCCTCTCCTGGAGTTCTAGAATGCGACGAGCGACGCTCCTTGCGCCGGTGGGCGGCCTCCTCGTCCTGGCCGCCCTCGCGTCGCGCCGGAACGGAACGGAAAGCGCTGCGAGAACGACCCCCCTCCGGGCCCGGGCGGAGGAGTTCCGTCGATCGCTCTCCCCGGTCGAATCTCCGCTCCCCGCGGGACTGCGTCTTCGCCTCGAGCCCGGACAAGTCTTCTCCTATCGCTTCGACGCCGCGCTCGAGACCACTCTGTCCCCGGAGGCGGGACTTCGATTCCGGATGGCCGGTCGACTCGATCGACTCGTCTATTCGCGATCCGAGGACCGGTATACCCTCGGCTATCGCCTGTGCGACGCCTCCTTGTCGGTGAATGGGGAGGAGGCGACCTCCGTTCCGGAATGGAACCTCTGGCTCACCGTGGACTCGCGAGGACGAATCGACGAGATCTTCTGTCCGCTCGAATGCGACGCGCAGGATCGGGTCCTCGTCGCCGCAATCGTACGCGGGATGCAATGCGTCTTTCCGCCGGAACCGGCGGCCGAGTGGCTCGTCACCGAGGAAGATACGACGGGGCGCTACGAGGCTCGATACGAGCTGCGAGGAAGTCGCCGACGAGGAGAACACACGTTCGCCGAAATCGCGAAGACGAAGACGCGGTACCTCGGCGTGTTCGGGGCCGAGGGATTTCGTGTCGAGGGAGGCACGACGGCCTACATCGATCGGGACACCGGAATCGTCGGACTCATCGAGTGCCACGAACGGTATTCGCTGGACACACCGAAGGTCCGTGGAGAGTGGAGCCTCACCTGCTTGCTGGAGAAGATTTCGTGGGATACGACGCTCCCGTCGCGCCGGCCGGAACGGCGAGGGTTTCGGAGACTTTCGCCGGAGTTGACGGAAGAACGCGCCGCCGTCGATCCTCGGTCTCGGCGCTACGAAGCGAGAGTCCGGGACCGTCGGCTCAGCCTGGATGGGATCCTCGCGCGGCCGGCGTCGAATTCCTGGGAACTCCTGCAAGATGCGGAGGCTCTCTTTGCCGCGCGACCCGAATCGGTGGCGGAGGCCTTGCGTCGGATCCGGCTGGGAGAAGAAGGCGCCAGTCTTCTCGTCTCCGCGTTCGGAGCGGCCCAGGTCGAAACAGCTCTCGGGGAGTTGATCGTCGACGGAACCTTGAATCGCGAGATCCGACAGGAGGCGGTCTTGGCGGCCGCTCTTCTCGACCATCCCGGGCGGGAGACCGAGCGCATTCTCGCCGAGACTACGGAGGACGGAGATCGAGGCATCGCGGATTCGGCTCTCCTGGCCCTGGGGGCGGTCGCCTTCCGGTCCTCGGGAGAGGAGTCCGGGCGCATCCTTCTTGCCCGACTCGCGCGAGCGAGGGATGCCGAAGAGCAGTGCCTGACGCTCGAAGCGGTGGGGAACTCGGGGCAGGCGGCGGCGCTGCCGGCCGTCTTGGAGAAGACGGAGAGTGCGGAGGAGAGGGTACGCTCGTCCGCCGTACATGCCCTGCGACGAATGTCGGGATCGCGGATCGACGAGACGTTGGTTCTCCGAGCGACGGCAGATCCCTCTCCGGAGGTCCGGGGAATTGCGGTTCGGACTTTGGGCGAGCGCGGGCAAACGTCGGCCGTCGCCACGGTGCTTCGGAGCGATCCGAACGAACGGGTTCGTACCGCGGCGTTGACGTGGTTTGCGGCTCGAGCCTCGAGAGATCCGGAGGCGCGACGGATCCTGGAGGGGGTTGCGGCTGCCGATCCTTCCGAGGCCGTTCGCCGACACGCCGGAGAGGTTCTGGCGCGCCTCGAAGAGCGATAATATAATAGAAGCCAATGTCGGGCGCGCGCGATCCCCTGAGCCAAAGCGGCGTCTTCCCGACCACCTCCTGGTCGAGCCTCCTCCAGAGCGCGCAGGCCGATGCTGATCTCCGGCGCCGGACGCTCGAGAAGCTCTTCGTCACCTACTGGCGGCCGGTCTACTGCTGCGCCCGATTCGGATGGAAACTCTCTCCGGAAGATGCCGAAGACGCGGTTCAGTCCTTTTTCTTGGAGCTCTTGGAGCGCGACTTTCCGGAAGGGATTGCGGAGGGGCGGGGGCGGTTTCGAAACTACCTCAAGAAGGCTCTCAAGCATTTTCTCCTGAACGTTCGCCGGGATCGGGGCCGGGCGAAGCGAGGCGGGCTGGTCCGGCTTTTTCCCCTCGAGGAGGCTCGGCAGATTGCGAGTCGAGAGGGAGACCCTGAGCAGATCTTCGACCAGGAGTGGATCAAGACTCTTCTCCAGCGAGCCAGAGAATGGCTCCGCGAAGACCTCATGGCGGAGAAGAAGGAGGCGTACTATCGGGTCTTCGAACTCTACGATCTCGGCGAGGGATCGATGACCTACCAGGAGGCGGCCGGCCGCATCGGAATCTCCGAGAGCGACGTGCGGAACTACCTTCACGCCGCGCGCGATCGGTTCCGGAGCGTGGTGATCCAGCTCGTCCGGGACTACGCGGTCGACGCGGAGGACGCGGGCGAGGAACTCGGGTGGGTCTTGGGGTGAGGGCGATCACGCGCTGCCCAAGAGGCCCGTGGCGAGACGCGCGCCGGTTCGAGACCACCAACGGGAAAGCCTGCCCGCACGGACGGGGCGGCCTTCTCTCCAGCGACGGAGTTGCCTCGCGAACTCTCGGCCGTCGGAGGTTCGGCTCCGGCGGTCCTTCTCCAACGCGCCTCGGCAAATCGACTCGAGACCTGGATCGCCGAGCGGAGGGGGGCGCTCCCCGACGATCCGATCGGCGATGCGAGAAGTCGAATACCCCTCGAACGGATTGCGTCCTGTCGCCGCTTCGTGAAGGATGACTCCGAGGGCCCACACGTCGGCGCGAGGGTCGATTTCTCGCTCCATTCGCACCTGCTCCGGCGCCATGTAGAGAGGCGTACCCACGATTTCTCCGGGCCGTCCGGCCGTTTGTCCCTTCCAGTGAGCCAACCCGAAGTCGGCCAGGACGACTCGACCATCGGAGGCGGCGATCACGTTGGCCGGCTTGAGGTCGGCATGGATGATCCCCTTGTCGTGGGCGAGCCCGACGGTCTCCGCGACGTGTTCCAAAATGCGTACGATCTCGCGAATGGGAGCGCGCCGATCGATCAAGTCCGCGAGCGTCGGGCCCTCCACGTATTCCATGACGAGATACGGCCGGCCCCCGTCGATCCCCGTTCCATAGACGGCCGGGACGCGGGGAGGGGATAGCTGCGCCTGGATGGCCCCTTCTCTCCGGAGCAGCTCGGAAGCGAACTCATCCCGCTCCAGGCCGCGCACCGTCTTGATCGCGACGTGCCGAGAAAATCGAGGATCCTCGGCCTCGTACACGACCCCCATGCCCCCGTGCGCAATCTCCCGCACGATGCGGTAGCCGCCGATCCACTTCCCCGGCGCGGTGCAGGCAAAGCGCTGCGTGGGGGCTCGACGGAGTTGCAACTCCTTGAGGATCTCGCAGAACTCCTCGAGGGTCAGGAGCCCCTCTTGCACCAGGACTTGCCGGAGGCGGGTTCGTCCGCGATCGGATTCCTCCCGGAGCCGGCGGAGTTGCCGATCCGTGACGAAGCCCCGTTCGAAGGCCAAGCGGCCGAAGGCGGTATCCATCTCGCACCTCGTCCTCTCTTGAACCGATCGAGGCGCGGACGTTTCAATTCGTCCTGAGCTTGTCGCGCAACTTCTCCGCCCGGGGACGATGGATCCAGTCGCGGGGCGCGAGCTCCAGCGCCCGCTCCACGTCCCGCAGCGCCCGGGTTTCGTCCCGGAGCATGGCACGGAGGGTGGCTCGGCTGAGATGGGGCCCCGGATCCTCGGGAGCGAGCGAGATGGCCGTCGTGAAATCCTCGAGCGCCGGGTCGTACTCCTTCCGCTTCGCCCGGAGATTGCCGCGGTTGAGGTACGCCCCGGAATGACGGGGGTCCAACTCGATGGCTTTCGCGAAGTCCTTCAAGGCGGATTCCGCGTCTTCCCGCTGGGGAAACCGATCGTAGCGATCCACCCTGGCGTTGGCGCGATTGAAGTAGTACGACGCCTTGGGCTTGGGCAAGTCGATGGCCCGAGTATAGTCGGCGATCGCTTCCTCGAGTTTCCCCAGGAGGCGATAGAGCATTCCCCGCTGATTCAGCACCCCGGCGTCCTGAGGATCCAGCGCGATCGAGCGATTGAAATCCGTCTCCGCTTGAGTCCATTCCCCTTTGGCTTCCGCGGCACGCCCTTCGCGCATCCATCGCTCGCCGCGGAGTCGTCGGCCGTCGCCTCGCACCGAATAGGCCGAGGCGGAGTTCGGATCGAGCTCGATCTCGGCGTCGGAATCCCGGATCGCCTCGTCGAGCTTTCCGGTTCTCTGAAGAAGAACGGCCCGATTGCGGTAGACGGGCAAGAATCTCGGCGAGAATCGGACCGCATGCGTATAGTCCTCCAGGGCCCGCGGTTCGTCGCGAAGTTCCTCCTGAGCGATGGCCCGGACAAAGAGAAGGAGGGGGTCATGGGGGCGAATCCCCAGCGCGATGTCGCAGATCCCTCGGCGTTTCGAGGAATCGCCGTTGCAGAGGGCCACCAGGAGGTAGGCCTCCTCCGCGCCGCGCGAGGCGCGAAGTTCTCCGAGGATCTGCGGGATGCGATCCCAATTCCCCTCGTAGAACGCCACCATGGCTTGGGCGATCCGGACTTGGGACTCCCCCTCGAGCCCCATCCCGACGCGCAAGGCCGCCCCGATCCGCTCGGCCGCTTCCCGGGCGACCTCTTGCGCCTGTTCCCGCCGTCTCGAGGTTGCGCTTGAGGTCAGGACGAGATTGAGCGCGATCGATCGGTGGAGGAGAAGTCGGCCGAGAAAGAAAAGCGCGGATCCGAAGGAAGGATCGCGGAGGAGTGCCTCCCGGTACGCCCGTTCGGCTCGGTCCTCCCATCCCTTGAATTCCCACGCCCGTCCGAGAAGGTAGTGACCGACGGCGAGCTCGGGCGCGAGCCCGACGCCCTTTTCGATCAGAGTCTGTCCTCGATCCACCCGCGCGACGATCTGGTCGTAGGTCGCATTCGCGTCGTAGAAGGACTGAGTCGCCTCCTCGAGGGCGGGACGTCCCGATTCGAAGAGCGAACGAGCCTGTTCGAGCCTCCGACGATCGCTCTCCTCCCTCGCGGCGATGGCCCGCTCGAGCCGCGCGAGGTTCCGGAGCGCTTCCTCATGGTTCCCGTTGAGGGCTACGGCGGCGGCGAAGGCCCGGCGCGCACCGGCCAAGTCTCCCCGGGCCTCGAGCGCCCTGCCCTCCGAGAGATGATTCTCGATGCGCCGGTGTTCCCGGATTCGCTGAACTCCGACCCATACGGCGAGTCCGACCGCGAGGAGACCCGCGGTGCCGACCGGAAGGAGGATCGCCATGTGTCGCGCGATCGTCTTTCGCCAACGATAGAGAAGGGAGGGGCGGTGGGCGAGGATCGCCTCGCCGTCCAAGTACCGGCTCAAGTCGTCGGCGAGGTCGAGCATCGAGGCGTATCGCTGCGACGGGTCCTTTTCGAGACACTTGAGGACGATCGTCTCGAGGTCGCGGTCGATGCTCGAATCGAATCGTCGCGGAGGCGTCGGGGGTTTTGTCGCGATCTTCTGGAGAAGTTCGTAGATCGGATCCGCCCGAAAGAGCGGTCGATTCGCCAGAAGCTCGTAGAGCGTAGCCCCGAGAGAATAGACGTCGCTTCTCGCCTCCGTGCCGCGAAGGCCACCGCGAATCTGCTCGGGGGACATGTAGGCGGGGGTCCCCTCGAGCGAACCCGGCGCCTCGACGGAGACCTCGCGAGCCAGGCCGAAGTCGACGACGTACACGCGAAGTCCGGATGCGCGCGTCAGTCCCGGGACCCGGTGGGTCGATTTCTTTCGCGGCTTCAATTCGCCCTCGACGATGAGGTTGTGCGGCTTGAGATCGCGGTGGATCACGCCCTGCTCGTGCGCGTGGTGGAGGGCCAGGGCCGTGTCCCGGATGAGCTCGGCCAGGAGCTTCCGGTCGTCGCGAGGGAATTCCGCGAGGGTTCGGCCGTCGATGTACTGCATCGCGATGAACGGTCGGCCGCCGATGTCGCCGACCTCGTAGACGGCTCCGATGTTCGGATGATTGAGCTTGGCGGCGGCGCGGGCCTCTTCGAGGAGCCGCGGGAGATCTTCCGGATTGTCCCGGTGAGGGAACTTGAGAGCGACCCACCGATGAAGCTCGCGGTCCCACGCCTTCCAGACCTCTCCGCCTCCGCCCGAGCCGAGCCGAAGTACGCAGACGTATTTCCCGTGAACGCTTCTGGGATCCTGAAGGAGGGTCGTGACCTCCTGGGGGGGCTCGACGACTTCCGATGCCGGCGCCGCGGTTTGCAGAGACGGAAGGACGCGGTCCAACTCTTCGGCCAACTCCAGCGCGGTCGCGTGGCGTGCCGACGGCTCGCGCGCCATCGCCTTTCGGATGACGGTCGCGAGATCCGTCGGGGCGTGGGTGAAGGAAGGCTCTTCCTCCTGAATCCGCCGGAGGACTTCCGTGACGTCCGCTCCGGTGAAGGGGGCGCGGCCTTCGAGAAGCGAGTAGAGGGTGGCGCCGAGGCCGTAGATGTCGGTACGGGGAGTGCAACGATCGCCGCGGACTTGCTCCGGAGACATATAGCTGGGCGTTCCCACGAGGGCGCCCTCGCGCGTCAAGGTCGTCCCCGGCTCCACGAGTCGGGCGAGTCCGAAGTCGGTCACGTAAACGCGGCCGTCCGTGGTCTCCATGAGATTCGCGGGTTTGAGATCGCGATGGATGATTCCCTGCTCGTGCGCGTGGTGGACGGCGCGCGCGGCGTCGCGGACGATCTCGGCGGCGCGGCGGGGATCGCGCGGACTGCCTTCGAGCGAGCCGCCGTCGAGGTATTCGAGCGCGAGGAACGGCTCGTCGGGGATCCCGCCGATTTCGTAGATGGGCACGATGCCCGGGTGGGAGAGGTGAGCGAGGAGGGCGGCCTCGCGCTGGAGCCGCTGGGTTTCTTTTTGTCCCCATCCTTTGAGAAACTTGAGCGCGACGTAGCGGCGGAGTTGGGTATCCCACGCCTTCCAGACCTCGCCCGAACCTCCGGCGCCGACGCGCTGGAGGAGGAGGTATTTGGTGACGCGGCCGCGGATGGTGCGGGCCGCTTCCGCGACCTCCTCGGGAAGGGGGAAGAGGCGCGGTTCGCCGAGGACCTCGCGCCGCCGGAGTTCCTGAACGACCTCGTCGCAGAGGAGCTGGGAGAGGCGATCGCTCTGGACGAGGGCTTCGGCGAACCGGCCGGGGGGCGCGCCCGCGAGAGCGGAGAGGGCGTCCTCGGGTTCGAGGATCCCGCGTTCGATGAGGAGAATGGCGAGGCGCCGGTCGCGCGCTTCGGCCTGGCCGGACTTGAGGCGGTCGAGGGGCATCGGGTACCGGAAGTATATCCCCCGATCCTGGACACCGGGAAAACCCGAAGGACGAAACCCTCACCCGAACCGCGCGCGGATTTCCGGTGTCCTCCGTGTGCCCCCGCGAAATTCGGGCCGGGCGGACGGTTCAGGAGAGGGTGAGTCCTGATTCTTCGAAGCGGAGGAACCCATGAAAACGCGCGCTGGCATTGTTGCGACGCTTATTGCGCTCCTCTTTGCAGGGCTGATCCATGCCCGAACCTCGGATCACTACCTTTGCGCGACGGACGGAAGTCGGACTTCGGGTTCAGACTCTGACCTCTATGACGTAGGGCAGGTGCCTGCACCGGCGGCCTCGCCCCGGTTGGAGACCCGCGACCCTTACGGAACACTCACATTGAAGGCTGAGGCAGTCTCGCCATCACAGATTCAACTCAGCTGGACTTGGAGTGGGTCCGATAAGAACAGCTATACTCTCCTGGACTTCTACTTGAATGGTTCGAGTAACACATTCAAGCTGATTACAAACTTCAATGCGACCGGATCCTGGATGCATGAAGGTCTGGTGTCGGGAGTCACATACCGGTATAGGCTTAAGGCAACCCCTCGTTATGCTGAGGGTTCAGGTCTCTGGGACGTCTGGAGCAATGAGGCCTCTGCGACCCCCCCGAAGGATTCCCAACCTCCCTCCGCCCCCACGGGACTGACCGCAACCGCGGTCTCCTCTTCCGAAATCCGGCTCTCTTGGGGCTCATCCTCCGACAACGTGAGGGTGGCTGGATACAGGATCGAGCAGTCCGAGAATGGGACCACCTTCCGTGACATCGCGAGCTCGGCCCCGACATCCTATTCAAGGGGCGGCCTTGCCACAGGAACCCAGTACTGGTTTCGCGTTCGAGCCTACGACGGCGCCAACAACACGGGCAACTACAGCAACACGGCGAACGCGACCACGCTGGGCGTGAAAGACACCTTAGCGCCGTCGATACCCAACGGGCTCCAATGGACTGGCATCCCGGGCACCTCATCCTCATCCTTTGGCCACATCCAGCTGAAATGGAGTCCTTCGACGGACAACGTTGGAGTCGCGGGATACGACGTCTCCGTCGGTTCGAGCGGTCTTCTTCCCGCCAGTAAGGAACAGCACTCCGGCTGGGTCTACACGGGTGCCCCCAAGGGCGTTCTCCACTATTTCAAAGTGCGTGCGTATGACGCCGCGGGAAATAGGAGCGATTGGAGCGAGACTGTCGTGGCCGTCGTGGGCGCGTACGTCGACATCTCGATTACCGATGAGCAAAGGCAAACGCGATCTTCCAAGCAGACGGTCACCGTGAAGGCGATGGTGGGGGAAGGGACGCTCACCGGCTACAAGATCTGGAACCACAATAACGGAGTATCCGGAGGAGGGCCGGAACCTGACCAGTGGATTTCCGGTGCCCCCCCTACCACGATTCCCGATTGGGGGCTTCACCCCGGAGATGGCGGCAGGTTCGTGATACTCAAGGTCCGGTCGAGCGACGGCAGCACCGCCCAAGACACCGCCTATACCGTGGTGGATAACGTTCCGCCTGTTGCGTCCATCCGAGTGAACAATGGAGCCCAGACTACCGGTTCTCGTACGGTGGAGCTGAGCCTCGAGGTATCCGATAACGCCGCCCATTATGAGTTCTTGGGGTACAAGCTCTGGAATGAGGGCGAGAGCGAACCCCCAACCTTCAATCCCGTTCTCTCCCTCTCTTGGAAGGACTCGAATTGGTCGCTCCGCAGCGGACCCGACGGCTCCAGGCGGGTATGGTTTCATGTCAAGGACATCGCCGGGAACGAACAAAGGGTGAATGCGACGATTACCTTGGATGAAACGCAGCCGAGAGTATCCAACATTACGTCGCCCGCTCAGGACAAGGCGTATGGGAGCGGCTGGTCGATGTCGTTCGAAGTCACGTTCAGCGAAGTCGTAAACGTGACGGGGATCCCCCAACTTACGCTCGAGACGGGACCCGTCGATGCGATCGCAACGTACAAAAGCGGTTCCGCTACTGCCACGCTTCGTTTCGAGTGGATGATTACCGGTGGGCACAACTCGCCTGACCTTGAATGCGTCTCGCTTGCCTTAAATGGAGGGACGATCAAGGATGGCGCCGGATTCAATGCCATTCTGACAGTGCCCGCGGCCGGAGCGACGGGTTCCCTCTCGGCGAACAAGAACATCATGATCGACACGACCGCTCCGTCCGCCTCGATCTCTTTCGGCTCCGAGTATGCCCTTTCGCAAAACGTCACTCTGACTCCGATCGCCTCCGACAACAGCGGCGCGATCGCGCAATGGAAGCGATGGAACGAGGGGGAGACTGAGCCCGCGTACGGCACGGGAGCCGTCCCGACAAGTTGGACGCTCCCCGCCGGCGACGGAATGAAAAAGGTCTACTTCAGGGTCCGCGACGCGGCCGGGAACGAGAAGATCGCCGAGGCCTCCATCTTCCTCGACCTCAACGATCCGGCGGTCCCGACCAACGTTCAGGCGTCGACGACGCCGACCCAAGGGGCGCACAGCCTCAACTGGACCGCCTCCTCTGACGGAAGCGGGAGCGGGATCGCCTCGTACGAGGTCGAGCGGAATGGCGCAATCGTCGCAACGGGAATCACCGGCACCGGTTGGAGTCATCAGGGAGCGATTTCCTCCGGGAGCTACACGTACAAGGTTCGCGCCCGCGACAAGGCCGGGCGATTCAGCCCCATGAGCCCGGGCGCCGCGGTCATCGTCGACAACCTCCTGCCGACGGTCTCCGTCACTCCCCACGGCACGACGACCAACGGATCTCCCATCGTCTTCACGATGACGTTCAATGAGGCGGTGACGAACCTCACCGCCGCCGGAATCACCGTGACGAACGGCACCAAGGGAACGCTCGGCGGGAGCGAAACGGTGTGGACGATACCGGTGACCCCATCCGCCAACGGCGCCGTCACATGCAAGGTCGAGGGGGATGCGGCGAAGGACGTCGCGGGGAACTTCAATTCGGCGTCGAATACCGCTTCCGTGACCTTCGACAACCAACCTCCGACATTGTCGATCTCCACGCCCACGAAAAACGTGACCAACACCGGCCCGGTAAGCTTCACGGTGACCTACTCGGCCGCGGATGCGGTCGCGCTATCCGAGTCGAAGGTACACCTGATCAAGACGGGTACCGCGAATGGAACCAAGGCTGTCTCCGGGAGCGGGAACGGCGTGCGCACGGTGACGATCTCGAACATCACCGGAGACGGGACGCTCAAGATCGAGATCCTCGCGGGATCGGCGAGCGATGCGGTCGGCAATCAGGCCCTCGCCGCGGGCCCGAGCGCGTCGTTCACGGTCGACAACACCAAGCCGCAACCGCCGACCCCTCAGTACGCGAGCCTGAACAGCACCGGCTCCGTGTACGTCCACTGGAGCGAAGGAGGATTCGATGGGGCGAACGGCAGCGGAGTCGCCGGCTACGGAGCGCGACGGGGGAAGGTAGAGAACGGAAGCGTCTCGTGGACCCAAATCGTAGAGAAACAAGGCGCGACCTTCTTGAGCGATGCGCCTCCCGCACCTGCCGACGGCACGTACATTTACCAGGCCCGGTCCTGGGATGCCGCCGGGAATGTGAGCGAGTGGAGCGCCAACACCAACACCGTCGTCGTCGATACTCAGGCCCCGAACGGGGGCTCCGTCAAGATCAATGGCGACGCCGCGTATACGAAGACCGCTCTCGTAACGCTCACGATCACCGGCACTGGCGCGACGCAGATGAGCCTCTCGGAGAGCTCGTCGAGCTTCTCGGTGTGGGAACAGTTCGCCGCGACCAAGAGCTACGCCATTCCGTCCTCGGGCGACGGCTTGAAAACCGTGTACGTCAAGCTCAAGGATGCGGCGGGGAATGAGTCGCAGCCATTCTCCGGTGCCATCACCCTCGATACAACGGCGCCGACGGGAGGCATGGTCGAGGACGGTCTGAACGGCGACATCGACCTTCAGCCCTCCGCCTCGGCGATTTCGGCGAAGTGGAACGGCTTCGCGGATCCGACGAGCGGGATCGCGAAATACGAGTGGGCGATCGGGACGAGCGCGACCGCGACAGACGTGATGAGCTTCGCCGACGTCGGCCCCCAAACTTCCCAGACGAAATCAGGATTGTCGCTCACGTCGGGACAGACCTATTACGTCCATGTCCGAGCGATGAACGGAGCGGGAATCTACTCCGACCACAAGGTCAGCGACGGCGTCCAGGTGGACAGCCAGCCGCCGACCGCCACGGTGACGGCCAGTGGATCGACTACCAACAATCCCTCGATCTCGTTCAAGGTCGAGTTCACGGAGGCCGTGACCGGATTCGCGATGGAGGACATCAAGACCAACGGTCAAGTGATCGGGGTGACCCCGAACGGGGCGGTGTGGATCGTCTCCATTCAGGCCACCGCTCAAGGAAACGTCACGTGCCGAGTCAAGGCCAATGCCGTGCAGGATGCGGCAGGGAATCCGAATTCCGAATCCAATGAGGCCGGCGTCCTCTTCGACAGCCAGGCGCCCGCGGTCCCGAGCGCTCCCGACTTGGACTCGGCTTCCGATTCCGGCGCGAGCCAGAGCGACAACATCACCAAGCTCACGGCGATCAAACTGGTCGGAACCGCGGAGGCCGGCAGCAAGGTGCTGCTCTTCGACGGAGGAATCAAGATCGGCGAGATCTCGGCGGCCGCGGGCACCTACACGTTCGATCTTACCGGCCTCCTGCCGGGAACCCATGCGTTTACCGCGAAGGCGATGGACGCTCTCGGGAACACGAGCGAGGCTTCCGGCACGTTGGCCGTCACCGTCGACATCACGGCTCCCGCCATCCCGGATTCCATCTCGTACAGCCCCAACCCGAACAACACCGGGACCCACACGGTTTCATGGTCGGCCACGGGCCAATCGTACAACCTCCGCCGCAAGAAGGTCGGAGATGCGGATTCGATCGAGGTTGCGACCGGCCTCACCGCGGCGAGCTGGACACAGAATCCGGCCGTCGATCCCGGTTCGTATCTGTACCAAGTGCAGGCCGTGGACCTGGCGGGCAACATGGGCGAGTACAGCTCCAACACCGACACCGTGCTGGTGAGCGATGCACCGCCCGACGTCCCGATTCTTCTCTCCCCGGCAAACGGGGCGCAACTCACCGTCTGCGAGATTCCGCTGGATTGGACCGACATCTCCGGAGTGGGCGGCGTCACTTATCAAGTCGCGGTGGAGTCGAGCGCTTCCGGATTCTCCGCGTCAAACCTGAGCTCCTCGGAGGTGAAGACGAGCGTTCTCCTGGCCGGCGCGTATCAATGGAAGGTCCGGGCGATCGATGGGGCGGGGAATCCCAGTCCTTGGAGCGAAACCCGCACCTTCTCCATCGTCCTGGCGATCGTCACCTCCTCGCTTCCGAACGGACGGAAGGACGATCCGTACAGCGCTCTCGTTGAAGTCACCGGCGGATTGGCTCCGATCGTCTTCTCGCTCTCGTCGGGATCCCTGCCTCCGGGGTTGGCGCTTTCGCCTCTCACGGGAAAGCTCCTGGGAATCCCGACGGAGATCGGGACATTCACGTTCACGATCTCTGTGACCGATGCCGCGAGTCTGTCGGTGTCCCGCGAATTCACGATCAAGATCGACGGCGAGCCGAAACCGCTCCGGATTACTTCCCCTCCCTCCCTCCCGAACGGGACGAGCGGGCTTGCGTATGCCCATCTCTTCGAGGCCTCCGGCGGTAGGCGGCCGTACTCTTGGTCCATCAAGTCGACGTTCGGGCAGCTCCCCGATGGCGTGTCGTTCTCGAACGGCCTCCTCTCCGGGACCCCGACCGCGGGGAGCGCCATGCTCGAGGTATCCGTCACCGACGGCGAGCAGAACGACACGAAGGAGTTCTCGCTCCTGATCGTCTCGATCCCCTCGAGTATCGCGATCTCGACCTACTACCCCACGAGCGCTGGGTTCGTGCAGCTTCCGATGATCATCGCCGGGACGCCGTTCTCTACGCGGTTCTTCGCCGGGGGAGCGATGAGCTGGAAGGTCACCTCCGGCGCTCCGCCGCCCGGACTGGCGATCGACGAGCCGAGCGGAGCCATCTCCGGAATTCCTTCCAAGCCCGGAGAGTACTTCTTCGTCGTGCGCGCTCTGGATGGAGTCGGAGCCGCAACTTTCCGCGCGGTGCGGATCTTGGTCGCGCCGAACGACGGGGTGACGCTCGTCCTCCTTCCCGCGGCGATGCCGTCGGGATCGCCCCAGGTTCCCTACAGCTTCACCTTGGTGGCCGCGGGAGGATCGGTTCCCTATAGCTGGGCCATTCTTTCCGGCTCACTCCCCCCGGGAATGATGCTGAACCCCGAGACGGGGGAGATCTTCGGCGCGAGCGGAGAGTATGGATCGTGGAGCGCCGTCATCCAGGTGAGCGACTCCAGGACTCCCCCTCAGATAGCGACCCGAACGATCACGATCGCCATGGGCGCCGCACCCGAGACGGCCCAAGGCGACGACGACGGCGGCGGCGGAAGCTGCGGTTGCGTGGGACTGGATGCCGTCCTCCTCCTCGGCATCCTTTTCCTGCGGCGGCGGTTCCGCTGCCGGTAGCGCGGCGTGCGCGGGAGGGGCCGCTCCGGCGGCCCCTCCGTGCTATACTGAGTCGGTGAGCGAGATCATGGACCTGGATTTGGTCCGGCTGTACGCCTCCTGGCCTCTTGAGGCGCGGGTGGACCACGCCGTAGCCGCGCAAGAGATGTACCTGGACCTTCATCATCCCTTCCGCAATCCGGAGATCCTATTCTTCGATTCGCTCGGCGAATTCAATGCCTATCATCGTAGCGAAGCATGGCTTCAGAGACTGTATGGCGGCCCTCGTTCCCCGACTTCTGCCGACTCCTCAACAAGGAAGGCGTAGCCTATCTCGTCCTTGGGGGGCAGGCCTCGATCCTCTTTGGTGTTCCCCGATTCACGAACGATGTGGACATTCTCGTTCGAAAAGACTCCGAAAATGCTTCCAACCTGATTCGGGCTCTCTCGAAAATCGGATTTGGTATCGCGAAAGAATTGAGGGAGAGGGACGTCCTGGCCAAACCAGTCTTCTCCTTCATGGATCAGATCAAGGTCGACGTCTTTACCGACGTACCCGGCGTGGGCGGGTATGAAGATGCCGTCCGATCTGTCGCCCTCCACCAATATCAGGGAGTACGGATCCCGACGCTTTCGTTGAAACAGCTGATTGCCAGAAAAGAAGCGATCCACCGATGGCAAGACCAGGCCGATGTGGAAGCCCTGAGGGAGATCGAGAAGCGAACGGGTGTTTGACGGCCCTCTTTCCACGCCGTCGAACCGCCCCCGACCCGTGACTTGGCCCGATGGAGATAAGAGCCCATCCCGGTAGGCTCGTGAGCCGCGGCGGGCTGAGAAGCGAGCAGCG
>CAZGKV010000050.1:0-35261 GCA_964526305.1 uncultured Planctomycetales bacterium | reverse complement strand
GCTCGTCTCGTCGTCGCGCCTTGCATCTGCACCCTCGGCGCCGCCACCGCGGCCATGATGATTCGTCAGACAGAGCCTAATCCCCCGTCGTCTCCGCCGCGCGGCGCCAGAGGCGATCGTCCGCTTCGGCGATGAGACCCGACTTCAAGAGCACGTTTCCGCGATCCGGGTGATTTCCCGGCCGATCGGCCGCGATGGGGTCGTCGAACTTCAGCCGGCGGTAGCTCGACGCCGGTCCGCGGTAGTCGATCCGGTCGAGGCCGGCTCCCGGTTCGGTCCGCCCGAGGACGGGGCAGACGAGATCGCGGCGGTCGATTGGGATACGGGCGGAAGGCCAGTCGCGCGCCCGATCCCAGAAGGCGCGACCCTGGGGCTGACGGTCCCACTCGGACGAGCGATCCGTCTCCGCGGCGCCGAGCGCGTTCCACATCCGCATCAGGCGGAATCGGCACTCGTCCGACCGATCGTTCCGCCGCGTGGCGAAGACCGCAACGACGGCGATCGCGCCCAGGGCGACGACGACCCAGGCGACGGCGATCGCCTTCCACCATCCTCGCATGGTTAGTTCTTCGCGAAGGTCTCGTATTCTTGGATCGTCTTCGCGTCGATCTTCGCCCTCTTGCAGCTCTCCAGAATCGACCGCTGCAGCACGACGTCCGTCTGGAAATCGAAGTAGAGGGGCTTCCCGATCTCATCCTGGATCTTCTTGCGGACGAATTCGCGCACCACCTCGCGGACTTCGTCCCTCGTCGCGCGCGTCTTGAGCGAGTCGAAGAAGGCGTCGAATCCCGGATAGCGCCGGGCGTCGTTGCCGTCGTTGTCGGCCAGCCGCTTGAAGAGATCGCGGTTCTTGTCGTAGTGCTCCTTGACGTAGTGGTCGAGGAATTCGCCGGAGCGGATCCGCTCGAACTCCGCTTCCTTCCAGAAATCGCGCTCGAGGGCGGTGACCTTCATGTCGGGTTCGATGCCGCTCTCCTTGTGCGAATCCTTCTCGACCGACTGGCCCTTCGGCAGGAACCACTTGGCGATCGTGACGCGGACCGCGGTCTTCTCCTCGGTTGTCTTGAGGTACTTCAAGTCCTGGACGCTTCCCTTGCCGTACGTCTTTTCTCCGATGAGAACGGCCCGCCCGTGATCCCGCAGGCATCCGGCGAGAATCTCGCTGGCCGAAGCGCTTCCGTCGTCGACGAGCATGTAGAGCGGGACGTCGGTGAGCTTGTTGCCCTCGGCCGTCCGCCGGTCGCGCTCTTCTCCGCGCGCCCGGGTGGAGACGATGACCTGCCCGCGATCCAGGAAGTAGCCCGCGATCTTGCAGGCCGTCTTGAGATAGCCGCCCGAATTGCCGCGGAGATCGAAGATGAGCGCCTTCATCCCCTCGGTCCCGAGTTCCTTCACCGCGGTCTCCACCAGGTCGATGTCCTGCTCGCCGAACGTCGTGAGCTTGACGTAGCCGAGCTTCCCGGGAAGCATCCGGTGCTGCGTCGTCTCGAGCTGGATCTCCTCGCGCGAGATTTCGTATTCGCGCTCCTTTTGCCATCCGCGACGGAGGATCTTGAACTTCACTTTGGTGCCGGGTTCGCCGCGGAGTTTCCGGACGAGCTCTTCCAGGTCTCGATTCGCCGTCGACTCGCCCTCGATTTCCGTGATGCTGTCGTTGGAACGCAGTCCGAATCGATACGCCGGACCGGAGTAGATGGGCTCGGTGATCGTGAGCCAGGAGTTGCCGGATTTGTCCTTGCGCATCGCGACACGGGCGCCGATCCCGCCGTACCGGCCGCCGAGCTCCTCCTTCTTGAGGATCTCGATCATTTTCTCGTCGTAGTAGGAGGTGTACGGGTCGAGGCTGGCGCACACGCCGCGGGCCGCCGCCTCGAGGAGTTTGCCCTCGTCGACCTTCGCCGGATCGTGGTAGTGGGACTTGATGACCTCGATGACCTCGTCGAGGAGGCGGTAGTCGTGCCGGGCGTTGGGTCGATTCGCAAGCTCGCGTTCGATCTGATCGGTGAGCTCGGCGACCTTGAGGTAGGCGCGGGCCAGCCGTCCGCGCTCTCCCGGCTCGCGTTCGATCTCCCGGAGGAGGGGCTTGATTCCGGCCGTGGCCCCCATCTCCGCAAGAGCGAGCGCGCCCTGGTGTTTCACCTCGCGACGATCCGACTTCTCCACGATCTCGCGGATCGCGCGGCGCGGCTCGATCGTTTCGGTCAGCGTCCACACGGCCCGCCAGAGCGAGATCGCGGCCGAAGCCTCGGAAGTCTCGCGGGCGGTCTTCGTCAGATCGTCCGAGACCCGCCGTTTCTCTCGGCTTCCGAGGGCCCGGTCCGTCCCCACCAGCGAGGCCACGAAATCGGCCGCCGTCCGCTTGGGGGCTTCGTCCTTGCCGTTGACGACCAGCATCAGCGCCTGGAGCGCCTCCTCCTTGAGATCGTTGAGATAGAGGGTTCGCGCCGCGGCGATCCGGACGTAGGGGCTCGATCGCCGCAAGCCCGATCGAACCTGCTCGACGCCTCCGCGGCCCAGCTCCTCGAGTTCGCGGCACCCGTCCAGGAGCCCGGCGCCTTTGGACTCTTCGATCCGGTCGAAGATCTTGTCCACCCGCTCCTGGGTGTCCTGGGACGGGACGGCGGCGGCGAATCCTACGAGAGCGAGAACGAAAAGGGCACGCATGAAAAGCTCCTTGGAAAGGACGGACATCGTACTCGGTGATGACCTCGCAATAGTTTCAAATTATACGCAGGAGCATTAAGATCTTCGAAATGAAAATCCTGGTCACGGGGGGGTGCGGCTTCATCGGATCGAACTTCGTGCGGCTCTACGGCGGCCGCGCGGAGCTCGTACTCTTGGACGCGCTGACCTACGCCGGCAACCTCGAGAATCTGAAGGGCTTCGAGGAAAAGTTCCAGTTCGTGCGCGGGGACGTCGGAGACGAGAAGCAGGTCGATTCGATCCTGGCGCAGGGATTCGACGCGGTGGTTCACTTCGCGGCGGAGTCGCACGTGGATCGGAGCCTCTACGGTCCGCTCGCGTTCGTGAAGACGAACGTCCAGGGGACCCTCATTCTATTGGAGGCGGCCCGGCGCCATCGGGTCGCGCGGTTCGTGCAAGTCTCGACGGACGAGGTCTACGGCAGTCTTCCGGAAACGGGGGTGTTCACCGAATCGACGCCGCTCGCGCCGAACAGCCCCTATTCCGCTTCCAAGGCGGGGGCCGATCTCCTGTGCCGCGCGCACCACCATACGTTCGGTTTCCCCGTCGTCGTCACGAGGAGTTCGAACAACTACGGCCCCTTCCAGTACCCGGAGAAGTTCATCCCGTTGTTCATTTCGAACGCGCTGGAAGACAAAGAATGTCCGCTCTACGGGGACGGGATGAACGTACGCGATTGGCTCCACGTGGAGGACAACTGCCGCGCGATCTGGGCGGCGTTGGAGCGGGGCCGGCCTGGGGAGGTCTACAACATCGGAGGGGGGAACGAGCGTCCGAACCTGGAAGTGGCCCGGGCGATTCTCCGACTCCTCGGGCGTTCGGAAAGGCTGATCCGATTCGTTGCCGATCGGCCGGGCCATGATCGGCGGTACGCGATCGACACGACGAAGATCCGGACCGAACTGGGATGGCGGCCGGAGATCCCGTTCGAGGAGGGGCTTCGGCGGACCGTGGAGTGGTACCGGGAGAATCGCGGATGGGCGGATCGGGTTCGAACGGGAGAGTACCGGCGGTTTTACGAGGAGCACTACGGCGGGCGGATGTCCTAGGCTAGGCGACTTTTCTTGCGACGAATCGACGTTTTTCGCGCATAAGGTGAGGGAGTTCACATTATCATTGCGGTCGGCTCCAGGGGCCGGTAGACTCCGGCCAGTTGCATTATGGGTCCATCATGGGGAGGGCCGATGAGCGCGCCCCTGCCGGGAAGTAATTCCCGGATTCTCCTGCGACGGTTCTTGGAATTCCTGATCCAAAGACGCGCCTGCACTCTGGAAGCCTTGCGACGCGTGGCGGAATTCCAGAGCGCGCTCGACATGCGATTCGGCCAGCTCGCTAGCATTCGAGGGTTCCTCCGGCCGACCGACATCGTGCGGATTCTCGCCGAGCAGGTGGACTCGGACCTGGCGTTCGGCGAGCTGTGCGTCCGCAACGGAATGATCAGCCCCTCGCAGCGGGACGAGCTTCTCGTGCTGCAGCGGGATTCGTTCCGTCTGTTTTGCGGCTGCCTCGTTTGGTCGGGGGCGATGGAGTCGGAATCCACCGCGGAGGCTCTCCGCGAATTCGAGTCGCGTCTCTTGGGGGCGGAGGCCGTCGCGCTGGTCCAAGATCTTCCCGACGACTCGGCTCCGGCCAGGCCGCTCGCTTCCGTCCGGGCGATCCTTCGTCGCATCAAGGAGGTGGGCGCGCTCCCCCAGCTCGTCCAGCGGACGCTCGAAGTCCTGGACGGCCCCGATCCTTCGGTGGCGGCGGCGGCGAAGCTGATCGAAGCCGATCCCGTCATGTCCGTTCAGATGTTGCGCATCGCGAACTCCGCGCTCTTCGCCCTCCGGGGAAAAGTGACCAACGTGCGGAGGGCGACGGTGATGTTGGGCACTCGCGGCACGCGCCAGGCGGTGCTTTCGACGGCGGTCGCCGACATGTTCGCGCGAGTCGGGGGGGAGAAGGGGCGCCGGTTGTGGATCCACTCGATCCAAGCGGGGCGATGGGCCGCCGCGCTCGCTCGGCGGGCGGAGTCGAGCGAAGTCGAAGACGCGGCCACGGCGGGTATCGTCCACGAATTCGGGACGGTGGTCCTCCACCAGTACTTCCCCAACGAGATGGCCCGGATCGAAACGCTTCGGAACGAGGGGAAGGCCGGCGAGCGCGAGGCGGAACTCGGCGTGATCGGCGCCACTCACAGCGAGGTCGGTGCCTTCCTCTGTCACCAATGGACGTTTCCGTCCCGCATCGTGGACAGCGTTCTTCACCACCATGCGCCGCCCTCGCGCTTGCGGGGACTGGATCCGCTCGCGCGGCTCGTACACGCGTCCTGCCGACTCGCCGAACTGGATCTCGACACGGCCCCGGAGCTCTGGCAACACTTCCTCGGCGAGGAGTTTCTCTCGGCGCACGCGCTCTCCACCGAGATCCTGGCACGGCTGGCCCCGACCGTGCGCGGACAGGTGGAGGGTCTGGCCAGCGCCCTCAGTTGATCGCCGGCTCTCCGGGTGGTATGGTGGGAGCCGCGCCATGACCGACCCCACGAAGCCGGCCGCTCCCGAAGCGGCGCCTCCCTCCCTCAAGGAAATAGAGCGGCTCATGCTCGCCGCTGCGAAGAACAAGGCGAGCGATCTCCATCTCAAAGTGGGACAACGCCCCATCCTTCGCGTGAACACGGTCCTGCATGAGGTCGGCACGCGCGCGTTGAGCGCCGAGGACGTCCGGCGATACGTCTACGAGATCCTGACCGACGTGCAGCGCGAGCGACTCGAGCGGGAGCACGATCTCGACTTCGCCTACAGTGTTCCGACCATCGGCCGGTTCCGCCTCAACGTCTTCTTCGAGCGGGGATGTGTCGCGGTCGCCGCTCGACGGGTGAATACCACGATTCCCTCCCTCGAGGAACTCCATCTCCCCCCGCAGGTGGCGCGCATCTGCGAGCATGAGCAGGGACTCGTCATCGTCGCGGGACCCACCGGGTCGGGCAAGTCCACGACCCTCGCGTGCGTGCTCGACCACGTCAACGCCACTCAGAAGAGTCACATCATCACGATCGAGGATCCGATCGAGTTCCTCTTCACGGACAAGAAATCGGTCGTTCAGCAGCGCGAGATCGGCATCGATGTTCCCGACTTTCACCAGGCGCTCAAGCATGTCGTGCGACAGGATCCGGACGTGATCCTCATCGGCGAGATGCGGGACTATGTCTCCTTCGACGCGGCCCTGATGGCGTCCGAAACGGGGCACCTCGTTTTCGCGACGATCCATGCCTCGAGCGCGCCGCAGTGCGTCGGCCGCCTGCTCGACCTCTTCCCCGTCGAGCGGCAGCCGCTCATTCGTCAGTCGCTGGCCTTCAACTTGAAGGCGATCCTCTGCCAGAGGCTCCTGCCCTCCTGCAAGGAAGGGGTCAAGATGGTCCCGGCCGTGGAGATCCTCTTCAACAACGCCACCGCGCAGAAGCTGATCACGGTGGGGGAAGACAAGAAGCTGGCCGATCTTCTGCGGGGATCGAAGGAGGAGGGGATGCAAGACTTCAATGGGTCGCTCATCGACCTCATCAATCAGGGGTTGGTGTCCAAGAAGACGGCGCTCCAACAATCGCCGAATCCGGAGCAGCTCAAGCTGAATCTGCAGGGGATCTTCCTCGGGGACGACAACCGGATCTTGGGATGAGCGGTCACCGATTTCGCGTGGCCGGACGAATAGGCGCCGAAGGGGTTGCCCCTCGCCAGTGCACCGGCGGGCGCGGCTGGATCGAGGCGTGAGAATCTTGCGAGAGATCCGTCAGCGTTCCGGCCATCTCTCGGCGCAATCCTCGGGATAGACTACGCTCCCGAAAGGGCTGCTCCGCCGCCGAGAGGACACGGTACGATCCATTGGCAGCCGCGGAGAAACTCGAGAGCGCGATCCGTCGCCGGTCGAAGGTATTACGCACCCTCGGCCAGCTTGTCCGGATTTGCGCCGGAGTCACGAAAAGCCACGCGTCGCGAGAATTGGCCTCGCGGAGCACCGCCCCCATCCAATAGGCACGACGTGCGGGATCCGGATCGGCCAGCCCGTTGCGTAGATCCCGAACCGTCGCGTCCAGCCACCACAGGAAATAGGGTCTCTCTTCCCCCCGCAGGAGATCGAGGGAGGTGGGGGGGATCGCGGTGCGGCGCACCGCGGTCACCTCCCCTCGCGAAGCGTCCGCCACTCGTCCGGGGGGATCGCCTCGATCTCTCCGGCGCGGTCCAGTCTGAATCCCGACCGTACTTGGGCCTCCCTCAGGAGGCGATGGGGATCGACCGGGTCGCTGAGATAGGATACGTCCCACACCCGGACGAGATCGGAAAGCCCTACGCCGGCTACTTGGCGGCCATCGGGCCGGAAGGCGGCGTCGGAAAGGATCACCGTACTCTCGAGTTCCCGCCCCAGGGGTTCGCCCGAGGGCACGGCCCAGAGACGAAGCGTCCCTGTCTCGACGGTGAGGAGCCAGCGCCCGTCGGGCGAAAAGAGCACTTTGTCGACGCTTTGAGTCGCGCGCATCACCTTGCCGACGGGGCGGCGCGTCTCGACATCCCAGAACCGCGCGGTCTTGTCGGAGCACCCGGTAGCGAGAAGACGCGAGTCCGGACTGAATCGCACCGAGTTGACCATCGCGGCGTGGGGGAGAGGGGGGCCCTCCGATTCGCTCGATCCGATTCTCCACAACCGGACGGTGCGATCGGTGCTTGCTGTGGCGATTCGCGCGCCGTCCGGGGAGAATACGGCTTCGGTCAGAACCCCGCCGGGATGTTCCAGCGAAGCGCCGGCCGGTTCCGCGGAATCGGCATCCCAGAGTCGGATCGTCGTACCGTGTACGGCGGTGAGAACTCGGCGACCGTCCGGACTGAACGTGGCGCGAATCACCCAGGCTTTGTGCTCCATCGGGGGACCGACCGGTTCCCCGGTCGCGACGTCCCAAAGACGGGCCGTTCGGTCCTGACTCCCGGTGAGTAGACGCCGTCCGTCGGGACGGAACGAGATTCGAGTGATCCACTCGCGGTGGCGCAATGGGATGCCGACCGGTTCCCCCGTCTCCACACTCCAGATCCGAGCCGTTCCGTCGAACCCCGCGGTTGCGAGAAGGCTGCCGTCGGGACTGAAGGCGAGAGAGGTGATCCAAACGCCGTGACGCAATCGGGGACCGACCGGAGCTCCGGTCGAGGCGTCCCAAACTCGCGCCGTTCCTTCCGTCGAACCCGCGGCCAGACGCCGCCCATCCGCCGAGAAAGCCACGCAGTTTCCTGTGCCCCCGAGGGGACCGAGCGTCGTCACCAAATCGGCCTCCGGTAGCTCCCAAAGGCGGACCGTCTTTTCGCTTCCGGCGGTGGCGGCGATTCGACCGTCCGGGCGGAGTGCGATGGAGACGATCTCGGCCGCATGGCTCACCCCCCGATGCAGGGGATAGCCGTCCGTGCCGGTCCAGAGACGCGCGGTCCCGTCGCGGCTTGCGGTGAAAAGGCGGCCGGTCGAATCGAAGCGTAGAGAAGTCACCGCTTGACGATGCGCCATGGGGAGTCGAATCGGCTCTCCCGTGGAAACGTCCCAGAGTCGCGCACCTCCGTCGGCGCAGCCGGTGGCGAGGCGCCTTCCGTCGGGGCTGAATACGGCGTCCGAGACAGAGTGAGGATGCGTCAGGGGCGCGGCGATGGGGGCGCCGGTCGAACCCTCCCAGAGCCTCGCGGGACCGTCGCGTTCTAGTGTGAGGAGGATGGACCCGTCGTGGCTGAACATCACCCGATCCACCGTCCTCCCATGTTTCATCGTGGAGAGACGCTTTCCGGTCGACCCGTCCCAGAGATGGGCGCACCTGTCGGCGCCGCCGGTCGCGAGTACGCGCCCATCGGGGCCATAGGCGATGGATCGAACCTCGAGGCCCGCGCCTCCGTAGAGATCCTCTCCCACGGCGCGGCCGGACTCGACGTCCCAAATCCGAGCGCCGGTCTTCTTGGTCGCAACCGCGAGTCGTTTTCCGTCCGAACGGAACGCGAGCGAAGTGACCCACGAACCGCCATCGATCGTCGCGCCGATGCTCCTCCCGGCGGGGGCTTCCCAGAGGTAAACGATTCCCTTCTCGCACCCCGCGGCGATCCGCGCTCCGCTCCGATCGACCGCAAACGCGGTGGTCCAGACTTGTCCCGAACCGCGAAGGGGTTCGGAGAGCGGCGTTCCCGTTTGCGCGTCCCAGAAGCGAGGTCCTCCGAGTTCGCCGACGGTCGCGAGCCAGCGACCCGCCGGGTCGAACGCCACGCGATCGACATCGAACTCGTGGGGAAGGATCGCCCGGAGAGGACAGAGACGCCGGACGGATCGGAGCGCGGACGCGCGGGCCAGAGAGGAGGGCGAGGCGACGGCCGCTTCGGCGAAGAAAATCGCCGCCGACGGATCGTCCCCCTGAGCTTCGAGCGTTCGGCCCCGGAAGAGGTAGCTGAAGGCGAGTCGTTCCTGCGCCTCGCGCCGCCGTCGGTCCGTCTCCTCCCTTTCGGCGGTAACCTCCGCAACGCGGCGTTGCGTCTCCTGGATGACTCGCTGTGCCGAGCGGTTGGCGCGGACGAGCTGAAGGGTCCCGAACACGGCTCCTCCCAGAAGCGCGAGCACCAAGCCCATCGCGAGCGTCCATTGCACCGGTTGTCTCCGGATCCGCTTCCCGAGGACATAGCTCCAGGTGCGCCGTCGCGCGTGGCGGAGGGGTTGGCCCTGAGCCAGGGCTTCGAGATCCTCGAGGAGCGCTCCGCCGTCAGAGTACCGGCGGCTGAGGTCCTTCTCGAGGCACTTGAGGATGATGGCCTCGACATCCTCCGGGGTCCCGGGCGCCAAGGCGCGCGGCCAGATCGGATCTCCAGCGACGACCTGCAGGAGCACGTCGGCCGAACTCTCTCCCACGAAGGGGGGACGGCCCGTCACCATTTCGTAGAGAGTGGCGCCGATCGAATAGAGGTCGCTTTGCGCCGTCGCCCTTCCGCGGGCCTGCTCGGGAGCCATGTAACTCGGAGTTCCCAGGACCTGGTTCGTTCCCGTCACGCTTTCGCCGCCGACTTCCGTCCTCTTGGCCAGACCGAAATCCATGACGGTGATTCGCCCCGCGGCATCCACCATCACGTTGGCGGGCTTGAGGTCGCGATGGATGATCCCCTTCCCGTGGGCGAAGCTCACGGCCTCCGCGATGCTCCGGACCGTCGCGAGCTTTCGCTCCAGCGTCATCTCCTTCTGCGCCCGTGCCAGCGGATCTCCCTCGATGAGCTGCATCGCGATGAACGGCGCGCCTTCGTGTTCTCCGATTTCGTGGATCTTCGCGATATGAGGGTGCTCCAGCGCCGCGGCGAGCTCCGCTTCGCGTCGGAAATATGCGCGGGCCGTGTCGTCTCCGAGCTGCTTGAGGAACTTGAGGGCCACCCAACGCTTGAGGGATTCGTCCCACGCGCGGTAGACGACGCCCATCCCCCCCGAGCCGAGCTTCGCAGCGAGCCAGTACCGGCCGGCGCGGCGGGACGAGTCCTTCATCGCCTCGGCCGCCTCGGGGGGAGGCGGAGGCTCAGGCGAATTCTCCAGTTGTCGGATCTGATCCGGGGAGAGGGTCAAATGGGCCAGGAGCCGCGTGCCCCGGGAGCGTTCGTAGGAGAGGAGCGCGGACTCGACCTGTTCCCGCGTCACCCAGCCCCTCCGAACCGCGCGCTGGGCCAGCTCGAAATCCGCGTCCGACGGTGTCGGGATCGTGTGCGACACGTCCGAGTATATACCACACCCGGGGGAAAACCTCTGGTCTCATGAAGAAGCCAGGAAACGAGGAAGTGCCGTCACGGTGTCGGCGACCCGGCCGCGAGATCCTTTTTTTTCCTGGATACCATCGACGTGGGGAGACTGCGGTTTTGGGAATTACGAGGGAAAGACGAATGTCGCCGGGCCCTCGTTGACGAGCTCGACGTGCATGGTGGCGCCGAATCGGCCCTTGCGGACGGGACGTCCCGTCTCCGCCGCAAGCCGTTCGCAGAACCGGTCGTACAGCCGTTCGGACTCCGGGGGCTTCATCGCACCCTCGAAGCCGGGGCGCTTCCCTTTGGAAAGATCGGCGCACAGCGTGAATTGCGAGACGACGAGATACTCACCGCCGATCTCCTCCGCCGAGAGATTCATGCGGCCGGCGGCGTCCTCGAAGATGCGCAGTCCCTTCAGCTTGCGGAGCAGTCCTTCCAGTTGGCCGTCGCCATCGCCGCCTTCGATTCCGAGAAACACGAGAAGGCCTCGCGGGATCGCGGAGACGGTCTCCTCTCCGACGCGCACCGAAGCCCGGCTGACTCGCTGGAGCACCGCGCGCATGCTACCTCGCGATGTACGACCCGCCCGACGGCCCCGAGATCTTCCGGAGAATCTCTTCTCCGTAGTTCGGCGCGGAGATTCCGATCCCGTGGATGGCGACGTGTCGGAAGCGATTCATCTCGAGGACGCGCTCGACCAGGAGGTCCCGATCCAGGAGACCCGCCGACACGGCGCCGTCGGTAAGGAGATAGACGCTATCGAAGCCTCCGGTTCGGAGAGGGGCGTTCGCCTCGCTCCCCCCGCAGAGTTCGAACGTCCGCCGGAGCGCGGAGAATAGATCGGTCCCGCTTTGGATTTTCACGGAGTCGAGGAACTTGATCGCCTTTTCCGCATGCGACCGACCGCGACCGGCCTTCTCGAACAGCAGCGAGTTCTCCCCGTGGAACAGCATGATGTTGAACTCCGCGGAATCGGGAAGGGAACGGAGGATTCGGCACAGCTCGAACTGCGCCACGTCGATGCAGCGGTCGCCCTTGGGGCGCTCGGGGCCGTCTTCGGGCATCCAGGCCGCCTTCTCCACCATGCTGGACGAGACGTCGAGAATGAAGAGGAGCCGCGTCGAGGATACTCGAATCCCGTAGAACGTACTGTGCCCGGGGAGCTCGGCGCGTTCGGAGGTGCGGGGCTGGTACGTCCCCGCCACGAACTCCTCTCCGTGGCGATTCCACCATTCGTTCCACGCGTCGAAGTTGCCGTGCTTGTCCACGCCCGTGAGAGACTTCAGCGCCTCGTTCGTCTCGTGCTGGACGCGCCCTTCGGTCCCTCGAAGGGAGGCGATCAGGGGTTCCGCCGACCGGCGGTTCTTCGTGGCCGCCAGGGAGCGCGCGGCCGCGATGCGAACCTGCCAGTTCGCGTCGGCGAGCCAGCTCTCGAGAAGGGCGACGGCTCCCGCGCGTCCGGAGAGAGCCTCGGCCAATGCCGCGCGTACTCCCGGATTCCTTTCTTTTCCCGCGTGCTCCAGGAGCGTCTTGAATTCGTCGGGCCTCCCACTCAACGCGACGACCGCGTGAGCGCGAACGTACCAATCGGCGCGCTGAAGGAGCTGCGAGAGCCACGGGGTGGCCGCGTCGGCGACCTTGGGGAGGGCGCCGAGCAATCGGGGATACCAAAGTCTCAGGACGTCCAACCGCCGGACCGCCGCGGCGTGGTTGTCCCGCGCCTTGACGAATTCCGTGGAGTCGCCCTTCCAGGTGTTTCCCTCCCATCGCCCGCGATGCTCCTCCATCCCCTTTTCCCAGCGAGCGCGCTCCTTCTCGAGTTCCTTGATCGTCTGGACCGCGCGATCGTAGGCGTCCGCAAGGAGGGCCGGAGCTTCCTTGAGCGGGAGGGCGAGAGAGACCTGGCGCTCGATCGCGGAGGGGTTTGCCTGGGTGACGGCCTCGAGGAGGGCCTTGCGGACGACGGCTTCTTGGGCGAGGAGCAGAGCCAGAAGCATGGGACCTCGGCGAAGGGCTTTCTCAGCTCCGGACGCAACCGCGGTGGCGCATGCAAACGCGCTCGTCGCTCACCGTCAGCTTCCAACTTCCGCGCTGACGGCGGCGCTTGAGCACCTTCCGGCCGCCCTTCGTCTTCATCCGGGCGCGGAACCCGTGCTTGTTCATCCGGCGGCGCGTGCGCCGCTTCCACATGTAACCCATGGTCGTCTCCTTGGGAGGGCGCGAAGATATCCGAAGGGAAGGGGCGTGTCAACGCCTACCGCAATGCCGGTCGGATAAGGAATCCGGGAACAGAGTATCTCTGACTTCTTGAACCGCCATAGCGCGGAAGCGCCAAACGATGCCCGGTAATCGAAGATGGAAGTTCGAATCCGTAAATAATCCTCTAGGATTTCTTGGCGGTTTTGCGATTTGGCGGCGCATTCAACCACGATCGGATGCGTAATCGGCTGGTAGTAACGCCTACCGCACCCGTTCCAGTACCCACTCGGCGCGATGTTTCGCCTCGGCGTCGAGAGGAAAGGTCAGCGCCTTTCGGGCATCGGCTTTCGCCTGAGGCATGTTTCCCACATAGAAATGCGAGACGGCACGGGAGGCGTAGGTCGAGCCTCGGTCCGGAAAGAGGTCGAGGACACGATCGAAATCCGGGATGGACTTGGAGAATTCCTTCAGCTCGGAATAGGTGTTGCCGCGATTGATGTACGCCTCGCCGTAGTTCGGATTGAGATCCAGCGCCAGCGAGTAATCGCGGATGGCCTGTTGGAACAGGTTTCGTTTCTCAGTCCCCTCCCGTTGCTTTGCTAGGAACTTGAAGGCGTTTCCTCGGTCGTAGAACAGGGTGGCGTCGGTCGGCCTCGTCAAACTCGCGAAGGTGTAGTCCAGGATGGCCCCAAAGAAGTCGCCAAGTTTCTTTCTGGCCAAGCCCCGGCTATGATAGGCACGCCCGGTCGGCGCGATCTCGAGGGATCGGGAGTAGCTTTGCGCGGATTCGTCGAATCGATCCATTCGATAGAGGCAGAAACCGAGGATTTCGTAGGCCTCGCTGAAACGCGGGTGGGCTTGAGTCGCGTGACGAAGGTCCGCGATGGCTTTTTCCCAGTCGCCCCGCTTTCGATAGAGATCTGCACGGTGGTAAAGTGCCACCGGATGTCGGGGACGAATCTCCAACGCGCGCCTGAGCCATTCCAGCTTCTGCTCGCGGTTCTTCTCGGTGAGGGCGAGGATCCGATGGAACTCGTCCGCGCCGAAGACGTCTCCGCATGTCTGAATCCCATCGATCGCGATTCTTCGGAGTTCCTCGCCGTCCCCTCGGGCGTAGGCCATGATCATACGAGCGATGTGCTTCTCGACTTGGAATTGCTGATCCTCCGAGTCTTCTCCTCCGTCGAAACAGGCCGCGGCTCGATCGGCCAATCGGACCACCTGCTGTTTCGATGAACCGTCCTCGTCCGAGAGTCGAACGATGTACGCCTGCCACCACAACAGTCGAGCGATCCGGTATCGGGCGAGGAAGAATTCCGGCGTGATTTCGAGAGTCCTCCGCCAGAGATGCTGGGCGGACTCCCAGTCCCCGGCGAGCTCGGCGGCTACGCCGCGAAGATAGTACCCCTCGGGGAGTTCCGGGCAGAGGCGTACCGCCTCTTCGAGTCTGCTTTTGAGCACGGTCAGAGAACGCGAACGATCCGCGCCGTCTTCGGTGGAGCGGGACCACTCGATCCGTTGGAGATCCTCCTTCGCACGGCTGCGAATTCGGAAAGCTTCCTTCCTCCGTTGTTCCCGCTCGCGCTCCAATCGATCCAAGACCAGGCCCGTTCGAACGGCTCCATCGCGGGCCACTCGGTCGTCGGGAGCGATTCGCTGGATCAGGCGAAATTGTTCGTTTGCCTCTCTCCAGCGACCTTGCTCTTCCAGCTCTGCGCCGCGTGCAAGGCCCGCCTTGATCCGCACCGACTGCCGCCAGGCGTGCCAGATCAGAAGCCCTCCTCCCCCGAGGACTAGGATGGCCAAGGCCGTGAGGAGAGGGGCGCGTCGTCGACCCATCCATCTTCGAATGCGGTAGATGCGGCTCGCCGGCCGTGCTTCGATTGGGTCGCCTCGCCGCCAGCGTGCGAGATCCTCCGCGAACGCGGCGGCGCTTGGGTATCGACGGTGGCGCTCCTTCTCCATCGCTCTGAGGCAAATGACCTCGACGTCCCGAGGGATCCCGTTCTTCCACCGGCTGGGAGGGGGCGGATCCTGACTGACGATCCGATGGAAGAGCTGGTTGGGGGTTTCATTGGGAAAGGGAAGGCGGCCCGCCAGCGTCTCGTAGAGCATTACCCCCAGGGCGTAAACATCCGTCCTCGCATCGATCTCCCGCGTCTTTCCGCAGACTTGCTCGGGCGCCATGTAGACCGGCGTTCCGAGAACCTCGACGGTTCGCGTCAGTCGACCCCCTAGGTGCTCCGACTTGGCCAATCCGAAGTCCGTGAGGAGAACGCGTTTTCCGCCCTCGACGAGGACATTGGATGGCTTAAGATCGCGGTGCAGGATTCCTTTGGAATGCGCATACTCCACCGCCCGGGCGACCTCCTCCACCATCCGTACCTTTTCCGAGAGCGAAGTGCGATCGTCCACGAGTACGTCCGCCAAAGTCTTTCCGGGAACGTATTCCAAGACGATGAAGTGAAGAGCCTCTCCGCTCAAGCCGGGTGCCGTTCCCACTTCGAAGACGGAGACGATGTTCGGGTGGCGCAGTTGCGCCATGATGGCTCCCTCGCGATGGAGCCTCGCGATGGCCTCGGGTCCGGCCTCGATGGTCCGGATGATCTTCACGGCCACCCGTCGATTGAGGTGGGGGTCCTCCGCTTCGTACACGGATCCCATTCCCCCTTGCGCGATGCGCTGCTTCAGCCGGTACTTGCCGAGGATGAAACCGTCGAGGCCCGGGCCGATCGGTGACACCTCGTCGGCGGGTTCCTCCATGAGCTCGAGATACTGCTCCGCGGAAACATAGCCGCGAGAGAGGAGGATGTGCTCGAGACGGATTCGATGGGAGGGGTCCGAGAGCGATTGCAGTTCTCGCCGGCACTCGTCGACTTGCGAAGGGGTGACCAGTCCCCGATCGAGGGCGCGCTGTGCCGCGGAGTCCCCCGGCTCGAAAACCTCTTGCCAAAGCCGGGCGCACTTCTCCAAGTCCGAGCTCTTCTCTTTCATTTCGCCACCCGGAGAGGCCCGCGCGACGCTCGCATGAAGTATACTTCCTTCTGGAAAACCCAGAGGGAAGGGCGAAAGAATCGTGGGCGGATTCGAGACGAGCATGGGGGGAGGGGCTCGTGCCTTCCCGTCCACGCGTTGGTCCATCCTCCACGCGGCCCAGGATCCCGAGTCGCCGGCCCATCGGGAAGCGATCGAGCATCTTTGCGGCTTGTACTGGAAGCCCGTCTACGCCTACATCCGGGCGGTGCGCCATCCCACCAACGAAGAGGCGAAGGACCTGACCCAAGATTTCTTCGCCGAGCTCATGATCGGAGGGATGCTGAGCCGATATCGTCCCGACCGTGGCGGTTTCCGGCGCTACCTTCAGGGGGCGATCAAGCTCTTTCTCCTGGAGGCGCACGAGAAGGCGACGGCCCTCAAGCGGGGCGGAGGCCGGAAGATCCTGAACCTGGACGACACGGACTTCCACTCGATGGAGGGCGCGGGGGAGTCCAAGACTCAGACCCCCGAGGACTTGTTCGACCTCCAATGGGCGAATTCGGTCCTCCATCACGCGCTTCAGGATCTGCGGGACGAGCTCGTCCGAACCGAGAAGGAAGTCTACTACCGCGTCTTCGATCGGTACGAGCTCAATCGGCCGATGGACCAGCCCGCGACCTACGCGCCGATCGCCGAGGAGTTCGGCCTCAAGGAGACCGACGTCGCGAACTATCTGAAGTTCTGTCGCAAGCGACTGCGCGCGCTGATCCTGGAGCGCATCCGAGACTACGTCGCGGGCGAGTCGGAACTCAATTCCGAATTGGCCGGCATCCTCCGACTGCTTACCTCGAAGGCGCGATGAGGCGCGCCTCCCGAGGATACGGGACCTACGTTTCCCGTGAAGCGATAAGCGATCGCTCCTGGAGATGCACCGCTGCTTGGAAGAACTGCTCCGGTTCAACGCCGCATTCCTTCCCGCCCGCGCCCGCCGGTGTCTCCGGTTGTTTCGGGCGGGACGAATCGGAGCGAAAGATCAATACGGGCCGATAGCGACGGGACTCACTGTGTCAGGAAGCCTCCGACATCTCCTCCATCGACCGCCGGATCGGAGATTCGGGTGCATCCGGCACCGGTCGGATCGCAACTGAAGAGATCGTACACGTCCTGCGAAGGTAGATCCGTGATGTAGATGAGCCGCGAGCTGTCCCAGGACCACTCGACCTGGGGGCTGACGTAGCCGGACCACGCGTTCCCCGATACCTTGATCGTATCGCTGCCGTTGGGAAGACCCGTATACAGCACATAGACCTCGTCCGCTTCTTGATCGGCCACATAGGCGATCCGGGAACTGTCGGGAGCCCATGAAAACTGCCTTACGTCTCCGCCGCCGACCAGAGCTCCGGACACTCTGAAATTCTCCCCACCGGCAGGGAGGGAGGTGAAGAGTTCCCAGATCCCGTCCGTCGCCTGATCCGCCAAGTATGCGATGCGGGAACTGTCCGGGGCCCATGCAATACCGATGGGATCGACGTCTCCTCCTCCGATCAGGTTGCCGGAGACCTTGATATTCCCCCCGCCGGTCGGAAGCGAGGTGTATAGCTCCAACTGGCCGTCTTTTTCCTGATCGGCCACGTAGGCGATTCGCGAGCCGTTTGGGGCCCAAGCGAATCGGCCGACAGATCCGCTCTCCACCATCGTTCCTGAGATCTTCACGGTACCTCCACCCGCGGGGAGCGAGGTGTATAGTTCCAACAATCCGGAAGAAGAGGGGGAGGCCATATACGCGATTCTCGAACTGTCCGGAGCCCACGCAATACTGCTGACGTTTCGTGCGTCCTCCGAGATCTTGACGATTCCGCCGCCGCTCGGGACCGACGAATAAAGCTCGATGATGGTATTCGTATCCTGATCCGCTCGATAGGCGATCCTGGAACCGTCGGGCGCCCACTCGTACGTCGAGAGATCTCCTTCCGCGACCATCGCCCCGGATACCTTCACATTCCCCCCTCCTCCGGCGAGCGAGGTGTACAACTCGGCGACCCCCAGATCGTCTTGGTCCGCCCCATACGCTATGCGCGAACTGTCCGGACTCCAGGAAAAGGACACCACGTCCCCGCCATCTACGAGTGTCCCGGAGATCTTTACGTTGTCCCCGCCGGTGGGAAGCGAGGTGTATAGCTCGTACTTGCCGTCCTGCTCCTGATCGGCCAGGTAGGCGATTCGCGAGCCGTCCGGGGCCCACGTCATTTTGTGGACATCGCCTCCAGAGACCATCACTCCCGAAACTTTGACGGGCTCCCCGCCTGCGACCGCTACCACGAACAGCTCGAAAACCCCGTCGGTGAGTTTGTCCGCGATGAAGGCAACCCTATTCCCGTCGGGAGAGAGCGAAAATCCTCCGAGTCCGCCACCGGCGACCATCGAACCGGAGAGGTTTCGAACCTCCGACCCGACAACGTCGGTGGCGTAGAGTTCGCCTCTCCCCGCAATTCCCGCGGTGTAGATTACGGTCGGATACGTCGGAGTTTGGATGATCGGTGAGGTCGACTCCGAGCCCGGACCGCTGTCGGCGCCACCGCCGCCACCTCCTCCGCAAGAGGCCAGAAGAATCGTCAGGAGCCCGCCGAGGACGCGACGCAGATTTCCCATGAGATTTCCTCACTTTCCGAACCGCGCACGATTCTGATTCCCGGGACTCTCTGGGATGAACCGTTCTGCGGGTAGCGCAATCCAACACCGACCCGAAGTAGGGGGGCGAGCCGCCCGGGGAATGGGAGGCGGGGAGCATCCACGGATTCCGCCGATTCCGCTCGATCGTACTCCTCCGTCGCCTCGACGGGAGATATCCGCGCCATCCGTGTTTGGACCGATACGGAGCATGTTCGCGCCTCGCCTACTTCAGTCCGAAGAGCTTTACGGCGGTCTTGTACCCGATGTTCTCCGCCGCCCCGATCGAGAGTTGGGCCAGGATGCTTCGAAACGCGTCGATGAGCTTCGCGTACTCCGAGACGAACGTCGTATTCGAAGCGTCGATCTCGTCCGTCCCGATCATCAATCGATCGGAGTAGGCCTCGAAGAAATCCCTCCACTCGCCGGGAAGTTGGAGGTCGGAGCCCACGATGGGTACGTTCGTATTAGGGTGCGAACTCAGGATCCGGTTCGCGAGCTCGCAATGGAGATTCGGATATTGGTCCAGCAGGGGAGCGAGTTGATCCGGCGTCGCGGAACTGCCTGCGTGATTCCAAATCAGCGTGGGCGCGGGAGTCAGCGTCTTTCCATACATCAACAGCTCCTGGAGTTCGGCGATCGCGTCGCCTCCATCGGTCTGGAACTTCGGATCCACCTGCATGTGGAAACTCACCGCGACGTTTTTCCGGGAGGCGATCTCCAGAAGCTTCTTCATGAGCGAGGAATTCGCGGGGCAGTCGAGGAGCGATGCGCCGTCTCCGTGTACGACGGCGATCTCGCCGATCCCGCGGAATTGGAGAGTCTTGTTGTCGAGAAGGCTCTCGACGGTGGCCACCGCGGAATTGATCTCGGCGGATAGGAGGTTCCAGGCCCTTTCCTTTTGGGTTTGCAGATACTGGCCGATCTGGGACTGCCCGCAAAACGGGATGAAGCGATCCCCACCGGACGTCGCGTAGGTGAACCAATCGTCATCGCCGGTTTGAGACCCCACGCCTCCGGCCCACTGGACTCCGCTCGAGTCCATTGCGCTGAGCCCCACCCCGACGTCCAGATCTTCCCGCGAATGGAAATGCACATCCGCTAAGGGCATGGTCGCGATGTCGACGGTGTCCTCGGAAGGGGTCGCCCCTTCCTCCGTTCCGCCGCCTCCACCGCCGCCGCATCCGTAGAGGGCCAAGCCGATCGCCACGATATTCGCCCATCTGCTCACGATGTCACCTCGTTCCTACCACCACCCTCTGGAGGAGAGGCTCTGGGGGGTGAAGAAAAATGAAAACCTTTACTCGCTGTCGCGAAGTTCCCAGAAGGTGGGATGAGACTGATCGGCGCTGCCTAACGATGGGAGGAAGGATGCACCGACTCTGCGTTTTCGTGTCGGCGGTCGCTATCTCAGGTTGCGGCGGGGGCAGCTCGCCGGGCACGACCTCGGGAACGCCCGTTCTGGGGCGGATTTATGTCACGAGTCCGCACGGAAGCGAGATCCTTCGATTCGATCTGGCTCACGCGGCCGATGGGAATTGGCCCGCGGCCGCCACGATCACCCATTCGTCGATCAAAGGACCTCGGTTCCTCTATCTCGATGTGGCCAACGACCGACTCTACGTCGCTTCCAACGGAAACGGTCGAATCGTGGTCTATGATCAGGTCAGCACGATTTCGGGCGCCGTCAATCGCGCTCCCGACCGCTCCATCGTCTCCCCCGCGATGTCCGATCCCGTCGATGTCGCGCTCGACCCGATCCGCGATGAGCTCTACGTCTCCAACCGGAACCCGACGGCGAGCACCCTGGGCGGCGACGGCTATAACGTCCTCGTGTTCAGCTCGGCCTCTTCGGCGACCGGGTCGATTTCTCCCTCTCGGACGATTTCTTCCGGATTCGACTTCCCCCACGGGATCCTGTACGATCCGATGTTCGATCGTCTGTACGTCTGCGATTCGAACAACGCCGAGATCAAGGTCTTCGATTCCGCGAGCGCGCGAAACGGCGCTGAGCTCCCCACGCGCACGATCTACGACCGATCTACGCCCCTCCTCCAGCCGTTGAGCGCCCGCATGGACTCGGCTCGAAATCTTGTCGTCACGGATCGCAACGGAGAAGCCATCAACGTCTACCTTGGCGCCGACGCGGTCTCGGGAAACGTCACTCCCCTCTACAGGATTTCGGGAATCCATACCGCTCTCGAGTGTCCGCACCAAATCTTCTACGTGGAGAGTACCGACGAGCTCTACGTAGCAAACGCCTTCCACAACTCCGCGGACGTTTGGGCTGGATTCTCGTCGCTGCGATGGGGCACAGCCGATGTCGTTCCGACACGTTCGATCCAGGGCGATCTCACGGGGCTCTTCATCCCCGAGGAGGAAGACGGCGACTGCAACGGTTCCACGAGCGCCGCGCAAAAATCGGGGTCGATGGGGGTGGCGGGGATTGCCGTCGATGTGACGCGCTAGGAAGGCGCGGAACCAGATTCGCGCACTCCCTTCGCTCGAGGCTCCAGAGGAAGAGTCGGAGGTGCCGCTATGCGTCGAATCGGTATCGCGCTTCAAGTGTGGTCGTGCCTGGCAGGCGGATGTGGGGGATGCGACGAGGACGACGATTCCTCGGCGGCTCCTCCCGGATTCCAGGGGGTGCTGGACTCCTCCTTTGGCTCGGCCGGCCTGACGTGGTCGTCCCCGGGTACCGGTTACGGAATCGCGCTCGATTCCAAGGAGCGTGTTTATCTCGCGGGAATGGGCTGGGACGCAGCCGGGATCGCCTCGGGAAGGGTATGCCGCTTCGTTCCCTCCGGTCAGCCGGACACAGATTTCGACGGGGACGGCATCGCCGTTCTCCCTTTGCCCGCGGGCTCGAACGGAAGTAACGCATGGGCCATCTGCATCGATGCCTCGGGCTATCTCATTGTCGCCGGCGCCGTTTTCAGGAACGGTGGAGATCAGGAGTTCGCGGTGTGGAGGCTGACGGAGAACGGGAGTCCGGATTCCACGTTCGGCGATCAGGGAATCGCAACGATCGCTGATCCCGCGGGAGATGACTCCGCCCATGCCGTGGCGATCGACGAGGTAGGACGAATCGTCGCCGCGGGTTGGTTGGCCACGGGTCGAGACATGATCCTCTGCCGATTCCTCCCGGACGGGCGTCTCGATCCGACCTTCGGTACGGAAGGACTCGTGGTGTACGACGGGGGGAGCGGAGACGACCTGGCCTTTGCTCTGAAGATGGATGCTTCCGGCAGTATCTACGTGGCCGGCTACGTGAGTCTCACGGAGGGAACTCGCGCTCTGGCGGTGTGGCGATACCTCGAAAACGGCAGCCCGGACCCATCCTTCGGAGGAGGGATGGTCCACTACCTTCGGCCTGGAGGCGGGGGGAGGGATGAGGCGTGGGCCCTCACGATCGATCCCTCGGGCAGGATTCTCGTGGCCGGCTTCAGCTACGGCGCGCTCACGATGATGGACCTCCTGCTCGTGCGATTCAACCCCGACGGAACGCTGGATTCGACACTCGGGGGAAGCGGTGCCGTGACGCACGTCTACGACGAGACCCTACCCGCTGTCGATGAGAACGCGGTCGGGATCTCGGTGGATTCGACGGGCAGGATTCTGGTGTGTGGATCTCTCGGTTCGATGTGCTCCCCACATCATCTGCCCACTTCAAGCGTGCTGGCCCTCTGGAGATTCGAAGCGGATGGGCGGCGGGACGTCTCATTCGGACGAGGGGGCATCGCGATGCTCCACGAAGACTCCGCGGTTTTCCGGATGGGGAGCTCCCCCTTCGAAGAGGTGCCGGGGTCCATGATTGCCGACTCGTCGGGCAGGCTCCTTGTCGGTGGGTACACCGTGGACGAATCTCAAGTTGTGATGGCCGTGTGGCGGTTCCGATAGGAATTCCCTACCGGCTTGTCGCAGAGATCCAGAGAGAAGAGCGTTCCAGGGAAAGGACGTGTTGCGATGATGACCCGAGTTCGCGCGTGGCCCCTGATCGTGCTTTTGAGCGGCTGCGGCGGCGGAGGGGGCGATAGTGCCTCCCCCGAGCCGGCTGCGAGCGAGCTTCTTCCCTCCGCGAAGCCGACGGCCGCGGCGCTCCCGGCGATGCTCATCCCGAATCAAGGCCAGTGGAAAGAGGGGATTCGCTTCGCCCTCCTCGATCGAAATGTGACCACCTTCTTCACTCCCACGGGATTCACCATGGCGACGCGTCGGGAGGAGCAAACGCTCGCCCTCCGTCTCAGCTTCGTCGGCGCCTCGACCTCCATTCCTCAGGGCGAGGGCGAACGAACCATCCGCACCAACTTCTTCAAGGGATCGTCCGGGAAATGGAGATCAGATGTCCCCACGTACTTGCGCGTCGTCTATCCTGAAGTCTGGCCGAACATCAACATGGTGTACGAGTCTCAGGAGAGCTCGTTCGAATACACGGCGGTCGTGAAGCCCGGAGGAGATCCTGCGAGCGTGCGCCTTCTCTACCAGGGAATCGACGGTCTCTCGATCAACGACGCGGGCGAGATGGTGCTCGAGACCGAATTCGGCCAACTGGTGGAATCGAAACCCATTGCATTCCAGAATACCCCGGAGGGACGCAAGGAAGTTCCGTGTCAATTCGCGCTCGACTCCGACGGCACCTTCGGGTTCGAAGTAGGAGACTACGATCCCGCCCAATCTCTTTTCATCGATCCCGTCGTGATGTACGCGACCTACCTCACCTACGAAGACGCCTCAGCCGTTTATGCGATGACCGGCGACGCCGACGGAAATATCTACCTGACCGGCGAGACGAATTCTGGCACACACTCGACCCTTGCGGTCGACCATCCCACACTTTCCTACGGGATTGCCTCGGGAGGGGATGGATCGAAGGATGTGGATGTGTTCGTCACGAAGCGCGCGTTTGACGGATCCTGGGTTTGGACGACATGGCTGGGCGGGACCGAAAGTGATACGGGGTACGCCATCGGCGTCAATCCCTCTGGAGCGGTCTACGTGGCGGGAAGTACCTCCTCGAAATACGTGGAGAGCTCCCTCACCCAATGGGACCCCGTTACGGAGACGTACATCGCGGTGGATCATCCCGAGTACTTTCCCATCACAGCAGGAGCGCTGGACACCGTCTTCAACGCCGAGCAATCCTGGAGCCACAACGAGGGTTTCGTCGCGAGTCTCCATCCGAGCGGTAAGGAGCTGTACTGGTGCACGTACATCGGAGGAATGGGGATCGACGCGGTACGCTCCCTTGGGGTTGATGCCGAGTACAACGTCCTTATCGCCGGTACACTGGGCTCGACCAATGAACTTGAGCTGGAACCTTACACCATCCTTAACGCAAACTTGACGGGGGTGACCACTGGATTCGTTGGGAAGATCAGCAACATCGGAGACAGTGCCTGGATCAGCCTGCTGGGCGATGTCAGTTCGATTGGGTCGATGGCGTTGGATAATTACGGCAACTTCTATGTGACAGGGGCCACCACCGATTCTGACTTCTGTACCACACTCGGGTATGACACCGTGAAGGACGGGGGCACCAATCCAAACTTCTTCCTGATCAAGGTATCGAAGGATGGGGCCACCCTTGCCTCCACCCTCCTCGGCTCGAACGGATCGAAGGCGTATGGATATGGTGTCGCTCTGGACGGCGCGGGAGATGTCCTCGTGACAGGCTATATGGAATCGGGAGCGAGTACTTTTCTCCCCAGCACTACTGGTGCGGTAACCTTGGGCGGATCGAAGTTGGGAAGCTACGACGCTTTTGTCGCCAAGTTCGACCCGACGCTGATGACCCTCAAGTGGGTCTCCTACTTGGGGGGCGGTGGCCGCGAATACTCCTACGCGATCGCCGTGGATGCCGCGGGAGACGTGTACGTGACGGGCCAGACAGAATCCAGCGGCTATCCGATCACCTCCGACGCCCTGGACACCAGCTATTCCGGCATGGGCGATATTTTCGTCTCCAAGGTCAGCTCGGATGGCAAGACTCTGCTGCTCTCGAGCTTTGTGGGCGGAGCCTCAGTAGACTTAGCCAAGGCGATTCGAGTCGAGAATTCAACCGGGAGCATCTACCTCGCGGGACACACGTACTCCACGGACGATGTCTTGGGTCAAACGGGCGGCTACAGCCTCAGCGTCCGCCAAGGGTTCTTCCTGCGATACGGGACCGGCGCGGCCACGCCGCCCGTGGACACCACGGGGTGGGAGCAGGTTTCCTTCACGAGCACGAACCTGTATGGAGTTCGGTTCGTGGACGCGTCAACGGGCTGGGCGGTTGGAAGCGGAGCCAAGGTCTACGGAACCACGGACGGGGGGACGAATTGGACGCTTCAGTATTCCTTATCCGGGACCAGCTTGTATGACCTCTTCTGCATCAATGGCTGGGCGGCGTGGGCCGTCGGCGGGGGCCTCATCGTACGGACCACGGACGGAGGAGCGACATGGACGAAGTCCACTCCATCGCCCAAGAACCTGTATAGCGTCTACTTCGTCGACGGTGCCAAGGGTTGGAGCGTCGGGCAGGATGGAACGATTCTCCGCACGACGGATGGGGGAGCCACGTGGATCACGGCCACCAGCGGCGTCACCAAGTCGCTCTACGGGGTCTACTTCGTAGATGCGAGTAACGGTTACGCCGTCGGCGCTAGCGGCACCCTTCTCTGCACCGGCGACGGGGGAGTCACCTGGAGCGCGAAATCCAGCGGCACCACGGCCACCCTGTACGACATCCGTTTTGCCGACGGCTACACCGGGTGGATGGTCGGATCGTCCGGCAAGATCCTCCGCACGACCGACGGAGGAACCACGTGGTCGGCACAGTCCAGCGGGACCACGACCACGATCAACAGCCTCTACTGTGTGGATAAGCTGAACGCCTGGGCAGTCGGCTGGTATGGGGTGATCTTGCGCACCACGGATGGGGGCGCGACGTGGACTCCGCAATCCTCCGGAACCACGGCGATTCTCTACTGCGTGGCGTCCCAGGGCCTGAACCGAGGGTGGATCGGCGGACAGAGTGTAGTCCTGAGGACGACCACGGGAGGATCATAGCGGACATCGGAGACTTCCGCCGAGAAGTTCGGCGAGGAGGATCCAGGGGTACTTCGAGAGCCGGTGAGTACTCTACGGATCTTCCTCGCCTTCGTCGCACTCGTGTCCGGCGCCTCGGCCCAGACGAATCCGATCGAGCTCAAGACCAACGATGGGGCGAGCAGTCCTCAGGTCCGGATGTACCTCACGGGTGGAGCGGCCACTTCCGACGTGGTCTTCGAGCGCTGCCGAGTCCGGTTCGATGCCGCCTCGGCGGCCTACCTGAATCTCTCGGGAGCCGATTCCGCCGCTGGCGACATCTGGTACTCCGGGGGGGCCGTTCTCTACGATGACGGCGCTTCGCGAACGATCGTCACTCGCGACGGAACCGCCGTCACGATTCCGACGACGACCGGGACGACCGAGGTGTGGTTCTTCGACGGCGTGGTCACCACCTCAGGGATCGCCGGGACGTTTGCGTTCCGATGGGCCCAGAGCACGTACAGTGGAAACTCCACGACCGTCGAAGCGGGTTCCTATCTCTGGGTGCAGGAGAAGTAGACCGGGAAGCCGAGGGAAGGTATCACCCCGTCGCTACTTCTTCTTGTTCTTCGCCTCGGGATCGACCTGCGTTTTTGCCTCGGCGAGCGCGCGATCGGAATCCTTGGCCGTCGGAAGATGGCGCGCCCCCTGCTCCTGGCGCTCCATGGGGGTGAGGTAGAGGTGGGGGAAGAGATTCCGCATGTACTTCTCCAGGGTGACGATCGTGGGGCCGTATCCCTTGTGGTACATGAAGTACTCGAGGTCGTATCCCATCTTTCCCGCATCCTGGTATCGTTTGCTCAAATTGCGCTCCAGCGCCTTCAGAATGATGCGCTCCAGCGGCTCGGGGATGTCGGGGTTCTTCGCGCGGGGCGGCACGATCTCCCGCTGGATCACGTTCTCGAGGATCACCGTAGTCTCTTCCGTGCTTCCGAACACCGGCTCTCCGGTCAAGAGCTCGTACATCACCACCGCGAGCGAGAAGACGTCGCTTCTCCGATCCGTGGGAAGATACTGCGCCTGCTCGGGAGACATGTACTGCGCCTTCCCCATGAGGACCTGTCCCTCCTGATCCTTCATGAGGTTCCGGGCCTTGGCGATCCCGAAGTCGGTGATCTTCACCTCGCCTTCCGACGAGATCATGAGATTCTTCGGCGAGATGTCTCGATGGACGACCCCGAGGGGGTTGCCGAACTTGTCGCGCTTCGAATGGGCGTACTCGAGTCCGCGGCACACGCGCGAAATGATGAAGGCCCCCAGGTCGATCGGGACCTTGATCCCCAGCTCCAGGTGTCGGTTCATGAATTCCTGGAGATTGGCCCCGTTCACGTACTCCATGGCGATGTAGAAGGTGGTGCCGAACTTGCCCAGCTTGTAGATCTGGACGATGTTCTGGTGAACGAGGTCCGCCACGAGCTTCGCCTCGCCGATGAACATCTCCACGAAGTCGCGGTCCCCGGTGAATTTCTCTCGGATGTTCTTGATGGCGACCGTCTTTTCGAATCCCTCGGCGCCGTAGAGGAGCGCCTCGTAGATGGATCCCATTCCGCCGTCCGCGATCTTCCGGACGAGGCGGAATTGGTACGCGTCATGGATTTCCATCTTCTCGGTGCTTTTCGCCATCCGCGAGAATCTTACCCCTCGCGAATCGAATATTCATAGAATTTTGCGCGACGCTGGTATTCTGGAATCGCATGAAACTCGCCTTCAGCTCAAACGCATTTCGGCGGCACACGATCGAGGAGACGATCGGCCTCCTCGCGGGGATCGGCTACGATGGGCTGGAGATCATGGGGGACGTCCCGCACTTGTGGCCCCCGGAGATGACGTTTTCGAAGATCGCCTCGATCCGCGAAGCGCTTGATCGGAATCGGATGGGAATCTCGAACGTCAATGCGTTCATGATGTGCGGATACCGCGATCCGCGGAACGGTCGGCCGGGCACCTTTCATTGGCCGAGCTGGATCGATTCGGATCCGGTGGTGCGGCTGGCTCGGGTGGATCACACTCGGGGGTGCGTCGAGTGGGCGGCCGCGCTCGGAGCGAAGACGATCTCTACGGAGCCGGGAGGACCCTTGGCCGGTCGGAGCCGGGAAGACGGATATGTCCTCTTCGCGCGCGAGCTTGCACCGGTGGCGCGCCGCGCGGCGGATCTCGGAGTCTCGCTCCTCGTCGAGCCCGAGCCCGGGCTTCTGATCGAGAAGTCGCGGGAGTTCGAGGAGTTCCTGTCGAGGTACGTCGACTTTCCTGGCGCCGGGCTCAACTTCGACATGGGACATTTCTACTGCGTCGGAGAGGATCCGGCCGGTCTGATCCGCCGGTTCGGACTTCGCGCGGCCCACTTCCATCTCGAAGACATTGCCGCTACGCGCGTCCATCATCATCTCCCTCCGGGCGAGGGCGCGATGGACTATCGCGCGATTTTTCGGGCGTTACGCGAAATCGACTACGGCGGTTGGATCACGATCGAACTCTACCCGTTCCAGGAGAACGCCCCGGAGGTAGCGAAGCGGGCGCACGACTTCGTGCGCCGCTGGATGGTACGCTGATGTGGGTCTTCCTGGTGGCCGGCGGCGTGATGCTCATTTGGGTGGTGCTGATCGTCGTGATCGTGCGGGAAACGCGGAGTCGGGAGAGGGATGGCTGATGGATCCCGGAGGAGTCGTCTGTCTTCTTGCCTGTGTGGGCGGATTCGTGGCTCTCTTGGCCTATCTCCTGCGACGGAAGCCCGAATCCCAAACGGATCCGCTCCAGATCGTCGCCGACGAGCTGGGCGGCGAGGTCCTTCGTTCCCAAGAGCAGGGACTCCGGTTCGTGCGATTCGAGCGTCGAGGGATCCCACATCTTGTTTGCTTCTACCTTCATGGGGTCTGGATTACGAGTTTGGAGGCGTGTACCCCGTCGGAACACTACCTGGATCTCCTCTCGCGAGGCTCGGATCGACTCCCTCCCGATCCTCCCGGATCGCTGTCGGTGGAGCCGAACGATGCGGACTTTCGCATTCGGTCGGATGCGCCGGATTGGGCCCGGGGACTCCTCGCGGGAGGCCTTCGGCGATTTGCGCAGGATTTCACCCGAGCCGCTCTCGCTCCCATTCACGTCCGATTGACTCGAAACCGGCTCATCCTGGAAGCCGAAGTACAGCTGCTGGCGGTGGGGGTGGTGTCGCTGGCGCGCGCGATGGATCGGCTGATCGAATTGCTGCAGGAATACGCCCACCCGGCCGGAATCGAAATCCTGGAGTCGAAGAGCGGCGAGGAGGGGGGCGTGTGCCAAGTCTGCTCCGCTTCGCTGGACGGCCGAGTCGTCCGGTGCCGCGTATGTCGGACGCCGCACCACGAGGATTGTTGGGAGTACATGGGCCGGTGCTCGACCTATGGATGCACGAGTCGGTCCTTGGAATGACCGTCTCGCCGGTATAATCATGCGGTGGCGGAGCGCGAGTTCATCCGATGGATCCGTTCGCGATTGGGACGGAGGGAGGGGCGCATCGTCGTGGATTCGGGGGACGATGCCGCCGTGGTCCGCATCCAGGGGGACGCGGTCCTCAAGACGGATCAGGTCATCGACGGAGTTCACTTTCTGTCCCGCTCCGCGAAGCCTGAGTCGATCGGTCACAAGGCGATCGCGCGTGCCTTGTCTGACATCGCTGCGATGGGGTGCTATCCTGTCTTCGCCGTTGCGGCGATGGCGGTGCCGCGGAGATCGAGGATGGCTCATCTCAAACGGGTGTTCGTCGGGATGGACCGCACGGCGCGAGCGTTCGGAGTCTCGATCGTGGGAGGCGATGTCTCGTCCCATGACGCTCCGCTGGCCATCACGGTCTCCCTCCTGGGGGAGACGAGGGGGCTCAAGGCCGTCCGGCGGAGCGGGGCGCGCGTGGGGGACCTCGTGCTGGTCACCGGCCCGCTCGGGGAATCGATTCGGGGAAAGCATCTCGCGTTCGTGCCCCGGGTGCGCGAGGGACTTGTCTTCAATCGGCGGTATTCGGTGCATGCGATGATCGACGTGAGCGACGGACTGGTAGTGGACCTCGGCCACCTTTGCGAAGAAAGCGGTGTCGCGGCCGAACTGTGGGCCGAACGGATCCCGTGCGTGGGCTCCCTGGAATCGGCGCTCTATGACGGCGAGGACTACGAGCTTCTCCTGGCGGCGAATCCCGAAGCGTCCGAACGGATCGCTCGGGCCCGCCTCGCGGTGGCGATCGGCAGAATCCGCGCCGGCTCAGGCGTCCATCTGGCGGGCCGTCGCCTCCGCCCCCGGGGCTGGGAACACCGCTTCGGATGATATAAAAATAGCCTGGCTATTTCTATATCATGATATAGAAATAGCCAGGCTTCTTTTATATCATGGTCGTAGAAACGAAGTCGGTGGAGGAGACGAGAGAAATCGGGCGGCGCGTGGGCGCGGTCGCCCGGGCCGGCACCGTCCTCGCCTTGGTGGGCGAGCTCGGCGCGGGAAAGACCCAGTTCGTCAAGGGACTCGCCCTTGGAGTTGGGGTTTCGGATCCCAATCTCATCACGAGCCCCACCTTCGTCTTGATGAATACCTACGAGGGAAGAGTCCCGATCCGCCATTACGACTTATATCGAATTCAGGGCGCCGAACTCGGTTCGCTCGGCTTTTACGACTTCCGCGAATCTTCGGTCCAAGTGCTCGAGTGGGGAGAGAAGGCCGGCGACCTCGGAGATCATCTTCGCGTTACCTTCGAGATTACGGGCGAATCCTCCAGGTGCCTCCACCTCCAGCCCGCCGGCCCGTCTTCCGAAGAACTCTTGAGGACTCTGAACCTTTCTTCCTGAGTATCGTTATGTAGGACTAGAGGAAGTATGCCTTCCTCAGAGCGTTCGGGCTCGGATCGGTCCGCGTGGACCGATTTCGAGCTGATCCAGACGGTCAAGAAGGGCGACCTCGGGGCGTTCGCCGTCCTGGTCGAACGCCACCAGCGGCCGCTGGTAAATTTTTTCTTTCACAACTCATGGGACCGACAGGTCGCGGAGGATTGCGCGCAGGAGGTATTTCTGCGGCTCTACAGCCACCTCGGTTCGTACGAGCCGCAGGCGAAGTTCACCACGTTCCTCTACCGGATCGCCCGGAATCTCTGGATCGATCGGATGCGCTCGGCCGCGTCCCACCCGGGCCCCGTGTCCCTGGAAGCCCCCCTCGCTCGGAACGAGGAGGGGAGCTTGCGGGAACACGTGCGCTCTCGCGAGGACTCGCCGGTCGAAATCCTCGAGAAGCGCGAGACCGAGGCCGCGCTCCGTGGAGCGATCGAGAAACTGCCGGAGGAGCAACGCATGGTCCTGATCCTCTCGGAAATGCAGGGCCTCAAGTACAAGGAGATCGGGGACATCCTCGAGATCCCCGTCGGCACCGTGAAGTCCCGGATGCACACCGCCGTCGAGCGTCTCAGGGAGTTCCTGACCGATCATGAAGTGTGAGAAGTCGTCCGAAATCGTCGCCTTCCTGAAGGGCGAGGTCGAAGAGGCCGAGCGCGAACCGCTCCGGCTCCACTTCGAGTCGTGCGCCTCCTGCTCCCGAGAACTGGCCCGCTTCGACCGCACCCTTCAAGCCCTTGGGAAACTCGACCGAGCCGAGCCCACGCCCGGATTCGCCTGGCGGGTCCGTCAGGCCTTCGCCGCTGCCCATCCCGAATTCCTGGATCGCGTCCGCCAGCGCCCCCCGTCCCCTTCGTGGTGGGAGAGCTTCCGCGCCCACTTCGAGTTCGTCCCGGCCTGGGCCATCTCCGTCGCCGCCCACGTCCTTCTTCTGGCCGTCGCCGCCGTCCTCCTCCTGTCGCCCAAGAGCGAGGAGGAGGAACTTCACGACGCTTCCATCCAGGCCAAACCGCGTCAGTACGAAGGAGGACCGGAGTGGAAGTCGGAAGAGGGATTCAAGCGTCGCAACGGCCACGCTCACTTCGCGCCCGACAGCGTCCGCGACTACACCCCCGACTGGCCTCGGGATCCCGTCGATCCCGATCTGGACCCCAAGTTCCGGACTCCGGAGCGCGACCCATTCAAGCCCATGGATTCCAAGCGCTGGTTGGACCGTGTCCGAAAAGACAATCGAATCCTCGCCTTCCTGGAGTCCCGCTCGAACGAGAGGGCCAAAGACACCCTCCGCAAACTCTACGGCGCGGAGGAGAACGGGCCCTGCGTTCGCCGCTCGCTGGAGTGGCTCGTCCGGCGCCAGGAGGTCGACGGGAGGTGGACGTCGGGTCGCCGCGACTACGAGGTCGGACTCACCGCTCTGGCGCTCCTGGCGTTTCTGGGGGACGGCCATACTCATCTGGCCGGGGAACATCGGGAAACGGTGAAGAAGGGAATCCGCTTCCTCTCGGCGGAGCAAAAGGCGAACGGGCTCATCGGCCGGAACGAGGGACACTACATGTACGACCACGCCATCGGGGCCCTCGCCCTCCTCGAGGCGTGGCTCATCACCCGAGACGAGTCGCTCCAAACGGCCGTCTCCTCGGCCGTCGCCTTCACGGTGTCGGCTCAGAATTCCTCGGGGGGATGGGGATACACCCACCGGGCTCCGGAGAACGACTCCTCCGTCGGCGGATGGCAAATCCTCCTCCTCCGGATCGCCTTGATGGCCGGCGATCGGACGGTCATCCCCGCGCTCAATCTCGCCCGCGACCGTCTGGAGCTTCTCACGGATTCGGAGGGGAAAGTGGGGTACCGGGCCAAGTCCCAGTTTCCGAACGGGTGGCACGCGCTGACGGCGGTCGGGATGCTCTCCCACGTCCTGGCGAATCACACGCCCGACGAACCGACGCTCGATCGCCAATCTCGTCTCCTCCTCGAAGTGCCCCCCATTCTCTCTAGCGAACCGACGGGATTCATCCGAAACGACCTTTACCTTGCCTACTTCGGAAGCCTCGCTCTCTTCCAGCGAGGAGGCACCGCTTGGGCCGAATGGTATCCCCTCGTGAAGAAAAAACTGATCGAAGCCCAAGCGAAGGACGGCTCGTGGCCCGCCGGATTCGACAAGTGGTCCGGCTACGGCGGCCAGGTCTACACGACCGCGATCGCAACGCTGGTGCTGGAGACGACCTGGCGCTATCCTAGGCTCGCAGATTGAGCTTCGCACTTCTCCTCGTCCTGTTCTTCCAGGATCCCGCTCTCGACGAGGCCTTCCGAGGACTCCGGGAGGCCGTGGAAAAGGACGAGGTCCCCGGAGCGATGGCCCTCGTGGCTCGAAAGGGAAAGATCCTGCGCTCGGAGGCCTACGGTCTGTGCGATCTCGAGAATCGCCGCCCGTTCGAAAAGAACACCCTGTGCTTCATCGCTTCGATCACCAAGCCGGTCACGGTCGCCGCCGCCATGACGTTGGTGGACGAGGGCAAGATTGGGCTCGATGATCCCGTCGAGAAGTACCTGCCCGAATTCCGAGAACAGAAGGACAAGGATGGCCGCCATCATCCTTTCACGATCCGCCACTTAATGACGCATGCCTCCGGCCTCCTCCTCAATCCGCCCACGCGCAAATCCACCCTCGGAAAGGAGTGGCTCGGCCAGAAAATCGAAGAGGTCGTGAAGGCCACGGCGTCCACTACCCTCCTCTACGTGCCGGGAACGAAGGCGTCCTACTCCAATGCCGGGATGTACGTCCTCGCGCGGGTGATCGAAACGGTCTCCGGGATGGAGTTTGCCGAATTCGTCCAGCGACGCATCCTGGGTCCTTTGGGTATGAAGGATTCGTTCTTTCGCATCCCGGCCGCCGAAGCCAAACGGGTCGCCTCCTGCTACACGGAAAAGAAAGGGAAGCGCACGTGCTACTTCCGATTCGATCCCGACCTCCGCATCGTCAACACCTCCCCGAGCGGGGGACTCTTTTCCCACCCCGAGGATCTCCTCAAGTTCATGCAGATGTTTCTCGACAACGACGGGCAGGTCCTTTCCAAGAAGTCGGTCGAGGAGATGCTCAAGCTCCAGCGCGCGGGTCGGGGTCTGGGCTGGGCGCTCGACGGCGAAGTCTTCCGGCACGGGGGATCCAGCGGGACCCTCGCTTGGGCGGATCCGAAGAGCGGGGCCGTGGGCATCCTCTTCTTCCAGTGCAACGGGGATCGGTTCGCGGGCGTCCAGTCGAGGTTCGTGAAGCAGGTCGCCGCGGCCCTGAAGTGAACGATCTTCGAAACCATTTGCCCCGCACCGGGGTTTCATAGAGGATTCCACTTTCTTGATTCGAGAGGAACGATGAACCTACTACTCACCCTCGGATGCGCGCTCCTGACCTCGACTTCGGGAGAGGACAAGGCGGAACTGGGCAAAGTCGTCCCCGACCTGACGTTCAAGGACCTCTCCGGGAAGGAATTCAAGCTCTCCGACTTCCGCAAGAACGAGAAATCGGAGGGCAAGGTCGTCCATCTCGTCTTCTGGTCCTACAAGTGCCCGAGCGGGGCGAAGATCATGGCCGACCTCAAGGCGCTGTCGGAAAAGTGTGAGAAAGAGGGTGTCGTATTTGTGGGTCTGTGCGCCTATGGAGAATCCGAAGATCAGCTCAAGAAGTACGCCGACCAGAACGACGTCAAGTACCCGCTGTGCTTCGATACCGACAAGAAGGGGGCCAAGCTTTTCGACGCTAAGGTCGTGACCGCCTCTTTCGTTCTCGACCGTGAGGGGAAGCTCGTCTATCGAGGAGCGTGGGGAAAGGCCTGGGCCGCCACGGAAGCGACGCTGGCGGGCAAGGAAGTGGCCGAGAAGGAGACCAAGGCCAAGGGCTGAAAGATCAAGACCAAGTAGCCCGGTCGGGCTTGCAGAATCCGACGGCGCGGGGCGTCCCCCCGCGCCGTTCCTATTTTCTCGGCGCCTCGAGATCGCACATCAATTCCCGGTTTTGGGAGAGGTCACGGATCTCGGGGTTGCCGAGCACCTTGCCCGTCACGCCGTCGAAGTGGATCTTCGCCTCGCGCGCGGCCTCCGCGGACACGCCGCGGATCATGCGCAGTCAGAGATACTTCAGGCGGATCTCCCAGTGCGGGCCGGCGGAGTACCGCGCCTCCTCGTCCTGCCAGCGCATCTGGGGGTCGTTCGAGAACTGCGTCGGATAGTGCAGGGCCAGATGCTCCCGGGCCGCGAAGATCGACGCCTCTCGCGTGAGGAGCGGACCGGTCGATTCGAACGTGGGCAATTGCTCGAGGATCAACCGCGCGCGCGTGCGGGCTTCCGCATCGCCGGAGACGGCCACGGGCGCCAGAAGAGGCCGGACCTTCGGACCCATCCGGAGCAGCCCCCGCACCGATTGATCGCGAGATTCGATGTCGTCCGCACCGAGGCGCGCGATGTAGAACTCCGCTTCCTTCTTCTCGTCGTCCGTGAGTTTCGGGAGTCGTTTCGCCCAGACGGCTCGCGTTCCGTGGGTCAGCTTCGGCTCGATCGCGAACCCTCCGCGTACGGGTTCCTTTCCCGGCTCCGGTTGGAGCGATTCGTCCTTCCTCCAAAACCGGACATCGAGATCGCTTCGGCCCACGACCGCGATGTGAAAGGCGGTCCGCTTTGGAGAGGGGCACATCCCGACCCAGTATTCCGAGAGGCCGGGCCGACCCACATTCGTCACCCGGACCCAGCCGATCTCGAGCTGCTCCTTCGGAAAGATCGCAACGACCATCTCGTGCTCGAAGTCCACCCTGGGCGGTACTTCGCCGGAATGCGCCTTCCAGAAGGCCGTCCAGGATTCGCCGTCGCGGAGGATGTAGTAGCCTTCCTCCGGCACTCCGGTCTTCTGCCCGCGCCATTCGCGAAGGAGGTTTCCGGCGGGACAGGTTCGTGCCTCCTCCTGCGGGCGTACGGAGAGAAGGAGGAGAGACGCCAGCGAGAGCATTCTCATGGTGCCTTTGACGCGCGCCGAAGGTGTCCGGTTCACGGGAATTGACGTCTGGGCAGC
>CAZGKV010000049.1:21776-35601 GCA_964526305.1 uncultured Planctomycetales bacterium | reverse complement strand
AGATCATGCCTAGTCTCGTGGGCTCGGAGATGTGTATAAGAGACAGGTTCGAGTATCTGGGTTTCGACTTCATCCTCGTTTCGAAGACTCCCGTCGTCACCGGCGCCGACGTGAAAAACGCGTCGGCCAGTCCGGCCCTCGCCGAGTCCGGCTGGAGGGTGGATTTTGAGTTGAGCGAGGAGGGCGCCAAGAGATTCGACGCCGCAGCGAAGGAACTCTACGAACAGAGAGGGCTTCTGGCGATTCTTCTGGACGGCCGGATCCAGTCCAAGCCCCGGATTATGTCGGATAAGTTCGGAGGACGGGGGCAGATCACGGGCAGGTTCACCAAGCTGGAGGCGGAAAACCTCGCGGTCCTTCTCCGATCCGGGCCTCTCCCCGCCGGAATCCGGCTGGTGAACGAGGTTTTCATCTCGCATGGAGCCAAGAAGAGCGGCTTCGAGATTCCGAAGACGCGGGAAGGGAAGGACGGATGGGAGGAGTACGAGACGCCGATCGTCCTCACTCCCGCGACGGCGAAGGACTTGGCTCCGGTACAGGACTCGATGGAAGCGGCGGTCGTCCACTTCTATGCCGCCCTGTTGCGAAAGGACAAGCGCTACCAGGAGGTGCTACCCAAGGAGCGCTCCGATCGGCTGAAACGCAAGATGGCGGAAATCGAGACTTGGGCTTTCAAAGAAGTGCGGCTCCTCGGAGTGAAACGAAAGAAGGAAGGCAAGTGTACCTTTCGTGTGTTCCTGAAGATCGAAGTGAACGGCAAGGCGGATGAAGGAAGGGATTCGGGGGAGGCCGAGCGCATCGACGGGAAGTGGTGCGTGACGTCGCCGCCGACCTAGAACCATGATCCCAATTCTCTTCGCGCTTCTGCAGGAGGGGGCCGTCGTCGCCGAGGACGCGACGCAGCCGAAGGCGTGCGTGGCGCCGGATGGGACGGTCTACGTCGCCATGATTCGCGGCGGCGACATCGCCGTCGCGGCTTCGCGGGACAAGGGAAAATCGTTCGGCGCGCCGGTCACGGCGATCAACGGTCGAGGGCGGATCCGGGGGGGGAAGCAGCGCGGCCCCAGAATCGGGGTCGACGAGAAAGGGAATTTGGCCGTGACCTCCCCGGCCTGCTTCGACGAGACGGAGTTTCGAAAGCGCTATCCGACATCCGAACTCTGGCTGGTGCGATCCTCGGACGGGGCCAAGTCTTGGACGAAGCCGATCCAGGTGAATGAAGTTTCCAAGAAAGCGCCGGAGTCGCTCCATTGGATGGCGGTCGCGCCCGACGGGATCGCCCACGTCGCATGGCTCGACAACCGGCGGGGGGGCCGGGAGCAGCGCGTCTTCTACTCGCGCGTGGCGGGGGAAAAGCCCGGGGCCAACGTCGCGCTCACCGAGGCCGTCTGCGAATGCTGCGCGCCCGGTCTCGCGGTCGACGGCAAGGGCAATCCGGTTCTCGTCGTGCGCGGATGGGCCAAGAGGAACCGCGAGGTGATCGTCACGCGGTCCACGGACGGCGGCCGCACCTTTCCGCCGGCGAAGCGCGTGAACGCGGGCGAGACGAACGTGGACAACTGACCCATGGACGCGCCGGCCGTGGCCGTGTCCGCCGACGGCAAGAAACTCGCGTTCGGGTGGATGGACATGAGGACCCGTTCGGGGGAGCGGGACGTGTGGTGGCTCCTGCCCGGACGGCCGAAGGAAGAAGCGCTGGCGGAGAAGAACGACGGCGAGCAGGGAAACGTCTCACTCGCGATGGACGACGAGGGAACGGTGTATGCCGCGTGGCATTCCGCGACGAACGTAGTCGTCCGGACCTCGAAGAATCCCAAGAACGACGTCGTCAGCACGGAAGCGTCGGCGAATTTCCCCAGCATCGCCATCCGAGGGGACGTCAAGGTCGTCGTGTACGAGTGCAAGAAGGACGGCCGGGATGTCGTGGTCTGTCGGGCACCGTTCTAGCCTGACTCATTCATCCGGGCTCCGCCTCTGGGCAGCCCCGGCCACATCCTGTTGCGCGTCGCCGCCGGCCCGCGGCGCTCCCTTGCCCAAACGGAACGCGCCGCGGGTGCCCGATTCACGTTTTCGGCCCCGCGGGCCGAAAACTCGTAGATAGGGCAGGCACGACCGAACAGAGAATCACGGTCAAGACTCTTCGGAGGGGGACATCAGGGGCTACGACAGTTGAACCCGCCGGCGGGAGAACTCTGTCGCACGCGATGGAGTTGTCCAGGGGAAACCGGATCAGTTTTTTCGTCGCACCTCCGCGATCCAGCGACGCGCGTCCTCGACCTCCGCCCGCCAGCGCGGATCTCCTTCCGCCGCGAGGAAGAACCGCTCGTACGCGCTCACAGCCCTCAACCAACGGCCCGACTCGCGCAGAATCCCGGCGAGGCGAAGGCAGGCCTCGGGGACCGGTGGATCCGCGTCGGATCGCGCCGCATACGCGGCCTCGACGGCGGAGGTGGCCGTCAGGATGCGAAAGTCCCTTCCCTGCACCGCTACGTAATCCAGCCCGAATACGAAGTGAGCGATCCCCTGCCCCTTCGAAAGCGGAAATCGGCCCTGATACTTCCACGAATCGCGCTCGTAGACGGCGATTCCACGGACGTCTCCGGTGGCGTAGGGAACGTAGAGCGCGTCCCGCAACAGGGCCGGCGGGGACTGACCCCAGCTCGCGATGTCTCCGGTGAGCGTGTTCCACCTCATGTCCTGCAGGTTCAGCATCCAGAGCTCCTCTCCGGTCGCGATGAGAAGACCTGGAGCAACCTCCGTCACGGCGCCGATGCGGCTCCATTCCAGACGCGAGTTCGGACGATTCGCCCACGTCAGCGGCAAACGCCGTCCCGTGAGGGCGTCGAACGCCAGCATCTCCGCCGCGTCTTGGGGCAGGACGAATAGGCGGGCTCCGGAGAGGACCGGAGGCGACGCCTGGCGTTGCCGCGAGGAGGAGACTTGCGGATAAGTCGAGCCCCATCGAGGCCGGCCGGACTCCGGGTCCAGCGCGAGCACCGCGCCGACGTTCGTCGCGACGAAGACGCCGCGCCGGTCGGCGAAGAGCGTGGGCATCGTCGGCGGAAGGTTCGGCTGTCCTGCCGCGGCGGGAGTGCACCAAAGCGGCTTCCCCGTCGCGAGGTCCAGGCAGAGGACGTGCGTATCCCGATCGGCCGCAGGGTGCGTCGTGACCGCCAAGTAGATTCGGCCGTTCGCGATCGCGGGAGGAGAGGTAAACGCGTACTCGCGGTCGCCGAAGGGGAGAGGTTCCAGGACGGGCACCGTCCGGCCGCGGTGGACGGTCCGGAGCTTCGCCGTGTCCCAGAGTTCGCGGCCGGTGCGAAGGTCGAGAGCCACGACGCGCGTCGCGCCGTCATACGGTATCCGGCGCGGAACCGTGGGAGGAGGGGCGTCCCCGAGCATCGTGGCGACGAGTCGGTCGCCTTCGGCGGCGGCGGCGAAGACCGTCCCGTACTGGAAGGCGATCGAATTGTCCCCGCGGATCGGATCGTCTTCGGGCCAGCGCCAATAGATCGCGCGCTCGAGGCTGCGTCCGTCCCCCCGAGCCGGATCGACGGCGACGAGTCTTCGCCCGGTATGGAAGACGACGAGATCCCGTCCGTCGCGGCGGACGACGAGTCCGCGCAAGTCCAAGGGTCCCGTGTATTTTCCTCCGGCGTCGAACCGAAGCGTTCCCGTTCCCAATCCGACCTCGCACGCCGTGCCGAAAGGACGCGCGCGCCGATGGGCGGAGGGGCTCCATTCCGGTTCGGGCGCGGCGGTTCTCGGTCTGCCCTCTACGGTGAGCGATCCGAGATAGTCCTCGACCTGCCGCGGACGTCCGCCGATGAGGACCCGGCCGGTCAGGGGGAGCGCTTGGACGCGCGTTAGTCCCTCGGTGTCCCCAAGCAGAACGTACGCCGTCGCAAGGCGGCAGGCGACGAGGGCGTCGTCGCCTCCCAGCCGGTCGAGGAGCTTTTGCCACGCCATCGCCGCCGAGGCGATGTCGCCGGCGGCGAAGCGCCGGTGCGCCACCAGATCGAGGGCCTCCCGGAATCCGGAGGCAAGGAAGTACCGCTCGGCGGCCTCCTCGAGCGCGTTCCAATCCCCCGCCTCCGTCGCCGCGCGGAACGCGGCCGCGGCCGTTCCGTCGTACCGATCTCGGAACGCCTCTTCCGCTCCGTGGAGAGACTGAATCTTGGCGCGCATCCACTCGGCGAATCCCAACAGGCGACGAGGCTCGCGCGGATCGCGGACGAGTTTGGAGGCATGCTTCTCGTGGGCGAGGTCGTACTGGTCGAGGAGTCCCCGCCAATCGAGGTCCTTCGCGAGTTGCTCGACCTGCTTCGCGGTCTTGGGCGACACCTCATTGAGCATCGGCCATTCGGCGTCTTGAAGGGGCTCGAGCGGAACTTTCACCGGACCGGATAGGTCGCGGACACCGAAGGGGGACTCGTCGGCGGGGAAATCCTGTCCCAGGCACAATCCGAGGGCCAGAAGCAGGCGAGCGTCCATCTTCCCTAATCTTACGACGCGTTCGCGCGTAGCGGAGTTGGGATTATTTTCGCGATATCTTGACCTGGAGGAAGTGGCGCTGCTGGTCCACGTGGATATGGCGCAGGATGAGATCCGATCGCTTGTCCCGATTCAGATCCGCCGCCATCACCTGGGTGTAGGAAATTCCCTTGGGGCCCCCCAGTTGGATGCGCCCGCCCGGAGACTGCTGGAATCCCTGCCCCTGCCGTCCGTAGTAGACGTCGATCGTCTCGGCGTCCGTGGACAAGAGGAGGTCCCGGTGGCCGTCGCCGTCCACGTCCGCATCGAACGAAGGGCGGAAGGCGAGATCGATCGTCGCCTCGGATCGCGTGATGGCGAACGAATAGGGGATCCGAAACGTCAACACCTGGTCGGGATCGTTCTGAAATCGTTCGCGCATGTAGTGGACGTGCAGTTCGAGGTCGATCTTACCGGAGACGAACGCCTGGAGTCCGCCGAAGACGCCGAATTTCCGGACAATGCCGATGACGATGTCGGGCTTCCCTCCTCCGTCGAGATCGGTGGCGAAGAGCCCTGCCGTCCAACTGTCGCCGACTTGGAGGACGTCGTCCGGTTGCGTGAAATTCGCGCGTCCCGCCGTGAGATAGAAGACGTGCACGCGGCCCTTCGTCGGATACGGGAGAGCGATGTCCAGCACTCCGTCGCGGTTGAAGTCCATGAGAACCGGAGGGAGTTCGAAGCGGAAGAATCGACCCCTCGTTTTCTCCTTCTCCGTCGTGAGATCGGCCGGGGCGCGGGTCTCGAACCGCCCATCATCCTTCTGGGAGTAGATGACGATCGATTCCTCGCGATAAAAGCTGAGGTCCGGCTTCCCGTCTCCCGTGGCGTCGTCGAACGTCAGGAGCGGGATCACGCGCTCCTCCTTGTGTCGCATCGTCGGACTCCAACCCAGGGTCATGCGGGCTTCGTCCGGGAGGGGCAGTTTGGCCGTGGCCCGCACCGATCCGTCCTCCTGCTGCAGGAGGACCATCATCTCGCCCTCGTCGAAGAGAAGGAAGTCGCTCAGTCCGTCCCGGTCGAGATCGGGAGCGAACTCGACGCAGACGGGGGGCGACTCGAGAGGCTCTCCCTCGAAGAGATTGGGATGGATGACAAGGTCTCGCGGCTTGGGGGCGAGGGCGCCGTCCTGGAACGGATAATAGTGGATGCCCCGCGAAGTCGCGACGACGACGGACCAGAGTTTCCGGTCGCGGACGTGACCCAGCGTCCAGAGGAAAACTCCGCTCTCGAAGCGGAGGGTCTGCGAAGGGGAGGAGCGCAGGCCGTCCTTGGGATCGCTGAGGAACAGACGGAGATCGCGGCCGCTCTGGACCAGGAGGTCGTCGTCCCCGTCGGCATCGAGGTCTTTGACGAGGATCTTATCCACCGTCGTGCCCACGCTCAGGAAGCGCGAATCGTACTGCGGATCCTGGAGGAGGAGCGCCAAGGTAAGCCAAGGCATCGGCCTTTTCTTCTAGCACAATCGGACGACCGATACAATGCGCCGGTGCTCGATGTTTTCGTCACGGACGCCTTTCAGCGCAAGTCTCTCGCCGCCGTGCGGGCGCTGGGACGGGCGGGGCTCCGGGTTGGGGCGGGCGAGGTGACGCACTGGGCGCCCGCGCTCCGCTCGCGGGAGATCCGTGAGGCGTGGGTCTATCCCGATCCGCCGGCGAACTGGCTCGCCGAGCGTTCCCGCCGGTGGAGAGTCTTGATGCCGATGGAGGAAGAAACCCTCCTGGCGATCCTCGATCGTCGAGCGTCCTTCGACTGCCTGCTCCCGTTCGAAACGGCGCAGAAGATCCGGAAGGTTCGGGACAAGTCGTGGGCGGCGGCCCAGCCGGAGGCGCCGCGACCGGCCTTCGGCCCGCCGTGCGTGATCAAGCCGCGCGTCGGGAGCGGTTCCCGCGGTCGTGTCTATTGCCGGACGTGGGACGAATTCCGCCGATTCGATCGCGCGGATACCGTCGCGCAGGAGTGGGTCCACGGCGAGGCGGTGTGCGTATCGATGCTCTACGACATGGACGGGGAGTGCGCGGCCGCCTTCGCGCACCGGAGGCTCCACGAGTATCCGGCGAGCGGCGGTCCCAGCACGTGGCGCGAATCGATTCGGGACGACGCGCTCGTGGAGCGTGCCCAGCGGATCGTCGCGCGGGTGGGTTGGCGCGGAGTGATCCAACTCGAGTTCAAGGGCGGCCGCCTGCTCGAAATCAATCCGCGATTCTGGGGATCGCTCAATCTCGCGGTGCGCTGCGGTGTCAATTTCCCGGAGCTTCTCTTTCGCGTCGCGCTGGGCGAGCGGGTGCGGAAGTTCGACTACCGAGTCGGCGTGCGCGGGATTTGGAAGACGGGAGAGATTCTTCGATCGCTCTCGGGAAAGCGTCCCGCCTGGAGCGGGTACGACGACTACTTCGACGAGCGGGACCGCGCGGCGGGCTGGGCCGGCGTGCTCTCCGTCGTGCCGCTCCTCACGCGCTTCCGGCGATTCCTGGTTGGGCGGACGTGATCTATCTCACCGTGGACGTCGAGGAGTGGTTCCACCTGTGCCGCGCCGAGCGGCATCTGTCCCCGTCCCGGTGGCCGGAGTTGCCCCATCGCGCGCGCGAATCGGTGCAGCGCCTCTTGGAGATTCTGGCGGATCGGTCGGCGACCTTCTTCGTTCTCGGATATGTCGCTCGCCGGGATCCGCGCCTGATTCGCGAGATCGCCGCCGCGGGCCACGAGATCGCGAGTCACGGGTTCGGTCACCGCACGCTCGACCGGCTCTCGCCGGCGGAATTCCGCCGCGACCTGCGGGAATCGATCGCGGCGATCGGGGACGCCTGCGGAGTTCGGCCCCGCGGCTTTCGCGCGCCGGAATGGAGCGCGAGGGCTTGGATGTACGGCATCCTGGCGGAGGAAGGCTTCGAGTTCGATTCGAGCCGGCTCTCGCTGCGCCCCCGACCGCACCGGCGGGGCGGAGTCTGGGAGTTTCCCGTCTCGCCGTTCCTGAACGGAACGTCGATCCGTCTCCTGCCGGCGCGGGTCCTCGATGCCGTGGCGAAGACGCTTCGTACTCCGGCGGTCGTGGCCGTCCATCCGTGGGATCTGGACCCCGGATTCCCGCGGCTGCGTTTTCCGTTGGTGCGCGGCGCCCTGCACTATGTCAATCGTCATCGGACCGAGGGGCGTCTGAAGGCGCTGCTTCAGGGCCGCACACTGCGTCTCATGAGTCCGCCAAGCGGCGTCGGACCTCGTTGAAGAAAGCGAGAACCTCCGGCGTCCGGTAGTCCGGATACGTCCAATCGCGGGGTACGAAGGATCCTTTGGTCCAGAGGAGCGTGACTTCGGCATGGATGCCGTCGCCGACGTAGACGCGGTGCGCGTAATCCTTGGTGGACGCGAGGACCAGCTTGCTCAAGGTGACGTAGCCCGGATCGAGGTTGACCGGCCGAGGGACCGAGCCCTCGAATCGCGTCTCGAGCTCGTTCGTCCACCGCTTGATCGCCGGGAGTTCGCCGGGATCGATGGTGCGCTCGAACGAGAAGAACTTTCGCACGATCTCCGTCCCCATCTCCTTCTCGTAGTACTTCGTGAACGTGAACGGCAGTAAGGGACCGGCGAGGTCGAACGGCCCGAACCGGCCGGTGAGCGCGAGTTCGACCGCCGGGAGAGAAGCGGTGGAGGCGGCGAGAATCCCGACGATGAGCTTCGCGGTTTCCGGAGGGCGGATGGCTCCCATCGCTTGGAAGATATACCACACACGGGGAAAAACCTGTGGTCTGATGAAGAAGCCGGGAAGGGCCATCACGCCGTCGGCCACTCGGAGGCAAGCACCCTCTGTACCCGGGCATGGATGCCCGCCGGCTGCACCGATTTCGCACGCGCGGGGCCCGTGGATGCGCCCCCAGATTGCGCGAAACCACGTGCACGGGGACGGCCCCGGAGGGGCAGCTCGCGGCGGCGCTCGCCGCCTATGGGCGCATCGCTCTGCCGGCCCTCGTCACGGAGGCAACCCCGGAAGCCCGCGCGGTGGAGCGGGAGATTCGCCGGCCCCCCAAGGCGCGGTCGCGGAACGCGCACCTGCGCAAACCATGGACGGGATTACGCAGGTCTGAAGCGGACATCGCTTCGATTCTCGAACTCATCGAATCGCTTTCGGGAGTCCTGATCGAGGTTGATCCCCAGGTCCGCGTTGCCGGAAAGACCTCACTGGAGGTGGAGCACGAGACGCTCGAGACCGTGTTGACCAGGACGCTGAAGCCGCTCGGATACGTGGCGGTCCCGAACTGGGACGGCGGCGTTTTCGTGAGCACGGAAGATCGGGTGCACCATCGCCGGCGTTTGCTTGAAGAGAGATCCTTCCTTGGGGATAATGAGCTCGATGATCGAGCGCAAGCTGTCGCCTCTCCTACGGCGCTTCGGCGTCCGATTCGCCTACCTCTGGGGCAGCCGGGCGCGAGGATGCTCGAGATCCGACAGCGATTGGGACTTGGCGGTGAGCCTTTCGACGGCCTCGCGCGATGTGGACCGCTGTTTGGGTTTGGTCGACGAGCTCTGCTCCCGGCTCGGGACCGACGACGTGGACGTGACGTTCCTGGAGGATGCCGTTCCCTCCGTGCGGTTCTTCGTCCAGCATACGGGGAGGCTGATCTACGAAGCGGACCGCGATGCGCGCACCGCCTTCGAACTGCGCGCGCGGAAGGAGTTTTGGGACCTCGAATTCCTCCTTCGACCTCATGTCGAAGGCCTATGGAAGAGGATTAGGAACGGTACCTTTGGCCAGTGACGCGGATCTCAGGCTTCTACGCGTCGAGGAGGGGGCGCGACGGCTGGGACGCCTCCTTCGCGAATGCGGGAAGATCTCGGGGTACGCAGCGGACAAGGACCTCCAATCGATCGCCGAACGCAATATCCAGATCGTCGTCGAGGGACTCGTCGATCTGGGGAACGTCCTCCTTTCGCGGAACCGATGGCCGACACCCCGCAGCGCCGCGGAAACGGTGCGAACCCTCGTGGCTCAGGGGGCCCTCCAGGCTTCCTGGCTTCTTCATGTGCTATCGGCAACAACCCCCAGTATTTCCCCGCGTCGAAGATACCGGCAAGTCCTCGAGTGAGCTATAGTGGGCGAGTGGCACGGATTCGGATCGAACCCTGCGGCCCACGGACGTTCGAAGTTTCCGTCCCTGGATCGAAGAGCCACACCAACCGCGCCCTGATTTGCGCGGCGCTCGCGGGAGGCGCCTCGACATTGACCGGGGCTTCGGATTCCGACGACACCCGACTGCTGGTCGCGGGGCTCAGGAGGGGCGGAATCCCCATCGAGGCTCGCTCGAGCGACCTGATCGTCCAGGGGGGCCGGCCCCCGGCGTCGGGATCGTACGAGTTCGGAAACGCGGGGACGTCCCTTCGGTTTTTCACCGCGTTCGCCGCCCTCGGGAGGGGGAGGTTTCGGATCGACGGCGATGTCCGAATGCGGGAGCGACCGATCGGCGGACTCGTCCAAGCGTTGCGTCAGCTTGGATGTCGAATTCGGTCTGTCCTACGAGAGGGCGTTCCTCCCGTGGAGATCGATGCGGCGGGGATCCCCGGGGGAGAGGCTTCGGTGGGGTACGACAGCTCGAGCCAGTTCGTTTCCGCCCTCCTGATGGCGGCTCCGTATGCCGACGCCCCCGTGGCCTTGGAAGTCGGCGACACTCTGCCCTCTCGGCCGTATGTCCGGCTCACTCTCGATGTCATGGGCGCCTTCGGAGTTTCCGCGGCGGGGGAGGGAAATTCGTATCGTGTCCCCCGGGGAACGTATTCGTCGGGGAGGATCGAGATCGAGCCGGATCCCGCGGCGGCGAATTATTTCTATGCGGCCGCAGCCGTCACCGGGGGGAAGGCGAAGGTGCGGGCGCTCCGAGGTCTCGAAGGGGAATCGCGGTTCCTGGAGATCCTCGAGTCGATGGACGGGCGCGGCGTGGATGTGGACATGAACGATTGTCCCGACTCGGTGCAGACGCTGGCCGTCGTGGCCCTCTTCGCGAACGGGGCCACGCGGATCCGGAACGTCCGGAATCTTCGCGTCAAGGAAACGGATCGACTGGCCGCTCTGGCCAAGGAACTCCGCAAGCTCGGCGCGCAGGTGACCGAGTTTGAGGACGGGCTCGAAATCGTGCCGGGTCGACTTCGGCCCGCCGTGATCGAGACGTACCGAGACCATCGAATGGCAATGAGCTTCGCCGTCGCGGGGCTGGCGGCGCCGGGAATAGAGATCCTAGATCCGGAGTGCGTGACGAAGAGCTTTCCGCGGTTTTGGGAAACGCTGGAGTCCTGCGGAGTGAGGATCACCCGGTCGGAATAGGCCTACTCTTCTTCCTCGGGATGTCTCCTTCGCGCCGGTTCTCCGTATCGCCGCATGAGGGAGTTCTCGATGCCGAGGAGATCGAGCACTCGCGACACCACGAAGTCGACGAGCCGCTCGACGGAGTCGTTCTCCGAATAGAATCCGGGTGAGGCGGGAAGGACGACGGCTCCGGCGTGAGTGAGCTTGAGCATGTTCTCGAGATGGATCGCCGAGAGCGGTGTTTCGCGCGGCACCAGGACGAGTCTCCGCCGTTCCTTAAGGCACACATCGGCGGCGCGCTCGATCAGATTCGAAGAAGCGCCGCAGGCGATCCGGCCGAGCGTTCCCCCCGAGCAAGGGCAGATCACCATTCCGTCGGTGCGGTAGGATCCGCTGGCGATGGGCACCTCCAGATCCTTGTAATGGTGGTAGGTCACGTTATTCGGATTCTGCCCGAGGAGGGCGCGGACGCAGCCCGGACCGTCCGAAAGGTCGAGCGGAATCGCCAGTTCGTGGGCCGCTACTTTCGAGGCGGCTTCGCTCAGCGTCCAGTGGATGGTGGCGCCGCTCTCTGCCAGGACCTCGAGTAGTCGGCGGCCGTATGCGGCGCCGCTTCCCCCCGTGACGGCTACGACATAGCGGGCGCGTCCCATCGGATACATCTATAGCACCGCCGAGGGGCCGTCCGCAAGGGCGACCCTTCAAGAACCGGCCGGACCCAGAAGTCTCGGCGGTCCCCAGTTGTAGTCGCTGCCTTCTCCCAGGTCCCTCAGGCCCTTTCCGTCCAATCCGATCCGCATGAGCCTGTTCTTGCCGTTCGTGAAACGGCAGAAGACCAAGGTCGTATTGTCGAGGAAGATCGGAGCCCAGTCTCCGCCGGTCGCGGCGGACTGGGTGACTTCCCTCCGGTTCTTTCCGTCCGCGTCCATCACGCACAGCGACGCCGATCCGGCCCGGGAGGAGGTGAAGGCGATCTTGCACCCGTCGGGGCTGAAGGCGGGAAAGTGCTCGTCGCCTTCTCCCTCGGTCAGCCGCGTCGGGTTCTTTCCGTCGACGTCGAGGAGATGAATCTTGAACCGACCGGAAGTTCCCGACCCCGACCGGCTGAAGACGATACGTTTCCCGTCCGGGCGGAATGTGGGATGCCGGTCGTTGTCGCTCCCCTCGGTCAGGACCCTCGGGTTTTTTCCGTCCGCGTCGACAAGATGGATTGTCCCTCGGCGTTTGAGCACTCGGTAGAAGGCGATCTTCGTCCCGTCACGGTCGAACACCGGGTGCCGGTCGTCGCCGTTCCCTTCCGTCAGTCTCCGCACGTTCCCGCCGTCGACCTGCATCACGTGGACTTTCCAGAACACGCCCTCGCCCACCGAGGAGTAGACGACCTTCGCGCCGTCCGGGGATCCGCACGGATACCGTCCCCTCTGCTGCGTGAGGCGGGCCTGTCCCGATCCGTCCGGGTTCGCGATCCAGAACTCTCCCTGGCGCATGAAGAGGATTCTTCCTTGGGGGGGCGAATCCTGCGAGGAGCAGAAGAGAATTGCGGCGCCGATCCAAACCATGCCGATCGCCATGGCAGGTCCTTTCTCCACGCCCCGCGCCAAGACCCAGCGTACTGGTTCCCCGCCATGAGGACAAGCCTCCCGGGATCGATATAGTGTAACCGTTCACGCTCCCCTTGCACCACAGGCGCGCAGAACCGCCGTTTCTTCCCTGGTTCCACCTTCCCCATGCCGGGATGAGCTCTTAAACGGCTTCGATCGCTCGGTTCTTCAGGAGAAGAAACGAAACGAAGGAGCAGAGTATGCATCGAGTTTTGGTCGCATTTGTCGCGGTCAGCGGACTCGCTCAGGCGGGCGAGGAGCCGTTCTTTCCCCTTTCGAAGGGGTATCGCTGGGAATATCGCGGAAGCCCCGGTCGGACGGGGATGGAGATCACCGAAGTTTCCGGGGAAAGATTCGCGGTCGAACTCACGCTTCAGGGTCGCCCGTTCTCGAAGCTCTATTATCGCCTGGCCAAGGACGGGCTCTACTTGGAGAAACAGGCGGAGTACACCGGGAAGGGCGACAGTCTCGTCGAATTCAAGGAACCGATTCTGATCCTACCCCTGCCGGCCCAACCAGGTCGGAAGTGGACGGGGAAGTATACGATCGGTGGGCACGAAATGGAGTATCGATGCGAAATCCTGGCCGAGGAGGCCGTAGTGACACCGGCGGGTACGTTTCGCGCACTCCCTGTCGTGCGGAAGAGTTCTGCCGATGCCCGCAGCTACTCGAAGGAGTGGTATGCCCCAGGAATCGGATTGGTCCGGCGCCTGGACGTCTTCGAAGACGGAGGCACCCGACACGAGATGTCCACGGATCTTCTCAAGCACTCCGCCCCGGAAAAAGAAACTCTCGGGACCAAGATCGCGGACCGCGTGAACAGCAAGATGCGGGACAAGATGCGGGCCGGAGAGGTCCGCACCCAGAAGGACATCGACGCGATCCTGGATCGACTCATCGCCGAGGCGCTGAAGGAATTGAAGCTGAAGGAAATCCCTAAGGAAGAAAAGGACTCCTTCGAAAAAAGGCTCCGCGCCCATCGAGCGGTATGGATCACCGTTCTCCTCTTGCCCGACAACGAATAGGTCGCACTCCGGACCGGGCTCCGTACGGGGCCCGGTCCCCTCATTTCCTCAAGCGTTCCAGTTCCTGCCGTGCGAGTCCGGCCCGCGTCCAGTCGGAGGGGGCGAGGGCCAGGGCCCTCTCCAGGTCGGAGATCGCCCCGTCTCGTTCGCCGTGGAGGGCGCGCGCCAAGCCCCGGTTGAAGAAGAGATCCGGATTCGGATTCAGATCGATGGCCTTCGTGTAGTCCGAGATCGCCGCGTCCCACTTCTGTCGATCCCGATGCGCATTGCCTCGATTGAAGTACGCCTCGAAGAAGTTCGGCCGGATCCGGATCGCCCAATCGAAATCGGAAACGGCACCCGCGAAATCGCCTGCGGCCTGACGCACGTTGCCGCGG
>CAZGKV010000049.1:6478-21766 GCA_964526305.1 uncultured Planctomycetales bacterium | reverse complement strand
CTGCCCCGCGTTCCGCGGCCGCCTCGGCGCGGCGTCCGGCCAGCGTGAAGAGGTCCGCCCGATCGCCGCGGACCTTTCCGCGATCGCAGAAGGCCTGGGCGGATCGAGCGTCCAGTCGGAGGGCGGCATCGAAGTCTCGGATCGCGGCTTCCCACTCGGCCAACCGCCGGTCGGATGCGGGCAACAGTTTTCCGAGCGTGTGGCGCGCGTCTCCTCGGTGAGTCAAGGCGCAGGAAAGGCGGGGGTCGAGTTCGAGCGCCCGCCCGAAATCGCCGATGGCCTCCCGCACTTCGGTCGGCGCGTCCGGTGCGTGTCCGGCGAGGACCCGGGCATGACGGGCGTTCCCCCGGCCGTTGTAGGCCGCGGCCGTGGCACGCTTGCGCAGAGAAACCGTGAAGTCGTCCAGGGCCTTCTCGATGTCGCCCTCGCTTTGCCGGAGCATCCGGGCGACTCCGCGCACGTAGTAGAGTTCCTGCAGATGACCCGCGCGCTGCTCCGCGCGATCGCAAGCGGCGATCGCTTCGTCGAACCGTCGCTGGAGTACGGCGACGCTGGCTTGACCGACGCACGCGAACTCGTTGTCGGGCTCGACCTCCAGAGCCCTCTCGAATTCGCCCCGCGCCTCGTCCGTACGCTGGAGCGCATCCATGAGGATGCGGCCCCGAAGATAGTGGGCCGTTCCGAGCCGAGGGTTGATCTCGAGGGCGCGGCGGTAGTCCTCCAGCGCCTCCGCGTGCCGGTTCAGCTTGGCGTGCAGCCGGCCGAGTTCCATCCACGCCTTCCAGGACTTCGGAAAGCGCTCCGCGGCCGGGGTCAGCATCTCGGCGCCGCGCTTCCAGGAGTCCGGCTCGTCCGGGAGAGCCGAGACGCGCGCGAGGATCGGCCCGAGGGTCTTCTCCTCTTCGAGACGGGCCTCGGCTTCGCGACGCTCTGCCCGGTCGGCACGCGAGTGCACCGACCACACGACGATGCTTGACACCGCTCCGGCGGCGATGACGACTGCAGCCGCCCATCCCGGGTGCTTCCGGGCTCTTGCGGTCCATCGGCGAAGCGTCGAGGGCCGGCGTGCGGCGACGGGCTCGCCTGCCCGCCATCGGCCCAGGTCCTCTGCCATCTCCGCTGCCGTGGAGTATCGCCGATCGCGATCCTTCTCCATCGCTTTGAGGCAGAGGGCCTGGAGGTCGCGGGGGACCGCGCGGGAGAGGGGCCGGGGCTCCTGATTCAGGATCTGGTGAAAGAGCCGCGGGTGCGAGTCGCCGTCGAACGGAAGTCGCTCGGCCAGGATTTCGTAGAGCATGACGCCGAGCGCGTACACATCGGCCCGCGCGTCGATCTCCTCGCGTCTCCCCGCGATCTGCTCGGGCGCCATGTATTGGGGTGTCCCCACGACGGCATGAGATTCGGTCACGCGCGACCCCTCCGCGCGTGCCAGGCCGAAGTCGGTGAGGATCACGCGACCCGAGGAGTTCACGAGCACGTTGGCGGGCTTGAGATCCCGGTGGACGACGCCGCGCTCGTGGGCGAAACCGACCGCGCGCGCGACGTCTTCCAGCAGGCGCAGGCGCTCCTCGAGGGGACCGGAGCGTTCCGCGAGCGTGCCCCCCTCCACGTACTCCATGACGACGTAGTCGACCGCGCCCGCCGACCCGACGTCGTGGATGGCGATGATATTCGGGTGCACGAGCCGCGCGGCGAGTTCCGCTTCCCGCCGGAGGCGGAGGGAGTGCTCTTCGGTTTCCTTCCGGAGGACCTTGATCGCCACGCGACGCTTGAGAGCCGCATCCTCGGCTTCGTAGACGATGCCCATTCCGCCGCGCGCGATCTCTCGGATGAGCCGATACTTGCCGACGAAGGGGAGAGCGGGATTCTCCCGCAGGTCGCGGAGCACGCCACCCAGAGGGTCGTCGGTCATCCCTTCACGATCTCCCGCAGTTCGGTCTCGACATCGGATTCGTCGCGGACGTAGTCGCGGATCTTCTCGCGAAGGATGGCGCGGAGTTCTTCCCGGCAGCGGGAGAGACGATAGCGCACGTCGTTCTCGGTGAGGCCCATCTTCTTCTCGAGGGAGACGTACGTCTCGTTTCCCTCGGTGTAGTTTCGGTAGGCGGCGTAGGACTCCCCCATCCGCCGGTCCAGTTCCGCCAGCGCGGATCGCATCACCGCCCGGGTCCATTCGCGGTCGAAGACGCGATCGGCGTCTTCGCCGGGCTGCGCCCGGCTTTCGGCGTCGCGGCAGTCCTCGAGGGAGATCAGGAGTGCGCCCGAGGGAGGCCGTCTTGCCTTCTCATGCCTGGCGGCGTCCACCGCAAAATTCTTGAGCGCCCGCATGAGGAACCCGCGAAAGCTTCCGCGCGAGGGATTCAAGCGCGCGATCAGCCCCTTCTCGAAAAGCCGGGCGAAGAACTCCTGCGTCAGATCTTTCGCATTCTCGACGTTCGCCACGCCGCAGGCCCGGAGATAGCCGTAGGCCGGCTTCCAGTACTCCGCGATCAGACGATTGAGCTGTTCGCGCCATGCCGAATTGCGTTCGTCTCCGGCCGCGACGATCATCGTCCATGCGGTCGACGGGAACCGGCGCCGAGGGCCTCCCATCATGGTCTCACGGGGCATCGATTGAATCATATTACATCCCGCGTTCCAGCGGGTTGCGTCGACGCGATTTCGTCTGAGGCTCCGTGCCCGGCTTTCGTAGTTCTCTCCGCGATCGAAAGGAGAACAGATGAATCGATATACGGGAATGTTGATCCTGTCGGCGGGCCTGGCGCTTCCACCGTCCCGGCCGGCGGCGCAGGAGGATCGACCGAAGGACATCAGGGAGGAAGTCTATGAGCGCGCCAAAGCGTCGCTGAGAGACTTGGAAGAGGATTCGGCCTCGATCGAACGGTACATCGGGTCCATGACGGAGGAAGAGAAGAAGGAAGTCGGCGCCATCCGGACACAAACGGACGAGGTGGTCCGAGATCTCATGCGGACCAACGCCGGGCGCGCATCGGACCTGCTCGAGCGGCTCGAGAGGGATTGCAAGGCGACCTCGGATCCGGACGAGTTCAATCGCCACTGCTACACTCGCGTCCGCGAAGCCATCCACCAAACGTGGCGAGCGTATCTCGGTATCGTCGGCTACGGCTGGGTCGCCATCATCAACCGCCGGTCCGGGAAGTTCCGCGAGAGCATCCGGAAGGATTATGAGGCTGCGATGAACGAGATTCGGCAGAAGCACCGGGAGGAGTCGAACGCTTACAAGACCGAGGTCCGGAACCTCCGGTCGCGCGTGGCGGAGCAAGACGAAGCCTATTACGTCCAAATCGGAAACCTGTACATGACCGTGTACCGGCAGTTGTCCGCGGCGCGCGCGCGCCTGTGCCGACTCGCCTGGAAGTGGTACGACTTCGCGCTGCTCCACCGTCCCGACGGAATCGAGCGGTGGGAGCGGGAGTACTACGTCACCATCGATTCGCACTATCAAGCGATGATCGATTTCGCCTGGGCGATCTACCACAACTTCACCGACGAGTACATCAGGGTCAGCTCGAGTCTCGGTTGGTTCGTCTCCACTTCGCAAAGTCCCTCCTGGGCGAGCGCTCCTCAGGCTGTCTGGACGCAGGATATCCGTCCTTTGAGGAGGCTCTTTCCCGAGATCGAGACCGGGTCCTTGCGGCGTTTCTACATGAATGGGATGACCCGCATGCCGGTCGAGGCCTTCCGGCGCAAGCCCGGAATGCCCGAGCGATACTTCGTCCGACAAGTCGACCAATCTCGCTTCGATCATTGGGAAGCGAAGCGAAGGACCTATCGGGATCTGACCCGGCAGTCGCTGGGATCTTGGAAGGAAGCTTTGGCGGCCCTGGAGGCTCTTCAGAATCAGCTGGCCGAGAAGGAGCTGGAGTCGGCGAATCGCGTCGCGAAGTTGGAGCGCTTGAAGGCCCGGGTACGGTACGCGGAGACCGAGGAGGCCAAGCGGGCGTCGGAGCATCAGGATTTGGTGACCCGTCTTGCCGCAGCCCGAGCGGAATTGGACCGACTCGTCGGGGAGATGCTCCAAGATCCGAACGATTCGTCCGTCCGGCGCCGGTATCGGGCCGCGAACGCAAAGGTCAGCGCCCTGAGCGACAGGGTGAAGCAGGCGGAGCGGAAGCGAGCTGAAGCCCGCCGTTCGGCGTCGATCGAACTGGAGAAAGTGTGGCAGGGCCGAATCGTAGAAGAAAAGGCCCACAATCGGGCCGAGATGGAACTGGCGTCCCTGAGGCTCCGATTCGAAGCGGCCAAGAAGAAGGCGGCCGAGTCCGAAGGGGAATTCAGATGGTCGGAGGATGTCCTCAACCGCCTTCCGGACGAGCCGCCCTATGTGAAGCTCGTCGCCCTTTATGCGACCGATGGGCCCGAGCGAGAGCTCTGCTGCATGGCCGAGGCGGAATTCCAAGCCGGGGAGCCCCACCTGGTGCGTCGCTGGAACTTGAGCTTTCTTCCGGGGCGCGAGCTGACGATCGACATCGTCGACAGTCTCGATCTCCCGAACGGCACGGTTCGCGAGATCGAGGTCGTGGTCGGGGGCGTGAAGGCCGAGCGCGTGAGCGGGAGAGCGTTCACCTATCGGATCCCCGTCGGCGCGTCCCATCGCTTCAAGGCGGACAAATCCGGCGGCGTGCTCGTCGAAATCCGCTACCGGTAAAGCGGCACACCTCACGGGCAGGCCGGTTCTCCCGGCCTGCCCGGCCGTATCCTCCGAGATACGGCTTCGCGAAGTCCCGGCGATTCCTTCGTGGCCACCCGCTTGCCCCTCTTCCAATGGTTGCGCTCAAGGGCGCAACCTCTACAATGGCCACGATTCTGGAGATCGAACATGACCATTCGAATGCTGGCGGCCCTCCTGCTCCTTCCGGCCCAGGAGAAGGACTCCTTCTTCCCCGCGAAGGAGGGATCCGTCCGGACGTTCCGAACGAACGTTTCCTCGTATGGCGGAAAGGAATTCACTCATCGGTACGAGAAGGTCGGGAAGAGGGTCTTCACCCTCGTCGAGGCGAATCCCGAGGACGTCAAGTCGATGAAGGTACGCGAGGCCACCGCCGGTGCCGACGATCTCTTGGTCCTCGAGGGCGAGCAGATGCTCTTCGTCGTGCGCAAGACGAAGGACGAAGTCCGGGTCTACCGGCATGCCTGGGGGGAAGAGTTCTCCCTGACGTATGTCTTCCCGACGGAGCTGAAGGCCGGATTGAAGTGGACCTCCCCGCACGTCTACCCCTCCTGCGGTTGGTTCGTCGCCGAGCTGGAGTACGCCGCGACGGAAGAAAAGGTCACCGTCCCGGCGGGGACCTTCGACGCGGTGCGCGTCGCCATCGGAAAGCGCTGGCGCCAGTCCCCGGAAGCGACGCCTACGGAGACGATCTGGTTCGCGCGCGGCCAGGGAATCGTGAAGTGGACGAACAATCGCGGGACGCACGAGTTGGTCAAGTAGAAGACTCGTCCCGCTCCGCCCAGGGGATTTCGGGTTCCAGCTTGAGCCGGCGGCGGAGGACGGTCCAGAGCGTGTAGCGGTTGAGCTCCTCGAGCTGGCCGAAGGCGTACGGAGCGGGATCCTCCGCCGCGAGGATGTCGAGCGTGAGGTCGGTGAGGGCGGGGGCCGCTCGGAGGCGCAGGTCTTTCATCAGCGCCTCCAGCCCCCACGCTCCGCCCATCTGGACCGACCCGGCCGTGAGGACGTATCCGAACTCCTCCATCCCCACGCGGAGCCAAGCGCCGAGGTCGGCGGTCACCAGGTCGAGGAAGACCCTGAATTCGCGAGCCGTTTCGATTCGTTCGAAGGTCGAGACGTCGCGCTTGGCGGGCGCCGGTTCGCGTCTCTCGAGGCGAAGGAGCAGGTTGGCGCGGAGGACATCGCGATCCTCGGGGCGATCGACCCTGTGGATCGCGGGCATCCCTCCGAGCGGCAGCTTCTCCGAACGTGCCGGGCGGGCGACGAGGCCGCAGGAAACGACTCCGAGCGAGTGCCACGCCAGGAGGCCCGTTTCCTCGGTGCCGGCGATTCGATACGGGAACCTCTCCTCCCCGCGTTCCAGCCGGGCGACCTTGCGGGGAGAAGGAAGGGGCGGAAGCTCGGCCTTGGCCGCTACCGACGCGCGGACGCCCGCCTTCTCCAGGCTCTCCGCGATCTCCCGGGCGGCCGGTTCGGTCAGGTCGTCGAGGAAAATCCCGCGACCGCGGCGCACCGCCATGCGCGCCTCGAGGAGGGTGATGCCCAGGTGCTTGGCCACGATGGGGGCGTGGGTGCGGGGATCGGCCGCCACGTCTTCGTGGAGAAGGATCAGGTACATGCGTTCAGTTTGAGAGCGCGTCCTTGTCTAAACACGGAGAACACGGCGATCACGGAGAAGGCTCTGCCCGGGAGAAAACGGGTGTCCGGACAGGCAGGGAATCGGATCCGAGCAAGACGTTGTCCGATCTGTGTTTCCAAGCACCAGGGCATCTTCTCAGCTCCGTGAGCTCGGGGGTCTCCGTGTTTCCACAAGGGGCTTGGAGCCCTAATCGACCACGACGGGGAGAACGAGATCGATCTTGTCCTTTTCGAACGAGTCCGCCGCGTCGCTTCCTTCCATCACCGCTTGGTAGCGGATGTGGACGTACACCGAATGGGTCCCCGACAAGGTGGCGCGAAACGGTATCCGAAACGTGCGGGATTCGCGAAGGTCCTCGTGGAGGATCTCGTGCTGCTCCACCTTGATCGCGGGATCGGAACTCACGTCGATGCCGAACTCCGCATGTTTGTGCCGGTGTCCGTGGAGTTGGCCGTGCGAACCGCACAGGGCGACACCCGCCTTGGGAGCCAGGGTGATTTCGAGGACGCCGTGCCCCGCGCTCCCGGGGACCGCCGCCACTTTGAAGACGGCGAACCGATGCGCCCGCTCGCGCGCGCCGGGCGTGACCATCATGCGCGGGCCGGCGATGAGGATTCTCGCCACGACGACTCCGAAGAGGAGGATGACGGCGGAAAGACAAATGTAGGCGAGAGGGCGAAGATCGATCGGCGGGCGGAGCCGCGGGAGCGGCTTGCCTCCCAGGATCGCTTCGGCCATCCGGACGATTTCCGCGGCGCTGCTTGGCCGCAGGTCGGGGGCCTTGGCCAGCATCGCCAGAACCAAATCGTTCGTTTCCAGTCGCAGGTTCGGGATCGGCTTCGGAGCTTCTTCGACGTGCTTGCGAAGGAGGGCTACCGGCGTGTCGGCGCGGAAGGGCGGGGTCCCCGCAAGGGAGGCGTACACCGTCGCGCCGAGGGAATAGAGATCCGACCGATCGGTCGCCGTCTTGCCGTCGCAGGCCTCGGGGCTCATGTAGTGCGGAGTGCCGAGCCGCTCCCCCGGTTGAGTAATCGAGGACGAGGCATCGCGCGCCAGGCCGAAATCGAGAATCTTCATCGTCCCGTCGCTGCACACGAAGAGGTTTCCCGGCTTGATGTCGCGGTGCACCAATCCCGCGCGGTGCGCTGCGTCGAGCCCTCGCCCGGTCTGGACCAAGAGATCGAGGGCCTCCGCCTCCGTCATCGCTCCCTGCCTTTCGATCCGATCTTGGAGCGTCCATCCTTGGAGCCGCTCCATTACGATGTAGCCGAGTCCCTGCTCTACGCCGGCGTCGTGGATGGCCACGATGTTCCGGTGATTGAGCCGGCCCGCCGCTTTCGCTTCGCGCTTGAATCGGTCCATGTAGCCGGCGTCAGCCGAGAGCGAGGCGTCGAGGATTTTCACGGCGACCGGACGATCGAGGGAGATCTGGCGCGCCTCCCACACGGTGCCCATGCCCCCCTGGCCGAGCCGCTTCTCGAGGACGCACCCCCCGAGGCGAAGTCCCGGCCCCGGAAGCGGAGACATCTTCTGAGTCTCGATGGAATCCTCGGGCGGGATCATAGACCGTACTCCTTCCACTTCCGATCGACGAGCGCCCGCACCTCGGGGGTCATGACGACCTCGTCCGGCCAGGGACGAGTGAATCCCTCCCCGGGCCACTTGCGGGTCGCGTCGACTCCCAGGTGCGAGCCGTAGCCCGCTAGGCGGGACGCATGGTCCAGGATATCGATGGGACCCATCGCGAACTCGATGTCGCGTTCCGGATCGATGTGGTTGAGGGCCTTCCATGCCACCTCGCGAAGATCGTGGACGTCCACGTCCTCGTCAACGACGACGATACACTTCGTGAACATGGCCTGACCCATGCCCCAAATCGCGTGCATGACCTTGCGCGCATGGCCCGGGTACTGCTTTCGGATGGAGACGATCATCAGATTGTGGAAGACGCCCTCCGGCGGCAAATGGTAGTCGACGAGCTCGTGCATCTGGATCTTCATCAGCGGCAGGAAGAGCCGCTCGATCGCGTACCCCATCGGACCGTCCTCTTGCGGAGGCGGGCCGACGATGATCGTGTGGTAGACGGGATTCTTCCGGTGGGTGATGCACTCGACGTGGAACACCGGGAATTCGTCGGGGAGGGAGTAGTAGCCCGTGTGGTCGCCGAAAGGTCCTTCGACCCGACGTTCCGGGGGATCGATGTATCCCTCGAGGACGATCTCCGCGTTCGCCGGCACCCGGATGTCCGTGGTCTCGCACTTTGTGAGGGGAATTCCTTCCTGACGGATCACGCCCGCGAAGAGTACCTCGTCCATATCGGGCGGGAGGGGAAGGGTGGCGGCGAAACACATGGCCGGATCGCAGCCGATCGCGGCCGCGACCTGGAGACGTTCCTTGGACTTGCGTACGTGGCGCGCGGCGTCCTTGTGCCAGTGGAAGTGGGCGGCCGTGGTGCGCTTGTCGAAGATTTGCAGACGGTAGGTTCCGACGTTCCTCTTGCCGGTCTCGGGATCGAACGTGAAGACGAGGGGAAAGGTGATGAAGCGTCCGCCGTCCTGCGGCCAGCACTTGAGGATCGGGAAACGGTCGAGATCCACGGCGTCGCCCCGGAGGACGACGTCCTTGCACATCCCTCCGTCCACGCTCTTGGGGAGAAAGCTCGCGGCTTCCATCAGCTTCGGCAGGAGTTTCACGCGATCGAGGAACCCGCCCTTGGGAGGATTCAAGGCGAGCGCCAGGAGTTGTCCGAGTCGGTCGGGAAGCTTGTCGAGCAAGTCCACGTCGAGCGCCAGCGCCATCCGTTCGTTCGTGCCGAAGAGGTTGATGGCGACCGGTACCGAATGGCCGCGAACGTTTTCGAAAAGGAGCGCGGGTCCCCCCGCCTTGATCACTCGATCCGTGATCTCCGAGATTTCGAGGTCTTGCGACACTTCGGTCTTGATACGACGGAGGAGCTTCCGCTCCTCGAGGACGGCAAGGAATTGTTGGAGATCGCGATAGGGCATTCCGGAGAAGTGTACCCGCCTCGGGGGGCGATGGAAAGATTCGGGGTAACCGATCTGGGGATGGGTGCGCGTCGGCCGACACCGATTTCGCAGAAGCGCGTCCCGGACGGCTCGCGTGGCACGTTGGGCCCGTGGACGCGCCCCCAGATTGCGCAGAACGACGTGCACGGGGACGGCCCCGGAGGCACCATCGGTGCCAATCTACAGAGCTCCGGATACGATTCGGGCATGGGCCGAGGACCGCTCCCCGGCCCATGCGGGGAGGATTATTGGTTGCGGGCCTTGTAGGAATTCACGCTCGTAGAGCCCCACACTCCCCCGGAGGTGGATCCGTTGTACCAGAGGTTCCTGAATTCGACGTCGTGGTCGGCGTCCGCTCCGCCTGCGGCGACCGTGAAGAGCCGGGAATAGTGTCTTCCCGAATCCTGGGGGAGGGGGATGTCGTAGTTCTGACTGCCCAGGGTGACGATCGTCGTCCCGGAGCCGTATATCGTGACCCGGGCAATTCGTCCCTTGACGGTGACGGGACTGTTGTAGAGCCCGCCCCACGTCACCGAGGCGAGGGGAACCGCCGCGTTCACCCGGAGTTCCGTGACGGCGAAGTTGGTGACGGAGAAATACGCGGGCCAACTGGGATTCTGGTCCGCATAGTAAAAGCTGAACGTATGGCCGTTTGTCGCTCTCCCGGCCGATTCCAGAATCCGCCGCCCCGTTTCCTCCGGAATCGAGGACTTGATCCAGACGTTCAACCACGGACCGGAGGCGGGTCGCAACATCACGACCCCCCACTCGATCCACGTGGTGCTCTGATTGAACGACTCGACATAGACTACCTTCCCGCTGGCCGTGGCGGCGTGGGCGGACGCCCCGGTGGCCACCGCCGCGAGGAACGCGAGAACCGCGATACCGTACCTCATGATCCGACCTCCAAACAAAAAACCTTCCCGATCATCTTGACTCCGCGATGGACACCCGCTCATTGAATCGATCGAGGAACACTTTGAACTCCGGGGGGGCGGTCCCGGCTTCGTGGGGGCCCTCCAGGAGCCCCGCGACGACTTTCGCGAAGTAGGTCTCGATCTCGGTCCCCCGAAGGAGCCGCGCGAACTCCGCGTCCGTCAGTTCGTCGAGTAGCCACTCCCGGAGCGACCGCCAATTCCCTTCCGTTTCCGGTCTCGGTCGAGGGATCTCCTTCGGGAGAACGCCCGGCGATTCCCGTTTCTTCTCCGGTGCGGGCCCGCTCTCGACCACCGCACTATGGAATTCCTTCAAGTCGGGCCGAACGGGGACCGATCTCGTGGTACGGATCGCCCCGGGTCGGCTTCCATTCGCCACCGCAGCGAGTACGGCGACGGCGGGAACGACGACCCATAGTGCTCTTCTCATGGGTGACCTCCGATGAGAGAGCATCGCGTTGGACCCGGATTTCTTTGGAAAAATGTGTGTAACCGTTCCAGAGATGGATGTCCGCCGGCCGCACAGATTTCGCAGAAGCGCGTCGTGGACGGCCCGTGAGACGCGATGGGCCCGTGGACGCGCCCCCAGATTGCGCAGAACGACGTGCACGGGGACGGCCTCGGAGGCGCCATCGGTGCCCATCTACGGAGTCTTGGACGGATACCAATGGGTTTCCTCGCGCGTTTCCGGGGCTAGTAGGTAACATTAGAACTGTCGGTTGCCCAGCTTGCGAGCAACCCATGGAATTGAAGTTGTCCAACCGCTAGAATTCGCCTCCGATGAACTCCTCCGGGGACGACGCCTTCCCGAGCACCCACTGGTCGCTCATCTCCGGCGCGCGCGACCGGGGTTCGTCCCGGTGCCGGGAGTCGCTCGAAGAACTCGCCCGGCGCTACTGGCGTCCCGTCTACGCCTTCGTCCGCCGCAAGTGGACTCTGCCCCATGAGGACGCGAAGGACGTGACCCAGGAGTTCTTTGCGGCGCTGTGCGAGAAGGACATGCTGGACCGTCTCGCTCCCGAGCACGGGAAATTCCGGTCCTTCCTCATGGCCGTCCTGGACCATTTCGTCGTCTCCAAGCACCGGCGCGAGAGCCGGCTCAAGCGAGGCGGGGGAGTCCGCGTCGTTCCCCTCGACATCGAGAAGGGGTTCGAGCCTGCCGGAGACGGCTCGCCGGAGGAGATCTTCCAAATCGAATGGGCGCGCTCGGTTCTCGCGGAGGCGCTCCGAAGACTGGAGATCGAGCGTCGGGGATCGAAAACCCTTCCGGCCTACGAGATCCTCCGGCTCCGCGACGTCGACAAGCCTCCCGGCGAAGACGTGAGCTACAAGGCACTGGCCAAGCGGTTCGGGATCGCGGAGACCCAAGTGACGAACATTCTTCACGAGGGACGCCGGCGGCTTCGGGAATTGGTTCTCGAATTGATCCGGGAGACGGTGGCTTCGGAGCGGGAGGCCGAGTCGGAGATGAAAGACCTCTTCGGCAGGCGCACGTGACCGAGGGACCGTTCCCTCCCACGGACGCCCTGGATCAAGAGGGGTTCAACCTTCTCCGAGAGGGCGACGTTTTCCACGGCCTCGAGATCGTGAATCTCGTGGGACGCGGCGGAATGGGGGAAGTGTACCGCGCGCTCCAACCCGCTCTCCGCCGCCACGTCGCGCTGAAGGTTCTGCCGGCGCGGCCCGAACACGTCGAGCTTCATGACCGATTCGAACGCGAGGCCAAGTCCCTCGCCTCTCTCTCCCACCCCAATATCGTGAAGATCTTCGATTTTGGGAAGGAGGGGGGAATCTGCTTTCTGGTCATGGAGTATGTCGAGGGATGCACGCTCCGCCGGGCGATGGAGGAGGGCCCTCTCACGCGAAAGAGGGTCTCCTCGATCTTCCCGCAGATCCTGGAGGCGCTCGCCTACGCGCACTCGTGCGGCGTCGTGCATCGAGACGTCAAGCCGGAGAACATCCTGCTGGATGCAGAGGGGCGCGCGCGGATCGCCGATTTCGGGCTGGCCAAGTGGAAACGACCCGGAGCGACGTTGACGAAGACCGGGGCCCGGATGGGCACGCCTCGGTACATGGCGCCGGAACAGTTCGCGGATTCCAAGGACGTGGACCATCGGGCGGATCTCTATGCCGCCGGCATGGTCTTGCTGGAGATGCGCCAGGGGCGGGAGGACGCCGTCGTGCGGCGTGCCCTGGCGCGAGAGCCGTCGCTTCGATACCAGAGCGCGTCGGCCTTCAAGGACGAGTTCCTCCGCCGGTCGAAGCCGCTTCGCGTGACCTGGGGCCTTCTCTTGGCGCTCGTTCTCCTGCTCCCGCTCGGAGCCGTCGCCCTCGCGCTCTTGCTCCCGAGAAGGACCGACGCGCCGCCCCGGTTCCCTCAACCACGGTACCGAGAACGGATCCGCCTTACGGGCGAGCGCTCGGCCCCGCGATGGGCCGTCACGATCCGGCCCGACGGCCGGGAGGTCGTGACGGGGGATCGTGCCTCTTCCCTCCGGCGCTGGTCGCTCCCGGACGGCCGCGAGCCGGTTCCTTTGGTCGAACACACCTCGCTGATCCAGGGGCTGCGGTACGGGCGCGACGGAGGACTCCTCGTCTCCGCAAGCCACGACGGCACGGCCGGCGTGTGGCGGTGTCAAGACGGTCGTCGCCTGTTTCGCACTCCGAACCACGGAGCTCCCGTCTATGCCGTAGCCTTGGCTCTGGGAGACGAGATTCTCGTCACCGCCGCAGGCCGGCGCGTTCGGGTCTGGAAATGGGCGGAGGGGACGGAGCCGCTGGTTCTCCCCGGCCGCGGCTGGGGCGCCCTCTGCCTCGACGTTTCTCCCGACGGGAAGATCTTGGCGTCGGGCTGGGCGGACGGCTCGGTCGTCCTTTGGGATTTGGCGCTGGGGGTCGAACGGAGGACGATTGCGACCGGCGACCAACGGATCGTAGCCCTTTCCTACCGAGCGGACGAGAAGACTCTCGCGGTCGCCGCCCTCGATTCGATCCGGTTCTTCGATGGGTCGGAGGGATCCTCGAAAGGCGGTGTGGGAAACGCCCGCCGGGTGCGCGCCGCCGTATTTCGCCCCGACGGCGCGATTCTGGCGTGGGGCGGCGACGACCGGCGAGTGCATCTCTGGGACGTGGTTCACGAAACCGAGAGTCAGGTCTTGGACGGGCACACGGGTCCCGTGACCGCCCTGGCGTTCAGCGCGGACGGCAAGACGCTGGTCTCCGCTTCCCTCGACACGACCGTCCGAGTCTGGTCGTTCGGCGAGTAACGGCCGTCCCGACTTGTCGTAGAAACGAAGGGAGACGGCGTTTTCCCGAGGCGGGCCCATGAGGATTCTTGCGATCTTGCTGCTCTTGGGATTGGGTTCCGGATGGGTGTTCCACGACCACGGGTACGACGAAGATGTGGAGCGGGGACACGTCCATTCGGACTCTTGCGGCCAGTACCGGTACCGCGGTCATCGGTATCACCATCACAGTCCGCGGTACGGTCCTGTCCCGAGGAGCGGCGTGTGGATTCAGATCGACTGACGTTGGCGATGCCTGCCGGGAAGGGTCTAAAGGCGAAAGGCGCGCGTCCGCCGCCCTGCGAACGCGCGCCCTGCCTGAGGACCAGGGATTACTGTTTCATGCCGATGCCCTGCAGGTAGTCGTACAGCGAGTCCGCCGCGTGGGGTTGGAACGAGCAGAAGAACATCGCCCCTTGGACGAAGGTCACGAAGACGTCGATGAACTCGCCCGCTCCGTTGTCCACTCGGAAGGTGAAGAGCCCGTTGCAGTTGTTGGACAACTTGCCGGGTCCGACGAGATGGGCTTGATCGGCCACCGGGAGGAGGTCCGTGTCCACGATCGGAGTTCCTTGTTCGTTCGTGACGGTTAGATGTCCCGTCGAGCTGATGACCATGGTCCCGCGGTCGACATGGACCGTTCCGGTTTCGACGCCCATATTCGTCTGAGCGTTTTCCTTGAAGTACACGAGGGCCTTGTACGTGCCGGCATTGGCGGGATCGAAGTTCTTGCTGGCCGCTTGCTCGAGGCAGAGGATATTCCCGTTCGGCGTATCCACCGCAAGGACTCCCGAGGGGGTGGCGAAGATCGTGCTCACGTCGCCGCCGCCTTCGTCCACCGTGAGGAACATCCCGGTGGGATCCAGGACCCACTGGCTCGAATCCATGGAGCCGGTGTCGAACGCGCCGCTGCCGTTCATGTTCCCGTAGGGCCAGAAGTTGGTGGTGGTGAGGTTGTTCCCGCTGAACCAGGCCCCGCCGATCTCCAGGCCGCCGCTGTTGGTACGGAATTGCATGAAGTTGTACGATTTCTGCTTCATCGTCGCCTGGTCGATGGTCGCCTGTTGAACCGCGAAGGCCATGCAGTGGGTGTTCTGGTTGGGACCGGCGTGGTTGACCTCCAGCAGGAGGCTGTAGTTCGGCACCTCGAAGCCCGTCACGAGATTGCCCGCGGGGTCGTTGATTTGGAGGCTGCCGTCCGCGTTCACCGTGTACGAGACGGTCCCTTGTTGTCCGTTCGTCAAGTTGTGATAGGTGATCGTCTTGGCGCTATGGTCGATGGAGACCTTGAGGAAGTCGCCCACGGAAGCCGTGGCCAGGTAGTGGGAGAGGGAGGAGCCCTCTCCGCCGCATCCCCCGAGGGCGGCCCCGACAACCGCCCACGCCGCCGCGAACCGCATCCACGCCATACCGGTCTCCGTTAATTTCTACCCGATGGCGACCCATCCATCATGGGTTTCCGCCATAAGACTATTCCGCGTCTGCGGGAGAGCGTTTACCGAAAACGGCGGGCGGGCCGATCAGGCCCGGCTTCCGCTGTGGATCGCGGCGATCCCGAAGGTGAGAAGCTCGTGGCGCGCGTCCGCAAGTCCGAGACCCCGGAGGAGCCCCGTCAATTCGTCCGGGGAGTACCAGCGGCGGACGGATTCCGGCAGGTATCGGTAGGCGTCCACCTCGGCTCGAGCCACGAGGCGACCCACCCACGGAAGGACCC
>CAZGKV010000049.1:0-6468 GCA_964526305.1 uncultured Planctomycetales bacterium | reverse complement strand
TAGGAGTCGGTTCGGCGGAAGGGTGAATTCGCAGATCACCAGCCGACCCCCGGGGCGAAGCACCCGGACCATCTCGGAGACTCCGCGTTCCGGGTCGGAGACGTTTCGGAGCCCGAAGGCCACGGTCACCGCGTCGAAGCTCCCGTTCCGGAAGGGAAGGCGGAGGGCGTCCCCGTGGAAGAGCCCGCACGCGACCGATCGACGCGACGCCTTCCTCCGGGCCAGGTGGAGCATGTTTCGCGCGAAATCCACTCCCACGACCTCCGCGCCCCAGCGGCGGCGAAGCTCGAGCAGGAGGTCCCCGGTACCGCAGCACACGTCCAGGATCCGCCGCGCGGGCCCGGCGCGTTCCGCGGCATCCCTCCTCCACGCGAGATCGGTGTTCAGGCTCAAGAGATGGTTGAGGAGGTCGTATCGCGGGGAGATCTCGTCGAACATCTCCCGAATCCGTTGCGGCGACGTGTCGGAAGGCGCGGGACGCACGCGGGGATTCTAATCGCTCGGGTATAATAAAACCTCGGAAAGACGATATGGCCCAATCCGCCGACTCGGACTACATTCGGATCGGTAAGCTCGCCGTTCAGCGCGGGCTGCTCACCCGCGAGCAGCTGGAAACCTCCATCCACGAGCTGAGCCAGATCGCCTACGCGCGGATGCGGCAGGGGCAGGAAAACGTTCCCGAGCTCGGCGAATTCCTGGTCGGCAAGAGCCTGCTCACTCCCGAAGTCCTCCGAGATCTCCAGCGCGAGCAGGAACGGATGATCGTGGAACCGGTCTCCAAGAAATTCGGTCCCTATACCCTCCTGCGCGAAATCGGTCGCGGGGGAATGAGCGTCGTCTGGGAGGCCTTCGACAACGAACTCCGGCGCCGGGTCGCGGTGAAGTTCTTGACGACGGTGCGTTCTCAGCCTTCCGCCCCCCCGATGGCGGAGGAGGACGAGACGCTTCGGAGATTCTATCGCGAGGCGCAGACGGCGGCCCGTCTCAAGCACCCGAACATCGTCGACATCTTCGAAGTCAACGTGCGGGAAGGGATGCACTACATCGCGATGGAGTACGTGGACGGACTCACCTTGAACGAGGCGGTCGCGGCGCAGAAGTTGGATCGGCGCGCGAGCGTCACGGTCCTGCGTGACTCGGCGCGGGCCGTCCAGTTCGCGCACGAAGCCGGCGTGATCCACCGCGACGTCAAGCCCCAGAACATCATGGTGGATACGACCGGACGGGCGGTCGTCATGGACTTCGGGCTGGCGAGGAACGTCCAGGAAAGCGAACGCCTCACTCTCTCCGGAGTCGCGATCGGAACGCCGTCCTACATGTCGCCCGAACACGCGCAGGGTTCCAAGGGGCAACTGGATCCGAGAAGCGACGTCTACTCCCTCGGCGCGATCCTCTTCGAGCTCTTGACGGGGCGCCCGCCCTTCCTCGGGGAGAACGCGATGCAGATCATGTTGGCGACGGTCCAAGAGGAGCCGCCCGCTCCCCGGAAGCTGGATCCGACCGCGCCGCCGGAACTGGAGGCGGTATGCCTTCGAGCGATCGAGAAGGAGATGGATCGTCGCTACTCGACGGCCGGGGAGTTCGCCGCGGAACTCGACCGCTGGATCCAAGGAGCCCGGGTGCAAACGCGAGGCCCCTCGCGGACCGCCCGCTGGGTCCGGCGCGTGGGCCTTCATCGCGGATTGGCCGCGGTTCTCTTCGTGACGATCGCGGCGTGTCTCGCCGTTCTGGCGCTCGCGGTGTCCCGCCGCGGCGATCGCGCGCGACGGGCCGAGGCGCATCGCGCGTGGGCGGCGGTCCATGAGGCGCGCGGAGACTGGGATCGGGCCGAGTCCGAGTACTCCAAGGCGATCGCCATCGACGCGGGAGACGCCGTGGCACGATCGGGCCGGGAGCGTTGTGCGCGGGCGAAGGAGGAAGCGGGGGTGCGGGCCGAGCGCGAGCGTCGATGTCGAGAGAGGTTCGAGGCGGGCCTTCGCGCCTTCGACCGGGGAGAGTGGTTCGCGGCGGTGGACGAATTCGACGCCGCGATCCGGGAGTCGGCGGGATTTCCCTGGGTGCACTACTATCGCGGTCTAGCGCACGAGCAGGCGAAGTGGACCGAGGAGGCGGTCCGGGATCTCCAGCGTGCTTTCGGAGGAGAGCCGGAGAATCCGCTTTTCCGGCGGGAACTCGCAAGGCTTCGCCGGGCGCTGGAGGAGACGGAACGGGCCGCCCGGATCGCCAAGGCGAAGGAGGCGCACCTGGCCGGCCGACGCACCCGAGGCCCCGAAGAGGCGATCGGGCACTTTACCCGCGCCCTCGATCTTTGGCCCGAGTTCGCGGAATGTCTCGTGGATCGGGCCGAGGCCTATCTCAAGACCGGGGACCCCGTCCGCGCCGCCTCCGACGCTTCAGCGGCGCTGAGGATGGCGCCGGAATTCGCGCGGGCCCATCTGGCGAAGGCTCGGGCGCTCCGGGCTCAGCGACGATACGATCCGGCCGAAATCCACTATCATCGCGCCGCCGAGCTGGATGCCGACCTCAGGCGGGTGGCCGAACGCGAACTGGCGGAAATGGCGAAAGAGCGGGTATAATCCCGCGCCGATGATTCCCTTCGTCGATCTTCGGGCCCACCACGCAAGATTCGCGCGGGACTTTCGCCGCAAGATGGACGCCCTCCTCCGGAATTCCCAGTTCATCCTGGGGGAGGAGGTGGCCGAATTCGAGAAGGAGTTCGCGCGCTACATCGGCGTCAAGCAGGCCGTCGGCGTCGCGAACGGCACCGACGCGCTCGTCCTGGCGCTCAAGGCGTCGGGCATCGGGCCCGGCGATGAAGTGATCGTCCCGTCTCTGACGTTCGGCGCGACCGGACTGGCCGTTTCGCTGGCCGGCGCCACGCCTCGATTCGCGGACGTGGAAGACGAGACGGGCTGCCTGGACCCCGGCGGATTGCGCGCGACGACCCGAACGAAAGCCGTCATCCCGGTCCATCTTTTCGGTCACCCCGCGAACCTAGGCCTCATCCTCGAGTTCGCCCGGGCGCACGGATTGAAGGTGATCGAGGATACGGCCCAGGCTCACGGCGCGACCTGGAACGGCCGCCGCGTGGGAGGGATCGGCGACGCGGGCTGTTTCAGCTTCTACCCCTCGAAGAATCTCGGCGCCCTAGGCGACGGCGGCATGGTCGTGACGAACGACGGAGAACTCGCCGACCGGCTTCGGATGTGGCGCCACGTAGGCCAGCGGGCCAAGTACGAACATGCGGTCGTGGGGCACAACAGCCGGCTGGACAGCCTCCAGGCCGCCTTTCTCCGCGTGAAACTCCGCAAGCTCGACGTCCACAACCGGATGCGACAGAAGAACGCGGAGATCTATGCGAAGGCTCTCGGAGGATGCGTGGGCACGCCGGTCGTACGGTCCGGCTGCACCCACGTGTACCATCTCTACCAGATTCGTTCGAGTCGTCGCGAGTCGATCCGGGCGAGACTCTCGGAAGCGGGGATCGCCTGCGGAGTGTACTATCCGATCCCTCTTCACCGGCAGCCCTGTTTCGCGGGCAACGGCGACGCCTGCCCGGTTTCGGAGAAACTGGCCGGAGAGCTCCTCGCGCTCCCGATGTATCCGGAGCTGACGGCCGCGCAGATCCGCACCGTCGCGAGATGCGTGCGTTCGAGCGCTACGCCGTCTCCTTCTTCGTCTTCACGGTCCGAGGAACGATCGCCTCGTCTCCCCGTACGTGGCGCGAGGTGATGACGTATTCGCGGGGATCCTTCCGAGAGGGCAGCTCGAACATCAGGTCGAGCATCATCGATTCGATGATCTGACGCAGTCCGCGCGCCCCCGTCTTCTTGGCGAGAGACCGCTTGGCGATCTCCCGGAGCGCGTCCTCCGTGAACTCGAGTCGGGCGTTCTCCATCTCGAAGAATTTCTTGTACTGGCGGAGGAGGGCGTTCTTGGGCTCGGTCAGGACCTTCGTGAGCTGTTCCTCGGTGAGCGGCCGTACGACGCACTGAACGGGAAGGCGGCCGATGAACTCGGGGATCATCCCGAACTCGATCAGATCCTCGGGTTCCACCATCTCGAGGATGTCGCCGAGCTCCTGCTCGTCCATGTCCACGCCGGCCGGCGTGTCCGTCTTGAATCCGATCTGCTTCCGGCCTCGGCGTCTCGCGATGGTGTTCTCCAGCCCGTCGAACGCGCCGCCGCAGATGAAAAGAATGTGCGTGGTGTCGATCTGGATGTACTCCTGCTCCGGGTGTTTTCGACCGCCTTGCGGAGGGACGTTCGACACGGTTCCTTCGAGCATCTTGAGCAGGGCCTGCTGGACGCCCTCGCCCGAGACGTCGCGCGTGATCGACGGATTATTCGATGTCTTGGCGATCTTGTCGATTTCGTCGATGAAGACGATTCCGCGCTCGGCGCGTTCCACGTCGAATTCCGTCTCGTGGAGGAGCTTGAGGAGCAGATTCTCCACGTCTTCCCCCACGTAGCCGGCCTCCGTCAGCGTGGTGGCGTCGCCGATGGCGAAGGGGACGTCGAGCACCTTCGCGAGGGTGCGCGCCAGAAGCGTCTTCCCGCAGCCGGTCGGGCCGAGGAGGAGGATGTTGGATTTCTCCAGCTCGACCTCGTCGTCGATCATCGGATTCATGATGCGCTTGTAGTGGTTGTTCACGGCCACGGCGAGGGCCTTCTTGGTGCGGTCCTGGCCGACGACGTATTGGTCCAGCTGCTCCTTGATTTCCTGGGGCGTGGGGAGACGCTTGAGCGGATAGGGCCGGTGTCCCGTGCGCGCGGTCTTGTAGGGCTTGCGCTCCACGCGGAGGATCTGGTTGCAGACCTCGACGCACTCGTCGCAGATGTAGACGTCGCCGGGACCCTGGATCAGGTTCTTGACTTCGGGGCGGCTCTTTCCGCAGAAGGTACAGAAACGCCCGTCTTCTCCCTTGCGCTTGGTCATGCCATTTTCCTGCCGACAGACGATTATACGGCAATTCCGGTCGGCGAAACGAGCTATCGCTCTTCCCGGGCCGCCATGTCGCCCGCGCCCTTCTGGCCGGGCGGCATTTCTTTGAGGGATTCGACGACCTCGTCCACGAGGCCGTACTTCTTCGCTTCGTCCGCCGCCATGTAGAAGTCGCGGTCGCTGTCCCGCTCGATCTGTTCCGGGGTCTTGCCCGTGTGCTTGGCGTAGAGCTGGGCCATCCGCTTCTTGAGCGCGATGATCTCGTCCGCCTGGATGCGGATGTCCGCCGCGGTTCCCTCGGTGCCTCCCCACGGCTGGTGAAGCATCAGCCGCGAGTTCGGAAGCGCGAACCGTTTTCCCTTCGATCCCGCGGTGAAGAGGAGGGCCGCCATGCTGGCCGCCTGGCCGATGCAGTAGGTGGCCACGTCGCAATGGACGAACTGCATCGTGTCGTAGATGGCCAACCCCGCCATGACCGAGCCGCCGGGAGAATTGATGTACAGGTTGATGTCCTGGCTCTTGTTCTCCATCTGCAGAAAGAGCATCTGCGCGATGACGAGGTTCGCGATGTAGTCGTCGATCCCGGTGCCGATGAAGATGATGCGGTCCTTGAGAAGGCGGGACCAGATGTCGTAGGAGCGCTCTCCGCGCCCCGTCTTCTCGATCACGATCGGGGTCAGGTATCCCATGGATTCGTCCTCACAATGGGGTCGACATTATAACGCGCGAGAAGGACGGAACAATCTTTTTGGCCGCATATGCTATTCTTTTGGAGTCAGGAGGAAGCATGGAATTCGTCCACATGCCCAGCACGATTTGGACCCAGATCTCCCTGGCCCGCCGAAAGGGCGGGATGGCGTTGGAGGACCTGCTCCGGAAATATCGCCCGCCGGTCCTCGCCTTCGTTCGAAACATGGGGCTCGATGTCCAGGATGCCGAAGACCTTACTCAGGAGATCTTCCTCCGGGTCGTCGAGGAGAAGGTGGTCGAGAAGGCGAACAAGGAGACGGGCAAGTTTCGAAGCCTCCTCCTCGCCGTCACCCGCCATACCGTCCTCCGGTGGAAGCGCGATTCGCATCGCCTGAAGAGGGGAGGGGGACGGGCCAAGATCGCGCTCGGACAGGACTCGGACTCTCCGGGCCTCGAGGACCTCTTCGCCGCGCCGGCGGAGGAGGAGCCCGCCTTCGACGGGGTGTGGGTGCAGAACCTCGTCCGGCTTGCCATGGAGCGGCTGAAGGTCGAATGCGAGAAATCGGGGACGCCGTACTATCGCGCGTTGATGATGTATACGGACCAGGGGCGCGCCTATGCCGACATCTCCCAGGAACTCCAGGTCTCCATCCAGGACGTGAAGAACTACCTCCATCAGGCGCGGATCCGGTTGAAGAAGCAGGTGGCCAACGAAATCCAGGAGTACTCGAACTCCAGCGCGGAGTTCGAAGCGGAAGCGGAGTACTTGGCGAAGTACTTGAAGTAGGCGTCAGCGCCCGTCGCGCTCTCGGACCTCGTACACGGCGATCGCC
>CAZGKV010000048.1:0-36168 GCA_964526305.1 uncultured Planctomycetales bacterium | reverse complement strand
GGGCTACGCCCCCTCGGCGCGCCGCGGCTCACGAGGATTCGTCAGACAGAGCCTAATGGTTCGACAACTTCAATTCGATGGGTTGCTCGCAAGCTGCGCAACCCACGGTTCTAAGGTCGACTCACCACTAAGAGAAAAACCCGGACAGACAACTGCCGAATCCATCTTCGACTTTTTCGCAGGCGAGGGCCTTTCGCTCGTAGAAGCGTGCGGACTCGATCTTGGGCTTGTGATACGGCCTCTTCGAGACTGGGCGCTTCTTCTCTTCCGGCTTCTGCATGGGGGAGAGTATAGCTCGCTTCGCTCGGGGGGGGAACGCAATTATGAGTCGCCCGCAAGATCACTTTTACGGCGGGCTCAATCATCGAATCCGATAGAGGGTGAATCCCGAAGAATCGATCCTCTCCAGGGCGATCGCCTGGATCTGCGCGAGCAGGGGCGATGAGCCGTCTCGGAGCCCCCAGCGCAGGGCCCAGGCATCGAACTCCCCAGGGGGGAGACTCTGGTGCAATTTCCGAACATACGGGATCTCTTCGACCGCTTTCTCCCGGATGAAAACCGCCACCCAATCGATCCTCTCCGGGTTTGTCGCGAGCGAGTGTACGAGGTATTCGGTTCCGATGCGGCGAACCGGTCCCATCCGGTTGATCCCCAGGACTCCTCTGGGCGGATGGTAGAGCACATGCCTCTGGGAATAGAACGAAATCTGGGCCGGATAGCTCTCCATCAGCACCAGGATTTTTGCGTGCGGCGGGGTCCGGGCTTTCAGGGTGGTTCCCAACCGAACGGACATGTCGTAGTTCGTGATTTCCGTGGCGCGGCGGCCCAATACATATCCGCCTTGCGCGAGGAAGAGCGCTCCCAGGAGCCCGGCGAATGGAAGGCTCCCTCTCGCCGACCACCGACGATGCACTCGGACGAGAATCAGCGCCGCAGCCAGGGATGCGAATAGGGTCAGATAGAACAGGGAATTGTCGGAGGGGAAACAGTTGCCCCGGAGCCATACCTCGTCGAAGGAAAGAAGAGGGATACAGAGAGCCAAGGAATCCGCGCCTACGCGAGGGCCTCGGAGCGCCAAGACGATCCAGGAGAATCCGCAGGCGATGATGGGAAGGGTGAAGAAAATCACCGCCTCGCGGACTTCCGCGCGCAGGTAGCCGAGGAGAGGGGGCGGCTCGAATCGGGCTCTCAGAATCGAGAGGAGGCGATCCAGCGAGTCGGATCCTCCCGCGAGATAGACGTGAAGGACGAATACCCCGGCGATCATCACGCTTACCGCGGGAAAGAGGAGAGCCGTCTTCCATCGCCGATCGGCCAGGAGCTGGTGTGCGGCCAGCACGAGGGCCAAGTAGTGGCCCTCCCAATCGGAGTACCCCGCGAGGAATTGGAAAAGGAAGATCGTCGAGAGATGGGACCCCCGCCTCGTCTCTCGCCATCGCGTATAGGCCCACAGACCGCACGTGACGAAGAAGAGCGTCACCGATTGAGGAACCGACGCCATGGCAAAAAAGGCGAACGACGGGATTGCCCCGAGAATGCCGCAGGTAAGTAGGGCCGTTCCTTGCCCGTACCAGCGACGGACCGTGGGGTAGAAGACCAGGAGGGTTCCCAGTCCAAACAGCGCCCCCGCGAGGCGGACCACCCAGTCGTGAATGCCCAGGACGGCGAAAAACCCCGCAAGGATGATGGCTGCGAGAGGAGGATGATGGGGGTAGTACTGCGTCCGAGGGTTTGGATACCTGTCCAGGCGGGGGCCCGAGACATCCAAAATGAGTCCCCGGGTGCCGCGAGCTCCATACCAGAGAAAATTCCTCGCGTAGTTTCCCCACACCGCGCATTCGCCCTCGGCCCAATGGACCAACGGGCGGGGCATGCGCAAAGCCGAAAATGCGATGTAGGGAAGAATCGACAGTGCCAAGAGCGCCCGACTCGCGCGCATGGGATGGGATTGTATCGTGTGCGCTCCGATTCTCCGCAAGCGATTGAGTGCGTTCCCACCCGGTGGTATAGTGCGCGCCATGGCGGACGCGTCCGAGGAGGTCCTCCACGGGAATCTCCTGGCCCTCAGCAAGGCGATTTCTTGGATCGAAAACGGCGATCCCCGCGGACGCGAAGTACTCGACCGACTCTCCTCACATATCGGTTCGGCGGTGCGCATGGGACTGACGGGTCCCCCAGGCGTGGGGAAGTCCACGCTCGTAGACGAAATCACTTCGCTCCTTCGAGGAAGGGGCCACCGGGTCGGAATCGTCGCGGTCGATCCCACCAGTCCGTTCACGGGAGGCGCGCTCCTGGGAGATCGGATCCGGATGGCCAAGGTCGCCGAGACGGACGACGTCTTCATGCGGTCCATGGCCTCGCGAGGAGCCTCGGGCGGATTGTCCCGAGCGACCCAAGACGCGGCAGATCTGCTCGACGCTTCCGGCCGGACCTGGATCCTGATCGAGACGGTCGGCGTGGGACAGTCCGAAATCGAGGTGTCTCGCGGGACCGACTGCGTGATCGTCGTCCTGTCGCCGGAATCGGGGGACGGGATCCAGGCGATGAAGTCGGGGCTCCTCGAAATCGCGGATCTCGTCGTCATCAACAAGGCGGATCGCGTGGGAGCCGACAAGCTGGAGTACGACCTTCGAAGCGCCTTCGAACTGGGTCTCCGATCCCGGAAGGAAGTGCCGATTCTCCTGACGGAGGCGTACCGCGGCAAGGGAGTGCCGGAATTGATGGCGGCCGTGGAGGGATGGGTGGCGGCGCGCCGGGGAGACGGCCGGTTCGACGAACGCCGACGAGGGAACACCGAAACCCGCCTGAAACAAATCGTCGAGTACCTGGTCCATCGGAATCTCTGGGAGTCGAACGGCACCAGTCGGAAGCTTTCCGAGTTCACGTCGGACGTGTTGGGACGTCGGAGGACGATCTACGGCGCCGCCGAGCAACTCTTGAAGGAGGCTCTTCCGTGACTCAGTCCCGGTTTCCGCTGACGATCGTTCCCGGGGACAAGCCGGTGTACACTCCGCGGGACCTCGAGGGATTCCTGGGCGAGCGGGATCTCGGCTCCCCGGGCCAATTTCCCTTTACGCGCGGGCCGTACGAGACGATGTACCGCGGCCGGGTTTGGACCATGCGGATGTTCTCGGGGTTCGGGACCGCCCGGGACACCAACGAACGATTCAAGTACCTCCTGGAACACGGGCAAACCGGACTCTCGGTGGCCTTCGACATGCCCACGCTCATGGGATACGACGCGGACCATCCGCGTTCCAAGGGCGAAGTCGGCCGCGAGGGAGTGGCGATCTGCACGCTCGAGGACATGGAGACGCTCTTCGACGGTATTCCCCTCCGCGACGTTTCCACCTCGATGACGATCAACTGCACCGCGTCCGTCCTTCTCGCCTTCTACGTCGCGGTGGCCGAGAAGCAGGGCGTGAAGCCTGCCGAGCTTCGAGGCACGATTCAGAACGACATGCTCAAGGAGTACATCGCGCAGAAGGAGTGGGTCTATCCTCCGAAGCCCTCCATGCGGATCGTGACCGACATGATCGAATTCTGCGCGGAGCACATGCCGAAGTGGCACCCCGTCTCGATCTCGGGATATCACATCCGCGAAGCGGGTTCGACCTCGGTGCAGGAACTCGCGTACACCCTGATGGACGGGTTTACGTATGTCGAGCACGCGATCGCCCGGGGCGTTCCGGTCGACAAGTTCGCGCCGCGCCTCAGCTTTTTCTTCAATTCCCACATGAACTTCTTCGAGGAGATCGCGAAGTTCCGCGCGGCGCGCCGGATTTGGGCGAAACGGATGCGGGACAAGTACGGCGCGAAAAACGCGGAATCGATGCGACTCCGCTTTCACACTCAGACCGCCGGCTGTTCCCTGACCGCGCAACAGCCGGAGAACAACATCGTGCGAACGGCGATCGAGGCCCTCGCCGGGGTCCTCGGCGGAACTCAGTCCCTCCATACGAACTCGATGGACGAAGCCCTCGCGCTCCCGACCGAACCGGCGGTGAAGATCGCGCTGCGCACCCAGCAGATCCTGGCCCACGAAATCGGAGTCACGGATGTCGTGGATCCCCTGGCGGGCTCCTATTTCATCGAAAGTCTGACCGACCGAATGGAAGAGGAGTGCGAGAAGATCTTCAGGACGATCGAGGAGATGGGGGGAATGATCGCGGCGATCGAGCGCGGCTATCCGCAGCGGGAGATCGCTCGTTCCGCCTTCGAATTCCAGAAGGCGGTCGAGGAGAAGAGATACACGATCGTCGGGGTCAACGAGTACGTCGAGAAAGACGAGCAGCCTCTCCCCATCCTCAAGATCGATCCGAGGGTGGAGCGGGACCAGGTGGATCGCGTGAAGAAGTTCAAGGCGCGACGCGACGGAGGCGCGGTCCGGCGGTCCTTGGATACGATCCTGGCTGCGGCGAGGGACGGATCCAACTTGATGCCCAAGATTCTGGACGCCGTGAAATGCGGCGCTACACTGGGCGAGGTCGTCGAGGTCCTGAAGAAGGACTTCGGGGAATGGCGGGAGCCGCCGATCTACTGGTAGCGCATGGCGAAGAAATGGCGCGTCTTGGTCGCGAAACCGGGATTGGACGGACACGACCGGGGCGCCAAGGTCGTCGCGGCGGCCCTTCGCGACGCGGGATTCGAGGTCATCTATACGGGTCTTCACCAAACCTGCGAGATGATCGTGAATGCCGCGCTCCAAGAGGACGCCGATGCGGTATGCATCTCCATCCTCTCCGGCGCCCACCAGACGGTTTTCCCCGAAATACTGGAGCTGATGAAAAAGAAGGGGATGGACGACGTCCTTCTCTGCGGAGGAGGGATCATCCCCCCGGAGGATGCCGGCGAGCTCGAGCGACTCGGTGTCGGAAAATTGTTTGGCCCCGGGACGGACACCCGCGACATCGTCCGCTACTTGAATGAGGAACTCGCGCGCCGGCGTCCCTAGTTGGTTCTTCATCGCCGCCTGCGCCGTCGCCGTGGTGTCGGCTTTCGGAGTGCTCCCTCCGTGGACGGCCGTGGGTGCGCTGGCCGTCTGCTTGATCGGTGCCCTCGCCTCGAGGTCGTGGCGCTCTTCGTCGAGTCCCGCCCGACCGCAAGGCATGATCGCACCGTCGGTTCGCGATCGAGTCGCCGCGGCCGACGGCGTCGAAGCGATTCGAGCCCTCGGGACTCTTGCGGAAGACGGATCCCGTTCCCATGCCCCGGCCGTGAGACGGGCGACGTGCGACGCGAGGCCGGAAGTCCGGGCCGCGGGATTCCTGGCCCTGCTTCGACTGGACGAGGACGAGGCGGTCCCGTCGCTGGGAGCGGCGATGGAGTCGCCCGACGAACTCGTGAGAACCGCCCTCGTGGTGGGATGTCTTCGCCATGGAGGCTTCGACGGCGCGCTTCTCGCCTATCCCATCCTCTCGAAGCTCTTGGGCGGCGAGCGGCCGGAGGACCGGACGGAGGCGGCGCGCGTCCTCTCGTGGTTCGGCGGGACGGGGGCGACCCGGGTGTTTCTCCAGCTGTTGGAAGACGACTCGGTCGAGGTGCGGCGGGAAGCCGCCCGGTGCTCCCGGCCGCTCCGAGATCCGCTCCTGGTGTCGCGACTTGTTCACCTCTTGGCGGACGAGGCGGTCCGCGAAGCGGCGGTGTTCGGCTTGGCGAACCTGCCTTCCGATCTCGCGCCCGGTCTCGGGGTGCGGGCCCGAGATCGAGAACGCTCTTCCGGGGAGCGCGCGGCGTTGATTCGAATCGTCGGCGCGCTGGCCAGTACCGAGACGATTCAGGCGCTGGCGGCGCCGACCGAGGACCCGATCGTTCGTCGCGAGGCGATCGGTGCGCTGGGCGATCGTGCGAGGCCGTCGCTGAACGAGGAAGCTCTGGAATTGCGGCGGGCGGCCGCCGGTGCCGATCCCGAAGTCGCCGTGCTGTACGAAGACTACGCGCGTTTCAAGGCGAACGTGGGTGCTCCCGGGAGTGCGCTCGAGATCGACGAGCGTCTCCGACTGTTGCGGGCGGTGGATCCGTGGACGCGAGCCGTCGCCCTGTTCGAGTTCTGCCGCGGGCCCGGAGGGATCAGGATGAGCGAAACCGAGCAGCGTCTGTTCCAGTCCCTGGAGAGAGTCGCCTTCTTGAAGCAAGTGGACTTGTTTCGGGAAATCCCCGGCCCGTACCTGATGCAGATCTCGGGATTCCTGGAGGTTCGGGAAGCGCGCGCCGGAGAGAAACTCTTCCAGGAGGGAGAATCCTCCGACGGGGGCTACGTCGTCCAGGGGGGGCGGATCCGGCTGGTGTCGGGGGGAAAGGAGGTCGCGGTCGTGGGGGTCAGGGAATGTCTGGGGGAGGCTTCGCTGCTGGATGGGGAGGCTCGGTCCGCGACGGCGGAGGTGTTGGAAGACTCGAGACTGCTCCGGCTGACTCCGGAGCGGTTCCGAGAAATCTTGTCGGTCTGGCCTCACGTAACGGCACCGCTTCTGAGAGCGTTGGCGAAACGGCTGGCGCATCCCCGGGGAGCCTCGTTATAATCCGCCCCCGATGACGCCCCTGCCGACGCGCGTCGATTCCGGCTCCGCCGATTTTCGGAGGAATCGAGAACGGTACGAGGGGCTTGAGAAAGATCTCCGCGAGAAGCTGGAGGCCGTGCGCACGGGCGGGCCCGAAAAGGCAAGAAAGCTCCACGCGGAGAGAGGCAAGCTCTTGGTGCGCGATCGGATCGAGAAGCTCTTGGATCCGGACGCGCCCTTTCTCGAGCTCAGCCCGATGGCGGCGTGGGGACGGTACGAGGACGAGGTGCCCTCCGCGGGAATCGTCACGGGGTTGGGAAGAATCTCGGGAAAGATTTGCGTCATTGTCGCCAACGACGCGACCGTCAAGGGGGGAACCTACTACCCGACGACGATTCGGAAGCATCTCCGGGCGCAGGAGATCGCGCTCGAGAATCGACTTCCGACCGTCTATCTCGTGGATTCCGGCGGCGCATTCTTGCCCGCCCAGGCCGAGGTGTTTCCGGACAAGGAGCACTTCGGTCGGATCTTCTACAACCAAGCGGTCCTCTCGGCTAGGGGGATTCCACAAATCGCCGTGGTGATGGGAATGTGCACGGCGGGGGGAGCGTATGTCCCCGCGATGTGCGATGAGAACGTCGTCGTCCGGGGAATCGGCCGGATCTACCTGGGCGGGCCGCCTCTGGTGAAGGCGGCGACCGGGGAGGAGGTCTCGGAGGAGGATCTCGGCGGAGGTGCGATGCACTCCCGGAAGTCCGGCGTAACCGACCATCTCGCGGAGAACGATGCTCACGCGCTCGAGATCGCCCGTTCGATTTTCGAGTGCGTTCCCCAGCGTCCCGCGTTCGAGCTGGATGTCGAGGAGGTCGAGGAGCCGCTCTTTCCCCCGGAGGGAATCGGTGGCGTGATTCCTGCGGACGGGAAGCAGCCGTACGACGTGCGCGAGGTGATCGCGAGGTTGGTGGACGGATCCCGGTTTCACGAATTCAAGGCCGAGTACGGCACCACGCTCGTGTGCGGGTTCGCTCGGTGGCGGGGGATTCGAGTCGGAATCGTCGCGAACAACGGGGTGCTCTTTTCGGAGTCGGCGCTCAAGGGGGCGCACTTCGTGGAATTGTGCGGGCAGCGGCGCGTTCCGCTCCTCTTCCTCCAGAACATCACCGGCTTCATGGTGGGGCGGCGATACGAGGAGGGGGGGATCACGAAGGATGGTGCCAAGATGGTCCAGGCGGTTGCGACGGTTCCCGTGCCCCGCCTCACGATGATCATCGGGGCGTCGCACGGAGCGGGGAACTATGCGATGTGCGGGCGAGGGTATCTGCCGCGGTTCCTCTTCGCGTGGCCCAACTCGCGAGTCTCGGTCATGGGAGCGGATCAGGCGGCGAATGTTTTGGTCACGGTGAAGCAGCAGCAGCTGGAGCGGGAGGGGAAAGCGCTCTCGCCGGAGGAGGCGGAGGCGATCGCCGCTCCGATCCGGAGCAAGTACGAGGCGGAGGGGCACCCCTATTTCGCGACGGCCCGACTGTGGGACGACGGGATCCTCGAACCCGCCCAAACCCGCGATGCCCTGGCCCTTTGTCTGGAGGCGACGCGCTTCGCCCCGATCGAGGATCCGCGCCTCCCCGTGTTCCGGATGTGATGATATAGAAATAGCCAGGCTATTTCTATATCATGATATAAAAGAAGCCTGGCTATTTCTATATCATCGACATGGATCGAATCAGAGTGGAGCGGGAGGGGGCCGTCGGGCGGGTGGTGCTGAGCCGTCCCGAGGTCCGAAACGCCTTCGACGCCGAGCTCATCCTCCGGCTGAGAGACGCCTTCCTCGAGCTCGGGAAAGATTCCGAGGTGCGCCTCATCTGCCTCTCGGGCGAAGGGAAGGTGTTCTGCGGCGGAGCGGACGTGAACTGGATGCGGGCGTCGCTCGAGCTCACGGCGGAGCAGAATTGGGAGGACGCCCAGCGCATGGCGGAGATGTATCGCGCCGTCGACGAGTGTCCCAAGTTCGTCGTGGGGCTCGTGCACGGCGCCGCGATGGGGGGCGGAGCCGGGCTCGTCGCGGCCTGCGACTATGTCGTGGCGGCGTCGGGGACGATCCTCGCCTTCTCTGAGGTGAAACTGGGGATCATCCCCGCCGTCATCTCCAGCTTCGTCCTTCCGAAGATCGGCGCCGGACCGGCCCGATTCTATTTCCTCACCGGGGCCACCTTCGACGCGGCGGTGGCTCGTTCGCTGGGTTTGGTCCAGGAGATAGTCGACGATTGGATCCCCGAGGAGATCGACCCGGTGATCCGCCGTCTGCGGGACCTCGTCCTCGCGGCGGGGCCGCACGCGGTCGCGGAGGCAAAAACGCTTCTTCGCGCCGTATCGCGTCTCGGCCGCGAGGAGGCTCTCCGCCATTGCGTCGACACCATCGCCCGCATCCGCACCTCCTCCGAGGCGCAGGAAGGATTGAGGGCCTTTCTGGAGAAACGCAAGCCGGCATGGTCGACTTCCGGTCCGTCCTGATCGCCAATCGCGGAGAGGTCGCCGTCCGCGTCGCGCGCACCCTCCGCGAGATGGGCCTGCGTTCGGTGGGAGTGTTCACGCCCCCCGACCGCCGCGCCGTTCATCTCGACTCCTGCGACGACACGGTGGAAATCGACTCCTACTTGAATTCGGCCTCGATCCTCGCCGCCGCGCGCCGCACCTCGACGCAAGCGATCCACCCCGGCTGGGGATTCCTCTCGCAGAGTCCGGAGTTTGCCGAATCCTGCGGACAAATGGTATTTGTCGGCCCGACTCCGGCGTCCATGCGTTTGATGGGAAACAAGGACGAATCGCGCCGGGCGGCCGAACGCGCCGGCGTCCCCGTGGTCCCCGGGACCGGCGCGATGGATCGCCCTGAAGAGATCGTAGCCGCGGTTCGCCACCTGGGATTCCCCGTCATGCTCAAGGCCGTGGCCGGCGGCGGCGGCAAGGGGATGCGGCGCGTGGAGGGACCGGACGGCCTGGACGGCGCGATCGAATCCGCGCGTCGCGAGGCGGAATCGTCGTTCGGCGACGGCCGTCTTCTTGTCGAGCGTGCCCTGTCTCCGGTTCGGCACGTGGAGATCCAGGTGATCGCGGATGTCCACGGAGGCGTGTACGCATTGGGAGAACGAGAGTGCAGCCTCCAACGTCGCTTCCAGAAAATCGTCGAGGAGGCACCTTCCCCGGCGGTGTCCCCCGAGATTCGTGCCCAGTTGCAGGAGGCCGCCTGCCGCCTCGCGCGCGCCTCGGGCTACACCAATGCGGGGACCGTCGAGTTCCTCCTTCGGCCGGACGGGAGCTTCTGCTTCCTGGAGATGAACACGCGACTCCAGGTGGAACACCCGGTGACCGAGTGCGTGACCGGGGTCGATCTCGTCCGCCTCCAAATCGAAGTGGCCCAAGGTCGGAAGCTCTCGCTTCCGGAGTTGCCCCCGCGAGGGCACGCGATCGAAGCGCGCCTCTACGCCGAGAATCCGGAGGCGGGGTTCCTTCCCACGAGCGGTCGGGTGCTGGCTCTCGAATGGCCCACCGGGGTCCGGATCGACCACGCCCTTCGGCCGGGAGCGGACATCACTCCCGACTTCGATCCGATGCTCGGCAAGATCATCGCTTGGGCGCCGGACCGGGAGCAAGCGCGCCGGCGTCTCGCGCAAGCCCTTCGCGAAACCGTGTTCCTGGGAGTCCGCACGAACCTGACGTGGCTCGCGGGGCTCCTCGAGACTCCGGAATTCGTGCGCGGAGAATTCGTCACGGATCGCCTCCCAGAAGTCCCGGCGGAAGAACCCACGATGTTCGTTTGGGCCGCGGCGACGGCGGCGAAATCCGCCTCGCGCGGGCGCACCGGAGCCTGGGATTCCTTGGGGCGGTGGAGGGTCGGCGAGTGAGACTCCTCTGGCGCGGGCGGCCGTACGAGCTTCGGCTGGCCGGGCATCGACTCACCGTCGTCGATCCGGGAGGAGCGGCGCGCACGGTCGAGATCGAGTATGATGGAGACGTCATCCGCACGCACGATGGATCGGTACGCTTTCGCGCGGTCCGCGATCGGGGAGGCGTGTGGGTGTGGCTTCCGGGCCGGATCGAATACCTGGAGTACGCCAAGTCCGAGTCGGTTGCGCTCTCGGGAAGGGACGAAATCCGGTCGCCGATGACCGGGCGCGTCGTGGCGCTCGCGGTGAAGTCGGGCGACGTCGTCCAGGCCGGTCAGGTTCTCGCGGTGGTGGCCGCCATGAAGATGGAGTTTCGGATCGAGGCGCCTCACGACGGAACGGTCCAGCAGGTTCGCTGCCGGGAGGGAGACCTGGTGGAACTCGGTCACGTGATGGTCGAGCTGCGATGAGAATCATAGAAGTCGGCCCGCGCGACGGACTTCAGAACGAATCGAGGATCGTCCCGGTGGATGCGAAGGTCGATTTCGTGGATGCCCTGAGCGAGACGGGAGTTTCGGAGATCGAAGTCTCCTCGTTCGTTTCCCCGACCTGGGTGCCGCAGTTGGGAGACGCCGAGGAAGTCTTTCGGCGGATTCGTCGTGGCGCCGGAGTGGTATACTCGGCGCTCGTTCCGAATTTGAAGGGACTCGACCGCGCGATGGCCGCCGGAGTGGACAAGATCGCCGTGTTCACCGCCGCATCGGAGTCGTTCAACAGGAAGAACATCAACGCCACGATCGCCGAATCCCTCGAGAGAATCCGTCCCATCGTCCCCAGGGCCGGCGTTCCCGCTCGCGGATACGTCTCCACCGCCTTCTGGTGTCCCTATGAGGGGAGGGTGGATCCTAGCGCCGTCGCCGAGGTGGTGAGGAAACTGACGGATCTCGGAGTGCAGGAAGTCTCCATCGGGGACACCATCGGAAAGGCCGCGCCGTCCGAAGTCCGGGAGCTTCTGGGAGCTCTCCTTCCGTGCCCTGTTCCGATCGCGCTCCACTTTCACGACACCTATGGAAGGGCGATCGCGAATGCCCTCACGGCATGGAAGGAGTTCGGCATCGAAGCGTTCGACGCCTCCGCGGGAGGATTGGGAGGATGCCCCTATGCCCCCGGGGCGTCGGGAAATGTCGCGACGGAGGATCTTGCGGATGCCCTGGAGGCCGAGGGTGGGAAGACCGGAGTCGATGTCCGGGCGATCCTCGCCGCGGCAAGGCGAATTGAAGCTCACGTCGGCCATCCGCTTGCGTCTAAGTTATCGAAGGTTTCATGATCCTCCTCCTCGCCGTCCTGCTCATCGACACTTCACCTAGGGGCGATCCTGACTGGCATGCCCTGACGCTGGGCAGTTCGTGGAGATACTCCGGGCCGGAGGGGGAATTCACCCGAACAGTCGTCGGGTACCGGAAGATCGGGTCCCGAACCGTAGCCGAGGTCGTCGTGCGCTATTCGGATGGCCGACAGTGGACGGATAGGATCTTCCGCGACATCCAGGGGTACGCGGCCGTTCGCTCGGGATACAAGGAGGAGGATCTCTTCTTGACGGCGCGACCCAAGTCCGGAGAGAAATGGAAGAGCGGAGGATTGGAATACCAGGACTTGGGGATGGAATCGGTGGAAGTGGGGGGTCGCAGGATGCGATGCCGGAAGATCGCGGCGCGGGCAGACTTCGGAGCCGCGTCGATCGAGACGGAAACCTGGTACGCCCAGGGAATCGGGCGAGTCCGCGAGGCGAGCCGCATCACGCGGAACGGGCGCACCGCCCTCTCCCAAACTTGGCTCGTAGAATTCCGAAGATCGTGATGCGATGGCTCTGAGGATCGGGGTATTCCTTCTCTGGGCCGTGGGGGCATCGGCGGATACCAGCCCTCGCCGGGGACCGGAGTGGTATCCTCTGGGAGTCGGAACCACCTGGAAGTACTCCTCTCAGGCGGGCGACTATACGGTCATGGTCGTAGGTCGAAGAAAGATCGGACCGGTCGATTGCGCCGTGCTCGAAATGCGGACGAACGGGAAGAAAACCGCAACGAATGCCGTCGGACGCGACGCCGATGGATACCGGGTATTCACCTCGGAGGAGACAGGATCCGCTTCGAAATCTGGCAAACCCATGACGGTACTAGGCCTCCCCATGAAGCAAGGGTCAACCTGGACTTGGACGGGACCCTACTCTGGAACCGACGCGAAGGTGACCTATACGGATCTCGGGAAGGAAACGATTGCCGTTCTGGGAAAGAACGTCTCTTGCCGAAAGATCCGGAGCCGTTTGGAACTGACGGGGGTTCAATTCGGAATCGATCTGACCACGTGGTACGCCCCCGACAAGGGCCCGGTCCTGATGAGGTACGGCTATGGCGGAGCGGAGATGGGGGGGAACCGTTTCCAAATGGACATGAAGCTCAAAGAATTCCTGCCAAGTAGGCGGTGATGTCGTTCTATTTCTCATGGGGAATGCGATGGGATTGACTCTACTCCTGACCTTGGTCGCGGCGCAGGACGATTTCGTTCCTCTGAAGTCCGGCAGTCGCTGGACCTACACCTTCCATGCTCAGGGGGAGCAGAAGGAATTTGTTCAGTCCATCACCGGCACGGAACGGGTGAATGGGATCGAGTGCTTTGTTCTCGAGTCGGAAGTCGCGGGTCAACGGGAGAAAATGTGGCTCCGTCAGACCGCGGAGGGCGTCTGGCTCCACCGCGCGCAGTCGAGGGACGTGGCTTCGGATCTCCAGAAACCCGCGCTCATCCTCAAGTATCCGCTCCAGGCGGACTCTTCCGGGTGGTCCGCACGGATCCCCGCGGGAACCGTTTCGGTCGAATACCACTTCGTCAACGAAGGCGAGTCCGAGGTGCAGGTACACGGTCGGAAGTACCGGGCGTGGAAGATTCGAGCCCGGGGACGAATGGAGCGCTTGGAATTCGAAGTGACGTATTGGTACGTCAAGGGGGTGGGGCTCGTCAAGCAAGTGATGTCGGGCCCCCACGGAGAAACCCGTTGCGAGCTGAAGGAGTTCAAATGATCCGCGCGGCCCTGATCTTGCCGTTTCTGGCATGGACCGACGAGAAGGACTTCTTCCCCATCAAGAACGGAACGAAGTGGGTGTACGATTCCGCGGGACAGGATTTGACGGTGACCGTCTCGGGCACGGCGAAGGTCGCCGAGAAAGAGTGCGTGGTCTTCAAGAAGGAGTGGACCGGCGGGTCGTCGAAGGAATACTACTCGGTGACCGATCAAGGGGTGTTCCTCCATCGGCTCGAAGCGGACAAGACGACGGAGTTTCCGGACAATCCCGTGCCCCGGCTGAAGTTCGGCCTCAAGAAGGGGGAGTTCTGGGAGTGGAAGCAAGACATTCAGAACGGAAAATACGAGCACCGGGGCGAGGAAGAGATCGAGGTGCCGGCCGGCAAATACAAGTGCTGGAAGGTGCATGTCGAAGCTTCGTCGGGCGACATGAAGTACTCCGTGACGCGCTGGTTCGCCTCGGGCGTGGGGCTGGTAAAGGAAGTGATGAGCCGAGACGGAAAAGACCGCGTGATGGAGCTCAAGAGATTCGAGGCGGCCAAGGAGTAGTCGGCGCTTGTCTTGACTGTGTCCCAGGCCCACCCTAGAATGAAACCCTCTCGCAGGGGCCTGTAGCTCAGTTGGGAGAGCGCGTGAATGGCATTCACGAGGTCGAGGGTTCGAACCCCTTCAGGTCCATTCGCCTCCGCTCGCCGAGCGCAGCGAGGCGTTGCGGAGGCGAATGTCCCGCCGATGCGCCCCGCAGGGGCGCGAAGGCGGACTCACCGCATGCTCGCCGAGCTTCGGCGGAATGCCCGGTTGTTTCTTCCGGAGTAGCCGAAGGCCCACTTCCTGATACCCGCCGGCGAACCGGGGACCGTTCCGGGGCCCTTCGATCGATTCGGGGGTGAACGCCACGGTACCGCCCGCGAGCCGCTCCCCCATGATCCCGGAGCCGACGATGGCGGCCCAGAGAAGCGCCGTGCCCAAGCCCTCTGCGACTGCCTTTCGCCCGGTCGTTATCTCGGGCAGCATCCACCCGCCTTTCGGATCCGGGCGGCCCGCCGCTCGTCCGTGCGAAGCTCGGGGGCGCCGCGGAAACAGGCTTCGAGGCATTCGAGGAGCTTGCGATGGAAGACGTCTCGCCCAGGCTCGAGCGAATAGAAAACCCAAAGGCCGTCCTCCCGCGCGCGGACGAGCCCGGACCGTCGGAGGTAAGCCAGGTGCCTCGACGTCTTCGCCTGCGGGACTCTCAGGATCTCCACCAGATCGCCCACGCACAGCTCTCCCTCCCGGAGAAGGCGCAGGATCCGGATCCGGGTGCGGTCCGAGAAGGCCCGGAACAGGAGGCTCGCTCGATCGGCGGACGGCACAGCAACCATATTCGTCCTTCCGATTATAGATCGGGAGGCGCGGGGTGTCGAGAACCGATCTGTCCCGCTCCGGTACCTGCTTCGGCGGGAGGAGCGCTGGAACGAAAACCAGAGAGCGATCCGAGGAATCCTCGCCCGCCTGCCGAGGGCGACCTACCCTACTCCAATTCCTTCGCGAGCTGAGGATACTGGGCCCGCAGGAATTCGACCAGCGGCTCCCACGATAGGCTCCCTTGAACGAATCGGTCCACGATCGGGCGCTCGCGCGCATCTCGCCGGAGATTCCAAAGCCAGGCGGCCCGGAGCACGGCCCCCTTGGATCTTTCCGCGATCGATCCCGACAGGTCGATCGCCATCTCGCTCAGCTTCGTGCCCCGGCTGACGAACGCGGGCACGTAGACGCGCAACGTCGCATTCACCCGGTCGGGGGAATTGCCGATGTAGGTGATTTTCCCCTCCGGGTCCACCGCGAGATTCAGCGCATAGCAGGCCGACCCGGCGTTCCCTCCCACCGACTCGCTCAGCGCCACGTCCCGCGCTTCCGGGGAGAGGAGCTGCTGGAGATTGTGACGAACCAGCGCCTCGGGCTGCATCGCTTGGATTATACCGGACCGAAGGATGGTCTCGGTCGTCTTCATAGTGTAGAATTCGACATTCGGGGGTGACCTGATGCACATCGCAACCGCGCTCCTCGTCTTCCTGGCCCAAGATCCGGACGACGAGCAGATCAAGCGCTGGATCCGGCAACTCGGGGCCGATTATCTCGAAGAGCGCGAGGAGGCGAAGAAGAAGCTCTCCGCTCTCGGGAAAAAGGCCGAAGATCCGCTGATCGCGGCGCTTTCGAACACCGACTACCGAGTTCGACGCGCTTGCCTCGAACTGCTCGTCGGCATGCAGAGCACCAAGGCGGTCAAGCCGGTCGCCGAGATCTTTCGGAACGCCCAGGAGGATCGGACCGTCCGCCAGGCCGCGTTCGATTACCTCCGCGGGGCCAAGAAAGAGGCGGAGGATGTCCTCATCGAGGCGCTCTCGAGCGACGACCGCGCCTTCCGACTCGGAGCGGTCCAGGCGCTTCGCGACATGAAGAGCGAGAAGTGCGCCGAGAAAGTGGCCGAACTCTATGACCGGGAGCAGGAGAAGGACATCAAGGATGCCGCCTTCGACTGCCTCAAGAACATCGGAAAGCCCGCGCAACCATACCTGCTCAAGCTGCTCGGATCGAACGACGCCTCCGTCCGAAACGGGGCCGTCGAGGGGCTGAGGAACATCAACAAAGACTCGAAGGATCCGGCGGTCATCGAGAAGATCGGCGAACTCTTCGTCGCGGAATCCGACACCACCGTTCTCAACAACGCCCACGCATTCCTGAGCGACTGTGGGGAGAAGGCGACGAAGTACTTCGTCGCCGGTCTCCGGAGCGTCCAGGAAGGAGTACGGCTGAGATCCCTCGAAGGCTTGGCCAAGCTCAAGTCCGATGCCGGAATTCCGGGAGCGTCGGAACTTCTGGAGCGGGACGTCTCCGACTCCGTCCGCGAAAAGGCCAAGGACTATCTCCAGGAGTTCGGCCTGAGGGCCGAGCCGGCCTTCATTCGTGCCCTGGAGTCGGAAAACCCCAAGGTGAAACTGCTGGCGATCGAGGGCCTCGGTGTCATCAAGAGCTCCAAGCCCCTCTCCCGGATCTCCAAGATGTTCCGCGAGGACAAGGACCCGAACGTCCATCGCAAGGCGTTCGCCTATCTCGCGAACTTGGGACTTCCGGCGGAAGACGATCTGATTTTCGCCATCGACGATGCGGACCCGAAGATCAAGCTCGAGGCGGTCGCGGCCCTGGGCGCCGCCCGGTCCGAGAAAGCGGTGAGCCACCTCCTGGCGCTCCTGAACGATCTGAAGGCGGAGCTCAAGTCCGCCGCGATCGACGCCCTCGTGCGAATCGGCCCGAAGGCGATCGAGAAAGTCGAGGAAGGCCGGGCCGCCGGGAAGATCTCCAAGCGCGACGCGGATCGGATCGTGGGGCTCTTTTACCGCGTGGAGGTCGAGCGGATCCTGGCGGACCTCCTGAGCGACGCCGGGGGGGTCGGGTTCTACGAGGGGATGTTCGGCGCCGTCCGCACCTTCGGGATCGCCAAGGCCCTTCCGGTGCTGATCTCCATCGCCCGCGACCGCCAGTATCAACCCAAGTTCATCGTGGCGAAGGGGGAGGCGGACCGGTACGGCCGAAGCCTCCGAGAACTCGCCATTTTGGCCTTGGGGGAACTGGGAGAAGCGTCCGCCGTGGAGCCGCTCGAGGAGGCGCTCCGCGAGACGCCCGTGGGACCGGAGGACGAATACGCGAATCTGATCGTCGCGCTCTACAAGCTTGGGGCGAAGAAGCATCTGGAGAAGTTCGCCGATACGATGGAGCGCGAAGCGGCCGCCCACCTCGCCACGGAGGGGGGAAGGGAAGAGGGATACAAGCGGATCTTCGCCGTAGCGATCGTCCATTCCCGAGTCGCCCTTCGGGAAAAAGCGGAGAAGGATTATCTGCGGGCCGTCCAGCTCATCGAGAAGCACGGGATTTCTCCGGAATCGGATCTCTACTACTCCGCGCTCTACAACATCGCCTGTCTCCGCGCCCTTCGCGGAGACAAGAAAGGCGCGGTGGAATTCCTCCGGCGTGCCGTGGTGGCCGGGTTCAAGGATCGAAGCTGGATCCGCCAGGATCGCGACTTGGAGAATCTTCGGGGCGAGGACGATTTCAAGAGGCTGATCGCCGACGAAGAGCTCTTCAAAGAGAAGAAGGAGTAGGCGGATTCGGTGAAACGAACGTCGGCCGGGCGCATACATTATTAAGGTGACCGTGCTTCCCGTTCTTGCGTTTTCCTTCGCAGCTCTTTCCCAGGATGGGGGAAAGATCTCGTGGAGGAAAGATGTCGTACGGGCGCTCAAAGACGCAAAGGAGGCCGGCAAGCCCACGATGCTCTACTTCACCAGCGACGGCTGAAAGTACTGCACGAGGCTGGGAGCGGGTGCGTTCTCGGACGATCGGGTAGTGAAAGCGGCCGAGAAGGTCACGGCCGTTTACGTGGATTGCGAATGGGGACAGCAGCACCGAGATCTCAGGGACAAGTACGGAGTGAGCGGTTATCCCACCGTCGTCTTCGCAGATCCCCAGGGAAATGGATCGGGAGATCCGCTCGTAGGAGCGCTTCCCGCCGAGGAATACCTCTCGCGTCTCCTCCAACTCGCGGACAGGTTTGGGAAGCCGGCGTTTCATCCGACATGGGAAAAAGCGGTCGAGCAGGCCAAGAAGGAAAAGAAAGCCGTCCTCTACTTCTTCGAAACGAGATCGGGAAAGTCGCAACGGCTCGAAGCGGCCCTGATGGATCCGAGCAACGCGTCGGTTCGCACCAAGTTCGTCCTGGCCAAGAGCGAAATCAAGAAGGACGCTGCGGATGCCGCTCGTTTCCGGGTGGCGAATTCGGAGGATCCGGTGATCGTCGTGCTCGATCCTCGGGCGGAGAAGCCGGAGGAGAAGCAGTTCCGGCTCCCGGCCGACGCGAGAACACCTAAGCCGATTCGCGAGTGGCTGGAGAAGGTCATCGAAGTCCTCGAGCGAATAGAATGAACGGCCATCGCTTGGATTTGCAGAACAGATATGGTAGGATTCGCGAGATTCGTATGGGAGGATCGGTTATGGCGCGCGCTTTGATTGTCGGAGCCGTCGTGCTGGGGCTGGCCGGCGCGAGCACGGCCGCCGCAGGGGGACCCGAGTGGAAGCAGTTCCGGGAAGCGAAGGGGCTGTCGGCCGCCACGGGCCGGCCCATCATCGTCTACTCCATCGTGGACGAAAAAGGCGGAGGATGCTGAGGAGGCAACACTCCCACCGACCGTGCGTTCGGTGATGCCGAGGTGAACAAGCGCTTCAACGAATTCATCTTCGTTCGATGCGGCGACAAGAAGACGGCGCAAGAAGTCGGCGCCAAAAGACCTCCCGAGGTGATCTTCTTCAATCCGGACGGCGAAGAGTACTATCGCACCGGATTCCGCGATGCGTCGAGCCTCCTCCGCGCCATGGACGAGGCGAACAAGAAGTACGGACCCAAGGAAGTCTCTTGGACCCCGTACGACGACTCCGCGATCGCGAATGCCAATGGCAGGGTCGTCCTCCTCGCGTTCGCCAACGATTCCAAGGAGAGCGAGAGCACCCTGAAGGCCCTCGAGGACCGAATTTGCGTGAAGTTCCATGAGAAGGTCCTCTTCCTTAAGACCGAGTACCGCAAGGACTCGGACGAGGCCAAGAAATGGGGCGTCTCCGCGGCCCCCGCGATCGTACTCATCGATCCCTCGAAGGAGTCGGGCTCGAAGTCGGTGATCGATCGTCAGATCGGAAAGCGCAACGCAGGTCAGCTCCGCAGCGCTCTGACCAAGGCGGTCCGGATCGTCGAGAAACCGGGAAGGTAGATTCGACTGATACCGAAAGCCCGCCGGAGGGGATCCTCCGGCGGGTTTTTTTTCTACATCGCGGCGCACGCCGCGGCGATCTGGTCCGCGGGCACGTCCTTGACGTGGGTCGCCAGAGACCAGACGTGTCCGAAGGGATCCACGACTTGGCCGTACCGATCTCCCCAGAACTGATCGGCGACGGGCATTCGAACCTGGGCGCCGGCCGCGACGGCCTGAGCGAACGACGCGTCGACATTCCGAACGTACAAGCTCAACGTCACCGGGCTCCCACCCAAGGCGGTGGGCGACTGAGCGCCTCGTTCCGGAAACTCCTCGCACAGCATCACGATGGAGTCTCCGATCCGGATCTCGGCGTGCATGATGGATCCTCCGGGGCCGGGAAGCCGGAAGAGCTCCTCCGCGCCGAACGCGCGCCGATAGAAGTCGATCGCGTTCGACGCGCCCCTCACGACCAAGTGAGGAGTCAGGGTGTGGAAACCGTCCGGGATGGGTTTGACCATGTCATTCTCCTTTGCTGTACTATCTCCAGTTGCCCGTCGGCGTCGTTTTTTCGCGCTATTTCGCGGCAGGCAGGCGGGGCGCGACGCGGGTGAGGAAGAGAACGGCATGAAGCGTGTCGAGGAGGGAGGATCCGCTCGAGTCCCACGAGCCGTCCTCGTACTGCTCTCGAAGCAGCAGGTAGGCTCCTTCCCAGTACCAGTCCGAGCCCGAGACGGTGCGGATGCCCAGTCCGGCGAGAACGCGCCCAAGCGCCGCGAGGTACTCCGATCGGCGAAGCGACCATCCCGCTTCGGTCGGAGGAGGCGTCCGGAGGGTCCACGTTCGTTGCATCCAAGCGAGGCCTTTTCGAATCGCGGCCTCGACGGGTTTTTTCTGGGACTCCGAAAGGGCGATCGAAGCGCGGAGGAGGAGGAGGGACTCGAGGGCCGCGAGAGTGGTCAGCGCGTGGCCTTTCGAATCTCGGCTTCCCATCGGGTCGGCGGCGGCCTGTTTTTCCATTCCCGACCTCCAGGAGGCCGGCACCACGCCCTTTCCCGAGACGTCGATGGCTTGAAATCCCTCGACGAACCCCAAGTCGAGGTCCTCCAGCTCCGATTCGTCCATGGCCAAGGACGGTAGAGTCTCCGCCAGCGGGCGGACGAGATCGGCCGAAGGCGGGGGGCCGGCGAGCGACGCGTGGTACAAGATCTCGCATGCGTGGCGCGACGATCCCACATTGGGAACGTCCGCGCTCTTCCGAGCGCCCGCGAACCAGCCCCCGGTCTTCCGATCCCAAAGGTCTGCGGCGACCTCCAGCGCGGCCTTGAACTGCGCCGCATCTTCCTTGGAGAGCGAGGGCTTCGCCTCCCCGAATCGAGCCAGCAGAGCTCCGGTCAGATTCGAGTACGTCTGGGGAGTTCGCGGACCGGGATTCGACCTCAGGGACCGGACCGCGCGCAGGACCGCCTCGTCCTCCGCGCTCACGCCCGCGCCGATCCACGCGCGCACCACCGCCCCCGTATAGTTGGCGTCGATGCGATCCGTTTCGAAGGTCCGCTCCGGGACGAACTCGCCGGACGGCTTCTGCCGTTTCCGGAGCCAGGAGACCGCGCGTTTGAGGGAGGCTTCCACGGCCTTCGCCATCTTCTCCGGATCGAGCTTGAGCGACTCCTTGAACTGGATCCGTCGCGTCTCGCGGACGCGCTTGTCCGTCACCTTCCAATCTTCGCGATCGCGGACCCGTTCTTGAGCGCGAGGCGCGTCGACGGAATAGGACCCTTGTTCCAGGAGCCCGCGGGAAAGGCGGAACGCGGCGGAGGTCGAAACGGTTCCGACTTTGTTCTTCGTGACGGTGAGCTTGAGCTGATTGTTGACCTGATCGCGCCGGATTTCGAAGAGCTCGAATTCGCCGTCGATCCACGCGATGTCGTCCTTCTCGATCTTGCGGAGAGCGTAGCGGCCCCGCGCTTGGACGGGCCGGATCGAACTCGCGCCGCCCCACCCCCAGGCCGCCGTGGCCTCTGCAGCTTCGTGGAAGAAGAAGGCGGTGTGGTCCCAGATCTGGCCGGGCTTGACTCCCTCGCGGGGGAGTCGGAAGAGGAGCGGCCACCCGAGATCGGCGTAGCGATCGACCGCGATGCGATTGCCGCCGCCCTGGCGCAATTCGCTCGCGAAGACGAAGAAGATCTGACCCGAAGCCTTGTTCGATTTCGGATCGAGGACGTCGTATTCGAGGACGCTCCCCGGATCCGTTTTCCACTCCCACGCGCGTTTCGGTTTGTCCTGCGGGAGCGGGAAAGGAACCAGGAACAGCAGCGGGAGGAGCACTCTCATCGAAGGACGAGACTACTCGCGGGCAGGGTGGGATACACGGGTTTTTCTACTTCGCGTGCTCTTGGAGCCACCCGAGCATGAGCGGGTAGGTCTCCTTGGGCGTGTGCACGCCGATCATGAGGTCTCCGTGGCCGTAGTCCACGGAGAAGCCGGACGCCTTGTTGGCCTCCACGAACGTCTTGTCCGCGGCTCCCGAGAGCGAATACGCGGCGTACACCATCGCAGGAGGAACGAAATAGTCCGCCGGGGCCGCCAGCCAGAGTTGCGGCACGGTGAACTTCGGGAGACGGGCGCTGTAGCTCTGGAATCCGTTCGCCTGCTGGTAGCTCGAGGACTCGTAGTGCCACTCGTACGGGCTGGGGCCGTAGGTGGTCGAATCGAGATGCTCCCCCCACGTCATGAGCTGTCGGAGCATGGTCGAGTTCACGTCCGAGACCGCCGTTTTGAGCGCCATCGTGGCGATCTCTTTGTTCGTATTCTCGGGCGACCAAATCAGGGGGCCGACGAACCAGTTGAGGGTCCACACGGTCCAGGAATAGGCCGGCTCCGGCAGGACCATGGCGACCCCTTGCGCGAGCTTGCTCATCGGCAGCGGAAGTCCGGTCGGCAGGGAAAAGCGAAGGGGGGAAACCCACTTCCAGAACTTCTCGCGCCGCGGGTCGGTCTGCCAACCCACGTACGGGACGCAGATGGTCGGCGCGACCAGGATCGCGCCTTTGCACGGCGTCTGCGGGTGGGTGGTGACGTAGGCGAGAGGGGCGGCGCCGCCGAGGCTGTGGCCCAGCATGACGTACCCGGGCGCGCCGCTCGCCGCCAGCGAGTACTCGAGGGCGGCATGAAGGTCGACGTGGACGACGTCGTCGAAGTTGAAGCGCCATCCGTTCGCATCCGTCAGGGATTGCGGGGAACTGTCTCCGCTTCCGCGGGAGTCCATCGCCCAGACCTCGAATCCGTTCTCCGCCAAGTACCGGGCGAACGAAAGCGGCGGCTCGAGATCGTACTCCCCATGATCGATACCGAATCCGTGAACGAGGAAGACGATGTTGGGATAGGCTCGGCCGCTCGAGGGGGCGGTGCGGAAGAGTTTGAGGGTGACGCCGGGGGCGGAAGCCACCGAATGCGTCTCGGTCGTGAGGGCGTACCCGCGGACGGTCGAAGATGGGGTGGAGGAATCGGAGCCGCTTCCTCCGCACCCGGCCAACACGACTACGACCGTTCCCCATATGGGTCGCATCATGCTGCGGTAGCCTATACCCGGTCCGCAAGGGAGGTGTCAAGCAATTGCGTCAATCGTGCCGGCTGGTGAATCCGCGCGGCTCGCTCAGGTCCGCCCCGAGGTCGGTCGCGAGTTGGCGGGCGAGGAACTTCATCGGGCGTTCGGATCCCCGGGCGATCAGGACCAGGGTCTCCCCGAAACCGGAGATCCGGACGGACCAGGCGTCCGAGGCGGTCCGAGGAACGTTCCCCGCGAACTCGAGCACGACTCGATTGGCCTGGGAACGCCGGGTCCGATAGGCGCGCTCCGAGCCGGAGCGCACGAGGAGCTCCACTTCATCGTCGGTCCGGGAGATCCGGAACGACACCCGCTCGCGCAGGGCGAGGCCGCCGATCACCAGGAGCGCGGATCCGATGAGAAAGAGGAGTCCGGCCAGACTCCACATCCAGAGTCCTCGCCCGGGGTGAAGGAGCGAGAGCGACGAGAAGAGGACCAGGATCGCCCCGCAGCCGCAGAGGAACAGGCCTCGCCGGAGGTTGTGACGGACATACCGGATGTCGTTCCCTTCCTGGATCCGCACCATTCCGGGAACGGGGTGGCTCACTCTCGGCTCCGTCCGTACTCGATCACCCGGTCGACGATTTCCTCCGTGCCGAGCGTGGGGCGGTAGCCGAGGAGAGCCTTCACGCGGGAGAGGTCGGGAACGCGACGGCGCATGTCTTCGAAGCCGGATTCGTACGCCTGATCGTAGGGGATGTACCGAATCGGGATCTTAGGATCGACCTTGTCCCGGATCATCCGAGCCAAATCGTCGATGGCGATCTCCCGGTCGCTTCCGACGTTGAAGACCTGACCGTACGCCCGGGGCTCGCGAGTGAGCTGAAGGAGGGCGCGAACCACGTCCCCGACGTACCCGAAGCACCGCGACTGTTTTCCGTCTCCGAAGACGGTGATCGGACCCCCGGCGAGCGCCTGCTGGACGAAGCGCGGAAGCACCATGCCGTAGCGGCCCGTCTGGCGCGGACCGACGGTGTTGAAGAGACGCGCGATGATCGTCGGGACCTTCTTTTCCTTCCAGTACGAGAGCGCCAGGAATTCGTCGATCAGCTTCGAGCAGGCGTACGACCACCGGCCCCGGGAGCTCGGGCCCAGGACACAGTCGTCGTCCTCGGAAAACGGGATCTTGTTCGCCTTCCCGTAGACCTCGCTCGTGGAAGCGATCAGGACGAGCTTCTTCTTCTTTTCCGCGTGTTTGAGGACGAGTTTGGTGCCTCCGATGTTGGTTTCGATGGTGCGGACGGGACTTTCGACGATCTGAAAGACGCCGACGGCCGCGGCGAGGTGGAAGACGACGTCGGCCCCGTCCACGAGCTCGGCCAGAAGGGGTTCGTTGAAGACCGTATCGATCGTGTACCGAAAGCCGGCGTGCCCCTTCAGCGCCTCGATGTTCCGTACCGACCCCGTGGAGAGATCGTCGAGCGCGTGGACGTGATGGCCCTCCGCGAGGAGCGCTTCCGATAGGTGGGAGCCGATGAAGCCCGCTCCGCCGGTGAGGAGGTAGTGCATGGCGCTACACCATCGCTCCGCTTCGTGCCGCGGGCTTCGGCGACGCGTAGTTCGGATGGTAGTCCTGCATCGCTCGGACCTCGAGTTCGCGTCTTCGAAGCGCCTCGATCGCCTGCACGGCCGCCTGGGCCGCCGCGATCGACGTGATCACGTGGATGCCGTGCTGGAGCGCGAAGGAACGGATCCGAGCCTCGTCGGTCTTCGGTCCCTTTCCCGAGGGGGTGTTGATGATGAGATCGATCTCCTTGTTGATGACGAGATCGATCGGGTTCGGCCTTCCCTCCTTTACCTTGAACACCGAACGCACCGCGATGCCGTTTCGCTCGAGAACCTTCGCGGTCCCGGACGTCGAGATGAGACGGAACCCCGATTGCTCGAGCCTCTTGGCGACGAAGATGATGTCGCGCTTGTCCGAGTCCTTGACGCTCACGAAAATGGTCCCGGAGGTCGGAAGTCGATGGCCCGCTCCCAGCTCGGCCTTGGCGTAGGCCCGACCGAAGTCGACGTCGATCCCCATCACCTCCCCGGTCGACTTCATCTCGGGGCCGAGCAGGATGTCCACGCCCGCGAATCTCTTGAACGGAAAGACGGACTCCTTGATGGAGAAGTGCTTCGGTTCGATTTCCCGGGGGAGGTGGAATTGCCGGAGTCTGCGGCCGACCATCACCTGAGCCGCGATCTTCGCCAGGGGCACACCGATCGCCTTGGAGACGAAGGGGACCGTCCGGGAGGCGCGAGGGTTCACCTCCAGCACGTAGGCCGTCGATCCCTTGACGGCGTACTGAACGTTCATCAGCCCCAGCACTCCCAGTTCGCGCGCCAGGGCCACCGTAGCCTTGCGAAGGGAATCGATTTGGCCGTCCGAAAGAGAGAACGGGGGGATGGACATCGCGCTGTCGCCCGAGTGGATCCCGGCCATCTCGATGTGCTCCAGGATCCCGGCGATGAAGACGTCCTCCCCGTCCGCCACGGCGTCCACATCCACCTCGATGGCGTCCTCGATGAACTTGTCGATGAGCACGGGATGGTCCGGGTTCACCTCGGTGGCTTCCGCCATGAATCGATCCAGCATCTCCTCGTCGTAGCAGATCGCCATGGCCCGGCCCCCGAGAACATAGCTGGGTCGGACGAGGACGGGATAGGCGAGGGTCGTGGCGATCCGGCGGGCGATGTCGAGACTCTTGGCGGTCCCGGACGGGGGCTGGCAAAGCTTGAGCTTGTTCACCACCTCGATGAACTTCTCGCGGTCCTCGGAGCGATCGATGGACTCCATCGACGTCCCGAGAATGCGAACGCCCGCTTCGACGAGCGGCTTCGCCAGATTGAGCGGCGTTTGCCCGCCGAGCTGCACGATGACGCCTTCGGGCCGCAACGTCTCCCAGATGTTGAGGACGTCTTCCTCGGTGAGCGGCTCGAAGAACAGTTGATCGCTGATGTCGTAGTCCGTCGAGACCGTCTCCGGGTTCGAGTTCACCATGATCACTTCGTAGCCCAGCTCGCGGAGGGCCATCGAGGCGTGGACGCAGCAGTAGTCGAACTCGATCCCCTGTCCGATCCGGTTCGGGCCGCCCCCCAGGATCATGACCTTCTTTCGCGAGGACGCGCGATGTTCGCTCTCTCCGTCGTACGTCGAGTAGTAGTACGGCGTCGCGGCCTCGAATTCCGCGGCGCAGGTATCGACGAGCTTATACCCCGGGACGATCCCCAGCTCCTTCCGGCGCGCTCGAACGGCGCCCGGGGACGATCGACACACCGTCGCGATCTGACGGTCCGAGAAGCCGAGGCGCTTGACTTCGCGAAGCGGCTCCGGCTCGAGCCCGATCCGCTCCTCCGCGGCGACGATCTCGCGGACTTGCTCGAGGAACCACGGGTCGATCTTCGAGAGCTTCGCGATCTCCTCCACGCCCATTCCCGATTTGAAGGCGTAGCGGATGTGGAAGATCCGTTCCGTGTTCGGAGTCACGAGCTTTTCGCGGATCTCGTCGGCGGTGGGCGCGACTCCGCGGAGCAGGCGATCCTTCCGATCGCCGCCGAGGCCGAACCGGTCCTGCTCCAGGGAGCGGATCGATTTCTGGAGCGCCTCCTTGAAGGTCCGCCCGATCGACATCGTCTCCCCCACGCTCTTCATCTGGATCGTGAGGGTGGGATCCGCGTCGGGGAACTTCTCGAAGGCCCAGCGCGGAGTCTTGACGACGACATAGTCGATGGTCGGCTCGAAACACGCGGGAGTCTTCTTGGTGATGTCGTTCGGAATCTCGTCCAGGGTGTAGCCCACCGCGAGCTTCGCGGCGATCTTCGCGATCGGGAACCCCGTCGCCTTCGACGCCAGGGCGGAACTGCGGGAGACGCGCGGATTCATCTCGATGACGACCTGCCGGCCCGTGTTGGGGTCCACCGCGAACTGGATGTTCGATCCGCCGCACTCGATGCCGATCTCGCGCATGATCGCAAGCGAGGCGTCGCGCATCCGCTGCATCTCGCGGTCGGTGAGGGTCTGGGCGGGTGCGACCGTGATCGAATCCCCCGTGTGAATTCCCATGGGATCGAAGTTCTCGATCGTGCAGACGATGACGCAATTGTCGTGACGATCCCGCATCACCTCGAGCTCGAATTCCTTCCAGCCGTAGATGGACTCCTCGACGAGGATCTCCCCGATCATGGACTGCTCGACGCCGTACTGAACGATCCGTTCGAACTCTTCGACGTTGTAGGCGATGCCGCCTCCCGTACCGCCCAGGGTGAAGCTGGGGCGGATGACGAGAGGAAGTCCGAGGTCCTGGAGGATCGCCCGCGCGTCGTCGAGCGAGTAGGCGTACCCCGATCGGGGAAGATCCACGCCGATCTTCTCCATGGCCTTCTTGAAGAGCCTGCGGTCCTCGGCCTTTCGGATGACCTCGGCGTTGGCCCCGATCATCTCCACGCCGAGTCTCTGGAGCGCGCCGCGATCGTGGACGGCGATCGCGGTGTTGAGCGCGGTTTGCCCCCCCACCGTCGGCAGAAGCGCGTCGGGACGTTCCTTTTCGAGGATCTTTTCCACGATCTCCGCCGTGATCGGCTCGATGTACGTCCGATCCGCCAGCTCGGGATCCGTCATGATGGTCGCGGGATTGGAATTCACCAGGACAATGGTGTAGCCCTCCTCCCGAAGGGCCTTGCACGCCTGGGTTCCCGAGTAGTCGAATTCGCAGGCCTGGCCGATCACGATCGGCCCCGAGCCGATGAGGAGGATCTTCTTGAGATCAGTTCGTTTGGGCATACGGTGGAGGACGAATCGCGAAAGCCATCGATTTGAGGCGGTATCCTAGCACGCGGCGGAGACGAGTCAAGCTCGGGATCATCGGTTTCGGCGGAAGGAACACACGAAACGCGGGGCGAGACGCGGGATCCGCCGGGCCGCGAGAGCGTAGGCTTCCGCCAGGCACGTTCCGATTCCGGGACGGCCGAACGAGTGGGGGAGGATCCACTCGAAGCGAACCGCCTCGAGTCCGAGAATCGCAGCCTGCCTTCGGAGCCGGGATTCGCGGAGTCCCCCCACCAGGTCCTTCCCGTTCCGCATCCAAGTACGGAGCCCCAAGAGCGGATGGTCGAGGTTGAGCGAATCCAGAATCAACGTCCCTCCCGGGCGGAGGACGCGGACCATTTCCTCCAGGCCTCGGACGAACGCGTCCTTCGCCAGCCAGGGTACCAAGTTGACGCACGCCACGGCGTCGAACACGGCGGCGCGAAAAGGTAGCCGCGCGAGATCTCCCAGGACGGGGAGACCATGACGGGCGCGCACGTCCTTGTCGAGGGCGACGGCGCGGGTCCGATTCCCCAGTCGCTCGAGGAGCGCCCCGGATCCCGAACCCGCGTCGAGGAGATCGCGGGCTTCGGCGGGAATCAATCCGGCGACCCGCTCCCGGAGGAATTCCAGGAAGTGAGAGGCGTCCCTCAAGCGGGGGCGAACGAGAAAGTGCTCGACCACGAGCTATCCGGCAGGGGCCCGGAGCCAGCGCCAGATTTCGCGGAGCCCGGGCCGTTTTCCGTAGAGGAGAAGCCCGACGCGATAGAGCTTCGCGGAGAGACGCAGGGCGAGCGCCGTCGAGGCGAGGAGCACGATCATCACCGCCGGGACCTCATACCACGGCATCCCCTTGGGATCCGTGACGTACCGGAAGGTCATCGTGACGGCGGCCGTGAAGGGGATGTACGAGAAAATGCGCGCGACCAGACCGTGGGGGTCTTCCACGATGGCCATGTGGACGAACATCGGGGAGATGCCGATGAAGGTCCAGAAGGAGGCCATCTGCTGGCTCTCGCGGAAATTGGTTCCGAGCGCGCCGAATCCGAGCATCAAGCTCCCGAAGAGGAGATAGCCCAGAAGGAAAAAGACGAGGCAGTAGACGAAGGCGAGCGGATCGAGCAGGATTTGGACCGCCATCGCCAGAACGCCGACGACGCCCATCGAAATCCAGATGGCGAGTTGGAGCAGTCCCGCCGCGCCCAGCCCGACGAGCTTCCCCAGCATCAGTTCCCCCGGAGTGATGGACGAGAGAACGATTTCCATCACGCGATTCTCTTTCTCGTCCGCCATTCCGTTCAGGAGGTATCCCGAGGCGGTGAAGATCGAGAGGAAGAGGAGAAAGAAGAACGAATAGCCGGTGATGGAGCGCTTCAAAGCCCCCTGCGCATCCTCGCCGGACGGGGCTCCCGTGCGATCGAGATACACGGTTTGCGCCTGGAAGGGGTCCCTCGCTCGGGCGCGGCGGTGTTCGTCCACCCTCGCGAGCGCCACCTCGACGAGCCAGGCGCCGAGCGCCGGAGGCGTGAGCCCCTTGCCCGAGGTCAAGAGCGTAGGCTTGTTCGCCGTTTTCACCGTGACCCGCCCCGTCGCCACGTAGTTCTCGGGGACGACGACGTAGGTCGCGATTCGACCCTCGCGTAGCGCGGCCGTCGCCTCGTTTTCCGACTTGAATCGAAGGATGCGGAACGAATCCGGGTCCTTGGCCTCGTCCAAGTCCTTCCACTCGCTCACGACTCCCAGGGGCAATCCGGAGACGCGCGCTTCCTGCTGCTCGATCGTATGGCGCATCACCAGCATGAGCACTCCGCCGATCGCCAGGAAGAGGAGCGGGAAAACGAACGTGGAAATCACGAACCACACGCGGCGGATCGTGACGAGGAATTCATGCTTCGCGACGATCCAGGCCTTGCTCATGCCGCCACGACCTTGACGAAGATCTCGTCCAGCGACGGGAGCGCGCGCTCGAACCTCCGGACCCGAGCGCCCGAGGAGAGAAGCGACGCGAGGAACGGCTCGGGGCCTTGTCCGGGTTTGAGCCAGACTTTCGCGACGCCGTTCCGTGTCTCGACGCGTTCGACGTCGGGATGAACGGAGAGATCGCGGTCGGTGTCGAGGATCACCGCGTTGTCGGCGAACCGTTCCTTGATCTCGCGCACGGATCCTTCCAGAACGTTTCGTCCGCGGTGGATGAGAAAGACTCGAGCGCAGAGCGCTTCGACCTGATCCATGAGGTGGGTGGAGAGGACGAGCGTCGCCCCCTTGGACGTGATCTCCTTCATGATCTCGATCACGAGCGCGCGGTTCACCGGATCGAGCCCGCTGAACGGTTCGTCCATGATGACGAGCTCGGGCTCATGGAGCAAGACGGCGGCGATCTGGACCTTTTGCTGCATTCCCTTGGAGAGTTCTCGGATTCGCTTCTTCCGCGTCTCGAGGAGCCCGACTCGGTCGAGCCAGCGATCGGCGCGCACCGCGGCGACATGCGCCGAGAGTCCCTTGAGACGGCCGAGATAGGCGAGGACATCGACGACGCGCTGTTTGGGGTAGAGGCCGCGCTCTTCGGGAAGGTAGCCGATCCGGTGCTTCCTCTCGCCGGTGACCGGAGATCCGAATACCCGCACTTCCCCCGAGTCGGGGCGGGTGATGTCCATGATCATCCGGATGAGGGAAGTCTTGCCCGCGCCGTTGGGTCCGAGAAGGCCGAAGACCTCGCCCTTCTCCACGGTCAAGGAGACGCCGTCGACGGCGCGCTTGGCGCCGAAGGATTTCGCGACCTCCCGGACCTCCAACACCGGAGTCACGGAAGATCCGGAGATCAGGCCAATTCTCCCATCGACTTGGTGACGCGGCCCACCAAGCCGTAGTCCCGGGCTTCTTCGGGAGAAAGCCAGAAGTCGCGATCCGCGTCCTTGGTCACCTGCGCCGCGGTTTTTCCCGTTTCGACGGCGACGATGGCGTTATAGCGCTCGCGAAGCTTGACGATCTCCTCGGCGCTGATGGCGATGTCGGAGGCGGAGCCGAGGACTCGCGTCGACGGCTGGTGAAGGAGAAAGCGGGAATTCGGAGTCGCGAAGCGCCGCTCCTTGGGAGCGGCCAAATAGATGATCACGGCGGCGCTGGCGCAAAGCCCGTTGACGATGGTCCGGACCTGCGGCTTGATGAAGCGGAGCGCGTCGTAGATCGCGAAGCCGCTGTCGGCGCTGCCCCCGGGCGAGTTAACGTAGACCGTGACCGGCTTGTTCGGATCTTCCTCGTTCATCACGAAGGCCTGGGCTTGGACGTTTCGCGCGAGCTTGTCCGTGACGACCTCGGAGATCAGGATCGTACGCGCCTTCAGAAGACGCCGTACGAGCGAACTGCCGGGGCTCTTTTCTTCGGCCATGCGGGCCTCCTTGTAGTTCTAACGCGGCTCCCGTCGGCGCCATTCCGATGGGCGCGGACAGACTCGAACTGTCGACCTTCCGCTTATCAAGCGGATGCTCTAACCAACTGAGCTACGCGCCCGGAGCGGAACGAATATACGCGGGCCGTCCGGGGGGGTCAAGCAATGGGTTCGGAGAGGAGTTCTATAGGTACAGAGTCGCCTGCCGGAAATAGTAGCCGAGGAACACTCCAAGCAGGAGATAGCCGGATGCGGTCCACCTCAGGGTTCTCCGCAGCGCACCCGTTCGGGAGGCGAGACGAAGTAGGACGCCAGCGACAAGCGCCGCCAGAGGGAGCAGGAGGAGGATGGGAAGCGTCAGGGCGTGCCACAGTCCTCGCTCGCTGCCATCGAAAAACCCTTTGTACTTCCGCTGCGCGACGTATCCGACGCGTTCGGGGAGGCTGGGGACGTCCACTCTTCGGAACGTGCCATCGATGTACCTTTGCTGACCGACGTGAGGATGACGGGGAATCTTCTGGGTTCGATCCTCAACTTCAACGTACCGGTGCTGCGACAGGGGATTCGCAGACTCGTGAACAACCGATGATCTCTCTGCGCCATCGCGCGTTTGCGGTGGATTTCGGAGCCGCAAAACGCTACATCTCTACCGCGCCGAGTATAGCCCGTGCTGAGTACCGCCGGTCATTGTCCTTTGAATACGGCTTCGCGTCGCTCGAGGAACGACGCCATTCCTTCTTGGGTGTCCTCCGTCTGGAGGAGCATAGTGAGGGCCGGAATGAGTTCCTTCATCGCGGCCGTTTGTCCCTCCAGAACGGATCGTCGCGCGGAGGCCAGCGTCGCATAGACCGCCAGGGGAGCCTGCTTGGCCATGGTCTCCGCGATCGCCGAAGCACGCTCGTGCTGTTTTCCCGGGGGCACGACCTCCTGAACCAGCCCGATGCGGAGCGCCTCTTCGGCCCCGAACTCGTCGCCGGTCAGGATCCAACGCATCGCGTTTCCCCATCCGACGGCGGCCGGAAAACGAAAAGTCGCGCCGCCGAAAGGGAGGATCCCGCGTTTGACCTCCATCTGGGCGAAGCGGGTATCGCTCGCGGCAATGGAAATGTCCGACGCGAGAATCAGCTCAATGCCCAAGGTCAGACAACGCCCCTGAACCGCGACCACGATGGGTTTCGTGCGCGAAGTTCCGAAGACCGCCCAGGGGTCCACTAGTCCCGGGGGGACGATCGGTTCCCCCGAGACGAAGCGTGGGGCGACGTTGACCAGGTCGAGTCCGCCGGTAAAGTGGTCTCCATGAGCGAAGACCACGCCGCAGCGCAGCTCGGATTCGTTCTCGAGTCGGGTCACGGCTTCCGCGAACCGCTCCAGCATCTCGACATCGAACGCGTTGCGTTTGGCCGGCCGATTCAGGCCGATGTGAAGCACGTGTCCTCGCACTTCCGTCGTGATCGATTCCATTCGTTTCCTCCTGCCGGCCGAGTCGAAGTTGCTGTGCCGGCACTCTCAGCGAACCGGGAACTGGCAATCACGCCGAAGCCAGCAGCGGTTGGCCCGCCTTCGCACCTTCGGTGCTACGGCGTGGCATCCGCCTTCGATCGGCCTCAGCTTCGCTTCGGCCGGCGAAGGCGGATGGACCCGATGGGAATCGAACCCACAACCTCCTGGTTGCAAACCAGGCGTTCTCCCGTTGAACTACGGGCCCGAGGCACACCAGAGTATCGCACCGCGCCGAACTTTCCAAGCGGGGCTTACTTCTTTTCCGGAGCGGGGGCCTTGAGAGTTCGGGTGGGCTTGAGCGGATTCGCGTCGAGCGAGGGTCCTTGAACGAGGCGACGAAAGACGTACGTCCGAGTCCCATCGCCGTTTTGAGTGAACCTTTGCAGGATCCATTCCTCGGGGGCCATGAAGTAGCGCACGAGGTGAAAGGTGGAGCGATGGTGCAGGGGGTGGGTGGTGATTTCGTGGACCTCGTACTTCCGGCTCTTTTCCTCGAGAAGGGTGATCTTGGGAGCCGCGGCTCCCCCATTCCCCTGGATCCCCTTCGCGATGAGCTGGGCCGCCATCTTCTCTACGTCCGGACTGGTGACCGAGGCGATGGGGCGCGCCGCCGGAGCGGGTTGCGCCGTGCCGCACGAAGCGGTCGCGAGAATCGCCAAGCCGAAAAGGGATAGCCTCACGCGCGGCATCTTACCAAAGAGGACGTTCGGAACAAGGAAGACCTTTTCCGTATAATGAAGGAAAGGATGCTGACCTTCGGTCGCGATCGCCGGGGCCGGGTGGTTCTTCTCTGCTGCTCTTTGGCGATGCCCGCGCTATTCGCCCTGGAACGGGCAAGCCTGGGATTCTCGGGCCTCATTCCCTGGTCTCTGCCGGTCGGATGGTTCGTGACCTTTCTTCTCCTGATGCTCCATCGATTCACGGGAAGGGTCGAGCTTCACCCCGGAGAGATTCGATATCGGCCGGCGCCGTGGGCCTCCTGGATCCGCATCGAAGCCGACCGTCTCCGGCACGTCGTCCTTCGCCCTTCGTGGTTTCTGACGACGGGCGAATTCCGCGAGAGAATCACTCTTTCCTGGGAAGGGGGCGGGGAGGTCTCCATCCCCGCTTCGATGGAGCGCGGTCACGAATTGGTCGAGCGGATGAAGTCGATGGTCCTTCCTGTCATTCGACGGGATCGGATGCGGGAATGGACGGAGACCGGTACGATGCGGTTCCGCTTCCCGGGTGCGCGATGGGGGGCGCACGTCCTGGTCGGCCTCACCGCGTTGACCGGAGGTCTCGCCGGCGTCGCGATGTGGCGGACGTGGGGGCGACTGGAGTTCGCCGCCATTCCCTTCGCGGTGGCCCTCACCGCGATGGTCGCCGGGATGTTCGTTCTCCTTCGGCGAAGACTCGCTTGGGTCGGAGCGGAACTGATCCTGTCTCTCGAAGGAATTCGAATTCGCCGGGTCGATCTCGATCGGGAATACCCCTGGGGCCTCCTTCGCCATTCGTGGCTGGGCGAAGGAAACCGCCCGCATCTGGAAACGGTGGGGGAGGTAATTCGACTCTCCGCGGCGGTCGAAGATCGGGACCTCCTGCTCGAATTCCTCGAGATGGGGCGGCGGAGGATACTCCCAGGGCGAAACTAAATCCGATCGAACCTCCGCTCTCCGCAGGCGTACGTCGAGCAGCGGCCCACATACTCCCAGCATTCCTCGTGATGGGGCGTCCGGCAGCGGGAGCAGGCGACGAGGTTGGAGCGCATCGGCGTGCCGCAAACCTGACACTGCCCCACCTCCGCGGTCGCGCCGTCGACCCACAGGACCGATCCGTCGTCCGTCCCGGCGAGGAGGATTTCCTCGAGCAGCTGGCAGGCCGTCCCAACCCACCGAAGGAGTCTCTCGTCGCTCGCGGGGAGGGACTCGACGCGGAACGTAAACGAGTTGCGGGACAGATCCACCCGGCAGCCGCAGAGCGATCGAACCAATCTGCGGATGCGCTCGCTGCGCCCGAGGTCGAAGAGCCGGGCGGCCAGGGACAGGGGATTGGACAGCACGACGTAGGCGTCGTCGAAGTCCGCATCGCCGGTGCGGAGGTTCGATGCGCCGGGGAGATTCTGGAGCGACAGGTGGGCGGAGGTGGGAACGATCTTAAGCGCGCCGGGAGAGGGAGCGGCAAGTTCGATCGTGATCGAAGTCATATGGGGCGGTTCGTCCGCGACTGCGACCTCGATTCGGGCGGACCGTTCCCCGGATGCGAAGTCGATGCGGAATTCGCCCTCCTGCGGGGAGGTCAGGGATCCGCGGAGCGTTCCCGCGGCCCGCCTTAAAGTGGAGGAGAGGCCGCCCGGGGATCGATGCTCCCAGAGGATCACGACGACTACGAGAACGACCGCGACCGCGAGGAGGAGGGTGACCAGGAGCGCGGAGGGCATCAGTTCGCCGCGAGGCCGAGCAGGACGACGAGGAGCACGAGGCCGCAGCCGACCGACACTGCGACCGTCAGCCAAGTCTTGGCGCTCCGCGAATCGGCCATCGCCCCCTCATAGTCTCCCGCCGCTTTCTTCGAACGGACATGAGCGGAGTAGATGATGGCCGGGACGGCCAAGAGTCCTCCGCAAAAGAGGAAGCTCAGGATGGCGGGGACGAGGTAGTCCTTGATCTCGGGCGGGGGAGTTCGTCGAGCCTGCGTCCGCAGCGGGGCTCCGCAGGACTGGCACATCTGGAACCCGGGGGGATTGTCGGAGGCACAGTCGGGGCACTTCGGCCCGTCAAAGCTGTAGCTACAGAATCGGCAGATTCGAGCCTCGGCGCGGATGGACTCGGCGCAGGCCGGGCAGATCTTCGTATTCCCTCCCGCGGATGGCGCGGGGACCGCGATCGTGGCTCCGCATTTCGGGCACGGGACCGTCTTTCCGGCCGCGGAATCGCCGGCGCGCAGCCGGACTCCGCAGGAGCAGGTCAACTCAATGGGCACTGGACGAAGTATAGCCCAAACGAACGGCGGATCCGAGGGCACTCTACGGAAACCAAGGAGGCGAACCATGCTGGATGCGAAAACGGCGAAGGCCATTGTGGATGTCGTCATCCGCGATCCGGAGTGTCAATCGCGGATTCAAAGCCGGCTTCGATTCCCGATGCCGGACTCTTGGGGGATCACCGGATCGATTCGGAATTTCGGGATGGCTCTGGTGGGGATGGACTCCTCGGAGTCCAAGGTGGAACGACTCGTCTGCACCGGAATTGCCTCGGCCTCCGCTCGGGCCATCGACGCGGCCGCCAAGGCGGGCAAACTCGCGGGCGTGGCGGGATCCTCGCCGGTCGATCGCTTCAAGCCCGTCGCTCACACGGCGACGGAAGTGATGCTGAAGGACAAGTCCACGTTCGTATTCGACTGGCACGCGACGCTGAATCTGCAGAATCCGATGATGTACCGAAGCACGTTGGAGTGGAAGCGGGGAAGGAGCGGGGAGGTGCTAGAGTCCTTCCGCGGATGGGAATAAAAAAACGGCAAAGGGCTCTTCCGGGCGGATGGTTGGTCATCGCGCCTTTCCGATACGGAGTCGGGATCCCCTCTAGACGGTGTCATAGAGTCTGGTTGGATCTCGCTTTCTTAAAGAAATCCTTTAGAAAGGAGGTGATCCAGCCGCAGATTCCCCTACGGCTACCTTGTTACGACTT